>CAJXMH010000008.1 GCA_913056345.1 uncultured Flavobacteriales bacterium | reverse complement strand
TAGCAAACACTGAGTGAAAGGTTCCCATCCATAAATTTTTGGCTTCACCGGGCTGGGTAATTTTTCCGATTCGTTCTTTCATCTCGCGTGCAGCCTTATTGGTAAAAGTAAGGGCCAGAATGTTAAAAGAGTCTACCCCTTGGTGCATCAAATGCGCAATGCGGTAGGTGAGTACTCGAGTTTTACCAGAACCAGCGCCGGCAATCACCATAGAAGGGCCTTTTGTATGCAGCACCGCCTCTTTTTGTGCAGGATTTAAACCATCTAAGTAAGTCATGCGGCAAAGTTAGCTAAAGAAAAGTGAGCGATTTAGGTCTGTTAAAAAGTTGTATAAATGCCATAGTGCATTGCTGTTTAAGGGATTAAAATAATTCTCGTATATTTAAACCATGAAAATCGACGAACTTTATCGCACTTCATCTTTTATTGATATTTTTTTGAGTGAGACATCTCTCTCTCTGCGGCCAAAGAAACTTTGAGCAAGAGCAACGCTTTTTATTTAAAGGGAAATTTAGTTTTTGGTGACTGTCATTGCTTTAAAATGGAAGAAACAAGCAATAAGTAAACAGCAAAAAAGCCTCAATTTATATTGAGGAACATCAAAAATTAAAATTTAGAAATTATGAAAAAGTTAAAATTAATCGGCGTTATACTGATTAGCGCATTAGTGTTTGTGGGATGTGAGAAGGAAACAGATTTAGAATCTAATTTTTCAAAAGCAAACACTAAAAAAAATAATCTTACTAAGAATAAGCTAGCAACTAAAGAAAAGAAAGCCAAAAGAGATTCAAACGGAAGTTTAAAAAAGTGCAAAAGTACTCCTAAAGATTGTGCTGTATTTGTCATAATGCCAACAGATTTAGAACTAGGTGGTACTTTTTTTACTTCTGATGGTGTTTATATTCCAAATAGTTTCGTTTTAAACTACACAACTGCTTTACAATATTTTACAACATCAGAAATAGATAATGTAATCAACCAAGATTACACAGTATATCAGGTAAGTAGTGATGATGTAATTTTTATTGTGTTTCAGGACTCAAATGAAGAAGACGTATCTGTTTATCAATATGGGGAATAAACAAATGATGTTTTGGCCTAAAATAGTTTTGTTTAGGTTAAAACATCATCATTTTATATATCCCATAATCATTGTTATTGCGTTTCTCGTTTCTTGTCAATTTCAAGATCGTGGAGGTGAACTAGTTTTTAGTAAAAGTGTAACTTATAAACTCCCGTATTATCCAAATTACCTTCATTCAGGAATTTTACCTAGTAAAGATACAGGAGACTCGCAATTTTATTTTGGAAATTTAGACGAATCTAATAAAATTTACTTTTTTGATTTTGATGGGCAGATCAAGGATAGTTTGCAATTGGATTTATTAGTCAATGACCAAATCAATAGAGCGGCATTTATTCATAATAAACAATTTCTATGTGTTAGTGATGAGGGAAATGTATTAATTTTTGATTCGTTAGGATTATTGATTAAAAGGTTTGAGCTAGACTCTGTGATGAAGAGTTTTATACATTGCAATAAATATGAATTCTCTTATGTGAAAGTAAGAGCTTGGGAAAATGAAACCAAAGTTTTGCTCCACCCTATGTGGTATGCATCGGAATCTTACCCTTACTCAGACAGTATAGTAAACCTAGCCTTAACTAACTACAAAAAGTACTTAAAAATAAATCTAGAACATACCAAGAAAACACCTTTGGCCTATCAATTATTAATAATAGGTGATAAAAACCAAGTCACTTCAAGTGAAATTTTCAAAGAATATAATAATAGAATAGTTGACAGCAATCAATTTATCTTTGGCTATTTCGAACCAAGTTTTGAAATCAATTTAAAAAATATTGTTGCAGCAAATAAGTTTCATGATAGCCTGTGGCTTATTAAGCAAAATGGTGAAGTTTTCGCAAAGAAGGTAAGGTATACGAAAATCCCAAATAATGACTTTCAAAGATACAATACCATTGTCAACCTAAAAGACACTAATATAAAATTTGACATAAATACATTTCTAGACTCTTTAGAAATGAGGATGTTAATGAACTCCTATGTTGAACATATTCACTACTCTAAGTTATTAAATCGATATTTTTTGGTAGTCAAATTACCTTTGGATTTTGCCAAAGGTGCTTTGCCTGATTTAGATTTTGGTTTTGAGGCAAAAAATATTGTGATTTTGGACACAAATTTTAATGTAATAAGTGAAACAATATTGGAGAAGGGTAGATATCGGCCACTTTCTTATGTTGCTGGTAATCATTTGTTTATTTGTACACATAATCCAAATAAACCTGGTTACAAGCCAAACGTATATACCTTTGATGTGTTTACCATTAATCAATAAATGAAATTATTTAATCTTCCTTTATTAATCAATCTAATTTTATCCTCAACTATTGCTTGCATGCAAATTGAGAAACCCTCTAAAGGGGAAGAAGTATTAAAAATATTAGAAAAGGAGTTCAAAAGTGATAACCTTAATTTAAAGGTCTTTATTCTTAATAGTTATGGTTGTCCTGTATGTAATAAATCATACGCAAAATATATGTTGACTACTCAAGCAAAAAATAGAGTTTTTTACATTTCAGATAATGGTGAGTTTCTTAAACAAGAGGAACTGCAAGACCTTAGCGTCAAAATCATTCATGATTATCAAAATATATTCATTCGTAATAGAATTATTGAGGCGGGCCCTGCATTTATAAATGTTGTAGATAATAGAGTAGATACTATTATGCACATCGTTGCAGAGAGGTTTCAGGAACAAATCAAATATATTGATTCGCTTCACTGTGTTTCATATTGAATCAACAATTAACTTAAACTTGCAACACGCTTCTTGAAAGTGCGTATAAGTACCAATCCGCGGTTGTAGCCTTCCCTTTTCTCGAACTGGGTATAAATGTACATTATTGATTTAGTTAAGTATTAATTCCTCAAAGCAAGCTTGCTTTAAGGAAGATATTGCATCTGCCTGAAAGGGGTTATTCCTCCGAGAGCTTCATGTGGCCTATGCCCTTTATAATCTTTAACCCAATCTTCAGCTAAGATTCATACCTGCCTGATGTCTTCAAAAAGACGAGCATTGAGTAAATCATGACCAAAGCTTCTCTCAAAAAGGTGTATAAACGCCATAGTACACTGCTGTTAAATGGATTAAAATAATTCTCGTATATCTTAATTATGAAAATTGACAAACTTCACTTCATTCCACCTTTTAGTGATATTTTTTGAGTGAGAAATCTCTCTGCGGCCAAAGAAGCTTTGAGCAAAAGCAACGCTTATTATTTAAAGGAAAATTTAGTTTTTGGTGACTATCATTGCTTTAAAATGGAAGAAACAAGCAATCGATCGTACTTTTAGAAAGATGTAAGAAGGAGAAGTTTACTTTACAAGATTCCTACCGACTTAACTATCTGATTGAGCATTATGCCAATATTTCAAAACAAATAGCTCTAAATCAGACAATTTTTGTTTCAATGGTAGACGATAATATTCTTTCGAAAGTAAAAGAAGTTTCTGCTAAAATTCACTCATCTCTGTACAACTCAAAACACCAATAACAATTAATTTTACTGTTTAAAATTAGCTTTCAAACTACCATTGTGCCTGCTTTTTGGAAATAAATCACTTCCATTGAAAAAAAAGCCTTTTCTCAAGCGGAATAAAATAAAAAATCTTGTACATTTGCGTCCCCAAAAAAATTGGGGTTAATTATTTATTGACATACATAAACGCTTATGCCAACTATACAACAGCTTGTAAGAAAAGGTAGAAAGAAGTTAGAAAAGAAAAGTAAATCTGCTGCTTTAGACTCATGTCCTCAAAGAAGGGGAGTATGTGTAAGGGTATATACCACTACACCTAAAAAGCCAAACTCGGCTATGAGAAAAGTTGCCAGAGTTCGTTTAACGAATCAGAAAGAAGTCAACGCCTACATTCCTGGTGAAGGACACAATTTGCAAGAACACTCGATTGTACTTGTAAGAGGTGGTAGAGTAAAAGATTTACCGGGTGTTCGTTACCATATAGTAAGGGGTGCTTTAGATACCGCAGGTGTAGAGGGAAGAACCCAAAGAAGATCAAAATACGGCGCTAAAAGGCCGAAGAAATAAATAGACGATTAAGTAACAGAAATGAGAAAATCTAGAGCCAAAAAAAGACCGTTACTTCCAGACCCTAAATTTAGGAGTCAGGAGGTAACTCGTTTTGTTAATAATTTGATGCTTCACGGAAAGAAAAGTATCGCTTATAGTATTTTTTATGATGCCATTAGCATTGTAGAGGAGAAGATAGAAGACGGTGGCTTGGACACCTGGAGAAAGGCCTTGGAAAATGTAACCCCTGCTGTAGAAGTTAGAAGTAGAAGAGTGGGTGGAGCAACTTTTCAGATCCCACAGCCAATTCGAGATGATCGTAAGACATCTATGGGTATGAAGTGGTTGATCAGTTTTGCTAAAAAGCGAAATGAAAAAACCATGGCTCAGCGTTTAGCCAACGAAATCATTGCTGCTTCGAAAGAAGAAGGTGCTGCTTTCAAAAAGAAAGAAGATACGCACAGAATGGCTGAAGCGAATAAAGCATTCTCACATTTTAGATTCTAGAGAAAAGTAAAGATCCTACACAATACAATGGCAAAAAGAGATTTAACATATACCAGAAACATTGGAATCGCCGCGCACATTGATGCGGGTAAAACCACCACTACCGAGCGTATTTTATATTATGCAGGGGTGAGTCATAAAATTGGTGAAGTGCACGATGGTGCTGCAACCATGGACTGGATGGAGCAAGAGCAGGAGAGAGGAATTACCATTACTTCTGCTGCTACAACTGTTTTCTGGCCATATCAAGATAATAAATATCACATTAACATCATTGATACTCCAGGTCACGTTGATTTTACTGTAGAGGTAAATCGATCCTTAAGAGTATTGGATGGTTTGGTGTTTTTGTTTTCAGCGGTTGATGGTGTTGAGCCACAATCAGAAACAAACTGGCGTTTAGCAGACAATTACAATGTTGCGCGTCTTGGTTTTGTAAACAAGATGGACCGTCAAGGAGCCAACTTCTTAGAGGTTTGTAAGCAAGTAAAAGACATGCTTGGAAGTACAGCGGTTGCTTTACAGCTGCCTATTGGTGCAGAAGAAACTTTCCGTGGTGTGGTTGACCTTGTGATGAACAAGGCCATTATTTGGAATGAAGAAGACATGGGAATGACCTATGAGGAAATCGACATTCCTGAAGACATGAAGTCAGAGGTTGAAGAGTACCGAGAGAAGTTATTGGAAGCAGTAGCTGAATTTGATGATTCTTTGATGGAGAAATACTTTGAGGATCCAAATTCAATTACTGAAGCAGAGATTTTGGCTGCTTTAAGAGAAGCAACTATTGCGTTGAAAGTTGTACCGATGCTTTGTGGTTCTGCTTTCAAGAATAAAGGAGTTCAAACCATGTTGAACTACGTGATGGAATTGTTGCCGTCACCACTTGATACAGAAGCCATCACTGGAACAAATCCTGATACGGGAGAAGAAGAAAGTCGCAAGCCTGACATGGATGAGCCATTTTCTGCACTAGCGTTTAAAATTGCCACTGACCCATTTGTTGGTCGTTTGTGTTTTGTGCGTTCGTATTCAGGGTTACTTGAATCAGGTTCTTATGTTCACAATTCAAGAACTGGGAAGAAAGAGCGTATTTCGCGAATCTTTCAAATGCATGCTAAAAAGCAAAACCAAATTGATAACCTGCAAGCAGGAGATATTGGAGCATTGGTAGGGTTTAAAGATATTAAAACTGGAGATACACTTTGTAGAGAAGGTCATCCAATTGTATTGGAATCAATGGATTTCCCTGAACCTGTAATCGGCATAGCCATTGAGCCTAAGTCTCAAGCTGATGTTGATAAGCTTGGAATGGCTTTAGCTAAATTGTCAGAAGAGGATCCAACTTTGACGATTCATACTGATGAGGATTCAGGACAAACGGTATTAAGTGGTATGGGTGAATTACACCTTGATATCATCCTAGACCGTTTGAAAAGAGAGTTTAAAGTAGAGTGTAACCAAGGTGCGCCACAAGTGAACTACAAAGAAGCCATCAAAGGCAGTGTAGATCACAGAGAAACTTACAAAAAGCAAACTGGTGGTCGTGGTAAGTTTGCCGATATACAAGTTACTATTGAGCCAGTAGAAGATGAAGAGTTCCAAGGATTGGAATTTGTCAATGAAATCAAAGGGGGTAACGTTCCTAGAGAATTTATTCCATCTGTAGAGAAAGGTTTCAAAGATTCAATGGAAACAGGTGTTTTGGCAGGTTATCAAATCGATAGTTTGAAAGTAACACTAAAAGACGGATCATTCCACCCTGTAGATTCAGATCAGCTTTCTTTTGAAGTTGCTGCTAAATTGGCTTTTAAACAAGCTATTCCAAAGGCAAATCCTGTATTACTTGAGCCAATTATGAAACTTGAGGTATTGACTCCTGAAGAAAGCATGGGTGATGTAGTGGGAGATTTGAACAAGCGAAGAGGTCAAGTGGAAGGAATGGGTGACCGTGCCGGCGCAAAAGTGATCAAAGCAAAAGTGCCACTTTCTGAGATGTTCGGTTACGTGACTGATTTGAGAACAATCTCTTCAGGTCGCGCTACTTCAACAATGGAATTTTCTCACTTCTCTGAGGCTCCAAAGAATATTGCTGAAGAAGTGATTGCTAAAGCAAAAGGAAAAATAGAAGCTTAATATATAAAGGATGAATCAAAAAATTCGAATCAAGCTTAAGTCTTACGATTTCAACTTAGTTGATAAATCGGCAGAGAAAATAGTAAAAACAGTGAAATCAACCGGTGCTGTGGTTAGTGGACCAATTCCATTACCAACACATAAAAGAATTTACACTGTTTTGAAATCGCCTCACGTGAATAAGAAAGCAAGAGAGCAGTTTCAACTATCTTCTTACAAAAGACTTTTGGATATCTACAGCAGTACCTCTAAAACGGTAGACGCACTTATGAAGCTAGAGCTTCCAAGTGGAGTAGATGTAGAAATTAAAGTGTAATTATTTAATTGAGATAAAATGCCAGGTTTACTAGGAAAAAAAATAGGAATGACTAGCGTCTTCAGTGCCGAGGGAAAGAATATTCCATGCACAGTTTTGGAGGCCGGTCCTTGTGTAGTTACACAAGTCAAAACCGAGGAAAAAGACGGCTACAACTCAGTTCAGATTGCTTTTGGTGAGCGAAAAGAGAAGACTACCTCTGAAGCCATGAAAGGCCATTTCAAAAAAGCGAAGACAAGTCCCAAGCGTCACCTAGTTGAGGTTGATGCTGTTGAAGGTGTTAAGCTTGGTGATGAACTGAAAGCTGATCTATTTGCGGAAGGTGCTTGGGTTGATGTGACTGGCAAAACGAAAGGTAAAGGTTTTCAAGGAGTGGTAAGAAGACACGGTTTCGCCGGTGTTGGTGATGCTACACACGGTCAGCATAACAGATTGCGTGCGCCGGGAGCTATTGGAGCGGGTTCAGACCCTTCAAGAGTATTCAAAGGAACACGAATGGCTGGCCAGATGGGTAATACCAAAACCACTATACAAAACTTGAAAATCGTTAAGGTTTACCCTGAAAAGAATTTAATCGTAGTAAAGGGATCTGTTCCCGGTGCTAAAGGGTCAACTGTACTAATCAGTAATTAATCTCATCGGAGGATTATACAATGGAATTAAGCATTATCAATAAAGAAGGAAAAGAAAGCAGCAAAAAAGCGAAGCTTTCTGATTCAATCTATAAGATAGAACCAAACGACCACGCGATTTACCTTGATGTTAAACAGTTTCTAGCGAATCAGCGTCAGGGAACTAGCAAGTCTAAGGAAAGAGCAGAAATTACAGGTTCTACACGAAAGATTAAAAAACAAAAGGGTACCGGAACCGCCCGTGCTGGTAGCATCAAATCACCGTTGTTCAGAGGTGGAGGAACTGTATTTGGTCCAAGACCAAGAGATTACTCCTTTAAGTTGAACAAAAAACTTAAGAAGTTAGCTCGCAAGTCAGCTTTGTCATACAAAGTGAAGGAGGGTCAGCTTCAAGTAATTGAAGAAATTCAACTGGATGCCCCAAAAACCAAAGCAGTAGCGCAGTCGATAGGAAAGATGGGAAATATCGAGAAAAAAACATTGATCGTTGTTTCTGATTTAAATAAAAACTTATATTTGTCCTCCCGAAATTTGCAGGGAGTAAAAGTTGTAACTGCTTCAGAAATAAATACTTATGACATAATGAATGCCAAGAGTGTTTTATTGTCTGAGGGTTCGATAGAGAAGATTGAAACATTATTAAGCTAAACAATTGGTCATGAGTATATTAAAAAAACCAATCATTACTGAAAAAATGTCGGCTCTTACGGAAGAGTCAAACCGGTATGGTTTTGTGGTAGATCATAAGGCCAATAAGTTGCAGATTAAAGATGCTGTAGAGAAGATGTATGGTGTTTCGGTTGACAACGTAAACACTATGACTTATAAAGGTAAAAGAAAAACGCGTTACACGAAGAATGGTTGGGTAGAAGGCCGCACTGATAAAGTGAAAAAGGCAGTTGTTACCTTAACTGATGGTGACGTAATTGACTTTTACAGCAATATATAAAAGATAGGAAGATGGCAGTAAAGAAATTAAAACCAACTACTCCAGGACAACGACATAAGATTGCTTCTACTTTTGAAGAGCTTTCAGACAAAGCCCCTCAGAAGTCTTTGCTTAAAGGTACGTCTAAGTCTGGTGGTAGAAATAACAGTGGTAAGATGACCATGCGCTACATTGGTGGTGGTCATAAGAAGCGTTACCGTTCTATCGATTTTAATCGTGATAAATTCGGCGTTCCAGGAATTGTTGCTACAGTCGAGTATGATCCAAACCGTTCTGCTAGAATCTCTTTGATTAAGTATGCTGACGGAGAGAAGCGTTATATTATTGCTCCTAAAGGTATAGAGGTTGGTCAAACCGTTAAGTCGGGAAAAGGTGTTGAGCCTGAAGTTGGCAATACACTATACTTATCTGAAGTGCCTATGGGTTCTGTAATCCATAATATAGAGCTTAGACCAAAACAAGGCGGTAAGCTAGCAAGAAGTGCAGGTTCATATGCGCAGGTAGTTTCAAGAGAGGGAAAGTATGTTGGTATAAAGATGCCTTCAAGTGAAGTAAGATTGATCTTGGGTACTTGTTTAGCAACTATTGGAATGGTGTCTAATTCTGATCATATGTTAGAGCGTGCTGGTAAAGCAGGTAAGTCAAGATGGTTGGGTAGAAGACCAAGAGTTCGTGGTGTTGTGATGAATCCTGTAGATCACCCAATGGGTGGAGGAGAAGGAAGAGCTTCTGGAGGTCATCCAAGATCTAGAAATGGAGTTCCTGCAAAAGGTTACAAAACACGTGCTCCAAAGAAATTATCATCGAAGTACATTATTGAGAGAAGAAAGAAATAAAGAAGACAATTATGAGTCGTTCATTAAAGAAACCCCCTTTTGTATATTACAAGTTAGCCGCTAAGGTTGATAATGCACAAAGTTCAGGCAAGAAGTCAGTAATCAAAACATGGTCGCGGGCTTCAATGATTACACCTGATTTTGTTGGTTTAACCATTGCAGTTCATAATGGGAACAAGTTTATCCCTGTTTATGTAACTGAAAACATGGTTGGACACAAGTTAGGGGAGTTTGCTCCAACAAGAACCTTTAGAGGTCATGGAGGCAATAAAAAAGATAAAGGTAAACGATAGAATACACAACTATGGGTGCACGGAAAAGAATAAAAGCGGAAGCAGCAAAAGAAGCAAGAAAGAGCCACAGTTTCGCGACTCTTAAAAATTGCCCTACCTCTCCAAGAAAAATGAGGTTGGTAGCTGACATGATTCGTGGAGAAGAGGTATCAAAAGCGCTATCGATTTTACAGTATAGCCCTAAAGAGGCATCAGGACGAATGGAGAAACTATTGCGTTCTGCTATTGCCAATTGGGAAGCAAAGAATGAAGGAGAGAGACCTGAGGACAATCACTTAGTAATTACAGAGGTAAAAGTTGATAGTGCAAGAATGTTAAAGCGTCTTAGACCTGCACCACAGGGAAGGGGACACCGTATTCGTAAGCGTTCAAACCACGTTACCATCGCGGTAGATAAATTAACTCAAGAGAATTTAAATAAATAGGATACTGAGATAATGGGACAAAAAGCAAATCCAATTTCAAATCGTTTAGGAATCATCAAAGGTTGGGACTCCAACTGGTACGGGGGTCGTAACTATGGTGATAAGATTGCAGAAGATGATAAGATTCGTCAGTATCTTAATGCAAGGCTGGTTAAAGCTAGTATTGCGAAAATTGTAATTGAGCGCACCTTAAAATTGATTACGGTAACCATCAATACTTCTCGTCCGGGAATCATAATCGGTAAAGGAGGAAAAGAGGTTGATAAGCTTAAAGAAGAATTAAAAAAATTAACTAAGAAAGACGTTCAGATCAATATTTTTGAGATCAAAAGACCTGAACTTGATGCAAAATTAGTTGCAGACAGTGTCGCAAGACAAATAGAAGGTCGGATCTCATTCAGAAGAGCAGCAAAGATGTCTGTTGCTTCTACTATGAGAATGGGAGCTGAAGGAATAAAGGTAATGGTAAGTGGCCGTCTAGGTGGCGCTGAAATGGCGCGTACAGAATTTTACAAAGAAGGTAGAATACCACTCCACACATTTAGAGCTGATATTGATTATGCTTTATCTGAGGCACATACAACTTATGGAAGAATCGGAGTTAAAGTATGGATCTGTAAAGGTGAAATCTACGGAAAGCGTGATCTATCCCCCAATATTGTTTCTAACAAAGCAGGAGCTGGGAAGAAACAAGGTGGAAGATCTAGAGGAGCAAGAAAAAGAAACTAAGCATAAAAAGAATCAAGAGAGATGTTACAGCCGAAAAGGACAAAGTTCAGAAAAATGCAGAAAGGCCGCATGAAGGGTGTTTCCCAGAGAGGCCATCAGTTAGCATTTGGAAGTTTTGCGATCAAAACTTTGGAGGAGGGTTGGATTACTGCCCGACAGATTGAAGCTGCTCGTATTGCGGTTACACGATACATGAAACGGGAAGGACAGATTTGGATTAGAATTTTTCCAGACAAACCTGTAACAAAGAAGCCTGCTGAAGTTAGGATGGGTAAAGGTAAGGGAGCACCTGAATTATGGGTTGCGCCTGTAAGACCGGGTAGAATTCTTTTTGAAGCCGATGGTGTTTCATTAGAAATTGCTCAAGAAGCAATGAGGCTAGCTGCTCAAAAACTTCCGGTGAAGACCAAGTTTATTGTAAGAAGAGATTATAAATCCTAAAGGATTAGGAAATGAAACAAGTTGATATTAAGAATTTAAGCGTGGACGATTTGCAAGAAAATCTTGCAGAACAGACTGATTTGTTGAGCAAACTGAAAATGAATCATGCCGTTTCTCCTTTAGAGAATCCAAAACAGATTACTGCAGTGCGCAAAACAGTAGCAAGGTTGAAAACGGAGCTACGAAAAAGAGAACTTTCAGAAGCTCAATCTAAATAATAGAAGCCATGGAAAATAAAAGAAACCTAAGAAAGGAAAGAGTCGGGGTTGTGGTTAGCAACAAAATGGATAAGTCAATTACCATAGCCGTTGAAGGTAGAGTTAAGCACCCCATGTATGGAAAGTTTATTAAAACCACTTCTAAGTTCATGGCGCATGATGAGAAAAATGATTGTAATGTAGGAGATACAGTAAAGATCATGGAGACTCGTCCAATGAGTAAGAATAAGAATTGGAGATTAGTAGAGGTTATAGAAAGAGTTAAGTAATTATGATACAGCAGGAATCAAGAATGACCGTAGCTGATAACAGCGGTGCCAAAGAGGTACTTTGTATCAGAGTATTGGGAGGAACAAAAAGAAGATATGCTTCGATAGGAGATACAGTTGTTGTATCTGTTAAATCAGCCATGCCTTCAGGCAATATCAAAAAAGGAGCGGTTTCAAAAGCGGTTATTGTAAGGTCAAAGAAAGAAGTAAGAAGACAAGATGGATCTTACATTCGTTTTGATAACAATGCCGTTGTTCTCTTAAATGAAACAGGAGAAATGCGTGGTACGCGTATTTTCGGTCCTGTAGCGAGAGAACTTAGAGAGAAGCAGTTCATGAAAATTGTATCATTAGCACCTGAAGTGCTTTAAGCGAAGAATTATGAGCAAGAAATTACACATAAAGAAAGGTGATCAGGTAAAAGTGATTGCTGGTGTTTCAAAGGGCCAAGAAGGAAAGGTAATTAAAGTATTTCCTGAAACTTCTAGAATTATACTTGAAGGTGACGGCATTAGAAAAAACAGTAAGCACACCAAACCTAATCAACAGAATCAAGAAGGTGGAATCTTGAAACAAGATGCACCAATACATATTTCAAATGTGATGTTGATAGACCCTTCAAGTGGCGAACCAACTCGTGTTGGTAGAAGAAAAGAAGACAACAAATCAGTTCGATATTCAAAAAAGTCTGGGGAGGTAATTAAGTAATGTATACACCGAGATTAAAAGACAAGTACAAAGGAGACATCAAAGAGAATTTGATGACAGCCTTTAAGTATAAGAGTAGCATGCAGATTCCAAAACTGCAGAAGATTTGCCTTAACCAAGGAGTGGGTGGCGCTGTTTCTGATAAGAAAATGATCGATTCTGCTGTAGAAGAAATGACTGCTATCGCTGGTCAAAAAGCAGTAGCTACATATTCGAAAAAAGATATCTCAAACTTTAAGCTTCGAAAAGGAATGCCAATTGGTGTTCGCGTAACGCTTAGAGGAGACAATATGTATGAATTCTTAGACCGTCTGATTGCTGTTTCTTTGCCAAGAACAAGAGACTTTCAAGGAATTAGCAATAAAGGATTTGATGGTAGAGGAAACTACACCCTAGGGGTAAAGGAGCAGATCATATTTCCTGAGATTGATATTGACAAGGTAAAAAATATAGGTGGAATGGATATCACTTTCGTTACCACTGCTGAAACAAACGAAGAAGCCCGAGCTCTTTTGAAAGAATTTGGGATGCCGTTTAAAAAGAATAAAAACGAACAATAGAAATGGCTAAAGAATCAATGAAAGCGCGTGAAAGAAAGCGCGAAAAAATGGTTGCCAAGTATGCTGAAAAGAGAGCAGCTCTAAAAGAGGCAGGAGATTGGGAAGCTATACAGAAGCTTCCGAAAAACTCTGCTCCGGTTCGCATGCATAACAGATGTAAATTAACTGGTAGACCAAAAGGTTATATGAGACAGTTTGGTATCTCTAGGGTAAAATTTAGAGAGATGGCTAGTTCAGGTCTTATCCCCGGGGTTAAAAAAGCTAGTTGGTAATTATAAAGTAAGAAGAAATGACAGATCCAGTAGCAGATTATTTAACTAGAGTTCGCAACGCCGTTGCAGCTAAGCATCGTATTGTAGAGATACCTGCTTCCAACTTAAAAAAAGAGATTACCAAGATTCTTTTTGAGAAAGGGTATATTCTCAACTATAAGTTTGAAGAGGGAAGCAACCCACAGGGAACAATCAAAATTGCTTTAAAGTACCATCCTGTATCAAAAGTTTCAGCTATCAAGAGTCTTAGCAGAGCTTCAAAACCAGGTTTGAGAAAATATGCAAAATCGGATAATTTACCGAGAGTGATTAACGGTCTCGGTATTGCTATTATCTCTACCTCAAAAGGGGTAATGACCGATAAAGAGGCACGTAACCAAAAAGTTGGCGGAGAGGTTCTTTGTCACGTATATTAAAAAGAGAATTTAGACATGTCACGAATAGGCTTAGCACAGATAGAGTTACCCAAGGGAGTTGAAATCTCAGTGAGTGATAAAAATGTTGTATCCATTAAAGGTCCCAAAGGGGAGCTTACTGAAACCATTGATCCTGTTATTACAGTTAAAGATGATAATGGAATCATTACCTTGGAGCGTCACTCTGAGAACAAAGACCATAAATCAAAGCACGGTCTTTACCGCGCATTGATTAACAATATGGTTGAAGGTGTAAATAACGGATACAAAAAGCAAATGGAGCTTGTTGGAGTAGGTTACAGAGCATCTAACCAAGGCCAACGATTAGAATTAGCTCTTGGTTATTCTCACCCGATTGTTTTTGAATTGCCTAAAGAGGTTAAAGTCGAAACTCAATCAGAACGTGGAAAGAATCCTTTGGTTACATTAGAATCGCACGATAAGCAATTAATCGGTCAAGTGGCTGCTAAAATCAAATCACTTAGAAAGCCTGAGCCATACAAAGGTAAAGGAGTAAGATTTGTTGGTGAATACATTAGAAGAAAAGCAGGGAAAGCTGCTGCTAAATAATAGAAAGATATGAGTTTATCTAAGTTACAAAGACGTACTCGAATTAAGAGGAGAATTAGAAAGGTAGTTCAAGGAACTGCTGAAAGGCCTAGAATGTCAGTTTTTAGAAGCAATAAAGAAATATATGCTCAGCTGGTTGATGACCTTAGCGGTAAGACCTTGATGGCTGTTTCTTCTCGCGATAAAGAGATTGCAGGTAAGAAAGGTCCTAAAATCGAGATTGCTCAGGCTGTTGGGAAGAAAGTTGCTGAAAAAGCAAAAGCTGCAGGAATTGAGAAAGTATCTTTTGATCGAAATGGTTATCTCTACCATGGAAGAGTAAAAGCTTTGGCTGATGGAGCTAGAGAAGGTGGATTAAACTTTTAAGCAGAGTACTAAGAAAATTTAATTATGGCTAACGCAAATACAAAAAGAGTAAAATCTAGCGAAATCGAACTAAAAGATCGTTTAGTTGGAATTCAACGTGTAACGAAAGTTACCAAAGGTGGTAGACACTTTAGTTTTTCAGCTATTGTAGTAGTTGGAAACGAGAATGGAATAGTAGGTTATGGATTGGGTAAAGCCAATGAAGTAACTGAGGCGATTTCAAAAGGAATTGATGACGCTAAGAAGAATTTGATTAAAGTACCTGTAGTAAATGATACTGTGCCGCACGAGCAAGAGGCGCGTTATGGAGGGGCTCAGGTTTTTATTAAGCCTGCTTCAGGTGGTACTGGTGTAATTGCCGGTGGTGCGATGCGTGCTGTATTAGAGAGTGTGGGAATCCACGATGTACTAGCTAAATCTAAAGGTTCTTCAAATCCGCACAATGTGGTTAAGGCTACTGTAAAAGCGCTCGAGAACATGAGAGATGCTTACACGGTAGCTAAGCATAGAGGCGTTAACCTAGATGTAGTTTTTAACGGATAAATTTAGGAGTGATGGCAAAATTGAAAATAACACAAATAAGAAGTCGAATTAATCGACCAAAAGATCAAAAAGCTACTTTAGATGCTTTAGGTCTGACAAGAAACCATAAGACAGTAGAACATGAGGATACACCTCAAATTATGGGAATGGTTAATAAAGTAAAGCATTTAGTATCCGTTGAATCGGTGTAAATTTTAAAAGTCAAAGAAATGGACTTAAGTAATTTAAAACCTGCAGAAGGTTCTACCAAAAAGAATAAGCGAGTAGGAAGAGGCGAAGGTTCCGGCAAAGGCGGTACTGCAGCAAGAGGGCATAAGGGTGCTAAATCTAGATCTGGATACTCAAAGAAAGTTGGTTTTGAAGGTGGACAAATGCCACTTCAAAGAAGAGTTCCAAAATTTGGTTTCTCTAACATAAACAGAAAAGAATACAAAGGTGTTAACCTCGACGCTTTGCAGCAGATTGTTGATCGCAAGAAGGTAGATGAAATCAATTTAGATGTTTTGATTGAGAATGGACTTGCATCAAAAAGTAGTTTGATTAAAATTTTAGGTAGAGGAAAGTTAGAAGCAAAGTTGAAAGTAAGAGCTCACGCTTTTTCTGCATCTGCAAAAGAAGCTATTGAAGCCCAAGGTGGTCAAGCTGAAACAGTTTAAAAATTAGTATGAAGCGATTTTTAGAAACATTAAAGAATATTTGGACGATAGAGGATCTACGTCTAAGGATCTTAAATACCCTAGGGTTATTGTTGATCTACAGATTAGGATCGTATATCGTAATACCAGGTGTTGATTCTGATGCACTAGCGGTTGCCAATGCAGGCGCAGGTGGAGGAATTGCTGGTCTTCTTGACCTTTTTGCAGGTGGTGCTTTTTCACGAGCATCAATCTTTGCTTTAGGAATTATGCCTTATATATCAGCTTCTATTGTTGTTCAACTTCTGGGAATTGCTATCCCTTATTTTCAGAAACTTCAGAAAGAAGGAGAGAGTGGTCGAAGAAAGATCAACCAGATTACAAGAATGCTTACAATAGCTATTGTTGGATTTCAAGCACCTGGATACATCGCTTCACAAGTACCTGAATTAACCGCAGCAGGTGAAATAGTAAGACCTGACACCGCCTTTTGGTGGATATCAACCGTAATTATTCTCATCACAGGTACCATGTTTGTAATGTGGTTAGGAGAGCGTATTACGGAGAAGGGTTTAGGCAATGGTATCTCCTTGATTATCATGATTGGAATTATTGCAAATCTTCCTTTTGCATTCGTAGCAGAATTTGCATCTAGAGTTAAAGGTGGAGGACTTGTAATACTATTAGTAGAATTGGTAATTTTGCTGCTTGTTATTATAGCGACCATTCTTTTGGTACAAGGTACACGTCGAGTGCCCGTCCAGTTTGCTAAAAGAGTTGTTGGTAATAAACAATATGGAGGTGTGAGACAATACATTCCTCTTAAAGTGAATGCCGCAGGTGTAATGCCAATCATTTTTGCTCAGGCGATTATGTTTATTCCCATTACCTTGGCGGGTTTTGCCGATTCAGATTCACTTACAGGTGTAACAGCAGCTTTAAGTGATTTTACGGGTTTTTGGTACAACTTCATATTCGCTATATTGATTATAGGCTTTACCTATTTTTATACAGCAGTGACAGTGAATCCAAACCAGATGGCGGAAGATATGAAGAAGAACGGTGGTTTTATACCGGGGGTCAAACCAGGGAAAAGAACCGCAGACTTCTTAGATAATGTTCTTTCAAAAATTACCCTTCCGGGTTCAATATTTTTGGCAATCGTGGCAATTTTGCCTGCTTTTGCAGCTATATTCGGTGTTAACGGACAGTTCGCACAGTTTTATGGAGGAACATCTTTATTAATACTTGTAGGGGTTATTCTTGACACCTTACAGCAAGTTGAAAGCCATTTGTTGATGAGACATTATGATGGCTTAATGAAGTCAGGAAGAATAAAGGGAAGATCAAGTATAAATATGGCTGGATAGCTTATATGGTATACTTGAAAACAGAAGAGGAAATCGATTTAATTCGAGAGAGTTCTTTACTTGTTGGTAAAACTTTAGCGGAGGTTGCAAAACTTGTAGAGCCTGGCGTAACGCCATTGGAGCTTGATCAGGTAGCAGAAACCTACATCAAAGATCACGGAGGTGTTCCCGGTTTTAAAGGGTATAATGGTTTTCCAAATACGCTTTGTACATCTGTAAATAAACAGGTGGTGCACGGAATTCCATCAAACAAACCGCTTCAAAATGGAGACATTATCTCTATTGACTGCGGCGTTTTGTTGAACGAGTTCTTTGGAGATGTAGCTTATACCTTTGAAGTTGGCGATGTTAGTGATGAGATAAAAGCCTTACTAAGTGTTACAAAGGAATCATTGCAAGACGGGATTGATGCCGCTGTAGCCGGTAACAGAATTGGAGACATTGGTTTTGCAGTTCAACAGAAAGCTGAAAAGCATGGATACGGAGTTGTAAGAGAACTTGTAGGTCACGGTTTAGGTAAAAATTTGCATGAGTCGCCTGAAGTTCCTAACTATGGTAAACGTGGTTCAGGAATGAAGTTAAAGGAAGGATTAGTTCTTGCGATAGAGCCAATGATCAATCTTGGAAAACGAAATGTAAAACAAGATCAGGATGGATGGACAATTGTAACTGCTGATGGTCTTCCGTCTGCTCATTTTGAACATGATATTGTCGTAAGGAAAGGAAAAGCTGAAGTATTATCAACCCACAAATGGATTGAAGAAGTATTAAATAAAAAAGAAAAAGTAAAATAGTTTTATGGCTAAACAAGCATCTATAGAGCAAGATGGTACCATTACAGAAGCATTGTCAAATGCCATGTTCAGAGTTGAACTTGAGAATGGGCACATTATTACCGCTCATATTTCAGGTAAGATGAGGATGTATTACATAAAGCTATTGCCAGGTGACAAAGTAAAAGTTGAAATGTCTCCATACGATTTGACAAAAGGAAGAATAACATATCGATACAAATAAAATTAAGTACGATGAAAGTAAGAGCATCATTAAAAAAGAGAAGTTCAGATTGCAAGATCGTCCGTAGAAAAGGGCGTTTATATGTAATCAATAAAAAGAACCCAAAGTTTAAACAAAGACAAGGTTAATAGAGGAAGCTTATGGCAAGGATTGCAGGTATAGATTTACCAAAAAATAAAAGAGGCGTAATTGGCCTTACCTATATTTTCGGAATTGGCAGGAGTTCTGCCGCTAAGATATTGGAAAGTGCTGGTGTTTCTTTAGATAAGAAAGTTCAAGATTGGGATGATGACGAATTGTCAAAGATCAGAAAGATCGTTGGTGACGACTTTAAAACCGAAGGTGCTTTGCGCTCAGAGATCCAATTAAACATTAAGCGTTTAATGGATATAGGATGCTACAGAGGAGTTAGACACAGAGCAGGTTTGCCTTTAAGAGGTCAAAGAACTAAGAACAACTCTCGTACTAGAAAAGGAAGAAGAAAAACCGTTGCGAACAAGAAAAAAGCAACTAAGTAAATAAATAGCTAATCATGGCGAAGTCAACGCAAAAGCAAAAAAAGAAAAAGAATGTAAAGGTAGAGTCTATAGGTGAGGCTCATATCCACGCTTCTTTTAATAATATTATTATTTCTTTGACCAATAAGCAAGGTCAAGTGATTTCTTGGTCTTCTTCAGGCAAGATGGGCTTTAAGGGTTCCAAAAAGAACACACCTTATGCAGCTCAAGTTGCTGCTGAGGAATGTACCAAAGAAGCTTATGACCTTGGATTGAGAAGGGTTAAAGTTTATGTGAAAGGTCCAGGAGCAGGAAGAGAATCTGCGATCAGAACCATACACAACAATGGAGTGGAAGTATCAGAAATTGTTGATATAACTCCTATCCCTCACAACGGTTGTAGACCACCTAAAAAGAGAAGGGTATAATTACTCATTCTAAATACGAAGACTTTAAGTTAAATAAGTAATGGCAAGATATACAGGACCAAAATCAAAAATTGCAAGAAAGTTCAAAGAACCTATCTTTGGACCTGACCGCGCACTCGATAAGAAAAATTATCCTCCCGGACAGCATGGACCAAACAGGAGAAGAGGTAAGCAATCTGAGTACGCTGTGCAATTAATGGAAAAGCAGAAAGCAAAGTACACCTATGGCATTCTTGAAAAGCAATTCTCGAATCTGTTTAAGGAGGCATCAAGAACAAAAGGAATTACCGGTGAGAACTTATTAAAGTTGTGTGAATCAAGACTTGACAATGTAGTTTTTAGGATGGGATTAGCCCCTAGTAGAAGAGCTGCACGTCAGTTGGTAGGACACAAGCATTTTAAAGTTAACGGAACGGTAGTTAATATTCCATCTTTTTCTTTAAAAGAAGGTGATCTTGTAGAAGTTAGAGAACGGTCTAAATCACTTGAGGTAATTAATGAATCTCTCGCCAACCGTAAAGATAATTTTGATTGGATCGAGTGGGATGCTCAATCTATGAAAGGAAAATTTGTGAATGCTCCCGAGCGTCAGCAAATACCTGAGAATATTAAAGAACAATTGATTGTAGAACTTTACTCTAAGTAGTAATTTAAATAAGCACAAGATAGCAATGGCAATATTAGATTTTCAGAAGCCCGATAAAGTAATTATGATCGAATCAACTGACCATAAAGGTCAGTTTGAATTTCGTCCCCTGGAGCCGGGTTACGGGATTACAGTTGGAAACGCAATAAGAAGAATATTGCTTTCTTCCTTAGAGGGTTTTGCAATTACAGGAATTAAAATCGAAGGAGTAGACCATGAGTTTGCCACCATTGATGGAGTAGTTGAAGACGTAACTGATTTGATCTTGAACTTGAAACAAGTTAGATTTAAGCAGCAAATCGATGGAACAGACACCGAAAAAGTGAACTTATCAGTTTCTGGTCAAGATAAATTGACAGCAGGAGATATTGGCAAGTTTACTTCAGCATTTCAGGTATTAAATCCTGACCTGGTAATTTGCACCATGGAGCGTTCAGTGAAAATCCAAATGGAGTTAACGATTGATAAGGGCAGAGGTTATGTTCCTTCGGAAGAAAATAGAGTAGAAGACGCACCTGTTGGTTTCATTCCAATTGATTCGATCTTTACGCCAATCAAGAACGTAAACTACAGCATTGAAAACTACCGTGTTGAGCAAAAGACCGATTACGAAAAACTAGTAATAGATATTGAGTCTGATGGGTCAGTTCATCCAAAGGAAGCCTTAAAAGAAGCAGCTACAATTTTGATTCAGCATTTCATGCTTTTCTCTGATGAGAAAATTGCATTAGAAACAGAAGTTAAGTCAGCTGTAGAAGAATTTGACGAAGATTCGCTCCATATGCGTCAATTGCTTAAAACTAAGCTTATTGATATGGATCTTTCTGTTAGGGCTTTGAACTGCCTTAAAGCAGCAGATGTAGAAACATTAGGCGAGTTGGTTCAATTCAATAAAAATGATTTATTAAAATTTAGAAATTTTGGTAAAAAATCTCTAACTGAGCTTGATGAGCTTGTAGAAAGCAAGAATTTGAGCTTCGGAATGAATGTTTCTAAATACAAATTAGATAAGGACTAAGGGAAATGAGACACGGAAAGAAATTCAATCACTTAAGCAGAACAAAGTCTCACAGAAAAGCTTTGCTTTCTAATATGGCTTGTTCATTAATTGAACACAAAAGAATTAATACTACTGTAGCGAAGGCAAAAGCCCTTAGAGGTTACGTAGAGCCATTGATCACAAAATCTAAAAATGATACTACTCATTCTAGAAGGGTTGTTTTTAGTTACTTGAACAACAAGTTAGCGGTTGCAGAGCTTTTTAGAGATGTTGCTCCTAAAGTTGGCGATAGACCAGGTGGTTATACTCGAATTATCAAAACCGGAAACAGATTAGGTGATAATGCTGAAATGTGTATGATGGAGCTAGTTGATTTTAACGAGGTTTACATTACTGAAGAGAAAAAGCCAACTAAGAAGCGCAGAAGAAGAAGAGGTGGTGGAAAATCATCTAGTTCACAAGATGCAAAAACTGTGCAAGAAGAGACAAGCTCTGAACAAAAGGCCTCTGACGAACAAGTAGAAGCTCCAAAGAAAGAAGCAAAAAAAGAAACGCCTAAAGCAGAAGAGAAGAAAGTTGATGATAAAGGTGATCAGAAGGAAGGAGAAGAAAAGAAGGATTAAGACGTTGAGTTTTTGTGAATGATATTAAACAGAAAAGGATAAAGTGTTCAACTTTATCCTTTTTTTTGAAATAAACTGAAATGAAATACAAAACCAAAGCAAAAGGGATAGCAGTACTGGAAGACGGGACTGTTTTTCATGGTCTATCTGCAGGAATATTGGGCACCAGTACAGGTGAGATTTGTTTTAACACAGGTATGACAGGATACCAAGAGATCTATACGGATCCATCTTATTACGGTCAAATCATGGTTTGTGCTACTGCTCATATTGGTAATTATGGAATCGAAGAAGAAGAAATTGAATCTGATTCTATAAAAATTGCTGGTTTGATTTGCAAGCGCTTTTCAGATGGGTTTTCACGGCCAAGAGCTGAAGGCTCTTTGCAGGATTACTTTGAAGCACATAATATTGTAGCTATTACTGATGTAGATACACGTGCACTTGTTCGTCATATCCGTGATAAAGGAGCCATGAATGTTATTATTTCCTCAGTTGAATTCGACATAGACAAATTAAAACAGCAGTTATCACAGGTGCCATCCATGCAAGGTTTGGAGCTATCTTCAAAAGTTTCAATTAAAGAAGCTTATTGTATGGGGGATGAAAATGCTGCCAATAAAGTAGCTGTTATGGACTACGGGACTAAAAAGAATATTGTCCGTTGCTTAAATGAGAGAGGAGTTTACTGCAAAGTATTTCCGATGGATACGCCTGCGGAAGAGGTGCTTTCTTGGAAGCCCGATGGAATTATGCTGAGCAATGGACCCGGTGATCCTGCTGCTATGAAGCCCCAAATTGAAGAGGTAAGGAAATTGGTGGATTCCAACACTCCCACTTTTGGGATTTGCCTTGGACATCAATTATTAAGTTTGGCATGTGATTTAAAAACCATCAAAATGCATAATGGTCACAGGGGGATCAACCATCCTGTGATTAATCATAAGACAGGAAAGGGAGAGGTAACCTCCCAAAACCATGGATTCGTAGTTGATGCAGCATCTGTTGAATCCTCAACTTTAGTTGAATTAACACATTCCCATTTAAACGACGATACTGTTGCGGGTATAGAACATAAATCTAAGCCTGCATTTTCTGTACAGTATCATCCTGAATCATCTCCAGGGCCTAATGATTCTAGGTACTTATTTGATGATTTTGTTAAGTTAATAGAAGATCATAAAAACTAAGCAATGAGTAGAATAGCAGACATCCATGCAAGGCAAATTTTAGACTCAAGAGGAAATCCAACCGTAGAAGTAGATGTAACTACAGAAAACGGTACCTTAGGCAGGGCAGCCGTTCCTTCGGGCGCTTCAACAGGAGTTCATGAAGCAGTAGAATTAAGAGACAATGGCTCTGAGTACATGGGAAAAGGTGTGCTACAGGCAGTTCAAAATGTGAACCAAACTTTAGCAGAGGAATTACGGGGCGTTAACGTTTTTGACCAAACTGGAATAGATCGCTTCATGATTAACTTAGATGGTTCTGAAAACAAGTCTAATCTTGGAGCTAATGCCCTTTTAGGAGTTTCTATGGCAGTTGCAAAAGCAGCGTCAAATGAAATTGGCATGCCCTTGTATCGATATATCGGTGGAATTAATTCCAATAAATTGCCTGTTCCGATGATGAACATTTTGAACGGAGGTTCTCATGCAGATAATAGCATCGATTTTCAAGAATTTATGGTGATGCCTTATGGAGCAGCTTCATTCTCTGATGCCTTGCGGATGGGAACAGAGGTTTTTCATCACCTCAAAAGTGCTCTTAAAAAGAAAGGTTTTTCTACCAATGTAGGTGATGAAGGAGGTTTTGCACCCAACTTAAGTTCAAACGAAGAAGCCATTGAATACGTGCTTAAGGCTATTGAAATGGCAGGATTCAAAGCAGGAGAGGAAATCTATATAGCAATGGATGCAGCAGCCTCTGAGTTCTATAATGAAGAAGAAAAAGTATATCATTTCCACCAGTCCAGCAACGAAAAGTTAAGCTCATCGGAGATGGTTTCTTATTGGAAAGACTGGATTGGAAAATACCCGATCATCTCGATTGAAGATGGATTATGGGAGGATGACTGGAACGGTTGGAAAGAGCTAACCCAAGCGATTGGAGAACGCGTTCAACTTGTTGGCGATGATCTATTTGTCACCAATACCAAAAGGTTAAAACAAGGTATAGATCAGGGTGTAGGAAATTCAATTTTAATAAAAGTAAACCAAATTGGCACGCTGACTGAAACCATTGAAGCTGTGGAGCTTGCCACTAAACATGGGTATACTTCAGTGATGAGCCACCGAAGTGGAGAAACTGAAGACACCACTATTGCAGACTTAGCAGTTGCTTTGGGCACTGGCCAAATCAAAACTGGTTCCTCTTCTAGATCTGACCGCATGGCCAAGTACAATCAGTTACTTCGTATCGAGGAGCAATTAGGAACTAATGCGAACTTTCCTACCAATGGATTGAAATTTATCTAGTACTTATACTTTGAAACAAAGCTTCTGTTAGGTATTTTTGCAATTCAGTGGAATTTTGCAAACATTACATCGCAACTTTCTTCACAAAACCTTGTTAGTTCATCAAAACCAAATTAAATTATGTCAGAGAAAGCAGAATTAAAAGTAGGAGACCAGACATTCGAGCTCCCTATTATTGAAGGTACAGAAAACGAAAAGGCAATCGACATCAGCAAACTAAGAGCGAGTTCTGGTTTGATTACGATTGATCCTGGTTTTAAGAACACGGGCTCAACAACATCAGCTATTACATTCTTAAATGGTGAACAAGGTATTTTAAGATATAGAGGATATGCAATTGAGGACTTAGCTGAGAAAGCTTCATTTTTAGAAGTAACTTACCTTTTGATTTACGGTGAGTTGCCAAACAAAGAGCAATACAATAAGTTTACACAGGAGATTACTCATCATACTTTAATTCACGAGGACATTAAAAACATCTTAGATGGTTTTCCATCTAATTCTCACCCAATGGGTGTGCTTTCTTCTTTGGTTTCTTCTCTAACGGCATTCTATCCAGAGTCTTTAGATCCAAATAGATCTTCTGACGAGGTGGATTTAAGTATTAAGCGCCTGATAGCAAAAATGCCTACAATGGCTGCATGGGCTTACAAAAATGAAATAGGACATCCTGCTAATTATCCTGATAACAGTTTAGATTATTGTTCTAATTTCTTGAAAATGATGTTTGCTGTTCCATCAGCAGAGTATGAAGTTGATCCGGTTATTGCTAATGCATTAGATAAACTATTGATCTTGCATGCAGACCATGAGCAAAATTGCTCCACTTCCACAGTTAGGGTTGTAGGATCTTCTCATGCTAGTTTATATGCTTCTATTTCTGCAGGAATTTCAGCACTTTGGGGTCCATTACACGGTGGAGCAAATCAAGCTGTAATAGAAATGCTAGAAGCAATTAAAGCCGATGGTGGTGATGTAGCAAAATACATGGCTAAAGCAAAAGATAAGAATGATCCTTTCCGTTTAATGGGCTTTGGTCATAGAGTTTATAAGAACTTTGATCCACGAGCTAAGATCATTAAAAAGGCTGCCGATGATGTTTTAGATAAACTGGGCATTAATGATCCGATCCTAGAAATAGCTAAGGGACTTGAAGAGGTTGCTTTGAAAGATGATTATTTCGTTGAAAGAAAACTTTACCCTAATGTAGACTTTTACTCCGGTATTATCTACAGAGCTATTGGTATTCCTACATCCATGTTTACAGTAATGTTTGCCTTAGGTAGATTACCAGGTTGGATTGCTCAATGGAAAGAGATGAGAGCTAATAATGAACCAATTGGAAGACCAAGACAAGTTTACACTGGAAGCAATTTAACAAGCTTCAAATCTTTAGATCAACGATAAGCTTTTCTGAAATATTTAACTTAAGGCAATCTTTCTTAGATTGCCTTTTTTTATGCAATAAGTTGAACTAAGCAAATCAAACACTTGTTTTTACAAATAAAAAGGTAATGGGATACAAAAGCATGCAACAGTGCGTTTCGGACTTAGAAAAACACGGTCACTTAATACGTGTTAAAGAGCCTGTTGATCCAAATCTAGAAATGGCTTCCATTCATTTAAGAGTGCACGAACAAGGCGGACCTGCGCTTTTTTTCGAACAAGTAAAGGGAAGTAAATTTCCTGCAGTTTCCAACCTTTTTGGAACCTTGGAACGAAGTCGGTTTATTTTTAGAGATACCCTAGATCTAGTTAAGAAAATGGTACAACTAAAAGGTGAACCATTAACTGCCTTGCAAGATCCATTAGCTTATGCAGGAGTGCCCTTTGCAGCGCTAAAAGCATTACCCATGAAGGCTAGATTAGGAGCTCCCATAACCCATGGTAAGGTAAATGTAAGTGAGCTGCCGCAAATAAAGCATTGGCCTGATGACGGTGGGCCTTTCGTAACCTTGCCTGTGGTCTATACGGAAGATATTGATAAGCCGGGAGTTATGAACTCAAATCTTGGTATGTATCGTATACAACTTGGGGGTAATGATTATATTCCCAACAAAGAAATTGGCTTGCATTACCAAATACACAGGGGTATTGGGGTGCATCAAACCAAGGCAAATGCAAAAGGAGAGCCACTTAAAGTTTCGATTTTTGTAGGGGGACCTCCTTCACATACCTTTGCCGCTGTAATGCCATTACCTGAAGGTTTATCTGAATTGACTTTTGCAGGTGCACTTGGTGGTAGACGATTTAGGTATTTGAATAAGAACGGACATGTGCTCTCTGCAGATGCTGACTTTGTGATAACCGGAAAAGTTTATCCCAAGGAAAACAAGCCTGAAGGTCCCTTTGGTGATCACCTGGGGTATTACAGTCTTAAGCATGACTTTCCACTAATGAAAGTAGATCAGGTTTGGCATAGGAAAGATGCCATTTGGCCATTTACTGTAGTAGGAAGACCACCGCAGGAAGATACTAGTTTTGGTGATCTGATTCATGAGATTACAGGAGATATCATACCCAAAGAGATTCCCGGACTGCATGAGGTAAATGCGGTAGATGAAGCAGGAGTGCATCCTCTGCTTTTTGCTATGGGAAGTGAACGTTATACGCCCTACTATGAGATTACGCAGCCTGCGGAGCTTTTGACCATTGCCAATCACATATTAGGATTTGGTCAAATGAGCTTAGCAAAATTTCTTTTTATTGCTGCTAAAGAAGATAATCCTCAACTAAAGGCCATAAATAAAGAAGCCTTTTTTAAACATATGCTTGAGCGAGTAGATTGGTCAAGAGACTTGCATTTCCATACCAATACTACGATAGACACATTGGATTACAGCAGTGAAGGACTAAATGCAGGATCTAAAGTTGTGATTGCGGCTGTTGGTAAACCTAGAAGATCCTTAGCAACACAACTTCCTTCTATTGAATGGCCTACCTCAATCAAAAAAGTAAAGCTTGCTTTTCCTGGTGTCTTGGCATTAGAGCTTGATGAGTTTACTAAATACGACATAGAAAGCAGTAAAGTTCGAAACTTAGCTAAAGCATTACTGGCAATTAATCATGAGCTAGAACAAGTTGCATTGATTGTGCTAACAGATGATGCAGACTTTGTAGCCAAACAATTTAAAAACTTGATTTGGTCAACCTTTACGAGGGCCAATCCATCTCATGACATTTATGGAGTGGGCGAGTTTACGGAATTTAAGCATTGGGGATGTAAAGGCCCTTTGATTATAGATACCCGGATGAAGCCACATAATGCTCCATTCTTAGAACTTGATCCTGAAGTTGAGAAAAGAGTAGATCAATTGGGTGTGAAAGGTAAATCACTGCACGGATACATATAAAAAAACCCGCTTTAAGCGGGTTTTTTTATATCTATTTCTTTTTATTATCCACCAATTTGAATGGCTTCACCCTGCTGTGGCTGAGTGTTTGCTCCGCCTTCACCCGGATTTACATTTGCCATTATTCTTAGAACCGTGGTTGCTGGCTCAGTGTTAGCGGTAATGGTTACAGTTTTTGTTTGCTTATTTTTTTGCTGACCTGGTCTGTATACAACTTTGATTTCACCTGTCTCTCCGGGAGCTAATGGCTCTCTTGGGTATTCAGGAACTGTACAACCGCAGCTTCCCTTAGCATTTGAAATAATCAAAGGATTTTCGCCATTATTGGTGAACGTAAAGATCTTTTCGTTAGTCGTATTCTGTTCAATGTCACCAAAATCATGTGACATTTCAGCAAATTGGATTGCTGTTTTCGGTCCGGGATTAGGGTCTACAACATTGGCCTGATCTTGTTGTGGGTTTGGCGTAGGTGTTGGGTTTGCATTAGCAGCTGGATTTACATTTGCTGCTGCATTGCTGTTCACACTTTGGTTAGTAGGGGTCTTCTCATACGATACGCCATCATTAGTCATGATCATGACTGTATTGGCAAGTGTTACGATGGTAACTAAAATTAATAATCCGTTTTTAACATTCTCACTCATCTTGTTCAGTTTTAAAATTTCAGTTTGCAAATATAATTATTCGTATTCAAGCTTAGCCTTTTCAAACTCATCACTTTGAATTAGATTGATCGCTTCTAAGTATGAGTCGTTTAGTTGATTTATAATTTCAAAGTAGGCAGAAGTGGTATATAAATTCCTTGCTAGAAGTGCAGTGATCTGAGTATCAATAAGCTTTTTAGACTTTTTATATTCATCTTCATTCTTTTCAACTTCTTTCTTTTTAGCATAAGTAAAGAAGTCATCTAAAAAATCGTCACTTAATTCAAAGTTATCTTTAAAGGTTTTAAAGTCAGGATAGGTTTTTAGGTACTTTTTTCGATGTTTGTCAAGATATGAAAGTGTAAATTCATTGTAAACACCCCTTCGAATTAATTGTCGGTTGAGTTCTGTATTTAAAGTAGTATCTAGTGGAATAAAGACATCTGGCATAATTCCACCACCACCATAAACAAGTCTTTTGTTGGGAGTATAATATTTTAATGAGTCTGGAAAATCAATACTATCTGCTTCCATCAGTTCTCCATGTTTATACCGTCGGTTGATTTCTTTATAATAGGCTTCTTTTCCTTTGTTGTATGGTCGCTGGATGGATCTGCCGGTTGGAGTATAGTAGCGCGCGGTAGTTAATCGAATAGCGGAGCCATCGGGTAGGGGGAAGGGCTTCTGCACGAGGCCTTTTCCGAAAGTCCTCCTTCCAATCACCATTCCTCTGTCCCAATCCTGCACCGCACCCGAAACAATTTCGCTTGCAGATGCAGAACCTTCATCAACTAAAATCGCTAGTTTGCCTTGCTCAAACTTTCCTCTTGAGGTGGCTTTGTATGCTTCTTTTGTTTGCTTATCTCCTGCAGTGTATACAATCATTTTACCTTGCGAGAGGAATTCGTCTGCCAATAGGAAGGCTGTTTGCAGGTAACCACCGCCATTGCCCCTTAGGTCTAAAATTAAATTCTTAGCTCCATTTTGTTTGAGGGTATCTAGAGCTTGGTTAAACTCCTCCATGGTGGTGCGAGCAAAACGGTTCACCTTTATGTATCCAATATCTGGAGTCGCCATGTAAGAAGCATCCACGCTGTAAAGGGGAATCTTATCCCTTGTAATGGAAAAAGGGATAAGGTCTTTTTCTCCGTTGCGTTTGATTTTTACGTTCACTACCGTTCCTTTTTTCCCCCTTAGCTTTTTCTGTACGTCTGAATTGGTAATGCCAACTCCTGCAACATTTTCTTTTTCAATGAAAACAATTTTATCTCCTGAGGCAATTCCAAGTTTTTCTGATGGCCCTCCTGAGATCGGCGAAACTACTGTTATGGTATCTTTTAAGATATTGAATTGAATTCCGATGCCTTCAAAATTGCCTTCTAAAGGTTCGTTCATTTTTTTGAGTTCCTTTTCAGGGATATAAACTGAGTGAGGGTCAAGTTCTTTCAGCAGACCTTTTATGGCATCTTCAACCATCTCTTCATTGTTTACTTCATCTACATAAGCGTAATTGATCACAGTCAATAAAGCATCTAACTTAACGACTGCATCAGTTTTGGTTGTTTTATTTTGGGCAAATAGTGTGCCCATGCACAAAAAGGCACTTAGGACAATGAGTAATTTTTTCATGGCATTATGTTAGTATTCAAAGATAGAGAGGATTACCTTAGAAGAAAACTAATAAACGTTAAGCGGGAAAGTTTTGTTTTATATGGCTTAAGTCAGCTTTGGGTGTATTTTTCTTATTTCCCAATAATCGGATCTGAGGAAATGGTCTTCACTCCGACGGATTTTAAACTCACCCTTTTTCCCGCCTTATAAGCAACAACAAAAGCGCCTTTGTATCCTTCTACAACCATTTTAACCTTGTGTCTTGCAGCTTCATCAAAGTCGGTAAAAGAACCTGACATATACCTGTAAAAACCCCCTGATTCAACTACGAATAAATTTGGGATACTTTTAAAATTCTCTTTGGTGGGTTTGTTTCTAAATGCTCCCAATTGAACACGGAAAACTACTTCATTGGTAGTCTCAGGACTTACTTGCTCCGCAGTGGTTTGTTCCTCCGTTGTTGCCTTATTCTCATTCGCTGAAGTAGTTGGTTGACCGCTTTCTTTCTGATTAACGCTTGTGTAAATATTTGAACTTTGCTTTTTAATTACTGAAGCTTCATTGAAGCCTTCGGCCTTCATTCTATTTGCACGGGCGTTTGCTTCATTTAAAGAAGCATAGCTACCAACTGCATAGATGGTCTGGTCTCCTTGGTCGATCTTACTCAGATCCTTTTGGCTAAGCAGTTTGCTCATGTCTTTGGGTTGTTCACCGGCAGAATAGGATTGTAGCTTTACTCGATAGTCTCTTTTCTTCTTTTTATTTTGTCCTGTGAAGTCTCTTTCGATCACTTCAGCAAGTTCTAAGGTAGAATCTATATACTGCAAGTAAGATTTATACAGCATGTCATCTGTCATCTCAACACCTTGAGCATTTGCAAACTCAGGATACTCAGAATTAATTTCATCGTCTTTGTAGTCAGGAATTCCATCACCATCTGAATCTACAGGACAGCCTGTGGTGTCTACATCCAGTCCTCTAGGTGTATTAGGGCATGCATCTACTAGATCGATCACCCCGTCTTGATCAAAGTCCTCTGTATTACCTGTGCTCAAGAAATCAAATGGGCCGTCATCAAAACGCTCAAAGCGCTCCGCAGGCTCTACTTTTTGGAAATTATAGCTAAGTGAGAAACCTGAAACAACAAAAATATCATTCCGGCCATTGCCTCTTTTTTGATCAACATAAGCTCTAGATGTATTAGGGGTAATTCCATCTATTAAATCAGTAAATGTAAAGTGAATGGTACTCTCTAAACGGAAGTTAAACTGATCATTTAAGTGTAAGTCGGCACCAACACCAACAGGAATAGAAAAAGCCCTTTCTAGATAATCTGTAGAGTTATTAAATCCTGCTTCTCTAATGTCAGTCTCATAATTGTAATCTCTTCTTACCACAACCGCTATGTCAGCCTGGTCTGAGTTTTCAGGAAGATTTCGAATACTGCCATCCGACCAATAGTTATACGGTTCTCCTCCAAAACCAAGTATGTCGGTTTTTGGATTGAATTCTACTGCCTCTATACCAGCTGATATAAAGGGAGTTATTTTCCGGTCATCCTTCAAAAAGTTATCAAAATTATATTCGAGCATTAAAGCTCCAACTTGGATATTACTTTCAAAGTTTACATTCCGTTGCAAAGACCTTTCTTCTTCTCTTACATTGCCGTTCAAGTATTGAAATCGAACATTTAGATAATCAGTAACTGGCTGAATTATGAAAAGACTAAAGCCAGGATTCCCTCCAATAGGGCTTCCATAATCTCTGTCATTTAAATCACCGTAGAAACCAATGCTCCCAATTCCTACTCCAATAGTGGGCGATACAGGTTTGTCTTGTGCGTATGAAACTACACTTAAGAAGAAGAGTGAAAGTAAAGTAAGTGTATTAATTTTTTTCATTTACCTCTTTGAATTCAGAGGCTAAAGATAGGCGATTTTTCTTACTTGCTTACTTAAACCACTTTTGTTTTGTTACCATAAGTGCCTCTTGCACACTTATTCTTTCTCCAGCATTGTAAGCGCAAACAAATGCATCATCAATTTTATTGTCGGCATTCCAAACTTGGTTTCTTCTGTCTCGGGCGTTTTTGTATACATCAAATGCTCCTATAGTGTACTTGTACCAACTGTCTAAATATTCAATGGTTACTTGCTCATTAATATTATGCCTCTTCTCAAAGTAATCTTGCTTTACTTCCTTTTTTCCCGCTGCGATCTGCACTCTATATTCAACGTTTTGGTTCACTTGAGGAAGATTCGAAATCTCTTCTTTTAGCTCAGTTTCGTTTTGCTCCTCTATTTCTTCCATTGGAGCTTCATCGGCTATTTCTGTTGGTTCTTCTTCAATAAACTCTTCTACTTCTGCAATTTCCTCAGCCAATACTTCTTCCGTCTCTTCTGCTACGAAAGTGTTTTCAAACTGACTTCCCTTTAGCGGAATTTGAACAGAGTTAGTACCCTCTAAGTAAGAGAAAACTCCGTGAACAATGGCAGAATCTTGCTCTTCTGAAGTGCTTTCCATACTATAGCTGACCTCAAAACTTGAGTCAGATGGGAATTGCATCCAAAGGATCTTAACCATATTGTCTTCGAACGAAAAAATCCCTTCTGCAGATTCTCCTGCAGTGGCTAAAAAGTTTGGTGGCAAATATTCTTCTACTTTGGCAAATTCTGAAAGTTTGTTCCCTTTGATCTTCAATTTAACTTCATACTTGCCTTCCTCTTCTTTTTGCTTTATTTCTCTAATTAAGCTGATCGTATTTGTTTCAAGGGCTTCAGTTTTGTTTGGCCCTGTTGATTCAGCTTCAACTTTTTTGGTTGATTCTTGAGCTAATGTTTCATTTTCTACAACAGCTTCTTCATTAAGGTTTTTATTTTCAGTCTCTTCTTTTTCTTCCTCATCATCGGTAGCATTAGCTAAAAGCTCCTCACTCATTTCTCCAAGTACGATCTTGTGGGGGTTTGATACTACATCTTTTCTTTCATTGTTTTCGATAAATGAGAATTTACCGATGAGTTCAAATCCGCCTTCAAGGGTAGGGTCGGTTGAGACTCTGTAGGAAATGGTAAAACTTTCTTTTTTTGGCAGCGCCATCCAGATTAGTTTAACTTCTTGGTCTTTAAAAGAAAAGGTAGCGCCTTCTGTTTCAACTGATTCAGCTATAAAACCAAGCGGCAAACTCTGCTGCCACTTTGCAAAACCTTCTCGATCTTCTTTGTTAATAGTGACTTCTACCACGAAGCTTTCTCCAGCCTGCACCTTATCAGGAATATTTTGATCAACTGTTACTTCTTCTGCAAAGAAGAACTTAAGACTTAATAAAGCAATAAGGTTTAGGCCAATTACTGCAAATTTTACCATGATGGTGGATGTTGAGGGTTAGGAGAATTGTTAACCTCGTTTGCTTTGTATGAATCTAGAATGATGTTTTTTACAGCTGAGGTCAATCTGGTCTAATTTTGTTTTATTGTTAAGTCAATAACAATAATATCAAAGCTATAGAACTGACTTACCTACTTGCAGAGTGAAGAGCCGAAGTTATTAACCTCCTTCTGTTAACAGCAAGCCTGTTTATTCAGTGCTTTCTAAAAGCCGGTTAACGGCATGCTGAATTTGAAAATGCAAGAGTCGAGTGCCTTTGCCCTCTTCAAAGGTCTCAATAATATCAACCATATTCCCTGAATCATCTTGGCCTGCACCAACTTTTTCAATGGTATAGGAAAGTCGGTTTGCAATGTAAAAGTGACTATCCCTTGTTCCAAGTGAGAAAATGGCACTCTCTGTGCTATTGCCACTTCCACTGTATGCCATCGCATCCATTATTCGATTAAATTTGATTCGGTAATTCTCCGATTTTTCAAATCGTTCTAATTCAAAATTGATCAAGGCCATTTCAAACAAGATTGCTTGATTAAAAGGGTGATGTTCAAGTAGGCTATCACAAAGCTTGATAGCTCTTTGATACTCTTTTTGCTCAATAATAGACTTTATATTCTCTTCTTGACTTAGGATCTCATAAGGTTTGTAATTTGGATCTGAGGTGAAGTGAATCAATAAGGCCAACATTTCATAATCGCTTAATTCAGGACTGTTGTCTTGATACTTTTTCATTAAATTCTTGTGATAGAGTTCATTACTACTGTCTTTCGTTTGCGCCAGAATTCTATCAAAGTCCTTTTTATAATTGAATTCTTGAGCTTTTAAAGCCGAAAGTGCTGTAACGAAGAAAAAGAAGAGAATTAATTTATGCATGATTGGGTACTTTTTTTCCAAAGAAATGCACGATACTGAATAAACAAATCAAACCAATACTAAAACAAAGCCAACTTGGCACTCCAAAAGCAGAAGGAATAGTTCCTATGCCTAAAGCTATAGCTCCAACTATAAGAGCATAAGGCATTTGGGTTTTTACATGTTCAATGTGATTGCATCCGCTTGCAAGCGAGCTTAGTATGGTGGTATCGGAAATAGGAGAGCAGTGGTCTCCTAGAACAGCGCCTGCCAAAACACAGGATACAACATTGTGAAAAATGGCTAGTGATTGTTCATAGTTTAGACCTGTTTGTTGACTTATTTCCCAAGCAGTAGGGAGCATTAAGGGATATAAAATAGCCATGGTGCCCCACGAAGAGCCCGTAGAAAAAGCTACTAAGGCCGCCAATATGAAGGTAATGGCAGGCACAAAAACAGCAGCAACCTGCTGCGACATGATGGAGGTTAAAAAATCTGCAGTATGTAAGTCATCTATTACTTCCGCTAAGCTCCAAGCAAGAATCAAGATAATGATTGCCGGCAGCATGGTTTTGAATCCATTCATGGCTGTTTCAATCCCCTCACTTAATTTTATGATCCGCTGAATAACACTCATCAATATAGCAGTAATCAAACTTGCGAGAGAAGACCATAGTAGAGCTTTATACGAATCTGCCTGTCCTATGATGGCAGATAACTTTGAAAAAAAAGTCATACTTGAACTGTTCCAAACCGTTTCATCCCAACCGGTGTAAAAAAGACCTGCAAAAGTTCCGGCTATTACAACAAAAACCGGTATTACGGCATTTCTTGCTTTTGGATTTAATTCAGCCTTAGGTTTAAATTCATCCTCTATTTTTTCATCTTCAGAACCTACAGTTTTACCTTTTCGCGCAGCAAGCTCTGCTCGGTACATAGGGCCAATATCTCGTTGTTTTAGTATCAGCATAAGCATAAAAGCAAGTGCTAAAATTGGATAAAAAGAATACGCTAGGGAATTGATGAATATCGCATAAACTCCTTCGTTCAAATCGGGTATCTCACTGATTCCACTTTCAATATAGCCCAACTCAGCACCAATCCAAGTGGTAATGAACGCAATCGAAGCAATTGGCGCCGCTGTAGAATCAACTAAATAAGCTAATTTCTGTCTAGATACCCTGTAGCGATCCATTACCGGTCTCATGGTATTGCCTACTATTAAGGTATTGGCGTAATCATCAAAAAAAATGGCAATCCCAAGAAACCAAGTAGCTAGTTGTCCACTCTTCGCAGATTTGGCATACTTGGTCAAGTGGTTTACTACTCCTTGCATGCCTCCGTTTTTGCTTATAATGGCTACCATCCCTCCAATAAGCATAGAAAATACAATGATTGATAAATGTCCACTATTGTTAAGGGCGTTGATCAGGTAATGATCTGCTAAGCGCAGAAAGGCGATGAGTATTCCATTAGAAACATCTGCTGCATGCGTGTAGATTATGATACAACCACTTAAAATGCCTAGTAATAGCGAGCTGATCACTTCTTTGAAAACAAGTGCCAAAAAAATAGCAATCAAGGGCGGTATGATGGAATACCAAAGTGGAATCGGCTTAAGGGTGTAAAGGCTTTCCTTCTTGCCGATGCTTATCTTTAAACTAGCCTTATCTTTAAGTGTAAAGTTAAAATAGTGGTAACCCTTCTTTAATTCACCGGAAAGTTCCTTTCCGTTTAAGGTAACTTTTGGGATAGATTCAGTTTGCTCGATTTTGATCTGACTTTCTCTGCCCTCAATTAAAACCTTAGGGAGTTGGACTTCTGCTGTTGCAAAACTGCTAAGCGTCACTAAAAAAGTCAGAAAGAGCAGAAAAAGGTGTTTCAACTAAGATTCTTTTGACGTAAATATAACAAATGCAAGAATGTCTTGTGGTTTGCAAAAGTTTTTACATCGCAAAATTCAATTCTTGGTCTATTGCAGAAGCCATTATTTTGGAGCATTGACCTGCTTTTAAGGGAGCTAAATGAACGGAACCTATTCTTACTCTGATTAAACGCAAAGTTGGGTGACCAATTGCAGCGGTCATTTTTCTTACTTGTCTGAACTTACCTTCTCTTAAGATGATCTTTAACCAGGAAGTAGGACCATGTTGATCACCCCTTACTTTTACTGATTCAATATAAGGGAGATTGGGAGAAGAAATGCTTTCAGCTATGCAATCTTTGGTTAGAAACTCAGAAATTGGTAAACCATTCCTTAAGTTGTTTAAGCTAGTGGAATTTGGCTTTCCGTCCACTTCTACCCAGTATTCTTTTTCATATTGAGCAGAACGAACCAAATTACTCCATTTTCCATCTGTTGTAAGAAGTAATAGACCTTCTGACTTAGCGTCCAAGCGACCAACGGCCATTGTGCCTTCAGGAAAGTTATGCAATTCCTGCAGTAAGGGTTTCTTCCTTTTTTTATTGTTTTTAAACTGACTTAAATAACCAAATGGTTTGTGTAGGGCAAAGTAATTATGCATTAAAGCAATTGATCAATGGATGATGCTAGTTTTCGGTCTTTTTCAGTTACCGTATTCCCTGCATCATGGGTGCTCAAACGAATCGTAACCTTATTGTAAACGTTTGACCATTCAGGGTGATGGTTCATCTTTTCAGCAATGATTGCTACTTGGCTCATGAAACCCCATGCTTCTATAAAGGAGTTAAATTCAAATGATCTTTCTAAACTATCTTCTGATTCTTTCCAGCTCATAACTTCTTTTTCATCCAAAATAGCTATTCTGTTTGGTCTTTGCAAGGAATGCAGCTAGGACATTTTGTCAGGCTAAATGTGGTGGCATAACCTTTGGTTTATGGAAGCCACATTGTAATATCAAAAAAAAATAAACAGATGGCTAAAGGACAGATTAACGTACAAACGGAAAACATCTTTCCGATTATCAAACAATTTCTTTATTCAGATCAGGAAATATTTTTAAGAGAATTAGTTTCAAATGCAGTAGATGCTACCCAGAAGTTGACAACCATGGGAAAGCTCGGGGAGCTAAAATCTGAGGTTGGAGACACCACTATTGAAATGAAGATTGATTCAAAGAAAAAAACCTTAAGCTTTATTGATAAAGGAATAGGCATGACTGAAGATGAAGTGGATCGCTACATTAACCAAATTGCTTTTTCTTCAGCTGAAGAGTTTGTTGAGAAATACAAAGACAAAGCGAGCATTATAGGTCACTTTGGATTGGGCTTTTATTCTGCATTTATGGTGGCTGATAAAGTTGAGATTCTTACAAAGTCCTACCAAGAGGGAGCAGAAGCAGTCAAGTGGGAGTGTGATGGAAGTCCTAACTATACTTTAGAGAAGACGAAAGACAAGAAAGAAAGAGGAACCACCATTGTACTTCACATCTCTGATGATGCAAAAGAATACATAGAGGAGAATCGAATTAGTGAGCTTTTGAATAAGTATTGCAAGTTTATGCCGGTGCCAATCAAATTTGGTACGAAAGAAGAAACGCTTGAGGAAAAAACAGGCAAAAAAGATAAAGACGGTAAAGAAATAACCAAGGAAAAAAAGATCACCAAGGATAACATTATCAATAATCCTGAGCCAGCTTGGACAAAGATGCCAGCAGATTTGAAGGATGAGGATTACAAGGAATTTTATCGGGAGTTGTATCCTATGAATTTTCAGGAATCACTCTTTCACATCCACTTAAATGTTGATTATCCCTTCAATCTAACTGGAATTTTATATTTCCCTAAGCTTAAAAATAACTTAGAGGTACAAAAGGACAAGATCCAGCTTTACAGCAATCAGGTTTTTGTAACAGATTCGGTTGAAGGTATAGTACCTGACTTTCTAACCCTCTTGCACGGGGTGATTGATTCTCCTGATATTCCATTGAATGTATCGCGTTCTTACTTGCAAAGCGATGGGAATGTTAAAAAGATCTCAAATTACATCAGCAAGAAGGTTGCTGATAAGTTGCACGACTTATTTAAGAAAGACCGTAAAGGGTTTGAAGAAAAATGGGATGATATCAAGATATTTATTGAATATGGTATTCTCTCTGACGAAAAGTTCGCTGAAAAAGCGAAGAAATTTGCTTTGTACAAAAACGTAGATGGAGAGTATTTCACCATGGAGGAATACAAGGAGAAAGTTAAAGAAGCCCAAACCGACAAAGACAAGAAACTCGTTTTACTCTACACCTCTAACAAAGATGAGCAATACAGTTACATAGCTGCAGCAAAGGAGAAAGATTATGATGTATTGATCATGGATACTCCTTTGAGCGCTCACTTAGTAGGGAAGCTAGAACAGCAAGAAGAGGTAAGCCTTAGCAGAGTTGATGGTGATACAGTAGAAGAATTGATCAAAAAAGATGAAGAAATTCCTGCTAAGCTAGATGAAGCAGACGAAAAGAAACTAAAACCTGTTATTGAGTCTGTTTTACCAGATGAATCTTTCACTGTAAACTTTGTGAGCTTAAGCGAAAAAGCAGCTCCAATGACAGTTACTCAGGCTGAGTTCATGCGTCGTATGAAGGATATGAGCGCTGTTGGAGGCGGAGGTATGATGGGTATGGGCAATATGCCAGACGCCTATGACTTCAAGGTAAACGCCAACCATCCTTTGATCAGTAAGATCTTAGGAGAGAAAGATGAGAGCAAACAAAAGGAAATGGCAAAACAGGCAGCTGACTTAGCCTTGCTTTCTCAAAATCTGCTAAAGGGTGAGTCTTTAAATAACTTTATACAACGATCAATTAAATTAATCTAAATAAAAAGGGGACTTGCTCCCCTTTTTTCAAACTATCATTTATGAGAACAATCAAACTTATCATTCTTGCCATTATTGCTTCTTCTATGCTTAGCTCTTGCGGTTACAACACCATGGTTGAGAAACAAGAGACAGTGGCAAGTCAGTGGGCACAAGTAGAAAATGTTTACCAGAGAAGGGCAGATCTAATTCCAAACCTTGTAAACACTGTAAAAGGTTATGCAGACTTTGAGCAATCTACGCTTACAGATGTGATCGAAGCACGCTCCAAAGCAACATCAATTAACATTAAAGCAGATGATTTAAATCCTGAGAGTATAGCCAAGTTTCAGCAAGCTCAAAACAAATTGAGTGGTGCACTTTCCCGATTACTCGTAAGTGTTGAACGCTACCCGAATTTAAAGGCGAATCAAAACTTCTTAGAGCTTCAAGCTCAATTGGAGGGCACGGAAAATAGGATTGCGGTTGAGCGAAAGAAGTTTAATGATGTGACAAGAGAATACAATACTTATATCAAGCAATTCCCAAGGGTAATCTATGCGGGCTGGTTTGATTTTGAGAAGAAAGGTTACTTTGAAGCAGATGAAGGAGCAGATGAAGTGCCTGAAGTAAACTTTGACGAATAAATAGGATGGCGAAGGAATCATTTAGTCAGGAAGAGCAAGATCAGATACTTGAAGCTATCAAAGAAGCTGAGAGCTCAAGCTCCGGTGAAATAAGAATTCACATTGAGAATCATTGTAAAGAAGATGTGATGGACCGAGCAGCTTACCTTTTTGAGCAATTGGAAATGCATAAGACTGAAGCACGCAATGGGGTGTTATTTTACCTTGCTTTAAAAGACCATCGTTTTGCCATTTTAGCCGATGTAGGAATCAACCAAAAAGTAGAAGACAACTTTTGGGATGAGATTAGTCAACAAATGGCCAATGACTTTAAAGCGGATAGGCTTCTTGATGGAATTTGTACAGCCATAAAAATGGCAGGATACCAATTAAAAGAGCATTTCCCTTATCAAGAGAATGATCAAAACGAATTGAATGATGAAATCTCTTTTGGAAAAAACTAGGATGAAAAAACTTTACTTATTTGCCATAGCCTTCATCCTTTTTGTCGGGGATATAAGTGCGCAGGAATCATGTATTCCAAATGCTTCTAATCCGCCTCGTTTAGTAAATGACTTTGCTGAGGTACTTTCTCCTCAAGTGGCAGCTCAGTTGGAGCGATTACTCATAAGTTTTGATGATACTACGAGCATACAAATTGCAGTAGTAACCACAAAAGATCTTTGTGAATACGATAAAATGACCTACACTTATGAATTAGGAGAGAAGTGGGGTGTAGGCGGAGCTGAGTTCAACTCTGGAGTAGTTTTAATGCTTAAACCCAAATACAAGAATTCTAAGGGAGAAGTTTTCATTGCTACAGGATACGGTATGGAAGGAGTGCTACCTGATGCCACCCTTAAGCGTTTGATCGAAAATGAAATGATCCCCTACTTTAAGCAGAATAACTACGAAGCAGGTATTGTGCAGGCAGTTAAGGTAATAATGGACATTAGCGGCGGAGAATACTCTGCTGAAGATTATAAGAAGAACAAGTCAAAAGATTCTATTCCCTTATTCCCTTTCTTTTTTATTCTGTTGTTTGCACTGCTGATGTTTGCTAATATCTTCAAAAGAGCTCGACACTATTCAAGTGTTAACAATGTTGGCTTATGGGCTGCGCTTATGCTAATGGGATCAAGTAGTAACCGGCATAGCGGTTATTATCAAAACTTCCGTTCAGGCGGTGGCAGTTTTGGTGGATTTGGTGGTGGTTCTGGCTTCGGCGGTTTTGGTGGCGGTAGTTTTGGTGGCGGCGGAGCAGGAGGCAGTTGGTAGTAGTTCGCCCACTTGATGTTTTGCTTATTCTTGTCAAAAATCTTGGAAGAAGATGAAAAAAAAATAATCCTTACTGTACTTGTATCAGCTATGCTTTTCTCTAGTTGTGGTGTAATGTTTGGCGGAAGTAAATATAGAGGTTCAATTTACGTGAATAACAATCCTCAAGCTGAGATTTATACCAATGGCGAAAAGTTAGGAGTTGGGAAAGCAGATCGTTTATTTCCAAGAAACCAGCCCTTAAACATTGAACTTCGTCAAAAGGGATGCGACCCTCAGGTTAAAAACTACTACCCCGCTTTTAGAACAGGTAACTTTATCTTGTCTTTTCTTTCATTTGGTTTGATTGGTATCGGGGTAGATATTGGAACAAGTGCTGCTTATAAGCCTGATCACCAAAATTACCCTGATGTGAGCAGAGCCACTAACAATAACTTTATTTTTAACCTAACCTACGAAGGCTGTCCTGCCAAGCCTTAAAGCAAAAAAAATCTCCTACATTTCTGCAGGAGATTTGACTTTTCAAAATTTGTATGCTTATAGATACGTTTGAAGATTTGTCTGATTAGACACTCTTCTCAATCTTCTCAACCCTCTTTCTTTGATCTGTCTGATTCTCTCACGAGTTAAACCAAAAGTGTTGCCGATCTCTTCAAGTGTCATTTCACTCGTTCCACCTAAACCATAAAATAAGCGAATTACTTCAGCCTCCATTCCTTTCAAGTAAGAAAGCGTTCTTTCTAGATCTTGAGAAAGGGATTCCTGTAATAAGCTATCAGTAGGGTCAGGAGTGTCAGAGTTTTCAAGTACGCTAACTAAGCTGTTGTTATCATCATCGTTGCTCATTGGAGCATCAATGGAAACTTGCTTTTTAGACATCTTCAAAGACATTTCTACTTTACTCACATCCATTTCTGTCAGGTCACTCAATTCATCAGCGGTTGGTGTTCTTTCGTTCTTTTGTTCGAACTCATTAGACGCTTTGCTAATTTTTTGAATTTCACCTAAACGGTTGTGAGGTAAACGAATCGTCCTAGAATTGTCAGCTGCTGCTTTTAGAATACTTTGACGAATCCACCACACTGCATAAGAGATAAACTTAAACCCTTTGGTGTGGTCGTAACGTTTGGCAGCCTCAATTAATCCAAGGTTGCCTTCATTAATAAGATCTTCCAAGGTTAAGCCTGTATTTTGGTATTGCTTGGCCACAGAAATCACAAAACGAAGGTTAGCTCTAACCAAACGGTTTAATGCTCTTTCATCTCCACTTTGAATTTTAATGGCCAATTCAACCTCTTCTTCAGCCGTGATCATTTCTTCTTTCGAAACATCCTGCAAGTACTTTTCTAAAGACTTGCTTTCTCTTTTCGTAATCTGTTGACTGATTTTTAGTTGTCTCATGTATTTTCTCCTGCTTATTTTGTGTTTATCAACGTATAAGAAGACGTTTTGTTATGCAAAGTTATCTTTTATACGTTTCACTATTGTTTTATTTTTTTGCTCCTCTACTTCCCAAAGCATCGGGTCAAAAACCTTTGATAAATAACGATTATAGAGCGATAAGCGTTGCTTTCCAATTTTGTCCAACTCTTTGGCGGTAGGTTCTCCGGTGTATTCGTAACTGTTGATTTTTGGATGTATACTCATATACATACGTAAAATTTCAACAATGGTTGCCATTACCCGGTATACCTCAAATTTATTGGTCAAGCTATACTCTTCGCCTTCATACTCTTCATTAATTACTCCAAAAACAATAGATGTATTTAAAATATTGTTTTGTTTTCTTCCAAACCTAACCTCGTAGTGTACTCCACTATCTGTAATGAAATAGTAGGTAGAACCACTTTCGATCGGTGGAGGAATAATTGTATATGGTTCGAGCAATCTTTGCTATTTGTCAATTCGCAAAATTAATAAGAAATCTTCTATAATAAAAGAGCCGCATGGATGCTTGAACAGCAGTCTTTCACTAATTTTAGACTTTAAATGTGAATTAAATGAGAGGTTGGGGAAAGTGGATTGGCGCTATGATCGGTTTTGGCGCTTTTGGTTTTTTTGGCGCTATGATTGGTTTCTTCATTGGCGCCATGCTAGACAATAGAAATTCGGTTGAATGGGATGAGCGTTTTACGGCTTCGGGGTCAACTTACAGAGGAGAGGAGGCCTACAGAAGAAGTTCTAGCGGAGATTTTGCGGCAAGTTTGTTAGTGCTGACTGCTGCTGTAATGAAAGCAGATGGTAAGGTGTTAAAATCAGAACTTAACTATGTAAAACAGTTTTACATAAGGCAGTTTGGAGAAGCGAAAACCAAGCAACAGCTCCGAGCTTTGAAGGACCTATTGGAAAAGCCATTAGATATCAGACAAATCTCACATGAGATTCGTTATCAAATGCAATACCATAGTCGATTGCAATTGCTTCATTATTTATTTGGAATTGCGGAAGCGGACGATCAGATCAGCGATTCCGAGTTGAATTTAATTCACCGCATAGCAGGATTTTTAGGGATTAACAATGCAGACTTTGAATCGATCAAAGCCATGTTTGTGAAAAATACTGGTGCCGATTATAAAATTCTTGAAGTAACCCCTGATGCTTCCAACGATGAATTGAAAAAAGCCTATCGTAAAATGGCTAAAAAGTACCATCCCGACAAGGTAAATCATTTGGGAGCTGATGTTAGGAAACAAGCTGAGGAGAAGTTCAGACAAGTTCAACTTGCCTATGAAAACATCAAAAAGCAGCGTGGTTTTTAGTATTAGTTTGAATAATCATTCTGTCTAGCTCCGCTTGTTGAGTGACTTTTTGACAATGGATTACTTCTTGCTATACCTGTTTAAATTGAGAATAAATGCAAAAAGCTGAGAAGAAAAGGCTATTTCTAGCCTTTACACCCCCTTTTTTGTTTGTGCTATTCATAGCGCTAATAAAGCTTTTTGAATGGCATTTTGATTTGAGCTTGGGCAAGTGGGGTATTTTACCAAGGGAAATGACAGGCCTTCGGGGCGTCCTGTTCTCGCCTTTAATTCACGGAGATTTTAATCACCTTTTCAATAATGCTATCGCCCTCTTAGCGTTGGGATGGACACTTTTTTATTTCTACAAAAGCTTAGCCATAAGAATTGTTTTATGGTCTTGGTTGCTTGCCGGACTGTATACCTGGATTTCTGCACGACATAATTATCATATTGGGGCAAGTGGCCTAGTTTATTCCCTATTTGGTTTTCTTTTTGTCAGCGGATTTTTGCGTCGTTCAAACTCCTTGATTGCTATATCCTTTTTAGTAGCTTTTTTATATGGAAGTCTTATATGGGGCATTTTACCTTGGGATCAAAAAATGTCATGGGAAGGACACTTTTGGGGACTGCTAGTGGGAATTGTGTTGGCGGTTTATTATAGAAAACAAGGCCCACAGCGGAAAGTGTACGAATGGAATGAAGAAGAAGAGGAGGAACAGAAAGAGGATCAACAGCTTGAGTTAGGAAACCAGCAAAGTCCTCAAATTAATTATGAATACCACTACATACCAAAGAATAAAGACGATACAGATTAGCTGTTTTTACTAGCTCTGAAAAGAAAATCTTTTTCCTCTTTGCTTAAACTATCGTAACCAGACTGAGAGATCTTATCTAAGATTTCATCAACCCTCGACTGCTCATCTTTGTTTCTGTGATTTTGTTGCTGTCTTTTACTGTTCCCGTTGGCTTTATGCTTTAGCTTCACTTTTGGTTGCTGTTTAAAAATGGCTTGTATAAAAGCTGTAGCAGTTGAGACCCAATTGGTAATGTCTTGTCCTTGTTTCCATCGTCTTGCAAAGAAAAACCCTAGTGCAGCTCCTCCTATGTGTGCAATGTGTCCACCTGAGTTTGAATTGGAAATATTAATCACATCCAGTACAAATGCAAAAAGCGCAATGTATTTCAATTTTACATTGCCTAGTAATAGTAGCCTGATGCTAAAATTTGGCACGTAGGTGGCCACTGCAACTACCACTGCCATAACAGAAGCAGAAGCACCCAAAGCTTTAGAAACACCTACCGAGGTCTCAAAAACAGGAAAAACATTATAAAACAGAATGTATAATGCTGCACCCGCTAAACCCCCTGAGATGTATACTGTCCATAGTTTTTTTTCACCCAGAAACTCCACAAACAATTGACCTAAAAAATAGAGCCATAACATGTTCATAAGCAAATGAAAAAAGCCCAAATGCAAGAACATATAAGAAAATACAGTCCAAGGACGGCTAATAAGTTTAAAAAGGTCAGATGGAACTGCCAACCAATTAAGTGCAAATTGATCAGCTGAAAGTTGTATGTTCATTAACCAGAAGGGGAGAACCAATACTTTAATCGCTAGGAAAACGATAAGATTAGCATAAATCAGCTTCACTAACATACTGTTGTTACTGAAGTTAAGGTCGAATTTATTTTGAGTATTCCCGAACATGTTAATGTGTATTTGTCCTATTATATTTCCACCACTTAATCATAAAGTAACCAAACAACATTCCTCCCAAATGTGCAAAATGAGCCACATTGTCAGCCGGGTTATTTGATATTCCAAGGTATAATTCAAGAGCTCCGTAAATAATCACAAAATACTTTGCCTTGATCGGAATTGGAGGGATTAGCAGCATTAATTGAACGTTTGGGAATAGCATTCCGAACGCTAATAAAATTCCAAAAACAGCCCCCGATGCTCCCACTGTTGAGCGATTGATCAATGCATTGATTTCTCTTGCTGTGGGGTCTACATAATTCTTACCGGCTTGCAGGATTTCCAAGCCTTCGCGCATGATCAATTCAAAGTCTTGGGGTGTAAGATCACCAAGTAACGATTGAAGCCTCAATTCAGTAGTGATCAGTTGAATAACACCGGCTCCAATTCCTGTGACCATGTAGTAAATCAAAAACCGCTTAGGGCCGAAAACCTGTTCCAGTACTCGGCCAAACATCCATAGGGCGAACATATTGAAAAACAAGTGTGTAATACCACCGTGTAAAAACATGTAGGTAATCAGCTGGTGTGGCATAAACAGCTCGCTTCGCCAATGGTGCAAGCCCAGCCAATCTGTAATGTCTATCCGAGCTTGCAGCGCAACGTAAGTAGCTAAAAGCATCAAAACATTGATGATCAAGAGGTTTTTAACTACTTCTGGTAGACTAGATAAAGGATTTGATGAACCGAAATTCATGATCGCTTAAATTGTTTGTCAAGTTCTTCTAAGGTGTAGCTCAAAATAATGGGCTTGCCGTTAGCTAAGTGATAAGGCATTTCACAGGCAAAAAGTTCATCTACCAACTGATTCATTTCTTCATCTTCTAGCTTTTTACCTGCTTTGATGCTCATTCTATTTGATAAATGTTGCAAAAGAGCTAGAGTTACTTCATCCTTCGGACTATTTTGGGTGTTTTGGAAGTTTTCGAGTGTTTCCTCAATTAATTTAGCTGCTGACTGTTTGCCTACCTCCGAAGGAACACCATCAATTTCTAGTTCACTTCCTTTCTTAAAATTCATGCTGAACCCAAGTTTTTTGAGAGGCCCCATCAGCGATTCTAATATTGCTCGATCTTGTGCCTTTAGTTCAAGTCGCTCAGGAAAGAGCAGTTGTTGGCTGCTAGCTTGTTTAGTTTCTAATTTACTTTTGAGCTTTTCCCATAATACCCTTTCATGCGCCCTTTGTTGGTCAATCAGAATAATGCCTGATTTTAATTGACTTAAAATATATTTTCGGTGAAGTTGGATCAGCTTACGTTCAGTGTAGGCTTGCTCTTTTGCAGGCTCATTATCAGAATCTGCTTGCTTTAATTGCGTGTCTTCTTTTGATATACTTCTTTTCGGTTCTGGATAGAGCGTTTCCCAATTCGGGTCTTGCTGTTTTTCTCTTTTAAATGGGAAATGGATGTTTTCCTGCAGACTCTTTTTCTCTCTTTCGAAAGGATTGAATTCAGGGTTTACCGTAATGTTAGGCATGCGAATGGCTTCACCTTTTTTTAATTCCGGTAGTTCAAAAGTCTGCTCCTTTTCAAAGTCGAGCGAAGGCGCCACATTGAAGCGGCCTAATGCCTGCCTAACCGCTGTTCGAATGATGGCATAAATGGCTCTTTCTTCTTCAAATTTAACCTCTGTTTTAGTGGGATGAATGTTGATATCGATCTTAGCGGGATCAAGCTCAAGCTTCAGAAAATAAGTTGGAAAGTGATCCTTTGCTAAGAGCTCTTCAAAAGCAGCTTGCACAGCATGGTTGAGGTAAGGCGAACGAATGTATCTCGCATTTGCAAAAAAGTACTGTTCACCTCTAGTTTTACGAGCAAATTCAGGTTTGCCCACAAATCCCTCTACTGAAACGATGTCTGTACTTTCCTTCACAGGTACTAGGCGTTGATCGAACTTATTCCCATTAAGGTTAACAATACGTTGCCGAAAATTACCTTTCGGTAAGCGATAAACTTCATTGGAGTCGTTATGCATGCTCATTACGACCTCTGGGTGGATTAGAGCAATACGCACAAACTCCTCAATAATATGCTTCGTTTCAATCGGGTTGCTCTTCAAAAAGTTTCTTCGAGCAGGAATGTTAAAGAAGAGGTTTTTAACGCTAATTTGAGTTCCCTTTGAACATTGACAATATTCTTGGCTTTTTACCTCACTTCCTTCTAAGGTCAAATGTGTACCTAGATCTGCTCCTGCTACTTTGGTTTTAATCTCCATCTGTGAAACAGCAGCTATAGAGGGGACTGCTTCGCCTCTAAAACCCATGGTTTTTAGGTTGAACAGATCATCTACTTTTGTAATTTTAGAGGTGGCGTGTCTTTCAAGGCAGAGACGTGCATCAGTTTCTGTCATTCCGCAACCATCATCAATTACTTGAATTAAAGTTTTGCCTGCATTTTTTATAATTAGTTGAATGTTCCTAGCTCCTGAGTCAATGCTGTTTTCCAACAATTCCTTCACTGCTGAGGCAGGCCTTTGCACTACTTCGCCTGCAGCAATTTGATTGGCAACGGAGTCAGGTAATAAGTGAATGATATCAGGCATAAATACGCAGTCAGTGTTGCCGCAAAGGTAGTTAAATTGCCCTCTTTTAAGGCGATTTAAAAAGTAGCATCTAGGCCTATTTTTGGATTTTTATGATTGGCTAATAATACAGCAAAATATAAGAAAGCCCACAAAGTAGAGCAATGATAAACAGCAAACGAAGGTTTGACTTCTTTGAATAGCTTGAGGTGTTTTTGTTTGCTTCCCATCTTTCTCTCAAAGACCTTCCAGAGCCTATAGAAAGACTTGGCTTCCCGTTCATCTCGGCCTCAATTTGTGTATAACGTTCTTTGAAAGCCTCCTTGTCAGCATCATAATAGCGGGGAGCGAAATTAAACCGCTTGCTTCTTGGGGTTTTGAAAAATGATGAAATCATAAATGAAAATTACAAATTTCAGTAACAGTTTGCAAGCTTAAAAGAAGGTGTTCACATCAACCAAAAACTGTTTAAAAGTTAGAATAGCTCCAAATTCTTTGGTCTGCTTATTGATTAACTTCGTTAAGCTTAAAGTTTACTTATGTTAAGAAAATTCTGTTTTTTGTTGCTTGTCTTAAGCAGCCTTAGTTTCCAATCATCCAATCAAGAGTCTTTTATTGATGAATCGAAGCCACCTTTCTTGCTTCAGCCAAGTCCATGGGCAGATTCTTTAATTATGAAGATGAGTCTGGAGGAAAAGATTGGTCAACTTTTCAACATTGCAGCATATTCTAATAAGGGTGAAGCACACAAAAATGAAGTGCTTAAAGCGATTAATCAATACCACATTGGAGGACTGACTTTCTTTCAGGGAGGTCCGCACAGGCAAGCTAAACTCAGTAATTTGTATCAGCAGACAAGTGCCATTCCTCTAATGGTTGCCATGGACGCAGAATGGGGGTTGAGCATGCGAATAGATTCAACCATGAAGTATCCTTGGCAAATGACCTTGGGTGCAATTCAAGATGATGACTTGATCGAAGAGATGGGGGAGCAGATTGGGGAGCAATGCCGTCGTTTGGGTGTACATGTTAGTTTTTCTCCTGTAGTAGATGTCAACAACAATCCTAACAATCCTGTCATTTTTGCTCGCTCTTTTGGAGAGGATAAAAAGAATGTAGCACGCAAAGGAATTGCCTACATGAAAGGTCTTCAAAAAGCAGGAGTAATCGCTTGTGCAAAACACTTTCCCGGACACGGAGACACGGATACAGATTCCCATATCCGTCTTCCTGTTGTTAACCATAGCCCTAAACGGATTGATTCGCTTGAATTATATCCTTTTAAGCAACTAGCCAGAGCTGGTGTGGGCAGCATGATGACGGCACACCTCAATTTGCCGCAGCTTATGAAAGGAGATCAATATGCATCTTCTTTGAACGCAACCATAGTAGACAGCATTCTTAAGCAAGACCTCAATTTCAAAGGCTTGATCTTCACAGATGGTTTAAATATGGGTGGGGTTGCTAAATATCAAGAGTCTGCCCAAGTTGATCTGAAGGCCTTGCAAGCAGGAAATGATGTTTTACTACTTAGCAAAGACGTGGGAGCTGCTATAACCGCCATCAAAAAGGCAGTGAAAGGCGGTAGTATTTCCGAAGAGCGGATTACTGCTTCTGCGCATAAAATTTTGAAGGCCAAAGAATGGTTGGGCATTCATAAAACCAATCAAGTTCCTTTAAAAAACTTACATCAAGACCTTAACCTACCCAAATACGAATACTTAAACCGCCAACTAGTAAAAGCGAGTTTGACTTTAGTAAGAAATGAAGATCAGCACCTCCCTTTAAAGTCGCTTGCTGGTAAAAAAATAGTATCAGTTGCTTTCGCTGAGAAAGGAATTCGCTACCGTGAATTTCAAGAAGGACTAAACCGTTATGCCAAAGTAGACACCTTGCATTTTGCATCCCTATCAGTGTCTGCTCAAAAAAACTTGATGGACACCTTACTTACCTACGATGAGGTTATTGTAAGTATTCACAAATCAAACAAACATCCTTGGGTTAGTGCAGAAATCAATAATGAATTCAAAAATTTTCTCAATGTTTTAAGACTTAAGAAAAAAGTTAGCCTAGTGGTTTTTGCTAACGCATATGCGCTGAAGGACTTTTTAGCAGCAGCTTATGTTCCAAGACTACTTGTCGCTTATCAGAATAGCTTCAATGCGCAAGATCTTGCTTCGCAGTTCATCTTCGGTGGAATAAGCGTTAAGGGCAAGTTGCCTATTTCACCCACTTCTTCTATAAATGAAGGTACGGGGCAAAAAACAGGTAAAGCTTTTAGGCTAGAGTATGCTCTTCCTGAAGAGTTAGGAATAAAATCAACAGAGCTTGCTCTAGTGGATGAAATTGTTGAAGAAGGCTTAACTGCTAAAGCTTATCCGGGAGCTCAAGTTTGGGTTGCCAAGTCAGGTAAAGTGATTTACCATAAAACATTTGGCTACCATGATTACAAGAATAAGCAAGCAGTAAAATGGACCGACCTGTATGATGTTGCTTCTGTAACTAAAATTGCTTCTACTTTGCTTGCCATTATGGAATTGGACAGTGATGGTAAACTATCTTTAGACGACGAATTAGGAGATCACCTAAGAATGACTAGGGGAACGCCTTATGAGGACTTAATTCTTCGAGATATTTTAGCGCATCAAGCAGGCCTAGCAGCTTGGATTCCTTTTTACAATAAAACTTTGGTGAAGGGTCAATTGCGCTATGATTTGTACAGCAAGGCTCCTTCTGAAAAATACTCCGTGGAGGTAGCTAAAGATCTCTACATGGTAGATGAGTACATCGACACGATATTCTACCGAATATTAAATAGAGCCAAAGTGAAGGAAAAGAAAGAGTACCGCTACAGTGATGTTGGTTATTACTTTCTAAAAGAAGTCGTGGAGCGTTACCGCAAAGAGCCTATAAATGTTTACAATCAAGATCATTTTTACAAGCCCTTAGGAATGCACCGAACAGCTTTTTTACCTTTAAAGAAGTATGCGCTTTCGGAGATTGTGCCCACTGAGAATGACCAAACTTTTCGAAAACAATTGATTCATGGATACGTGCACGATCCGGGTGCAGCAATGCTAGGTGGAGTAGGAGGTCATGCTGGTTTATTTGCCAATGCCAATGATCTTGGCAAATTGATGCAAATGTATTTGCAAAAGGGAAACTACGCCGGTGAGCAGTATTTGAAAGCTGAGGTTTTAGAAGAATATACCCATTGCCAATTTTGTGAAGACTCCATTCCTAAAAGTAAAGAGGATAACCGAAGAGGTGCGGGTTTTGATAAACCGGCTTTGCATGGCGAGCCTGGACCCACATGCGATTGTATTTCATTTAATAGTTATGGTCACAGTGGCTTTACAGGTACTTATGCCTGGGTTGACCCCGAAGAAGAATTAGTCTATATTTTTCTTTCTAATCGGATACACCCTTCAGCTAACAATTCCAAGCTTGTCAAACTCAATATTCGAACCCGAATTCAAGAAAAGCTTTATGAGGCGATCTCTAATATGAAATACCGAAATTCACCGACTAAACAATCAGCAAGCTCATGAATATTGGAATAGTGTGTTACCCAACCTTTGGAGGAAGTGGAGTAGTGGCAACAGAATTAGGGAAAGCCCTAGCGGCAAAAGGTCATCAAATTCACTTTATTTCCTACCAACAGCCGGTTAGGTTAGATACATTTTTAGAGAATATCCACTATCATGAGGTAAGTGTTTCTGATTATCCTCTTTTTGATTATCAACCCTATGAGTTAGTCTTGTCCAGCAAATTGGTAGATGTAGCCAAACATGAAAACTTGGATATTTTGCATGTGCATTATGCCATCCCCCATGCTTCCGCAGCTTATATGGCGCAGCGCATTTTAGAATCAGAAGGGATTTATATACCTTTTATAACTACGCTGCATGGCACTGATATCACCTTGGTTGGCCGCGATAGTTCTTTTGAACCAGTTATTACTTTCGCCATTAATCAATCTGATGCCGTTACGGCTGTTTCAGAAAGCTTAAAGCAGGACACCTTGAATCACTTTAAGGTGACAAGTAAAATCGAAGTGATCCCAAACTTCGTTTGTTTAGGCTCTTGCGAAGACCCAGTTGTAGACACTGAACTAAAGGAGCATATGGCGCCAAACGGTGAGAAAATATTGGCACATGTATCAAATTTCAGGAAAGTAAAGCGAATCCCAGATGTGATCGAGGTTTTCGAAAAGGTAAGGGAAAAGATCCCTGCGAAGTTAATGCTAGTTGGTGACGGTCCTGAAAGGCACCAAGCAGAAGTAATGTGCAGAGAAAAGGGCTTGACAGATGATTTGTATATCTTAGGTAAGGTGCAAGACACTGAAAGGGTTTTGGGTATTGCTGACCTTTTTCTGTTACCTTCAGAGTTCGAAAGTTTTGGGCTTGCTGCCCTAGAAGCGATGTCTGCCGGAGTGCCAGTGATCTCTTCAAACACTGGCGGAATTCCTGAGGTTAATAAAAATGGCTTTTCGGGTTATTTGAGTGATGTGGGCGATGTAGACACGATGGCTAAAAATGCCCTCCACATTCTAAAAGATGATCAAACGCTGTCACAATTTAAATTACAAGCATTTGAGCAAGCTAAGAAATTTGATATCTCGAAGATTTTACCTCGCTATGAAGAGCTTTATCAAAAGTTACTCAATCGGCACTAAGGGTTGAAGCCCTAGCTTCTCTCTTTTGAAAGTAAAAGCCCAAATAAGATAGATAGAGGTAACAGGCCATGATCAAGAGCATGGCAATGGCAAACCCTTTCCAGTCGATTAAGGCACCAAAAGTAGGAGGGATTAAAGCCCCGCCTACGATAGCGGTACACAACAAGCCAGATCCTTTAGGTTTCAGTTCACCTAGTTCTTGCAAAGCCAAACTGAATATGGTAGGAAACATGATAGAATTGCAAAAACCTACTGCTAAGGCCGCAAACATGGCAAGTAGGCCCGCTGTATTAATAGAAAGTGTTAAAAATGAAAAAGCCATTAAGCCAAAGCCTAGAATAACCTTAGCAGGTGGGATGTATTGCATAATAAAAGCACCAAAGAAACGTCCAATCATTGCCCCTCCCCAATAAAAGGTAATAAAGACACCGACGATTGCTTTCTCGTCATAACTAGTTAAATTCTCATCGAGAATACTACTTACGAAACTCCTTAAACCTTCGGATTGGATAATAAGATTCGCAGCATCTAAGGAAATAAAATAATTCACCAAATAGCTTCCCAAACTCACTTCGGCTCCTACGTAGCAGAAGATTCCCAACATTCCCATTTTAAGTCGTTTATTCTTTAAGGCTTGTGCATAAGAACCAATACTACGGGGGGGAATAATGCTCGGCATTTTAAACCAAATAAAGATCATTCCCAAACCCACCAAAATTGCAGCTAAAACCATGAAAGGGGCATTAACTGCTGCGGCTTCAAGGTCGTAGTAAGCAAGCTTTTCAGCTTCATTCATTAGGTCGATCGTCGATTGCTCTATTACCCGATCGCGTAAAATGAACATAGCTCCTATAGCAGGCGCTATGGTTGTTCCCAAAGAATTGAAGGCCTGCGCCAAAGTAAGCCGTTTTGCCGCGGTTTCCGGACTTCCCAATTCAGTAATAAAAGGATTGATGGACACCTGTAAAAGGGTCATTCCTCCTGCTAAAGTAAAACAAGCAAGAGCAAATAAGCTGAATACGCGGTAGTTAGCTGCAGGCAAAAAAAGCAAGCAGCCTAAGCCCATTAAAAATAAGCTAAATTGGGTGCCTTTCTGGTAGCCTACCTTGGATAAAAAATAGCTAGAGGGGATGGAAAGTAGAAAGTAGGCTCCAAAAAATGCAAATTGAATGAATCCGGCCTGAAAATAAGTCAAGGTAAAGACATCCTTCAATCTGGGAATCAAGGAATCTACCAAAACGGTAATCAGACCCAGAATGAAAAAGAGGGCCGTTAATAAATAAAAGGCTTTTCTGCCCTTGATTCGGCTCATTTTAGATGAGTAAGGTGTTATCTAAAGATACTTCAATGAGCCTAATTTTGCCTTTACGTTTAAAAATGTCTTTCGAATCTTGTTCTTCTAATCCTTTTTCGGTGTAAACTTTTTCGCTTCCATCATAGTAATACAGCCTAATCTTAAACTCTTTTGCGATTCGATAAATAATGGGCTGTTGGCAATAGGTAAAGGCAAGGCTATTTTCTCTAATAGCAAGCTTTTCAAACTCACCTTCAGGATTTACGTAGGAAAGCCAAGATTCTTCTTTGACAAATTCAGACTCTCTTAAGATAAATGGATCAAAATGCAATCGTCCTCGATAGGCATAGATTCCTAGTTCAGCCCAGCGGTTTATAATATCCTCTTTCACTTGGCCGGTCATTCCAGGTTGTTTGGCTCCCGCATACTTTGGCGTGTGCGAGTAGGCATCGGTTGGGAATGCCCCATATAGGTCAGGAGACTTATTTACACCAATTCCAGCTCTGATTTCATAATAGTGTTCAATCAAATGTCCATATTCAGGAGTCTTTTTATCTTCTTTAAAACGGAACAGGTTTTCTTGCACTGCCATCAGTAATTTAGAAACCATATGCCAGTATATACTGCCTAGTCCTTCGTAACCATAAAAAGCACCCGATCTTCCGGTAAACTCATGGTGTTTGAATACCTTTTCAAACAATGCTACTATTCTATATTTTTGAGTTTTCGCCTGTCGTCTAAGCTGTGGGTTCTCGATATTTGCAAGCGCTTCTTCTAAGTGGTTTGAGTTTTGGAAGGAACTGTTGAAATGTATTTTACCATCTTCATCTTTCTCTACCAAGGTTCGATCTCCATCATTCAACATTTGTCGTAAAACAGGGATGGAAAGCGCCTCTTGTTTCGGTACAATGTTTTTCTCTAGAAACAAGGGTAAATCACGATCTGGGTATAACATATAGCTATACTGATCTTGACGGAACATCTCACTTTTGTTCAACGCATTAGCAACTGCAACCGTTTGCTTAAGATTAAGCTGCTTCGCACTTAAAACAGCCACTTGACCCTCTAACATCTCATACAAATGTGAGATCTCAGCCTTCCCTTCGGTTAAGCTTAAAAGGTTATAGGCGTGGTAAAGATGGTCTTTTCGTTCGCTGCGTTCTATGGTAGCAGTTAGGTATCGGTTTGCCATGGCAATGAACTCTTGCAGCCGATCAATAGTTAAACTCCTTTTTTCGCCTGTAAATCCTGCATAGGCAGTGGTTCGATAGTGTTCTCCGGCAATCCCAAAATCATCCATAAACTCTCTCCTTGTCTCTGCACTAAAGCCGGGGTCAAGATGTTTTTCGTAACGTTTAAAACCTCGAAATAAAGCATCCATGAGATCCATAACGGCTTTATTGATCTTGATTTCTTTTAGCTCAAGCTCTCCGTAAAGATCATTAAGCACGCTTAAAAATCGTTTTAGGTAGCAGATGGTGACCACCGATAAACCATTGCCAACCAAGGCGTTGTTGGCATCGTTCCACTCCGGTCGTTGGGTATTTAGCCAGAGACCTCCTCCTGGAACAAAGTTGTATAGTTTGGTTAATACACTGACTAAAAATTTTTCAGTCAAGTTTACATACACCAATTGATTCTGCTGGTTCCATACCAATTTGCCATCAGAACCTATTTCTTTGGTTTTTGAATTTACTTTCTGGGCCAGTTCATGATCATAATCAATGGTGTTTTTAGGGTTACTGGTGATGGCATCGTAGCCTTTAATTCGGTAAGGAACATTGGCGTAAGTAAAAATTTCGTCGTTCAATAACTTCTTAAGCCGAATCGGATGGTAGTGCATCGACAATTCAACGAATTTAGAGAGGTAGATTATTTGGTGATCTCCCCAATAACCAATGTGCGACCAAGGATCATTGGGGTCTACTGTTTCCCAATCAATCCCTTCACGGGTAATGCGGTAAGGGTTATAGCCGTCAATGGTAGAAGCATTGACAAACTTGGTGATCATGGAAAGGGAGTATTCTGGAAAGCTAAAAGCTAGGGCTTCCCAGTTTTGGAAGATGTCGCGCCAGTTGCCTTGAAAGTTTCGGATCTTAACACCTTTCTCATTTTTGATGTCGATAGAGAAGTAGTTCCACGGACGACTAGGGTCGCCATGTCTTCTGCTAAAGCTTAAAGGAAGGTATTCCAGATAATAGCGGAAGATTTTTTCGTGGTCGGCGGCTAAAAGAAAATAGCGAAGTTGGTGGAAGGTGATTTGTTTTGGCAAAGCGTTGAGCACTCTCTTGTAGCGAATAAAGTCGCGCTGATTCATTCCCTTTATGTGCTTGAGAAAATCAGCGGTCTCGATTTCATAGAGTTCATCGAAAGTACCACCCCGCATAATATTAAAAAGTACATTGGTAAAGTGTCGTCCACTAGCAAGACGATCTCTAGATCTTTGTATTCCATCACTTAAGCCAATTAGTTTTCTCAGGTCTTTCTTGTCCTTGGCAATATCAGCTTCCAAAAGCTTTGCCATGTCTTTGGTTTGGCCAATTTGATTGCGGAGCTTCACAATGTCGGCATAAGATTGATTCACCTCACTAACGATGTACCAATTGGTCTTTTCTTTCTTTTTTAACTTGAGGCTGGCTTTCACAAAATAGCCCCCATTTTCAGCCTTGATGTCTTTTTCGTTTTCAATTTCTTTTCCTCTGCGGAAATCCTCAATTTGCAAACTTGAAAGCAAGGTTTGTTCAGCTTCAATCCCGCAGTGCCAAGTGGTGCTGACTTTAAGCGCTTCAGCAGGCTCTGCTTTATCTACGATCATCGAACTCAAGGAGTAGATGCCAACCTTCGGTTCATCTGTAAGCTCACTTCGCTTGTAGGCTTTCACCAAGGTGCTTCTAATATTTTGTATCAGACTTTCTACTCCGGCCGGTAAGATATTCTGAATTCCATCTAACACCTCCAATTCTACCGTCTCATCGGATAGGTTCTCAAGCCAAGATTTCTTGACTAAGCCATACGTTTCAGAAAACATCCAACCATAACAGTATTTCAGTTTTAACTGCTCATTGATCTCTTCGAAGATCAGTTTATTCCCTTCTCTATTCTTATAGATGTTGAAGCGGGAAGGATAAACAGAGCGGGAGTCAGGTCTGAAGGGTTCCCACAAATGGACTTTTTCTTTTTTTAAAGCATGGATCACCGTCCTCGGGCCAGTTAGTAAGTTAGATTCGGTGATCTTGTCATCCGTATAATAGGGAAATAAGGCATTTTCAGGATTTCTCCTACCTGCAGAAAGAGCCCCGTTGCTGGCAAGGAAAAGCCAATGATCTGTAGAGCTTACAATGGTCATAAAAAACGGACGCATTTGGTCGTAATTTCGAATGATGAAGAAGTCTTCATCCTCAAAATGAGTGTACTCTCCTTTTACCTCAGATTCAGTGGGTACAAATTCGGTCTTCCCTAAAAATATCTTCTCTTTCTTCATATGTAATTCTAGTTCTTATTTTCAAGTAGCAAACTTTGTATCGCTTGCCCAGAAATTCGCGTAAAATAATTTTGTTCTTGGAGCGCTAGCTTCAATTCGATCGGTTCCTTAGTTGGATTAAATAAAATAACGATTACTTCACCCTCCGGATTAACAAAGGCTGTTGATTGTAGGTCTTTTAGATCGGAATTCCAAGCTATTCTTTTTGCTCCGGGACGGACGAATTTACTAAAGTGCGAAAGCACGTAATAGAGGGGAGTTTTATAAACTTCTTGCTTAGCAGTATCTACTAAGATCGGTGCAACGCACCAGTTTTTGGCATGGTTGGGCCCTCCTTGCGGATCGAGTACCATGTTCCAATCAATCCAGGCTTCTACCCAATTGTTCATGCAGCCGATGATATCTCTGGCATAGCGGTAGGCGGGCACGTATTTAGGATGATCCGCCTTTTTATCTTCTGGAGCCCATTGATAACCCCAATCAGTAGCTTCTTTCTTCCAATACCAATCATCCTCCTTCCAATGGGGAACTTCAGCATCAATGCAGGCCTCAGAATGGATGATACTTTTATCGGGTGCAAGCTTATGTGTTTCTTGTAGGGAAGCATCGAAGGTTTTTACTGTACTGGCATACCAATGCACGGCCGTACCGGCAATATGAGGCAGTAAGGCGGTATCGGTCAACAATGCTTCGCTCCATTCTGCTAATTCCTCTCCTTTATTTTGGTCAAATACATACAGTTCCGGATCTAATTGGTTTTCTTTTAGAGTAGGGGCTAAGTGCTCTTTCACAAAAAGTGCCATTTCCTCAGGTGAGAAATGCATGCTTTCCCAATGCGCATCATTCCCCAACGGTTCATTTTCAATAGTAAAGCCCCAAATGGGTATCCCCTCTGCTTGATAGTCCTTTTGGTACTTAACAAAATAGTTAGCCCAAGTGGGATAAAACTCAGTCAGTAATTTTCCGCCAAACCAAGCCTGATTGTCTTTCATCCAAGGGGGGGCAGTCCAAGGGGAAGAAAGTAGTTTGAATCCCTCTTTTGAAATTTCCTGAGCTTGTTTGATCATGGGAATAAGATCTTCCCGGTCTTCCTCAATGGCAAAATGCTCGAGAGCAGTATCGTTTTCTACAGGAGCGTAACTGTATGAGCTTAGAGAAAAGTCACAGGAGTTCATATGGGTTCTTGCCATGCTGTAATTAGCGCCTTCTTCGGCAAAATAAGCCTTGAGAACAGCAGTTCTTAATTCCGGTTTCAATTGTTTGAGTAAATGAGCCGATGATTCTGTGAACGCTCCGCCAAACCCCAAAATGCTTTGGTAGCTTTTCTCCGGATCCAGCTGAAGTGTGCCGTCAATCTGATCCAGCTCTTTGAGTGGTTTTTTAAGACTCAGTTGGTCTCCTGCCGCATTGGTTTCGTAGATGGTCATTTGATACTGCTTTTCAGTCTTTTTGCAGCTCCAACACAAAAAGGCTAAGGAAAGAATTAATAAAAGCCTTAGTCTCATTTCTTCTCGTAAACTCTAATGTAATCTAAGATGTATTGCTGAGGGCCCATCTCTTGATCCACTCCACGGGCACCGCCCCAACCACCGCCGATGGCCAGGTTAATGATAATATTTTGGGGCTTAGCAAAAGGCCACTCTAATTCATTGGCTATTTTATCGTAGGTGTAGTAATGCTCTTCATCTAAGTAAGCTTCAATCCGATCTGGATACCATTCAATGGCATAGGTGTGAAACTTGTTGTGCATGCTGTCTAATTCGATTTCACCGGTAATGTGATTATCTTTCTTGAAGTAATAAGCAGGAGTATGGCAAGAGGCATGATTTTCTCCATTACCTAATGAATCAATCTCATAACCGACGCATTCCAAAACATCAATTTCACCGCAATAGGGCCATGATAATTCATCTCGGTATTCATCGCCCAACAACCAACCAGCGGCCCAAGTACCCAAACCGTTGGGCACTTTAGCTCTAAACTCAATCCGACCGTAGAGAAAAGAAACCTTAGCTTGAGTGGTTAAGCGAGCCGAGGTCCATGCTTCAGAATTTTCTACCGGATGCGCTTCAATGATCAAATTGCCATTTTCTTGTCTTGCGTTTTGCGTATCTACTAAGGTATAATATTGCAGTTCATTGTTTCCCCAACCCCAATTTCCTAAATTATAGGTCCACTTATTCGTATCTACTAATCCGCTACCATTAAATTCATCTGCCCATTTTAGTTTCCAATTCTCACCCTCCATGCTACTGATAATGGTGTCAGAAGTTTCTCTTAAATTTTGTATCAATTCAAATTTAACTTCCTTAAGATCAGTTCCTTTAGTATGCAAGCGCATGGCGTGATCACCTTTGGCTAAGGGAGAGCCATCTACTACACCTTTTCCTTCTTTATCTAAATCAATTGTGCCGGTAATGTTGTATTGGCGACCATCCCGGTTTTTAATATAATCTTCTATCCACACGCTAGCGCTATCTCCGGCAGCGCCTTTTACGCTGATTCGATAACGACCTGTTTCAGCAACTTTAGCAGTAAAGGCTAAGCTACTGTCCCACTCTGTAACGGTTAAACTAGCTGGAGAAGTTTCTTCTTGAACTTGTGCTGCTGCCTCTTTGGAGGCTTGATTGGTACAACCAAACCCTAGTGCAGCAATGGCTAAACTAAAGTAAATCGGATATTTTTTCATGACTTAACTAATTCTGCTTCCAGTTCTTCCAAAGAACGACCCTTGGTTTCTGGAAGGATTTTGATGAATAAAAAGAATCCTGCTGAGGCGATCAATCCAAAGATCAGGAAGGTAGTGGCATTTCCAAAGGTAGAAAGTTCCCAGGGGAAGATCTGTTGGATCAACCAGCTGGAAAAGGAATTAACGAACCCAATGGTACCGATGGCGAGTCCTCTTATTTGAACCGGGAATAGCTCAGAAAGTAAGACCCACATTACAGGCCCTAGCGAGAATGCAAAACAGGCGATGAATCCTAAAATCCCAACCAAAACCAAAGTGGCGTTGATGGTGGTTCCTGCTTCTAGAATGGCTCCTTTATTTCTGAGGTATAATTGGTACCCTAAGCCCTCTTTCATGGCGTTTTTAAAGGCTAGATCATCCTTGAATTCCATGCCATAGGCAAAGGCCAAGTCTGATGCTTCCATTTCCTTCAGTTCAACTTGGGCAACTTTTTCTGGAGTAAGTTCATATTTGGCCTGATAGAAACCATATGCACAAATTAGCAGACTAACGGCAACGCCTCCGATGCCGATGATTAAAAGAGGCCTTCGGCCCATCCGATCGATCAGGAAAATAGCAACGAAAGTGAAAATAACGGTGGTGAAACTAAGGAGCACTCCGGAAGAGAAGGCTGCATCAGTTCCTATGCCGGTTTGTTCGAAGATCGAAGTGGCATAAAAATAAACCGCGTTTATACCGGTAATTTGCTGAAGGATTCCAATGGCAAGACCAATTAATAAAATATAACGCAAATTTCTTGAGAATAAGACCTTGATCGAACTAGCTGTTTGTTTTACCGATTCGCTCATTTTCTTCATGGCCTCAATTTCTTTGTGGGCAATATCTTGACCATATATTTCCAACAACACCTTCTTTGCCTCGTCGGTGAGGTTTTTATTGTAAAGCCATCTGGGGCTTTTAGGAATAAAGAAGAGAAAAATAAAATACAAAACTGCAGGAATTAGCTCAACTCCAAGCATCCATCGCCAAACGTTAGCATCATTGATCATTTCATTGTTTGGGTTATTAATTGAATTGAAGTAGTAATTACTCAGGAAAGCAGCAAAAAAACCAAACACGATGTTAAGTTGCTGTAGAGAAACCAGCTTGCCGCGATCTTTGGCAGAGGAGATTTCAGCGATGTAGGCAGGAGCCAACACTAGGGCTGCGCCAAAAGCTAGGCCCCCTATCATTCTAGCAATGTACAACATCTCATAACTTGAGGCATAGGCCGAAAGTAGGGCTGAAATGGCATAGAGAAAAGCGACTACGATCAGAATTTTCTTTCTTCCAAGAATGTCACTTAACTTTCCGGCTACCAACATGGCGATCATAGCAGAGAAGGTAGGGGAACTGACCACCCAACCGGCTTGCAGTTCACTTAGATTAAATTCAGGACTGGCGTAGGACATTACGCCTGAAATGATGCCGGCATCAAAACCGAAGAGGAATCCGCCGAGGGAAACCACAAAAGCAATGAAGATAATTTTTTTTGACATGAGTAGTAGCGTTAATTAGTTTAGTTATTACTGGCTTGAATCCTGTGGGTTAGTAAGTAAGGTTAGTACTAGTTTTGAAGTATCCCCATTATGATTTTTTTTCAGATAATTACCTCTTTTGAATTGCGAAAGCTTATAATGGTCAAATTCGCGCCAAAGGGCACCTTTAACCTTGCCGTCAACAGTAATTAAACCAAAATGATTTTCTGAGCCACCTGCTGCTGTGGCATCTTTCCAAGGTTCGTCAAAAGCTTCAAAATAAAAACAGGCGATGGAAGAATCCTTACACCATTTTCTAACCTTTTGGTAATAAAGTTGCTGTTTAAATTCATCGGCTGCTTTAGAGCCTTTTTTACCATACAGTTTTACGTCATGGCTCGCCCATCCTGTTTCTCCAATGTGAACCGCTTTAGATGAGTCAATTCTGTGTACGAAAGAAACGGTGTTGTAGTATTGTCTTTGAGCATATTCTAGGGCTTTTCCCATTAAGATTTCTGCCGATGCTGTAGCAGTAGTTTGAGTGGAGTCAAGCTTCCAAAAGGAGGGATTATAATGCGTGTCGTGAAACGGGTAGGTGTGAAGCGAAACATAATCAACTGATCGGATCAGCTCAGTTAAGGCCGGCTTGTGGTATTCCTTTCCACCTCCACCCCAAGAGGCAAAGTTATCCGAAGAGGTAATCCAAATATTAGCACTTAATTCGCCTTGTTTTTTTAAGTTTTGCAGTTGTTCAACGTAAGATAGAATGACTTCTGGTTCAACATAATATCCTGAGGCCCAATGCACCATGGCCTCATTGCCAACCGCAATTACTTTTATGATATCGGGATATTTTTGAGCGAATTTAATGGCTGCTTGAATTTCAGCTTGATTATTCGCAAGGTCTTCTTTTTGGTGTATTGGTGTTTTAGTCCATGCCTCTTTACATTGTACCCAAGCACCTAACATGACATACATTGAAAAATCAGACTTTTCTTCTTTTAATTCAGCGATTGCCTTAAGCAGATTGCTTACCTGACCGAACTGCTGAGTATGATAAGTGCGAATTAAGTGGCAGCCCATCTGATTCAAGATCAACATATCCTCTTTCAAATCGGCAACAGAAGGCACGGTGTCTCTGCTTTGGTGTCTGTATCCGCCAAAAGCCAATGCATTTGGGCCATACAATTTAAAAACTTCTTTTGCCGTAAGGCTTGTCTCCACTTGATTCTGTTTTATACAACTGCCTTGCAGTAAGATTAGGGCTCCCACCAAAAGTTGTATGATGGTAGCTTTCTTCATTACCCGGCTAAGCTTGTTGCATTAGTAGTTGAGGTATCTAAAATGCCTTTATACTTAATTAAGTATTCAACTAAATTTTTGCCTGGTCCTTTTACCACTTTTACTAATTTAAACCCTCTTTCAGATAGCTTCTTATCAACTATATCCTGAAACAAAAAGGCTAAAGTTCCCACAAATCCAACTTCCTTGGAAGGGTATTCGGAAAAGCAGCATACATGAGCATCAATGAATGCTGCAATGCCTTCTTCTACAATATCTCTTACATAAGGGTGATCTTTAAATTGATAGATAAAAGGCATGAATAAGGCTAGGTACACATTAGCTTGGTTAGAACCGTAAATCACTTGTCTTACCTCGCTCCATTTTAAGTTAAATTGGAGGTTGACTTCATCCTCCATTTCTTTGGGGAGCTTTTTATAAAAGTAGTCGCGTATAAAACGCTTCCCGAAATAAGCTCCACTTCCTTCATCCCCCATAAAAACACCTAAAGCCGGAATTTCTTCCTGCATTTTTTCTCCGTCAAAATAAGCAGAGTTTGAACCGGTGCCGAGGATACAGGTAATTAGTGGTTGGCCGTCCGATAAAGCATAGGCACAGGCCAATAGGTCATGGTCAACATGAATTGAATTGGTTGTGAATACCGCCTGAATACCGGCTTTTACTTTGGCAATATTAACTTCACTTGAGCAGCTTGCTCCAAAAAAATAGACTTTGCAAACTTGTTCGCTGTAACGAACTATTTCGTCTACTTCTTTAAGCGCCGCGCTAATATCATTAGCACTGTGAAAATCTGGATTAAATCCTTGAGTGTTAAAGTTATTTACGATTTCTCCTTCATCATTAAGAACAAACCATTCGGTTTTTGTGGAACCACTTTCTGCAATCGCAATCATTGAGTAATTGTTGTGTAATTTTTAAAATCTTTTTGAATCCAAGAGCCACCAACCGCGATCACGTTTTTAAGCGATAGGTATTCTTGAGCACTTTCTTTTGTAATTCCGCCTGTCGGACAGAATTTTAGGTCTGAAAAAACGGACTGATAAGTTTTAATGGTCTTGATGCCGCCAAATAGCTCTGCGGGGAAAAACTTTAAGGTATCCAGACCAAGGTGAATCGCCTGAATAATCTCCGATGGAGTAGTTACTCCAGGTAAGTAGGCAATTTTGCTAGCTTCAAAGGCATGAATCAAGGCTGGAGTTGTTCCCGGGCTAACCAAGAAATCTATATCTAGATCCTTAAGAGACTTTAATTGGTCTTCTTTAACCACTGTGCCGGCTCCAATGGTCATCTCACTGCCAAACTCAGATCGAATGTCTCTCATCGCTTTTTCGGCATAGGCGGTTCTTAAAGTAACCTCAATACATCGGATCTCTTGTTGTAGCAAATACTCTGTAAGTCTAAGAGGGTCATCCTTTTTTTCAAAGGCCACTACCGGCACAATTGAATGAGGAGCTAATATTTCTCTAATTAGGTGTTGTGGCATAGTTTAGATGATAAATGAAGCTCCTTCTTCGCTTTCTGTTATCAGGGGGCGAACTTTATTAAATAACTCACGTCCTACACCAAAAGATTCTGGTTTGCTCTCCTCCTTAAATGGACGTTTTTCAACTTCTTCAATATTTAAACAGTTTAGCTTGCCGGCTTCTGCATCTAATTCTATTTTATCACCGCTTTGAATCTTAGCGATAATCCCTCCCATAATGCTTTCAGGGCTTAAATGAATAGCGGCAGGTACTTTTCCAGAGGCACCTGACATTCTTCCATCAGTCAATAAGGCTACTTGATAACCCTGATTTTGTAAGAGGGTGAGGGTAGGGGTAAGTTTGTGTAATTCAGGCATGCCATTACTGTGTGCCCCCTGGTTTTTTACGACCACCACTACGTCTTTATTTAGTTTTCCTTTTTTAAAAGCTTCGATCACATCATTCTGATCCTCAAAAACTTCAGCTTCTGCAGTAACATTTCTATGCTCTTCTTTTACGGCCGAAATTTTGATCACGGCGCGCCCGAGATTTCCCTCCAAACACTTTAAGCCTCCGGTAGCAGCAAAAGGTTTCGCCGTTGAACGCAGAACATCTTGGTCAAGGGATTCCGCAGGGCTGTCTTTCCACTTCAGTTCTCCATCTTCTAAATAAGGCTCCTTGGTATACGCTTCCATTCCATCTCCTACAATAGTTTTTACGTTTTCATTTAGATAACCTCCCTCTCGTAGCGTTTTGATCAAATACCCCATTCCTCCACAGGCTTGAAAATGATTGATGTCGGCTGAACCATTAGGATATACGCGTGTGAGTAAAGGAACAGCATCTGAAACTTCATTAAAATCATCCCAATTGATAATGATTCCCGCAGCTCTAGCAATTGCGTTGAGGTGGAGGGTATGGTTGGTAGATCCGCCTGTAGCAACCAGCCCAACAATGGCGTTAACGATACTTTCTTCACTGATTACTTCATACAGTGGAGTATATTCATCCGTTTGAGAATTGATCTCGATCAGTCTTTTTACTGCATACTCGTTCAATGCATCTCTTAGATTGGTTCCGGGAGTTACGAAGGAGGCACCGGGTAAGTGCACACCCATAATTTCCATCAGCATTTGGTTGCTGTTGGCCGTACCGTAGAAGGTACAAGTTCCGGCAGAATGGTAGGAGGCTGATTCGGCCTTTAATAATTCTTTCCTTCCAATTTTACCATCGGCATATTGTCTCCGATGAAAAGCCTTTTCTTCATTAGAAATCCCTGATTCCATAGGCCCACCTGGCAAAAATATGAAGGGAAGGTGCCCAAAACGCAGCGCACCGATCATCATACCGGGTACAATTTTGTCGCAGATTCCCAAGCATAGTCCACCGTCAAACATTTGATGGGACATGCCGATGGTTGTTGCCAAAGCAATTACATCACGGCTGAGCAGAGAAAGCTCCATCCCCGGCTGTCCTTGGGTTACCCCATCGCACATGGCAGGAACGCCGGAGGCTACTTGAGCCACTCCGTCGTATTTTCGGGCGTATTTCCGCAATTTTTCTGGATAGTGCTCATAGGTTTTGTGTGCGCTGAGCATATCATTGTAGGCGGTAATAATTCCTATGTTGGGTTTTACTTCACCGCTCAGGTCTATTTTTTCATCTGTTGCACATGCGGCAAAAGCATGGGCTAAGTTGCCACAAGCTAATCCACCCCTGGTAACTTTATTCTTTTCCGCCTTTTTCATTAAAGACAGATAGTTTGCTCTTGTTTCTTTGGATCTTTTTTTGATCCGCTCGGTTATTTCAACAATCTTTTTATTCATGTCTTAATCTGCATTAAAAATTTGTAATTGAGGCATCGTTAAAAAAGCATAAATGGGATATTGAGCGTGATCCGCTTTTTTTCTTACCTCTTCTAATACTTCTTGTTTCTCTTCTCCGTAGAAGTGTAGAAAAATATGTTTGGCTTTTGCAATAAAATTTCTACTCATGGAAATTCTTTCATAGGGGGCAGCCGGAGGAGTAACATTGAGCAATTCTTGCTCAAAATTTGGATCGATGCCTTTCTCCAGCGCTGAACTTCCCGGAAATAGAGAGGCCGTGTGACCGTCGGTACCCATGCCTAAGACGACCACTGTAATCGGGGTCGGAACTTGGTTTAGGTTTTCCAGAGCCTGTTTAAGGTTGTTCTCAGCTTCTTTGGCATCATACACTAAAGGGTAAAATTTAGCCTTTGCAGCCTTCTCTTGAAGAAGAAAATTTTTGATCAAACTTCCATTTTGGTCAGGATGACCGTCTGTTACCAAACGCTCATCAACAGGAATAACAGTTACTTTTTCCCAATCTAATTCAGTTTTAGAAAGAAACTTGAAAAGTTCTTTTGGTGTAGAACCTCCTGAAACGGCTAAGCTGGCTTCTCCCTTTTGCTCGATTTCTCGAGCTAAAAAGGAAACGATCCTTGCACAGAGATCTTGGTCAATTTCCGCTCTAGTTGCCATCTTTCTTTAACTTTTGAATTTTTTCAATGTGTTTGGATGTCACCCAATGATGTCCTTCGTTCATGATCTTATTTCCGGGGCCCCAGCTACCGGCTTCGTAGAGCTCATTGTTCATTTTCTGTTTTTTCCAATTAACTAGGATTGTCTCTATCCAAGCCCAAGAGGCTTTTACTTCATCACGACGCATAAAGAGGGTCTGATTTCCTCTAACCACATCCATCAATAATCGCTCATAAGCATCCGGAAAGCGATCATCAAAGTGATCAGCATAGTCTAGTTCTAAAGAGATTGGCTTGTATCGATATCCTCCGGGTCCAGGAATCTTCACCATCTGGAGCAACTCGATCCTTTCTTCGGGCTGCAATCGAATCGCCAAGCGATTGTTTTCAATGTTCTTCTTTTCTGGAAATATATTATGTGGTACAGATTTATAGTTAATGATGATTTCCGAATAACGATGGGGCAATCGTTTACCGGTTCTCAGGTAAAAGGGTACCCCCTCCCAGCGCCAATTATCGATATAAGTTTTTAAGGCGACAAAGGTCTCAGTTTGAGAACTGTACTTTTCGATATCTTCTAAATACGACGGTAGGTGGCCCTCGGCAGAACTTCCTCGAGTATACTGACCTTTAATGGTATCCGACTTTATTGTTTCTTTGGTAAAGGGTCGAAGCGCTTTTAATACCTTTAATTTCTCATCCCTCACTTCGTCGGCATTCAAGATTAAAGGCGGATCCATGCCAACTAGGCATAAAAGCTGAAGTAAATGGTTTTGCACCATGTCTCGCAGCGCACCCGATTGGTCGTAATAGCCTCCCCTGCTTCCCACTCCAAGAGATTCGGCAACGGTAATTTGGACATTGTCAATATGCTGTGCATTCCATGTCCTCTCGAAGAGATTGTTGGCAAATCGCAATACCATTAAGTTTTGAACCGTCTCTTTCCCAAGGTAGTGGTCAATGCGATAAATTTGATCCTCATCAAAATATTTTGCTACGGTGGAATTGGTGTCTTCTGAACTTTTCAGATCTGTACCTAGAGGCTTTTCTAAAACTATTCGCGAAACGGGAGTGATGAGGTCGTAACGCAACAGCATATCACTAATCGTCCCAAAGGCTGATGCCGGAGTTGCTAGGTAGAAGATCCGCACATGCTCTTCGCTACCTTCAAACCAATTCATCAAGTCTGCTTTCAACTGCTCCTCGTCCTTTTTGATGCAAAGGTGGGTAGTGGATTTGAGTAGCTTGTTGAATACTTTCTTATCAGGGGAGTCAAGGTATTTCTCTAACCTTTCCCTCAGCATCTCAATGTATTCTTCCTGTGTTCTATCGGTTCGTGAGGCCGCAAGAATTTCTACTCCATCATTTACCTGTCCGTCTGCTAGTCGGTAATACAAGGCAGGAAATATCTTCCGAAAGGAGAGATCTCCATCACTGCCAAAAATTACAATACGAAAAGGTTCTTGGCTAACTTTTTGTAATGTCATAGCAGACAAATATAGGACATATTGTAAAATATACAATAAGCTGAAATAAATGTTGCTTAGTTTAAGTTTAATGAGCAAGCATATAGCTTCCTTATTTTTTCAATTTGAATTAGGCAATAAAAAGGATTAGAGATTAAACCCCTCTTTGGTATTTTCAAGGGCACGATAGGCTTCTTTGTTGAAACGATAGAGTTTAGCTGGACGGTGAGCTACACTTTTCTGCATTTCTGAGGTGTCTTCTAAAATTTTCATGCTCAGAACCTTCTTTCTAAAGTTCGCTTTGTCAAATTCAGTATCTAAAATAGCTTCGTATAATTTCTGCATTTCACCAAGGGTGAATTTTTTAGGGAGCAATTCGAAGCCAATGGGCTGAAGCTTTACTCTTTCTTTTAAATCTTCTAATGCATTTTGAACAATGGTCTGATGGTCAAAAGCAAGGGGTGGGAGTTCTTTTACATCTACCCAATATACATTGTCGGCCCATGAACTCGCTAGAGGTTGATAGCGATCTACGCTGATGAGAGAGTAAAACCCAACTGTAACTACTCGGCCAATGGGATGCCGATCAACCTGCCCGTATGCTTTGGACTGAGTCATATATACATTTTCCAAGCCGGTAAGGTCTTTTAGTACTCGATTTGCAGCAGCATCCATGTCTTCAGCAGGATAAACGAGATCTCCAGGTACAGCTACTTTTCCCTTGTGGGGTTCAGTTCCCCTTTCTACAACCAAAAGCTTCACATTATTTTCATGGTAACCTAATATTATACAATCTACAGATACTGCAAACTGGAAAAATTTTTCAATTGGGATCTTATAAAAGGCGCTGAATTGGTGCCCTAGAACATCTTCTGTGGTTTTGCTCATTATGGAGGAATAAAGGTAAAAAGTAAAATTAGGCTAAAGGAAGAAAACCATCTTGTCAAAGTGAGATGTTTTTTTAAATTTCTTTTGAAAGAAACAATCATAATTTTACACTTAATTAATTAATTGAAAATCAATATATTATATCATTATAATGAGAATTTTTAAAAAAAATGTTAAGGAAAAGTTGTGATGATGTCAATAAAAGTTTCTACTATTGTTAAGGTAAAAATGACTAAAAGTAAAAATTATAAAACACAACAGCTTGAAAAACAGATCAATAAAGTCTCTATTACTCCTTGTGTCGCTATTGTCTTTCCATATATCTAGGGCTCAAGATGCTATCATTAAGGGGCAAGTAAAAGATAATAACGGCGTAACTGTTCCCGGGGTTAACGTACTTGAGGTCGGAACAATGAATGGTGTTTCAACTGATATTGACGGAAATTATTCGATCAAAGTAAGCAATGCTGAGACAGCAAAGCTGCAATTTACTTTCATAGGTTATGCGAAAAAAGAAGTTTTGGTTGGTGGTCGATCTAAAGTTGACGTTCAATTAGAATCTGCAGCTGTCGCCTTGGAAGAGGTAGTAGTGATTGGTTATGGTACAACTACTAAAAAGGAGGTAACAGGCGCTACTGCAAGAGTTGAAGGAGAAGCCATCGAAAAGATGAACAATGCCAGAATGGATCAAGCGTTGCAGGGCCAAGTATCCGGGGTGAATATTGAGACAAATTCTGGGTCTCCTGGCGGGGCTTCTAGTATTCGCATTAGAGGACTTTCTACATTTGGCGACAATGATCCGTTAATCTTAGTGGATGGTGTAGTTTACGATTCAGAAGGTTTGAATGCGCTAAATCCAAATGATATTGCGTCTATTAATGTTTTAAAAGATGCCACTGCGGGAATCTACGGAGTTAGAGCAGCGAATGGAGTTATCTTAATTGAAACTAAGCAAGGAGATAAGAATGCTAAACCTCGATTAGAGTTTAGTGGTTTTACAGGTATTCAGCAGGCTGCAAGACGCTTGGATCTATTAAATGCCTCAGAATATGCAGTCATTAAAAACGAAATGTTTGGTACAGCTGGAGAGCCATTGCCTTTTAACAATACAAACTTAGGAGAAGGTACCGATTGGCAGGATGAGGTTTTTCAAAATGCCATGATCCAAAATTATAATGTCTCCGTAGCCGGAGGTAACAAGAGCTCAACCTACAATGCGGGGCTTTCTTATTTCACACAAGATGGTATAGTGGGTGGAGATAAGTCAAATTTTACTCGCTACAATGCACGTTTGAATATGATGAATGAAATCAATTCTAAAGTCAAACTAAATAGTGTATTGCTTTACACTAATGAGGAGCGCTCTACCCTTCCTGAGAATGGTATCGGTTCTGTATTATACAATACTATTAATGCTTTTCCTACTGATCCAGTTCGAACTGCCGATGGAAGATATTCTTACCTTGAAGAAGTAAGCGATATAATTAATCCAATCGCTCAAATGGAAAATACCTTCAATAGTGGGATTGTTAACAAGGTAGTAGGAAAAGAAGAACTAGTTTACGAGATTAATGAAAACTTTACGGTTACAGGCCGATTGGGTTACAACTATGCTTTAGTAGATGGTAAAGTCTTTTCCCCTTTGGTGTGGTATGGACCAGGAAAGGCACAAAATACTGCCGCCAACGAAGATTTGGACCCTACTAGAGTTGAAATAGCCGATAGCGTTTTTATCGAGAGAGGTCCTAGTGTTTTTGAGTCTAGGTCGACATTTGTAGATGTAACTGGCGAAGCATTTGTCAATTACAATAAAATTTTTAATGAAGTACACTCTGTAAAAGGAACTTTTGGGGCAACTGCTTTTAAGCGAAGAGGAGAAAGTTTAAACGGGTCTGCATTTAATACACCCGGAAATTCAGAGGAATTCGCAGACATTTCAGCCAGCTTGGCTGAGGGCGGGTTTTTGAACAATACCGGTTCTTATCAATTTGAGGAGCGTTTACTCTCAACTTTTATTAGGGGTGAGTATGGATATAAGTCGAGGTATTTAGCTTCTTTTATTCTTCGACGTGACGGTTCTTCAAGGTTCGGTCCCAACAACCGATATGGTTATTTTCCTACTGTGTCAACAGCATGGGTATTTTCAGAAGAAGATTTTTTCAATAAAGTCAAATTGTTCAAGCCAATCACTTTTGCTAAATTGAGAGTAAGTTATGGTGTTTCAGGAAATGATCAAATCCCAAACTTTGCCTACCGTGCACAATTAGACGGAGAAGGGGTATATGTATTTAATAATGTGATTACTCAAGGGATAGCAATAGGCAGAGCCTCAAATCCCGATTTAAGATGGGAAAGTACTAGACAGTTTAATGCCGGTTTAGATTTGACCTTTGGAGATCCTTTCACAGTAACTGTAAACTATTTCGTTAAAAATACTAGGGATCTTCTATTTCAGCCTGAAGTGTCAGGTGTCTTAGGAACTGCAGGACCAGGAGGACAGTCCCCGGTCATCAATGCAGGAGATATCTCTAATCGAGGGGTCGAACTTGAGCTTGGTTACCAATCAGATCCGACTAAAGATTTCAACTATGCTGCCAACTTTAATGCAACATATTTAAAGAACGAAGTTTTAAAGACTCCTGACGGGGTTGAATTTTTACCAGGCGCTTCCTTTGGCGTTGGGGGTAATGTAGCTACTCGATTTGAAGAAGGCTTCCCAATTGGATATTTTATTGGTTTAGAGACAGATGGGGTATGGCAATCTGTAGCGGAGATTGAAAGTTCTCCTGTAAAGCAGGAAGGAGCTAAGCCAGGTGATTTAAAGTATGTTGACCAAAATGGAGATGGTGTAATCAACTTCAACGACGATTCGGATTTAGCTAATCTTGGTTCCCCAATTCCTGACTTTACTTTTGGATTCAATTTCAATGTGAAATACAAGCAATACGACCTTTCTGCTAACTTGTTTGCAGCAGTTGGGCAGCAAATTATTCGAAATTTCGAGAGGCAACAACCCTTTGCTAATCAATTAGATTATGTAATTGATCGTTGGACGGGTGCAGGGACAACCGACGAAAATCCAAGAGTTACTACTGAAGCTAATCGCAATACTGAGTTTTCCGATTATTATGTTGAAGATGGCGATTTTTTAAGGTTGAGAAATATTCAATTTGGATATACTTTGCCTGAAAAATGGACTAAAAAGGCAAAGGCAAGGTCTTGCCGAATATACATCTCGGCTAATAACCTATTTACCTTGACCGGATACAGTGGCTTCGACCCTGAGATTGGTTCTGCGGGAGGGCCTTTGGCTGCCGGTGTTGATTATGGTTTTTACCCTCAAGCCCGAACTTTTATGGGTGGGTTTAGTTTAAAATTTTAAATAATGAGCAAACGATTTAGAAATATTTTTGTGGCACTTGCGATCATTGGATCTGTCTTTAGTATCGGGTCTTGTAAAGATTATCTTGACATTGAACCTGAATTTGCCCAAGATGCTGACAATTACTTTACTACTCCTGAGCATTATCGCTTTGCATTAATAGGAGCATACGATCTGTTGCAAGCTTCTTTTTTACATCTTTGGATTGGTGAGATCGCTTCAGACAACTCTATAGCAGGAGGAGAAAGCGTAGTAGATACCAAAGGCTTACATGACATAGATGCCATGGTACACGGTGCTGTAAATGACGAATTGCGCAATGTTTTTCGTTGGAATTATGCAGGAGTGACAAGAGCCAACTTTATTTTGGAAAATCGTGACAAGATAGACTTTATAGGAAAAGAGGAAATTTTAGCAGAGGCAACTTTTTTACGTGCTTATTATTATTTTCAATTGGTTAAATTTTTTGGAGGTGTTCCTTTGGTTGTTGACGAACGATTAGGAGCTGACGAAGTGACGGAGGTTGATCGCGCTTCAGCGGCGGAAGTGTATTCGCAGATAGAGCTAGACTTGAATGCCGCAATCCCTATTTTAAATTGGACTGCCCCTGAAAGAGGTAGAGTGAGTAAAGGAGCTGCTTTAGCCCTTTTAGGTAAGGTCTATCTCTACCAGAATAAGTTTGCATTGTCGGCCTCAACCTTTGATGAGTTAATTAATAATGGAGGCTATTCTCTATTGCCAGATTTCAATACTTTATTCGCGGAAGCGAATGAGGGACATAGCGAGGTAGTCTTTGATATTCAGTATAGTGGGATAGAAGGCGGGAGCTATGATTGTTTAATTTGTTTGGAAGGAAATGCTGCTCCAGGTTTTCACGGAATAAGACAATACAAAGGACCTGTTTATGGAGATGGCAATAGTTACAACTTGCCAACATCTGACCTATACAATGCTTTTGGTACTAATGACCAAATTAGAAGAGATGCTGCAATTCTAGACATTGATGCTTTTATAAACTCTCAACCCAATCCAGGGGACATTAATTATGCTGTTGGTGGCGGTGGACATACGGGATATTACAACAATAAGTACATTAAACGACAAGGTGAAATCGGTGCACCAGATAATGATTTAACTAGTCCTGTAAATTACATTGTAATCCGTTATGCTGATGTTTTATTGATGGCAGCAGAAGCACACAACAGAAATTCGAATGACGCGACTGCTTTAGGCTATGTAAATCAAGTGCGAGCTAGAGTTAATTTGCCTGCACTTACTTCAGGAGGTTCTACTTTAACTCAAGAAATTTGGAACGAAAGACGATTAGAACTAGCAGGAGAAGGTCATCGGTTTTTTGATTTGGTAAGAACCGGTCAAGCAGCCTCAGCTATTTCTGGTTTTGCAAGTGGTAAAAATGAACTTTTTCCAATCCCTCAAATCGAAATTGACTTAGCAGGGAACAATTGGAATCAAAATCCTGGTTATTAATAAAACTATGAAACAATTAAGTAAGTATTTAATATTAGTGGGAGTAACTGCGCTTTTCACAACTGCTTGTAGAGAGGATCGACCTGAAATAGGAGACCCTCCTAGTGCCTCCGAAGCTAACTTTTCTTACACTCCCTCAGCCAATACTCCAAACATTATAAACTTTAGTTCGAATGCCACCGGTGGACAGGTTTTTTGGGACTTTGGTAATGGAACAAGTGCTGAAGGAAAAGAAGTTAGAGGAGTTTTTCCCGTCAAAGGCGATTATAAGGTTAAATCACAAGTCTTTACAAGAGGTGGTAGTGTTTCATCTACCCAAAGCGTTAACATTGCAAATGATGATTTTACTTTGTTGGAAGACTCACTTCTGACGTGGCTCACAGGTGGAATTGATAGCGTTAATGGTAAAACTTGGGTGATTGATTCAAACAGTACTACTCATTTTGGAGTAGGACCAAACCCACCTAGCTCTTTAGGGTTTACCCCTGAGTTTTATTCAGCGACACCTCTCGAGAAGTCGGGAGTAGGTCTTTATGATGACCGATATACTTTCAAGCTAGTTGGTTTTGGCTTTGACATGAAGAATAATGGTGATGTATACCTACACAATACCTATCAGAATGACTTTGCCGGGTCTTTCCAAAATAAAGGAGATTACACAGCACCCTATCCCGAACAACTTGATAAAAGTTGGTCCTTAGCTTTTGATGCAGGGGCTGATACTACCTTATCCCTCTCTAGTTCGCCTGCTCCAGGTGCTTGGCTCGGCATGTATACTGGAGTTAATAGCTACAAAATTATTTCAATCTCTAGAAACCATATGTTCTTATACCAATTGCAAGGAAATGACCCTACACTAGCTTGGTATTTAAGGCTGATCCCCGAGGGTTATGTGCCTTCAGGCGGCGGGGGAGGTGGAACCACCGGATTCTCTTTGCCTTTTGATTTTGAAACCATAGAGCCCGCCTTTGTTGGTTTCGGAGGTAGCAGTGCATCTATAGAAGATAATGCTGACAAAAGAGGGATAAATACCTCAAATCGAGTATTAGAGACCACACATGGAAATGAAACTTGGGCAGGAGTAGAAGTGAATTTAGATTCTAAGTTAGATTTTAGCACAGATTCTTTGATAAAGTTAAAAGTGTGGTCTCCTTCAGCTGGGGATACCCTAAGGGTCAAATTAGAAGATCAGGCGAATACAAATGTTTTTGTTGAAAAAGATGTGATTATACCTGTTGCTTTCACCTGGGTAGAGGTTGAGGTAGGATTCTCTACTTCACCGTCAAACACTTATGATAAATTGGTTTTGTTCCCTGGTTGGGGAGTGGTAAGTAGCAAAACATACCAAATCGACGATATACGACAAGACAATTAAGTACATGAGACTGACTATTAGATATATAAATCGCTTGCTTTTTTTAGCTGTGGTTGCAATGCTAACGCTAACTATAGTAGCTTGTGGAGAAGACGAAGAAGACACCCCTGATGTTGTATTGCCTTCAGGATTAACAATCAGCGTGGTAGAGGACACTACAACTTACGGTTTAGTTACCGTTAGAGCTAATGCAGCAAATGCAAACTTTTACACCATAATTTTTTACGATAAGAACAAAACAGAATCGATTGAAGAGCCTTCAGGAGTAGCTGCTTATCAATTCACTACTTCCGGTACCTACCAAATTACGGTAAGGGCTCATGCAACAGCAGCTGATTATGTAGAAGAAAGCAGATCTGTTACCTTAAATTTTGGACAGCCCGGGAATAACGGTAATCCGCCCACCTCAGGTTTCACTTCCCCTATGTCTTATCAAAATTATACTTTAGTATGGAATGATGAGTTTGATGGTGCATCATTAAATAGTCAAGATTGGAATTATGAAATAGGCACAGGAAACAATGGCTGGGGAAATAATGAGCTCCAGTATTATCGGCAAGAGAATACCACTGTGTCTAATGGTATACTAGCCATAGAGGCGAAAAGACAATTTTTTAATGGTAGTCAATTCACTTCTTCAAGAATTACTACTCAAGGCAAACAATCTTTTCAACATGGTAGAATTGACATTCGAGCGGCCATGCCTTACGGTCAAGGTATGTGGCCTGCCCTATGGATGTTAGGTGAGTCAATTTCAAATGTAGGTTGGCCACGTTGCGGTGAAATAGACATAATGGAGATGGTAGGTGGTTCAGTGCAGGACGGAGGAGATGATGTTTGTCACGGAACTGCTCATTGGGCCGATGCCTCTGGTGCAAGAGCCCTTTTTGGAGGTAAGACAACTTTGGCAAACGGAACCTTAGCTGATGAGTGGCATGTCTACTCTATTGTTTGGGATAACCAAAAAATAAGATGGCTTTTTGACAACGTTCAATATCATGAATTAAATGTAAGCGATCCTGAACTAAGCGAACTTCGAAATCAGAATTTCTTTTTCATCATGAATGTAGCAGTAGGGGGGGATTGGCCCGGTTCGCCAAACTCCTCAACTGTTTTTCCGCAAAAAATGTTTGTGGATTACGTTCGTGTTTTTCAATAATTAATCTAGTAATCAATTAAATTAAGTACAATGAGAAAAATTTTACTCACAATGATGGCAGTCTTAAGCATAGGCTTAATAAAAGGACAAACCTTGGCTCTTCCTATTGATTTTGAGACTACACCATCTTCAGTTTATGCATTTACCGACTTTGATGGAGGTAATGCAAGTGTAATTCCTAATCCACAGAGTAATGGTATTAATACCAGCGGTAATGTTGGTCGAATGATCAAAGCATCCGGTCAAGTGTGGGGAGGGAGTTTTTTATCCATGTCAAACCCAATAAACTTTTCAACGAATAAGATATTCAAAATGAAAGTTTATTCACCACGTGTTGGAGCTAGGGTATTGTTAAAGGTCGAGAATGCCAGTAATGGTGGTATTTTCTTTGAAAAAGAAGACACTTCTACAGTAGCGAATGCTTGGGAAGAATTAACCTTTGATTTTACTAATGTAAACACAGCAAATTCATATAGCAATATTGTCTTGATTTGGGACTTAGGTGTAATGGGAGATAGTACTTCAAACTTTACTTTTTTGTTTGATGATATTCAACTCCTTCCTGGTGGTGGTGCTCCTAAAGCCACGGTAGACCTTCCGATTACATGGAATGATACCGCAAACGTTAATTACTTTGTGAATGATTTTGGAGGCAACTCTTCTACAATAACTTCAGGCCCTGTTAATACTTCAAATATTGTTGTAAGAAGCATAAAAAATAACAGTCAGACCTGGGCAGGAACTACTTTGGCAAGCGCTTTGGCTAATCCTGTGCCCTTTGTTTCAGGCAGCACCACTATGAGTGCAGTAGTATATTCACCAGATGCGAATATTCCGGTAAGATTAAAAGTAGAAGACAGTACAGATCCATCGAAATTTGTTGAATTGGACGTTAATACTACGGTAGCCAATGCTTGGGATACACTAGTTTGGGATTTTTCAACTGCAACTCCTGCTTTAAATTTTTCAACAGTTTATGATCGTATTTCAATTTTTTATGATTTTGGAACTTTGGGTAGCGGAAAGACTTATTATGTTGATGATGTTGTTTTTGGCACCTTTGGAAGTGGTGGACCTTCTAAGTCCATGATCGATCTTCCAATTGATTGGGATGATTCTACAAATGTTGATTATACAACCGTTGACTTTGGAGGTAATGCTTCAATCTTGGATGCTGATCCTGCGAATTCAACAAATACTGTTTTGAGGGTGACCAAGACTCAAGGCGCTCAAGTTTGGGCAGGAACCTCTTTAGGGGCTAAATTAGCCTCAGCAGTTCCTTTTGCAAGCGGAGCCACAACGGTAAGCATTGTAGTCTATTCTCCAGATGCTAGCATCCCTGTTAGATTGAAAGTTGAGGACAGCACTGATCCCGCCATATTTGTTGAGACAGATGTGAATACTACTGTTGCTAATGCATGGGATACCTTAGTGTTTGATTTTGGAAGCGTTACTCCTGCTCTAAACTTTTCGAATACCTACGACTTGATGTCAGTATTCTTTGATTTTGGAACAGCTGGCACCGGAAAGGTATATTATTTAGACAGAGTTCAGTTTGGAATCATTCAGCCTCCCCCTCCTATGAAAAGTCAAATTGATTTGCCTATTACATGGGATGATTCAGCAAGAGTTGATTATTCCGTAGCTGATTTCGGTGGTAATGCCTCAATATTGGACGCAGACCCTGTAAGCTCGAGTAATATTGTGTTGAAATCTACGAAGACTCAAGGTTCACAAACATGGGCAGGAACTTCATTAGGAAGTAGTCTTGCCTCTGCTATTCCATTTTCATCAGGAAATACAACTATTTCAGCCTTAGTTTATTCTCCTGACGCTAATATCCCTGTACGATTAAAGGTGGAAGACCATACAGATCCTGCAATTAGTGTTGAAACCGAGGCTACTGTTTCAACAGCTAATACCTGGGAGGTTTTAACCTTTGATTTTTCAAATCAGGTAACTGGAACGGCAGCTATTAATTTTGCAAATACTTATGACATGATTTCCATTTTCTATGATTTTGGAACAGCTGGAGCAAACAAAGATTACTACGTAGATCAAGTTGCATTCGGTTTAATCACCAATATTTCTGAGAATCTGTTAGAGGAAGATAAATTGATCGTTTATCCTAATCCTGCAAAGAATCAGTTAAATTTTGATCTAAGCAATTTAGAATCTAATTCTACGCTGAGTATTTACAATTTGAAAGGCCAGTTAGTGCAGCAAGTGCAAGGACAAAGCCCTTCAAAAGTGAATTTAGATATCAGCCAATTGAATCAAGGCATGTATTTGATTCAAGTGCAAACTGATAACGAACTTTTTTCGACTCGGTTTATTAAGCAATAGCGGGTATTTTAACCATACTCAAGATTACTCGTTCGGAAGGAGTCTGGGCCCTGTGCTCGGGCTTTTTCTTTTTAAAAAACTGGTGAAAATAAAATCAAACTTATGTAGTTTATGTACTTTTGTTCTCTTAATTGGCCTTGTAGCTTAACTGGATAGAGCACCGCACTACGGATGCGGAGGTTCGGGGTTCGACTCCCTGCAAGGTCACAAAAAAGCCCTCATTTGAGGGCTTTTTTGATTTTACAAATTGTCCCGTCCTGAAATAAGTTGACACAAAATCAACTTATTTATGAAAGACTCAAAGAAATCAAGAAAGAAGCGGAGCCAACGAGATTATAACTTAGGCTTTGAATTAGCTGTTATCTCGCAAGTTGAAAAAGGTGAAATGACCTACAAGCAAGCTCAAATAGCCTATGGTATTCAAGGCCGAAGTACCGTGCTTGTTTGGTTACGAAAGCATGGTACTTTAGACTGGCGAACCCCGCAACAACATCAGATGCCAAAAAGTAAAGAAACCCCTGCTCAAAGAATAAAGCGATTAGAGCGTGAACTTTCAGATGAGAAGCTCAAGAACCAACTGCTAAACGAGATGATCGACATATCAGACAAGCAGTATGGGACCTCGATCAGAAAAAAGTCTTTGCCCAATCAATCGAAAACCTCAAACAAAAAGAACGACTAAGTCTATCTCGCTGTTGTCGGTTGTTTGGGCTAAGCAGACAGGCCTATTATCAGTCAAAAGCTCGTTACAAAGCAAGACAAAAGGTTTTATCACAAGTGAAGCCTCTAGTATTACAAGTCCGTAGAGACATGCCTCGAATTGGTACACGCAAGTTGTATTATCTCCTAAAAGATGATTTTAATCGCTTAGGAATTAAGATAGGTAGAGACAGTCTTTTTGCTTATTTAAAAAGTGAGTCTATGCTGATTGTAGCGAAGAAGAATTACACCAAAACCACTAACTCTAAACACTGGATGAGAAAGTATCCTAACTTGATGAAAGATAAGCTCCCTCAAAGACCGGAGGAGTACTTTGTTAGTGACATTACTTATGTGAAGAGTCGAGAGCGAACTCACTATCTTTCTTTAGTAACTGATGCATATAGCAGGAAAATAATGGGTTATCAATTAAGCTATGATATGAGCGCTGAAAACGTAGTAAAGGCACTTCAAATGGCTATTAGAAAGAGAAGTTCAACCAAAGCACTTATTCATCACTCCGATAGAGGACTACAGTATTGTTCCTCAATTTATCAAGGAGAACTTAAAAAGCATGGGATCCTACCATCTATGACAGATGGATATGATTGTTATCAGAATGCTTTAGCAGAAAGAATAAATGGAATATTAAAGCAAGAGTTCTTAGTTCATAAGTGCAATACGCAAAAAGAACTGCAAATGTTAATTGACCAATCTATAGCAACTTACAATAACAAAAGACCACATCTTAGTTTGAAAATGAAAACACCTAATTTTATACATGAAAAAGCCGAAGAGAATATTCTCTTCGGCTCTAATTAATCTATTAAAAACTGTCAACCTATTTTAGGACGACTCAAATGACTAAGTATAAGTAGTCGCTATTGAACGATAACTTTTTTAACCAATCTATTTTCATTGCAACTTATTCGGAGGTAGTAAATACCAGGAGACAACTGAGTCCCTTTTAAGATCTCAAACTCATTGTAAAAATCACTTTCTTGTATATTCATTCTTTGTGTTTTTACTCTCTGTCCTCTAGCGTCCAACAAGTCAATGCTGTACTCTTTTGCCTTTAGGTTTTGGAGTTCTACAAAAAGCTGATCACCTCTATTGGGGTTGGGGTAAATAGTTACATTAACCTTAGAATTAAATTCTTCCTTGCTTAAAAATATAGGAGAGAAAGTTTCAGATTTGCCGTCGTAATCAACTTGAGTTAAACGAAGGTAAATAGGAAATCTAAAGTTTTCAACCGGGATTACCTTGTTGTATCTAATCACTCTATTGCTGTTACCGTTTCCTGCTACTTGGGCAACTTGATTAAATTGACCATCTTGGTAGGCCAATTCTATAATGAAGTAATCATTGTTTATTTCAGTTTCTGTTTCCCATTGAACTTTTACAGTTCCTGAGTTTACTATTTTGGCATCAAAGTAGGTTAATTCAACAGGTAAGCCTTGACCACTTCCATATTCACAGGGCCCGCCACAATCTGAACGAGAACCAAAAATTCTTGACGAGTTACGGATATCTACTTCATCACCCGCTTCTAGGTTGCCTGTACCTGTGATGGTTGAACTATTTCGTAATACAACCTCCCCAAGCACAGATATTTGACCATCTACTTGTGAAGTAGATGAATGTCGCATTTTGAAATCACCTTCAATGATTAGAACACTCCCTTCTTCCATGTCTAAGGTTGCGTCATCCCTTAACAATAAATCGCCTCCTATTCGCAAAGTATCTACTGTGTTTATTTCCAATTTGGCATCATTTTTTATTTTAATATCACCTCCAATTATGGTAGTTGCGTTAATGATCAAGCGTGCACCATTTCGAATGAGAATATCATGATTATTACCACCGGGAGGGTCTGTAACCGCATCATTAAAAGTATATCTGGCACTGCTTCTCAACATCAAATTGGTGTTAAGCGTTAAGGGATCGTTGACTATGGCCCTCCCTCTAGGACCTGGGACACCTGAGCTCCAGTTGGCCCCAAATGTCCAATTGCCACTGCCAATGGTGACTGTGGTTTGCGCCTGAACCGTTAAGATAATAAAGAAGAGTAATATAAGGTTGGCTGTTTTCATGATTGATTCTTATTATTATTAGTTTCGTCCAGTTCTACTTTATTGATTGAGTCTCTGTTGGACAATTTTTTAAATTGATTTATTTAAGAATTAATTATTTTTTTGGTCTTTTAAATTTTTCGGTCATCAATTGAAGGTTTCATGTCCCTAATCAAAATTCTTATTGCACAGCTTTAAACAGCTTAACTATTCGGAGAACGGTTTAATTTTATCGGTTAATTGACTTTATTTTGTGTTTAATGAGAACTGCTAGTTGCCAAATAGTAACAAGATAGAGTCAATAGGTTCAAGGATAAAAACTTAGGCGTGAAGCAGTTCTAGCACAAATTCCGTATTGTTTGCAGATGGTTTGCAGTAGATTCGCCCTTTTTGGTTTTGCATTAGGGTGCTTGATATGCTTAGACCTAAGCCCATTCCCTTGCCGGCTTCTTTGGTCGTAAAAAAAGGGTTCATGATTTGTTTGGCAATTTCAAGTTCGATTTTGGGCCCATTATTAGCAATGCTTAGCGTAACCAATTCGTTTTGATTTTGTGCCTTTATATAAAGAGATCGATTATCTTTTTTTTCGACTAGCGCATCAAACGCATTGTTAAAAACGTTGAGAAGTACTTGGGATAATTCTATTCTTTTCCCACGGGCCTTTAACTCGTGACTTACGTCAACTTCTACTTTTATTTGATTCTTAACGAACTTGCTTTCACAGATGGACAGAGTATTCTGAATCAATTCAATTAATTTAAGATCATCCAATTCTTCTGCAGTAGATTTTTTGAGAAATTACTCAGGTTGTGAATGATTTTTTTTGCACGCTCTACACTATCTTCCACAATTTGCAGCGATTGTTTCATTTTATCGGCATTATCTTCTTTTGCCTTTTGCTCTAATTTGTGTTTTAGCAGTTCGTTTTGTCCTTTAATGATGGTAAGCGGGTTTAGAACTTCATGAGCTATCCCTCCGGCAAACTCTTGAAGCACTTCCATTTGATCTAGTTGAATTTTCTCTTGCCTTTGTTTTAGTTTTTGTTCAATAATCCAATTTCTTTCATCTATCTGTTGGAGACAAAGTAGCAGAAGTGGATTTTGTTGTTTTTCATAGATTAAGATTGCATTGCCCTCTAGCGCAACACCTTTATTTGAATCGCTTTTAACTTTAAATACACCAGAACTTCTTGCACCATTAAGAGCATCTTCAAGAAGGTTTTGAAAACTAGCTTCACTTTCTTCTTTCAGAGAATAAGGAGTCTAGTGCCTTTTCACTTCAAAACTTGCAAGTTGGGAGAAATTAATGAGAAGGAAGAAGCTTAGACCCGCGAACATGGCAAAAAAGTCTAACAGGTCATAAGTCAATTTCTCTGAAAAAAGGGGAAGAATGAGTTCACTGATTAGGGCAAGAAAGATAGCGTATAGAATAGCTTCAATCAGACTAAGGTGGTTTGTCCCAAGAAGTAACTTTCGTTCAAACTTGATGAGGTAAAGTGTTAGGCCAATAAAGCAAAAAGGATCAAGATAGGCGTCAATAAAAGGCATGGATAGCTCAAATACCTTCTGTGTAAGCTGATGAAGCAAAAAGATAAATAACAAGAAAAAAAAGCCAATATGAACGTTTTTTATCACAATGAAACTGCTAGAACAAGAATAAAAATGGCTAATAAAATTGGGCTAAAAATGATAAGCAGTACAATTCCTAAAATTCGAATGCCTAACTTTTTCAAGATAACAGGCGGGATGTCACCTTTTTTGATGGTAGCAGCTGCGTTCCAACGATCAAATAGATCTTTACTTTTTTTACGTACAAGCTTTGTCTTTTTTGGCTTTTCCATCTCACAAAAATAAAAAAGCGAGCTTTTGTATTGCTCGCTTTTGAATAAATATAGAGGCGAATTAATCACCAAGTACCCCCGACGGGAGTCCCCGCCCGAACGGCTGAAGCCATTCAGTCGGGCGAGAACCTGCGTATTAAGAGTATTGAGGTTGGTTTTAAACAGAAAAGGCGAACAACAGAATGTTCGCCTTTAACCAATTAGTGAAGTACCCCCGACGGGAGTGACTTTGTCTCGCCCGTCTAGTCGTGGATTGGATTAATTCGCCAAGCTTTCGCTTGAATTCATTCTAGCTCACAAATAACAAAAGCGAGCTTTTGTATTGCTCGCTTTTGAATGAATTTTGAAGGCGAATTAATCACCAAGTACCCCCGACGGGAGTCGAACCTGCACGTCCAAACGGACACATGGCCCTCAACCATGCCTGTCTACCAATTTCAGCACGGGGGTATTTACCTTTGCAAAAGTAGTACTAATCAATAGGATATTCAATATTAAAAAGCCTTGTTTGCAGCAGTTGGTGGTAGAATGTTAAAACCGATATCCTAAACTTAAGCTGGAATTTAAAACTGAAGTTGGAATTTTCAATTCAACTGGTTGACTAATACTTTGACCTCCCTGCTGAGTGGTGCCGCTTGAATTGGTTTCAACAATACCTAAGTTCAAATACGCCACATTAAAGCCTAATGTAATTCGGGGTGAAAGTGTTACATCGACTCCTGCATTTAATTTATAGCTGAACATCGTTTCTTCAGATTCTGCTATGGTCGTTGTAATGGACCCGTTTCTAGTCGTTATCTCTGGGAATATCATAGTGGTTCTTCCGAACATAGGATTTAAATAAGCTTTTATTTTATTTTGACCTACCACAAACTTTACTCCAACTCCTGCAAAAGATATTCTGTAGTTTTCTGCTGTGGTAGAAAAAGGTTGACCTGATCGAACCCTTAGGTCCTCTGTAAAGTTCTGATCTCTAAAAGAATGGTTGCTCTGAGAATATTCAAACACTAATTTCAGTTGTTCTACTAGGCGTAAATTTAATCTGAAGCCCCATACACTTCCTGATTCAGCATATCCTGCTTCTTCATCACTAATTTCTGCACTGCCATATGCTCCTAGGGCTTGAGAGCCTCCCACAAAAATTGATAGATCCGCACTACTATTTATTTTTGTCTCTGTCTTTTCTATAGCTTGCGAATAGGATAAAAAACTGATTAACGATAAAAGGGCAACGAAAATAGGTTTCATAATCAAGTTCATTAATGTTGGAGCCCAAAAGTAATGGAATATTTCTATTATTTAGTCCAAGAATTTTTTATTTTGAAGCAAAGACTTCGAAAATTCTAACTCTGGAACTTTGGGGAACATGACTCTCCAATCTGCAGGTGGATAACCCTTTCGTTCAAATGAAATCAAGGAAGATTCCCTCCAAAAGTTATCAATCCACAAAGCCAGCCCTATGGGCTAGCTTTTTCGCTTTCGTGACTTGCATGCCTTCACTTTGTTTCGGCACACAGGCCGGGGGTTCACTTCGGCACCTGAATTGCTTGGCACAGGCTTCCCTGTCCTCCGAAATAAAATGAAGAAGGATCACCATCTAGCAAGGTATTCAAACCAAAAAATCCCCACCTGAAAGAGGTGAGGATTTTCGCTTTCGTGACTTGCCAGGGGTTCGAACCCTGGACCCCATCCTTAAAAGGGATGTGCTCTACCAGCTGAGCTAGCAAGTCTATTAGAACCACCGAAAAATTTTCGGACTGCAAAGATATAATCATTGAAAATAATGACCAAGAACACTTCTTACTTTTTTAATAAAAATTTTAGCTTGAAGTTCAAGGTCTTGATAACTAGTCTTATCCAATAATTTTAGCACGTTCAAATTCAGCTTCTCGGTCAAATAAATAGCGATAAGTAGCAAGTGTTCTAAGTCTTGTGGCACCTAAATTTTCAATAACGTGTATCATTTTTGGATTAAAATCACCAATCCAGGTAATCACCACATCTTCGTATGAGTTTTTTGCGCTCACAATTTTCTTGCATTCTTCAAAAATAGCACCTTCAAGTCCTTTGCCTTGAAAATCAGGGTCTATACCGAAAGCTAAACCGAAGAAAGTGGTACAGGTTCCTCTCCATTTATGGTAAAGAAACTTTAGCTTTCCCCACCAATTCAAGTTGCCATTGACATATTTAAAGATTTGATTGATCTCTGGCAAGGCGATAAAGAAGCCAACCGGTCTACCATCATAATAGGCAAAGTAGATCAAGTCTTCATCGAGTATGGGTTTTATGGTTTTCATGATCGCCATTGACTGCCTCTTCTCCATGCCCGCGAAGCCTTCATGTTTTGTCCAAGCTCGGTTGTAAATGGTTCTGAAATCTTCTGCGTATTTCTCCAGCCGTTTTTTGCTGATGGTTTCAAAAGTGAACTTGGGATCTTTTCGAATGCGTGCAGATTTTTCTTTGAGCAGTGGAATCAGTTCATCTGCTGTCTTTCGGTAATAGATGAATTGCTCGTAGTATTTTTTAAAGCCGTAATTCTCAAAAAAGGGAACGTAATATTCGGGATTGTAATTTTGGCAGTAGTAGGGAGGATAGTCAAAATTATTAATGATCAAACCCCAGTATTTGTCTTTTTCACCAAAGTTGATTGGTCCATCCATGGCTTCCATCTTCTTATCCTCTAGCCATTTCTTCCCTGTGTCAAATAGTTTAAAAGCCGCTTCTTGATCGTTGATGCACTCAAAAAAGCCAACACCTCCGGTATCTAACTTCTGTTTTTTATTCCCTTTGTGGTTAATAAATGCTGCTATTCTTCCAATGGTTTTACCGTCCTTTTCAAGAATCCATCGGCTCACCTCTCCATGTCTGAAGAACTTATTCTTTTTAGGATCGAAAACCCCTTTAATATCTTGGATTAGATGTGGAACCCAATTGGAGTCATCTTGATAGATGATATGCGGTAGAGCCAAAAATTCCTTTTCAGTTTTTTCATCAGTAACTTCCCGAATTAGCATGCTTCCGTTAAATTTGAATGTTCAGACAAACTTAAGCAAAGCGCTAAATCACCCATCACCTTTAATTCATGAAAAATAAAGTTGTCGTTATCACCGGGGCCTCTTCAGGTATAGGAAAAGCTACTGCAATTCGTTTTGCACAGGCAGGATGCAACTTAGTCATTGCTGCACGTAATGAAGCGAAACTTCAAGAAACAGCTAAAATAATCGAATCTCTTGGAGCTGAGGTGTTGCTAATAAGCGCTGATGTTTCTAAAGAGGCAGATTGCGCAAACATGATCGACAAAGCGGTGCAAAAATTTGGAACTGTAGATGTGCTCATCAATAATGCCGGCATTTCAATGCGGGCTTTGTTTGAAAAGCTCGACTTGCAAGTCATGAAAAATGTAATGGATGTAAACTTTTGGGGTAGTATTTACTGCACTAAATACGCTTTGCCCTATTTGCTAAAATCAAAAGGTTCGGTAGTTGGAGTTTCTTCAATTGCCGGCTACGTGGGACTTCCGGCTAGAACGGCCTATTCAGCTTCAAAGTTTGCTCTCCAGGGTTTTTTAGAATCATTGCGAACTGAAAACCTTGAAAAAGGCCTTCACGTGCTAATTGCTTGTCCTGGCTTTACGGCTTCAGAGATTAGAAAAAGAGCCCTGACCGCAGACGGCAGCGCGCAATCAGAATCACCTCGCAAAGAAGAAAAAATGATGAGTGCTGAAGAAGTAGCAGACCATATCTATTCAGCAGTGAAGGGCAGAAAACAAAGTATTGTACTGACACGTGAGGGTAAACTAGCGGTTTTCCTTTCTAAGTTTTTGCCCAAGGTGATTCAAAAGGCAGTTTTCAATAAAATGAAACAGGAACCAGATTCACCGCTTAATTCATGATCAAGACACCGATCTTCTTAATAGGGTTTATGGCTAGTGGCAAATCTAGTTTGGCCAAAAAGCTTGCCAATCGTTTGGAGCTATCTTGCCTTGACCTTGACGATATGATTGCTGAAAAAGAGGGGAGAGGTATAACCGAAATTTTTAAAAAAGAAGGGGAGCAGTATTTTCGCGAAGCTGAACGAAGGGCGCTGAAGGAGGTGGCTTCAAAACGAGCTGTGATTGCCTTAGGGGGGGGGACACCTTGTTTTTATGATAATATGGACTTGATCAAAAAAAGCGGGACTTCAGTTTACCTGAACGTTCCTTTAAAGGTGCTCTTGGGCAGGCTAAAGCAGAATCGAAGCAAACGTCCGCTCATAGCAAACTTAAGTGAAGCTGAACTTCTTGATTTTGTAAAGCATCAATTAGAGGAGCGTTCTCCCTATTATTTGCAAGCAGATTTGGTGGTTGAAAAGCCCAAGATCAGCCCCAATGAGCTTATTGCCCTTTTAACTTAGGTAGGCCGAGTAGTCGTTTTCCTTTGTAAAGCTCACTTCAATATGTTCTTTCAGGGTTGTTGCCAAGGACATGCCAACATAATTGGCATTTACCGGGAAGCGCTTATGACTGCGATTCACCAGCACCGCCACTGAGAGTTTTTTTAGTGGCGCTTTTAGAAAAGCTTGCATGCCATAGATCAGGGTTTTACCTGAGTTGAGCACGTCATCTACTAGTATGATAGACTTTGCTTCTAGTTCATCAGACTGTATGCCTAATTCTATTTCACTGTCAATCGGATTCTTTTTGTCGATCTTCAATTCGATCAACTTAATTTGGATGCCTGTTGAAATTTCTTCAAGCTTCTCTTTTAGCAGCTTTGCAAATAGATATCCATTACTGGCTATACCTGCCATGATTATTTCCTCTTCTTGATGATGGTCCTCATAGATTTGATAAGCTATGCGGTTTATCTTTTGCAGGATTTGTTTGTGCTCTAATATTTGTGTCTGGTTAGCCATAGTCTCTCGTTCTAGAGGTTCTTCTTTTTTTGAGCAATGATAAACAATTCTCTGCCTGCTCGGGGTTCTATTGAATTGTGGGCTTCTTCAAAAACACTGTATTTGAAAAAGGGATCAAAATAATTATGGTATTCTTCTTTGCTTCCGCCGAAAGGGGGCTTGTCTTCATTTAGCGGAACTGACCAAAGAAGACCAATCAGTTTGCCTTGAGGTCTTAATAGCGCTGCTGTTTTTTTAGCGTATTCCGCTCTGTGCTGCGGATCAATAGCGCAAAAGAAAGTTTGTTCTACCATAAGGTCATACTGCCCTTGGTGCTCAAAAAAGTTTTCGTGAATCAGGTGTTCAGGCGGAAAGTCAGGGTGCTTAGATGCAAAATCCTCTAAAGGACTTGAAGCCAAGTCAACTAAAAAGACATTTTTAAAACCTTTTTGATGAAGGTAAGATGCCTCGTAGGCATTACCACAGCCTGGAATTAAAATTCGGATCGACTTATCTTCAAGCTGGTCGAAGTATGCTTTGAGTGGTGTACTAATGTGTCCAATATCCCAGCCGGTTTGACCGCTTTGATACCTCGATTCCCAATCAGTTACAGGTTTCATGTTCTTCTTTTTAATAAAATTACGTTTTCAACATGGTGTGTTTGCGGAAACATATCTACCGCTTGAACTTGTTCTACCGTGTATCCTTCATTTAAAATTTGCAGGTCTCTTGCCTGTGTTGCAGGATTACAACTTACATAAACAATTCGATCAGCTGCTAGTTTGAGCAGTTGCTTGCATACATCTTCATGCATGCCTGCCCTAGGTGGGTCAGTGATGACCACATCGGCTTTTCCATGCTCAGCTATAAACGATTCTGTAAAAACATCCTTAAGGTCACCTGCAAAAAAAGCGCAATTGTCAATTTCATTCATTTTTGAATTGAATTTAGCATCCACAATGGCTTCAGGTACATATTCAACCCCAACCACTTTTTTTGCCTGATCAGCAATAAAATTGGCAATGGTGCCGGTGCCAGTGTAAAAATCATAAACTACTTCAGTAGACTTTATGTTAGCCATTTTGGCTGCCACTTGGTAAAGTTTATGGGCTTGGGCTGAATTGGTTTGGTAAAATGACTTTGGTCCAATTTTAAATTGCAACTTCCGCTTATTCCCATAGTTGGGCATTTCTTCCAAAATGTATTCTCTTCCGCTAAAACACAGAATATCCTGATCTGCGATAGTATCATTTTTCTTTTGATTGATAACGAAAAGCAACGAAGTTACCTGAGGAAAACTCTCCTCAAATGATTCCAAAAGTGCAATCCTTTCTTGCTCCATTTCTTTAAAGAAGGAAAAGATCACCATCACCTCAGCATTGGACGAGGTTCGGATGATGAGGTTTCTCAGAAAACCTTGCTGCTCTCTTAGATCGAAAAACTCCAATTGATGTTCTAAAGCGTATTGCTTTACCCAATTGCGAATTTGGTTTGAAGGATCAGCCTGAAGCCAACACTTTTTAATGTCGAGTACTTTATCAAAGCGCCCTGGGACATGAAAGCCCAAAGCATTTCGGTTTTCAAAACTCTCGCCTGAATCTACTTGCTCTTGGGTGAGCCATTCTTTATTGGAGAAAGTAAACTCGAGCTTATTGCGGTAGAAGGTCGTTTCTTCTGAAGGAATAATATTGGGGATTTCTGGTAGTTCCACTTTTGCAATTCGCTCTAGTGCATCTACTACCGTTTTTTGTTTGTTTTTAAGTTGCTCTTCGTAAGGAATAAATTGCCATTTACAACCGCCGCAAACCCCGAAGTGCTCACAAAAAGGTTCAATCCTCATGTCGGAATAATGATGAAACTTTTTCACCATTCCTTCCATGTAGCGTCTTCTTTTCTTGGTCACTTGAACGTCAACTATATCTCCTGGAACGGTATTGGGTATAAACAATACCTGCTCATTTACGCGAGCAAAAGATTTGCCTTCTGCTGCTAATTCAAGAACTTCTACTTCCTCAAAAAATGGTTTTTTTCTTCTTTTTCTACCCATAGAGCAAAGGTAACTTATTCCATTGCCAATTAAGATAAATTGGGCGAAAGGAAAATGAGTTCTGCTATGTAATCAGCCTTGAATTAAATACTTTTGAAATGCATTAAAACGAAATGATATGAGCAGTACTTTAGACAAGCTATCCTCAGCGGAAGCCATTAACTTAGAAGATAAATATGGCGCGCATAACTACCATCCTTTACCCGTTGTGTTAAGCAAAGGAGAAGGCGTTTACATGTGGGATGCAGAAGGTAAGAAGTACTATGACTTTCTTTCGGCTTATTCAGCCATTAATCAGGGCCACTGCCATCCTAAGATCGTTGGTGCATTAAAAGACCAAGCCGAAAAGCTAACACTTACCTCACGGGCTTTTTACAATGATGTTTTAGGTCAGTTTGAACGTTTTGCTACTTCCTTCTTTGATTTTGACAAGATCTTGCCCATGAACTCTGGTGCTGAGGCAGTTGAAACAGCAATCAAGCTGTGTAGAAAATATGCCTACGAGAAAAGAGGCATTTCGGAGAATGATGCAAAGATTATTGTATGCGATGGTAATTTTCATGGTAGAACCACTACCATTATTTCATTTTCTAATGATGAAGATGCCCGCAAAAACTATGGACCTTATACGCCTGGTTTTATCAGAGTACCGTATAATGATTTGGAGGCTTTAAAAAAGGCTTTAGAAGAAGAGAATGTAGTTGGTTTTCTAGTTGAGCCTATTCAGGGAGAAGCAGGAGTTTTTGTGCCGGATGATCATTATATTGAAGACGCTGCTAAGCTTTGTCAAGCGAAGAATGTGCTGTTTATGGCCGATGAGGTTCAAACAGGAATCGCCCGAACAGGAAAGCTTTTAGCAGTTTGTAAAGGGTGCGATTGTCCTACACCTCGTTGTGAAAGTCGTGCGGGATTTAAGCCTGATATTTTAGTACTTGGAAAGGCGCTTTCAGGCGGAGCTTATCCCGTTAGTGCTGTTTTGGCCAATGATGAGATCATGATGGTAATCAAACCGGGACAACACGGTTCAACTTTTGGAGGTAATCCCATTGCAGCTCGAGTGGGTATGGCTGCTTTGGAAGTAGTGGAGGAAGAAAAATTGGCAGAGAGTGCAGAATATTTAGGACAAATTTTTAGAGCTGAAATGCAAAAGCTAGTTGATGAGTCTGACTTAGTAAAACTGGTTAGAGGAAGAGGACTGTTGAATGCCATTGTAATTAACGACACGGAAGATAGTTCAACCGCCTGGGATATTTGTATAGCCCTAAAAGAAAACGGTCTGCTTGCTAAGCCAACGCACGGTAATATCATTCGTTTTGCTCCGCCTTTAGTAATGACAGAAGAAGAATTGATGGATTGCACGCGCATCATTAGCGAGACCATTAGGAATTTTCAGCAATAGCTTAATTTAAGTTGAGAGAAAATAAAAAAGCCGTAAAGTTTGACTTTACGGCTTTTATCGTTTGTGAATAAACTACTAATAGTAGATCAATCTTCTAACTTGAGCAACATACTTGGCAAGTCTGATTACCTGCTTGGTATAGCCAAATTCATTGTCATACCATACATAAAGCACAATGTTCTTTTTATCAGTTGAAACAATAGTAGCAGGACTGTCATAAACGGAGCAACAAGTATTGCCAATGATATCGCTAGAAACAGTTTCACCATCAGTTGAAAAATAAATCTGGTTCACTAAGTCTCCTTCTAGTGCAGCTTTTCTCAATAACTCATTGATGTCTTCAACACTCGTTTCTTTTCCTACCGTTAAATTCATAATGGCAAGAGAACCGTTTGGTGTAGGAACTCGCACGGCGTTGGCTGTTAGTTTATCCTGCAAGCTTGGAATAACTTTAGTGACTGCCTTCCCTGCGCCCGTTTCCGTGATTACCATATTGATAGCTGCTGATCTCCCTCTACGGGTTTTACTGTGCATGTTATCCAACAAGTTCTGGTCGTTGGTGTAAGCATGAACCGTTTCAATGTGGCCTTTTTCAATGCCAAGAGAGTCTTCGATTACTTTTAAAACAGGCACAATAGCGTTAGTGGTGCAAGAAGCAGCTGAAATGATCTTGTCTTCTTCAAGTTCAATGTCATTTTTGTGGTTAACACCGTAAACGATGTTTGGAATTTCCTTGCCCGGTGCTGTAAGAATTACCTTACTTACTCCTTTTGATTTTAAATGCCTACTTAAAGCAGTTTTGTCTTTGAAAACCCCAGTGTTGTCAATTACTAAGGCGTCATTGATGCCGTACTTCGTGTAATCAATATCGTCTGGTTGTTGCGCGTCGATCAAGTTAACTTGTTGACCGTTGATGAACATGATTCTATTTACTGTATCAACTTCTACCGTTCCATTGAAACTTCCGTGAACAGAATCGTTACGCAATAGCGCAGCTCTTTTCTTCATTGCTGTTTCATCATCATTACGGGTCACGATGGCTCTTAATCTAAGTTGTTGGCCCTTACCTGCTTGTTTAATTAGCTCACGTGCAGCGATTCTACCAATTCTACCAAAACCATAAAGGATTACGTCTTTTGGTTCTAATTTTCTTTTTTCCGCACCAATAAACCCTTCTAGCTTATTGATCAAAAAGTCTTTTCTTGAGTCAAAGTTCTCCTCTTCTTTTAGCCAATCGTTAGCCAACTTGCCAATGTCGATTTTTGAAGGAGCTAGGTTTAGTTCCAACATTTCTTTTGCCAGGCTTGAGGTTTCGTAAACACTCACCGGACGATTAGTAAAGTTTTGAGCATTTTTATGCATTTTCAAGACTTCTGAAACACTTCGGTCTACTAAGTGGTTTCTAAAAAGTACTAGCTCAACTGATTGACCATAAAGCAAACTGCCAACTGTGTTATTCAGGTCAACTGCTTTCTTTTCCTGATCTACCCAAGAGTTCAATTCTGATTCAAACTCTTCGGCTACCACCGGCTTTTTCATTTCCTCGTTCATTTTTAGGGATTTTAAAAAGGGTTTATTTGACTCAATAATTGGCGCAAAAGTCGACAATTTTTTATGCTGGAGCAAAACAAAAAAGCCCTTATCGAGCATTCGATAAGGGCTTTCTAGCTGCTTTAAATTTTACATACCAAAGCCGTAATAAGCTTTCCTTCCATTCGGATATATTCCGTTTAAAAGAACACCGCCGTCTTTCTCTTTCAAGTTTTTAATAAATGAGTCAGTATCTTTTACTTCCTGATTATCCACTCCTGTAATTATGAAGCCTTCTTGCATACCTGACTTCTTCAGTTTTCCTGGAAACAGCTGCACGACTTCTACACCATGCTCAAGCTCGAGTTTTTCTAAAGTCTCTTCTTCAGCATCTTGCAGTTTAGCCCCCAAGAGCTTCATCATTTCGTTTTTCTTATTGCTTACGATTTCAGTACTGCCTTCATAGTTTTTGAGCAGTACACTTTTAGTAATGCGCTTGCCATCCCTTAAAACGGTTACATCAACTTCATCACCTGGCATGTACTCGCCAATTTTTGCTTGCAGCTCTGCCACGTTTCTAATCTTCAGTCCTTCAACTTCTTTTACGATATCACCTTCTTTCAATCCAGCCTCATCAGCTGAACTACTTTTAGAAAAGCCTGCGATGTAAACTCCATTCAAGTCCTCCAATTCAGTTTCTTCTGCAATTTCGTCATCAATGTTTCGAATGCTAATGCCGATGTAAGCCCGTTGCACTGTACCATATTCAATCAGGTCGTTTACTACCTTCTTTACAATGTTTGATGGAATAGCAAAAGAGTAGCCGGCAAAAGAACCTGTATTGGATTTAATGGCGGCATTGATGCCGATCAATTCACCTTTGGTATTCACTAAAGCTCCTCCACTATTTCCTGGGTTTACCGCCGCATCTGTTTGAATGAAAGATTCGATAGATGACATATTGGTATAAGGATCATCGTTGAGGATATTAATGTCTCTTCCTTTGGCGGAAACAATACCCGCTGTAACCGTTGAGGTAAGGTTGAACGGGTTACCTACCGCTAAGACCCATTCGCCTATTCTTAATTGGTCAGAATTTCCATATTCAATATAAGGAAGTGTTTCTTCTTCAATCTTCAGCACTGCTAAGTCGGTCGCAGGATCAGTGCCTACGAGGTCTGCAGTGTAAGTTTTTTTGTTGTTTAAGGTTACAGTAATCTCATCAGCATTATCAATTACGTGATTGTTGGTAACGACATAACCATCATTGGAAACGATTACACCTGAGCCTGCACCTTTAATGGGCTGAATGTACTTTTGCTCATAGCTTCCTTCGCCGTAAAAGAAATGGCGAAAAGGGTCAAAAGCCCTTTGTTTGTATTCTACTGTACCCGCTGTTTTAACGTGTACTACGCCATTTACAGTAGCTTCCGCCGCCGTGACATAATCTACATTAGCAGCTGGTTCTGAACTCAGTAAGTTAACCAGTTTGGTTTCTTCTTTTGGTTGTTCTTCAGGAAAACTCACATCGGGCTCAAAGGCCTTGTATAAACCAAGGGAGGCCGCTCCACCGAGCAAAGCCATAATAAATCCGTTTGCTAATTTTTTCATGATATTGATGTTTTAATTAATTGCATTTAATTTCGTGATGCACTACAGCAACTTTAACGCCAATTAGAAAGCTTAAGTTGGACGGCCGCTGTTAATTAATGTTAAGCTAAAAGTCAGTGAGGACGGTACTTTCATGAAGGTTAGGTTTTATAAATACCAGGGAACAGGCAACGATTTTATCATGTTGGAAGATCAAACAAATTCCATACGACCAACAAAGGAACAAATCCTGAAAATTTGTCATAGACGTTTTGGGATCGGGGCCGATGGCTTGATCATTTTACGTCCCAAAGCCAACTGTGATTTTGAAATGGATTATTACAATTCTGACGGAACCCAAAGCTTTTGCGGCAATGGCAGCCGTTGCGCTCAAGCTTTTGCCAAGCAATTAAAATGGATCGATGCCCATTCAACTTTTCTGGCGATTGATGGGGAGCACCGTGGGAAATTTGACGGAGCTTGGTACGCCACGGAAATGCAAATGATCAGTCAGATAGAAAGGATCGGTAACGACTACCTGATCGATACCGGTTCGCCACATTACATACGCTTTGTAGAAAAGCTAGCAGCAATTAATGTAGTGGAAGAGGGCAGAGCAGTACGTTTTAACGATACCTTTAAGCATGAAGGGGTAAATGTCAACTTTGTTGAACTGAAGCCTGAAGGTATTGCGGTTAGGACTTATGAAAGGGGAGTGGAAGACGAGACCTATTCTTGCGGCACAGGAGTAACCGCAGCCGCTATCGCTTATTTAGTTGAGCATCAGTTGCAGCTTCCTTCAGTAGCGGTAGAGACCAAGGGAGGAGACCTAAGAATTGAGCTAGAAAGAGCAGGCCATGAGAACTTTAAGAACATATGGTTGTGTGGACCCGCAGATTACGTATTTGAAGGCGAGTATGTGTTTTAATTCATTTGCCTACCTTTAAATTTCAGGCAATTTTTTATGACAGCATTACTGCTTTTTTTAGTACTCAGTATTGGAGTTTCTTTTTTATGCTCCATTTTGGAGGCTGTGCTTTTAAGCATTCCACCATCTTACATTAAGCGACAAGAAAAGCCCAATCTTAAGCTCTTCCAAAACCTCAATGATTTTAAAAACGACATTGATCGGCCGCTCTCTGCCATCTTAACTTTAAACACCATTGCACACACGGTAGGCGCTATTGGAGTCGGCATTCAGGCAGCCGAAGTTTTTGGTGAGACCAAATGGAACCTACTTGGCTTAAACATTACCGCCGAAGGCCTAATTGCTGCTTTGATGACTCTGGCCATTTTGATTTTGAGTGAGATCATTCCCAAAACCATTGGAGCCAACAGTTGGAAAAGTCTGACCCCATTTGCAGTGGCTACCTTGAAAGTGCTGATTACTTTGCTTGCCCCTTTGGTGTGGTTGAGCCAGTTCATTACCCGAAGGTTGAAGAAAAACAAGGACCAAGCTGTGCTAAGTCGAGCCGATCTAGTTGCCATGGCACGTGCAGTTTCTGAAGATGGCCTTTTGAACCAATCGGAGTCTAAGGTGATTCACAATGTGCTGAACCTCCCTAAAATGACGATTGAGCAGATCATGACTCCAAGACCGGTGATGTTTGCCGTGCAAGAGTTTCATAGCATGGAAGAGGTGGCTAAGATGAAACGTTTCGATCAGTTTTCAAGAATTCCAGTTTTTGACAAGAGTAAGGAACGTATTTTAGGGATGGTGCTGAAGCAAGATGTCTTACAGGCTTTGGTGAATGGCAAACAAACACAAAAGGTAAGCACCGCTTTACGTCCTTTAGAGGAAGTGAATGAAGCCGAACCATTGGCTACTTTCTTTAAGCAAAAGCAGAAGAACCGACAGCACTTATATGTAGTGGTAGACGGTTACGGCAGCGTAACAGGTTTAGTGACTCTAGAAGATGTGATGGAAACCATACTGGGCTATGAGATCTTGGATGAAACAGACCAGGTGGCTGATTTGCAAAGCCTGATCAAGAAAAAGTCCCAATAAGTTCTAGGCCGGCCTGATTTGTTAAGGCCGAATAGTATTTCTAATGCCTAGTTGAATCTCAGATTGATTACTTTCGTGTAAAATTTTTTGACATGAAAATAGGTGTGATTAGAGAGGGTAAAACGCCGCCAGATAAGCGAGTTCCATTTACGCCCAAACAAGCGAAAACCATTGAAAATAACTTTGAGTCTGTTGAGGTTTTGGTTCAACAAAGTGAGGTAAGGGCCTTTGCCGATCAAGAATACGCCAAGCAGGGCCTAGCGCTCACTACTGACCTAAAAGACTGTGAAGTGATTTTTGGTGTAAAAGAGGTTAATCTTGAAGACCTTTTGCCGCATAAGACCTATTTTTTCTTTTCCCACACCATTAAGGAGCAGCCCTATAATCGCGATCTTTTAAGAACCGTTTTGGAAAGAAACATTCGCTTGGTTGATTATGAATGCCTGACCCATGCCAACGGCCAACGAATACTTGGTTTTGGGCGCTATGCCGGTATTGTGGGCTGCTACAACGGCTTTTTGGCTTACGGGCAGCGAACTGATGCTTACAGCTTGAAGGCTGCTAACGCCTGTGAAGACCGAGCTGAAATGGAGCGTGAACTGCCTAAGATTAAATTGCCTAATCACTTTAAGATTGCTTTAACCGGTTTTGGAAGAGTGGCAGGAGGAGCAATTGAAGTCTTAGAAAAAGTAGGAATCAAAAAAGTAACACCACAGGACTATTTAGAAAAAGAATTCAAAGAGCCAGTCTACACCCAATTGTCGGTTGAAGAATATTTCCGCAAGCCTGATGGCAGTGCTTTTAAGCGCGAAGAAGTGTTTGAGCATCCTGAGCGATTTGAAAGCAATTTTATGACTTATGCGGCTGAAACTGACTTGTACATTGCTTGTCATTATTGGGATTCTAATGGGCCTAATATTTTTGAAAAGGAAGAGGTAAAATCTTCTGATTTCCGCATATGCACCATCGCCGATATTAGCTGCGACATTGCCGGACCCATTCCGACCACCATCCGTCCCTCAACCATTGCTGACCCTATTTACCAAGTAGACCGAAAGGAGCTAAAGGAGACTGCACAAGTAGGAGAGGGAAGCATAACAGTAATGGCGGTAGACAATTTACCTTGTGAATTGCCTAAAGATGCCTCAGAAGGTTTTGGTGCTGACCTGATCGAGAAGATTTTACCTTGCCTGCTTGGCGATGACCCCGAGAAAGTAATTGAGCGAGCAACCATTGCTCAGGCGGGTAAACTGACAAGCTATTTTGAGTATCTCGAAGATTATGTGAAAGGGGAGGAGTAGACTGAGCAATTAACAAGCCTTGGCTTGCTAGTGAAGCGATTGGTTTTGAGGACTTACAGCCCATTTTGAATATTTTATAGCGGCCAGCTAATTTACTTTTTCTGAGCCAATTCGCCGCACGCGCTTTTACATAGCTTCAGCTGTGCAAAGGGTGAATTGGCAAGTAAATAGAGTAGAAGTGTCGACTTTCTCAGTAGTAGCATTTGCTATAGTTGCTGTTAGCAAAAGTTTTTTCTTTCAATAGTGGTAGATTTTTTATCATCTCTAACCTTAACTAGCTATTATTATAATCTTGGATTAAAAAAGGTAGATTGTCAAGCCACTCTCTTTTTTTCATTGCTTGAATTCTTTCTAAAAGCTTTTTGTTAGCTGAAATCATAGGAATAAAGTATTCCTCAAACTGCTTTTTGGTTGCTATTCCTTTAAATGTCTTTCCTTTATCATTACTGATTACAAATGAATAAGTTAAATATCCAATTGGTATTGAATTTGGGCCTGACCCTTGTTTAACCTTTCGTCTGTGTATGTATAAGTCTATTTTACCTGTCTCTGATACCTCGAGGATGTCAAAATCATAAGATGCCCAACTGTCTAGGGTGAAGTTATGACCTACTATGAAGCTATCTTGATTTATTATTAAACTCTGCAAATTAGCTATGTCGACTCTTCCTACTTTTTTACCGTTAACATAATGTTTTATGATACTACCTCCAACTAGGTGAGTTTTGTAACTGATCTTAAAGTCTCCTTTTACTTTTTCTCCATCTTTCGTCCAATAATAACCGCTTCCTTTATACTTTAATCCACCTTGTGCTCTGGTGGTAGATAGCAAGCTTGCTAGTATGATGAATAAGGTAAGGTATTTCATTTATTTAACGTTTTGACTATGGCAAGTGCGTTTTAAAACCAACTTCAATTTCAATTTGCAAAGCCGGTAGCCAATTGCCAAGGTGCTTTCGCAAAGCTCCTTCTCCGAAGTACTACGAAGGAGAAGCTTCAGCGACGCAAAGGGCGATTGGCTAATTTACATTTTCTAAGCCAATCACGCCATGGCGTGATTGGCGAGCAAGTAGAGTAGAAGTGTCGGTTTTCTAAGTATTAGCATTTGCTATAGTTTTTGTTAAGCCACGTTTTTATTTCTCTCTATCAATTTCAAATCCTTTGCTTTAGCTTTTTTTTCTTCTTCAATGTCATAATCATCTTGAAGTCCAAGCCAAAATTTAGCAGAATTGCCAAAATATCTACTTAAACGTAGCGCTGTATCAGCTGTTATTCTTCTATTTCCTTTTATAATCTCTGAAATCCTAGTCTGAGGAATTAGAAGGTCTTTTGAAAGTCTGTAAGCAGAGATTTTCAAAGGATCTAAAAATTCAAGTTTTAAAATCTCACCCGGGTGTATGTTATCTAATTTGTCCATAATTAATGATAGTCTATTATTTCAACTTCAGAGGCATTGCCATTATTCCATTTGAAAATAATTCTCCATTGCTTATTAATTCTGATGCTGTAAAAGTCCTTTAAATTTCCTCCAAGCTTTTCAAGTCTGTTAGAAGGAGGTATTCTCAAATCAGCAATATCAACAGAGTTATTGAGCATTCTTAATTTTCTTCTTCCTGTTTGTTGAATGTCAAGCGATAGCTTTTTTACCCGTTTACCATTCCAAATTTTTTCAGTCTCTTTAGCACCAAAGCTAACTATCATACCTCTTACGTTACTAACGTCAAAGATAAGTATTTATTTTAATAGATTTTGGGGATGTTTGCCAACGTTTTGACTATGGCAAGTGCGTTTTAAAACCTACTTCAATTTCGTTTTGCAAAGTCGGTAGCCAATTGCCAAGGTGCTTTCGCAAAGCTCCTTCTCCGAAGTACTACGAAGGAGAAGCTTCAGCGACGCAAAGGGCGATTGGCTAATTTACATTTTCTAAGGCAATCACGCCATGGCGTGATTGGCGAGCAAGTAGAGTGGAAGTGTCGGTTTTCTAAGTATTAGCATTTGCTATAGTTGCTGTTAGCCAAAGTGTTTTTTTATTTCTTTGTCAATTTCACTGGGGGCTTGCCTTGTGTCAAAAATGGTGATTACAAATAATGAGTCTGAGTCAACTAAGTATAGCGCAGTTGCTTGCTTATGACTAATTTTCTTAGTTCAGGTCTAATTTGACTTTGTGGGAATGCATTAGGATTGTTTGCAGCTACATTTAAACCTTTTTCAAGCTTTTTGAGAAATTTCAGCTTAACTCTAGCAGACCATCTTTCTTCTAAGTATTCTACAAGCAGTTCAAGTTTGAAAGCAGCTAAAGAGGAAAGTCTAATCTTCATGAAACTTTTTTCAGAAAGTCTTCAAACTCAATGTAGTCTCCATTTTTTATTTGTTTGAGTCCTAGTTCTACCTCAGCTTTCTGAGCATCTGTTAGTTCAGTCCAAAAGTCACTTTCGATACTCTCTGCTTTTAAAGTAGAGTACAATTTATTCAATAACTCTTTGCTGTTGGTTTGTAGAATACCTCTTACTAATTCTGATTTTATGCTTTGGATATCCATGGCAGAAGCTTTTTCTCAAAGTTAAGTAAATAGGTTGAGCTAACTACTTCATCCCATTTTGGCTGAAGCTCAGACTATGAAATGTAGCCGCAAGCAGTGTCGGTTAAATTTAGCACTAAAGGTAATCAAACCTTTGCTAAACCTTGACTGCGATTACCCGCCTGCCGGTCGGGCAGGTATTTTATAGTTTTTGTTAGCAAAAGTTTTTTATTTATTTCTTTCTCAACGTTAAAATAATTGGAGTGTCACTAAATTGGATTTCTATATCTGATTCAACTGCTTTAGCTGACAATACCAAATGGTTGAAATTATCTTTCTTCGTTCCAATTTTTATCAGGTTTGATGAGTCAATATACTTCCAAAGCTTATTATCCAAGAATTTCATTTCCTCCATTACTGGCGATAACTCCTTAGTAAATTCTATCCTGAATCTCCCATTAGAGTTAAATGTCCAAACTGACTGGTCGAATCCGTTAATCATCATAGTCATCATTTGGTTTACATCCGTGGGCAGGTCACTTGACGTCGTCTTTCCTTTAGTTACAGTCCACTGTCCAATAATATCGGATTTGTCTATCGACTGCGAATTTGCAACTTGTGAGCAACCAAGTAAAATAGCAATTAATAAATATTTCATAATAGTTTTTATTTCAATTTTGTGTACAACGTTGAGTGTATGATTTTCTAAGGGATTGCGGGCTTCAAACCTATCAAGTCACCAACCAAAATTGATGCGGGTGATACCGCTCGAAAACCTCTGAGACCCTTATGAATTATACCCATTGTTGTGTTTAGTTTTTTATTTCCATTTATTCGTTCTTAGGCTTCTTTCTGAAAATGTCAGATTTTCTGTTGATTGTTCATGATCGAAAAAGAGAACAATATTTTTCATTTTATCATTCTTTGAAGAATTATAAATAATACCATCTGCTTTTAATTCCTTGTTGTACTTGATATATTCCGTTACAATTTGGGTCGGGATGTACTCAATTATTTCGTCACTATCATTAATGCTCTTGGATATATCATTTGAAAACCCTTTAAGGAAGAGTAACTTGGCAATTGTATGATTCTTATCGGAGTCATAAATACTGGGTATTTCAGGTATTATCGACAAGTCTACCAAGTTTAATGACTTGTTGTTTCTGAATATGGCTGTTGAATAATATGGCTTGTCTTTTCGCGACTTTCTAACGACTTCTTGTATTGTTAACGCCTTCTTTTGACTGCAATAAAACATAGAGATTCCTGCAGGACTCATCCTGCCATTTACTTTTTGACAATCAGAAGGTGGTGACGCCATGTCGGCTCCATTTTTTACAGCATTTTTCTCATGTTGCCGACAGCGATATAGAATACTATTTGCTGGAATGGTTTTAAATAGATTGAAGTTCTTTATGGATTTTTCTATTGAGAACAAGATGGTTACTGGATCGGTAAACTGATGATTTTGAAACTCTTCTTCTCGATGGAATACGTATCGTGCTTTGTATTTCACTATTGATGTAAAGTGAGCCCATACATCTTCGAAATACTCAAGTTCTGATCCAAATTCATCTTTGTCAACAAATAACTGGTCACAGTTGAAATACTTGAAAGCGTCTTCAAATAATTTATCATTGTTTATTTCTAAACCTAATCGGTCTTCGTGCCATAGTTCGTAAAAATCAAAAACGTTTCCATCGAACCCGTATTCAGAATCTTTGTTTAAGTACCTGCTATTTGCAGGATCTTCAAATAGGCAGTCAATTCCAACTACAATCAGATCTAATAAATCAGAAAGCTCAATACAGTTTCTCAGTTTGTTGCAATATGTACAATTGACCTTTTCTCCTTGGGTTCTAATCCAATGATTGATGTAGTCACTTTTCGTATGAGAAGCACAAACCATTTCTCCGTCTGTCTGAATAGAATACAGAGGACCATCAACATCGTCTCCAGGTTTAATAAATCTCTTCGTCATTTTTAATTAACCACAACGTACAGGGCTAAGACTAGTGCGGACTTCAAAGCACCGGTCTTGTCTGTCCGCTGCGTAGTTTATTGCTTGCAATATCTTAAATTTTTGCCACTTACTCCGCATTAGTTTTAGCCTCGTGTTGGCCGCAGTTTTTTTTATCAGCTTACCCATCTATTAACGACAGTGACTAATTTCCATGTTTTATCATCTAGTCGTTTGTAAATAAAGTAGCCTCCATGAGCACATAAACTCCCGCAATAATATTCTCGCTTAATGATTACGTGCTTTTTGTCTTTTGAAAATAGTGGCAATGAGTAGTAATATCGACTTGGTCTTTTCTTGTTTTTTTTATCAGTAATTATTGCTTTCGGAAACTTATGTTGCCATAGTGTGTCTTTGATATCAGTAAACTGTTGGAAAATAAAGTCTCTATCCTCTTGGTTAAAAATCGTGTCCAACTTGTTCCTATCTTGATATAAGAAAAATAGATTTGCTAAAAATTCATAATCATTGAGAGTGTCTGGTTTAATAAAGTTCAAAGTATCCCAATCACTAATTCTATAAAAGATCTTTCTCTTGGGTGATAGAAAAGATTCTTCAGAGTATCCATCAGTTGATTTTATTTCCCAAGTTAAGAATGATACAATCTCACTGTCTGGAATGATGTTGCTATATGTTTGTGAATGACCAACTAAAGTCCCCAAACAAATCGTCAATAGTATTATTAATCGTCTCATTATAATTGCGGCCAACGTTTTGACTATGGCAAGTGCGTTTTAAAACCTACTTCAATTTCAATTTGCAAAGTCGGTAGCCAATTACCAAGGCGATTGGCTAATTTACTTTTCATAAGGCAATTCGCCGCAGGTGAATTGGCGAGTAAATAGAGTCGAAGTGTCGGTTTTATTAGAAGTAGCATTTGCTATAGTTGCTGTTAGCCTTAGTTTTTATTTCTTTTTAAGTGCCAAGGCTCATAAGGGTGTTTTAAGCATAATAATGAGTCGTTCTTTATTAGAAATTTAAAGTCAATTAATTCGGGGTGTCCGATATTCTCGAGATTACATTGTATTATAATAGAGTCTTGGTTTGATTCTTTGTCTGACAAATCAATCCATTTTATATGACATCCTACATACTCAATCCTTAAAGAATCAATACTGTTTTTTCTAATTCTTACAAAACCCGATGAGTCAGCTAAAAGGTTAAGATTATTATCTGTAACTACTTTTGCAAAACCACATTCATGCTGTTTTAAATCATTGTATGCTTGTATTATTTGAATTACTTGGAAACTATCCGAATGTGATTTGGTGTTAGCTGGAATTATTGAATGAAAATTTAAGTAGTTGTTTAGAATTATTGTGTCACTTTTAATTTCAAATTTTCCATTAGTCTCTTTAGTTCCTGTATGTTTATGATTAGGTGTACCATATTTAAAACTACTATCATCAGATAGTATTAGAAAGCTGCATCCATAACTATCACTTCCGCAATTTGAATACTCTCCTATTAAAGTTTGCTTGCAGCTAAGTAGTAGAGTTAAAATTGAGAATGATATTAAATATTTCATAATTAAGGCTAACGTTTACTGTATGGTGTCGTTGTGGTTTTGATAAAGGTACAATTTCAGTTTCGCACTTAGCAAAAACCGCTTTGCGGTTTTGTTTCTTTACTTTTTACAAAATCCGCTAGCGGATTTTGCGAGCTTGAAAATAGCTACCTAAATAGCTAACCCACCTGACCCACAATGCACTATACAGCGCCTAAGCTTGTGTTTTATTTAAATTTAGGATATAAATCAAAGAACAAAAGAGCGGAATAAGGTCATTATACAGACTGGAAGTACGAATTCCGTCAACATGGAAGATCCCCGCTCTTTTACTACTTAAATTATGATCAGTTCATTGGGCATTAAAGCCTGTTTTAGGTTCTTGTAATCAAGTAGTTTCTGTTCTTCAAAACGTTTAGTTATGAGTAAAAATACATTATTTGTAGGTATTGATGTCTCGAAAGATACCTTCGATGTTTATGAGCCAAGTATGGGACATCAAAAGTTTAAAAATGATAAAGAAGGCTTTAGGTTGTTTCATAAATGGTTGAACAAGGAATGTTGGTGTGTAATAGAGAATACGGGAAGTTATCACCAGCCATTAGCAATTTTTTTGCATAAAAAGAATTATTTGGTAAGTGTGGTGAATGCTTTGGTTGTGAAGCGATTTATTCAAATGAAGCTTCAACGAAACAAGACAGATAAAAGTGATGCGAAAATGATTGCTATGTACGGTTCGAATCAACCCTTGGAATTGTGGGAGCCTGATCCGGAATACATCGATTGTTGTAAAATGCTTCAAAGTTGTATTCAAACATATTTTAAACAGCATACAGCTTTAAGCAATAAGTTACATAGCTTGAAAAGCAAAGGGTCTGAATACAAGGTTTTAGTAAAGTCTTTACAGAGACAGAAGAAGTCGATTCAAGGAGAGATACAAAAGCTAGAAGAAGCATTAGAAACCTTGATAAAGGAAAATGAACCTGCGATGTTAAGTCATGTAGCTTCAATCCCCGGAATAGGCCGTAAAACAGCCATCTTTTTGATAGTAAGCTCCAATGCGTTTAAGAATTTTGAGAGTGCAGGTCAATTGAAGTCCTTTTATGGCTTAGCCCCAACAGAAAGGAGTTCAGGAAGTAGTGTGAGAGGAGTAAGCCGAATAAGTAAAAGTGGAAATGCTTTGATTCGAAATCATTTATTTATGTGCAGCTTTACTGCCTGCCAATGCAATCCAGCGTGTAAATCTCTGTATGAACGATTAGTGGCTAAAGGAAAAAGTAAGAAGTTAGCACTTATAGCCGTTTGCAACAAGTTGGTAATTCAAGCTTTTAGTATTGCAAAATCAGGTTTAATGTATGATGAAAATTATAAAAGCAGTTTGGTAGTAAAGAGTTAAAATTTAATTTGAGAAATACTTGTTTTTAAGCTCAGTTCTATGTTGTGAGCCGTGTTTTTTTAATCCCATAAATACTCAAGTTTAAGTTCATCTTTCGTCAAACTTATTAAGTTAAAAGTTGCTCCGTAATTTGCCGTTGTCAAAACTGAATCACCGTTATGTAATATTTTTTTCCAACCTGAAGATATCGAAAATGAAATACGCCCTTCGTCAATATCCCATCTATATGTCTTAGACCTTGTCAGGTCGAGAAGGTCAGAGCAACCATCTTTAAATAATTCCTTATCATCGAATCTCCAAAAACAATCTAAGTTATTTTCATCTTGTTGACTCTTTGTTAGTTGTAATATATCACCACGGGACATGGTTTTTTTCGGTTGAATAGGAATCCAATATCCACTTAGTTGATTAGAAAGTCGGTTTTCAAGTTCTAATCTTTGAAATTTAAGAGTATCAAAGAAGTCCGAGAATATTTCTTTTTCAAGTTGGTCAAATGTGTAATTACCCCAATCGCAATATCTTTCTATAATTATTGTGTCCGAGTCAACTAATATCTTATAGTCTTCACTAGATGTAGATTGTCCAACTTCCTTACAGCTATCTTTATATAGATTTGCTTTGTCCAAGAAAACAGTGAGTAATTGCAAGTCATTTTGAGTGATAGTTTTGCCCTTTGGTTCGAGAACTTCATTTCCAACATAATATTTGGGCATCAATAAATGACCAACTATTTCATTTTCTGCTTTATCAAACTTCATTTGCTTTTTGTACCTGTATTCGTCCCCCGTCCAATAATCAATTTGTAGATTTTTAAATTTAGAAATAGTGATAGGTTCAGTTTGACTTACTTGCTTCTTGTCTTGATTGCAAGCAGTAAGGGTTAGAATCAAAAATATATGGATAAATATTTTTAGCATTTTTTCATGGCTCACAACGGCCCTGGCTATGGCAAGTGCGGGATTTTGAAACCGAATCTTTGTCCGCCAG
>CAJXMH010000007.1 GCA_913056345.1 uncultured Flavobacteriales bacterium | reverse complement strand
ACCTCTGAAGGTAAAAAGGATGACCCAATATCTACCCAACCGTACTTATCTATCTCACCTCTAAAAAAGGCAGAACGGTTGGTGCCCTTCTCCCAAATAATTTCTGCTCTTTCGATGAATTTTCTATCGTTAACGGCTAGTAATCCTCCTTCGCCGCTGATGATGTTTTTGGTTTCATGGAAAGAAAAGGCAGCAAGGTGTCCAATACTGCCTAAGGCTTTGGTTTCCCCATCGGGAAAAGTATAGAAGCTTTCTATGGCCTGGGCCGCATCTTCAACCACTTTTAAGTCGTGTTTGGCTGCAAGTTCCATGATCTTATGCATGTCACAAGCTACCCCGGCATAATGCACCGGCACAATGGCCTTGGTTCTTTCCGTAATCAATCCCTCAATAGAATCCTCATCCATTCCTGGATGATCCTTACGGCTATCACAAAACACAATTTTTGCACCTCTTAATACAAAAGCATTTGCGGTGGATACAAAGGTATAAGCCGGCATGATCACCTCATCTCCCGCTTGAATATTCAATAAAATAGCGGCCATTTCCAGGGCATCTGTGCAGGAGGTCGTCAACAGTGCCTTCTTAATCCCATAACGGTGCTCAAAAAAGGCCTGGCATTTTTTGGTGTAATTCCCATTTCCAGAAATATGCCCACTCTGCACCGCATCCTCAATATACCGAGTTTCTAAGCCGGTCAAATAGGGTTTATTGAAAGGGACTTTAATCACACTATTATAATTAGTTAATGGTCAAAGGTAAAATAGATTAGCTAGAGTTTAACTTGAAGGCTGAAAATTTTCTTGAATTTTGAAAAGACTCCTTATTGTAATTCAGAAATAGGTGAAAATTTGGCACAATGAAGCTTAGGATGGCTTAACTGAAAGTATATTTGCACGGCAAGCAGCTAGCAGCAGTAAAATGAAATTAACTCAACTCAAAGAAGAACTCAAGAAAAATCAAAAAGCCGTGCTCTTCGTGGCTAAATTGGTTGGTTTATACCTGCTGCTTCAAGGGCTTTACGATTACATCCTGAGTCCTTACACTCAGGTTGACGCTTGGTTGATCAATTCTATTATATCCACTGCTGAATGGGGTTTACAAGCCTTGGGCTACGAGCTGTTACCTACCAATAGCCTCTACCAATACCATATGGGAATCGCCAACACACCTGGAGTGGTAATCGGTAACCCTTGTGATGGACTGAGTTTATTCATCTTATTTACCTCTTTCGTGGCCGTTTTTCAGGGTAAATGGTGGCTGAAGTTGCTTTTTATCTTTCCGGGCATTTTACTAATCCACCTCTTGAATGTTAGCCGAGTGATTGCTTTGGCCTTGATCGTAAAATACTACCCAAGTACCTTAGACTTCCATCACTCCTATACCTTTACGCTTTTTGTTTACCTCTGTATCTTCGGATTGTGGATGCTGCGCATCAAGCTTTACCAAGCAAAGCAGATCTAAGCGTATCAAGGTGAAAACTTTCAATTTCTTGCATTTGTTTTAACCAAAGGTTAGCATTGATTTTACTTAATTTTACCTGCATTAAAGACATTAACTATGATCCAAGACAAAGCCATTGCTTCCTTGATTGGGGAAGAAATGAACAGACAAAGAAGAGGTATTGAGTTAATCGCCTCTGAAAACTATGCCAGTGAATCAGTGATGGAAGCCATGGGCTCTGTGCTCACGAATAAGTATGCTGAGGGTTTACCCGGAAAACGCTATTATGGCGGCTGTGAAGTGGTTGATCAGGTAGAGCAGTTAGCGATCGATCGACTAAAAGAATTGTTCAATGCTGCTTGGGCTAATGTGCAACCGCATTCCGGAGCTCAAGCCAATGCGGCGGTAATGTTAGCCTGCTTGCAGCCAGGAGATTCCATTTTGGGCTTTGACCTTTCGCATGGAGGCCATTTGACGCATGGGTCGCCAGTAAATTTTTCAGGAAAATTATACAACCCTCACTTTTACGGAGTAGAAAAAGAAACGGGCCGCATTGATTATGATAAGGTTGAAGCTAAAGCCAAGGAAGTAAAACCCAAAATGTTGATTTGTGGAGCTTCCTCTTATGCAAGAGATTGGGATTACCAACGCCTAAGGGCAATTGCAGATGAGATTGGAGCCCTACTCTTAGCGGACATCTCCCACCCTTCTGGCTTAATCGCCAAGGGCATTTTAAATGATCCACTACCTTACTGCCACATCGTTACCTCTACCACCCATAAAACTTTAAGAGGACCGCGTGGAGGAATCATTATGATGGGAAAAGATTTTGAAAACCCTTTTGGTTTGCAAAACCCCAAAGGTGAAACAAGGATGATGTCGGCTCTCTTGGATTCAGCTGTATTCCCAGGAACCCAAGGTGGCCCACTAGAGCATGTGATTGCAGCCAAAGCAGTTGCTTTTGGCGAGGCTTTAACAGAAGAGTACATGGAATATACGGTGCAGGTGGTTAAAAATGCTAAAGTGATGGCGGAAGCACTAATCGAGCGAGGCTATCATGTGATCTCAAATGGAACCGACAACCACTGCATTTTGATTGACCTGCGGAATAAGGGAATTAGTGGAAAAAAAGCAGAACGTTTGCTTGGTTTGTGCGATATCACGGTAAACAAGAACATGGTACCCTTTGATGATAAATCACCCTTCATAACCTCAGGCATTCGCATTGGCACTCCTGCAATCACCACAAGGGGTTTAACGGAAGCTGAGATGATAAAAGTGGTTGAACTACTAGATCAAGCTCTTAGTCATAATGAAGAGTCTGAAGCTTTTAAAGCAGTAAAAGCAAAGGTAAACGAGCTGATGAATCCTTATCCTTTATTTGCCTAAAGGGCGAAAGCAACATCAAAAAAGGCAGCCTTTGGCTGCCTTTTTTATTGATTATCTTTAATCTTCTTCTACTTTTTGATTAGCCGTTGCACAGAGCGTTCTCCATTCTCATGCAAAACCTCTACCATATAAAGGCCTGTTCTCAAGTCGGAAAGATCGAGCAGCGTTTGAGCATTGATCAACTCTTGTTGCATTACCACTTGGCCAAGTTTATTGCGTAAGATCATACTAGCACTTTGGTCTTCATCCAGCTCTAACCAAACGCTTTCGCGAGCAGGGTTAGGGAAAAGCAACAAGCGACTCCGATTTGCAATTGATTCTTCAATACCAACAGGGTTTGCATCGCGAATAACCACATCATCTAAGGCAATGTCACTTTGGAATCCATTACCCGTGATTCCTCTAAATAAAAGTTTCACTACCCCAGAATATGGCGAAAGGTCAACAGTCTGTAAATTCCAATTAGGCCCTTGACTGCCCATGATTGGAGGCATAATATCTTGAATTAGGATCCCATTAACAAGAATATCTAAACGCAGCTCACCTTGAGTAAGTCCATCCATGTGATAAAAGAAGGAAAGCTCAGCTCGGTTAAGGTTTCGAATGTCAAAACACTTGCTGAGCAATACAGCGTCTAAGTTATTAAAATTACTTGCCTCAATATACATGTAATTCCCACTTCCACTGGTATGATCTGCAGCAGGTCCTGTATTATTAGAAGGAGTTCCTCCATTTTGAACCCACCAATCATGTGAATCAAAAATGCCATTGGTCCAACCATCTACCAAGGTTCCAGGAGTTCCATTGGTAAAATTGTCAAAATTGGTGGTATCAGGGAATGCTGTAGTTACAGGAGAGCTGGCTACAGTATAGTTGAAAATACTATCATTATCACGGTTTTGATCGTTTCCAAGCTCTATCCAAAAATCAAATGAATAAGAGCCCTGAGCAGCCAAATTAACTGTCTGCTGAAAAGTATGGTTAAACGATATTCCGGGATTTAAATTAACAAAAGCCGTATCTCGAACAATTGCGCCTCCGTTAAGGGTGTAAGCCAGGGGAATGGTATCTTGAACGGCAGATCCATCATTGGTAATTTCTAAGGTTACAAAATCATTGGCACTTCCATTGCACCCACTCACATTCGGGGTGATTATGTCTGTTAAATTAAGGTCGTTGGCAAGTGGTTCAATAATGCTAACATCGTCTATTGCTATATCACTTTGGAAACCATTTCCGGTGATGGCTCGGAAACGAAAAAGAACAATACTGCCTGCATAAGCACTAATGTCGACCTCTCTAAAGTTCCAATTACTACCTTGCGCGCCAATATATGCAGGTATAATGTCATTAACCCACTGACCACCAAAATAAGCATCCAAATGTAGTTCACCCATTTGAGCTCCATCCATGTGGTACCAGAACGAAAACTTTGGTGCTACTAAAGCAGAAAGATCATAACAAGGGGTATTCAAAATAGCCGTGCGATTTCTAAAAGCTCCTGAAGACTCAACATACATATATTGCTGATCTGTGGGCGTTCTTCCTGTAGTTGGACCGGTTCCCGCCGATGGAGTTCCCTGGTCGTTAACATACCAATCATGTGAGTCGGCAGTAGGCTCGTTCACCCAATTGTTTTGTAGTGTTCCCACAGTGGTTCCTCCACCTGAAGTGAAGCTAGCAAAGCTTTCTGTGTAATCATAATTAAAAACTGGTGTACCCACGCAATTTGGTGGAGGGTTGTTCCGAACTTCAAACTGTGTGCAGCCTGTGCTGCTTGGAAAAATAGTGCTATTAACACAGCTCGTACTATCAGAAGCATAAATCGAATAGCAAATGGTATCTCCAATAGCAGCAGAAGGTATAGTAGCTTGAAAAATATTATTTCCACTTACTCTGCTCATGGGAAGTGTAACAGCGGCTCCACTATTGAGCGTATAGGTTAAAGAGGCAGAATCAATACCACTTGCATCTGCAATATCTGCTTGCACAGGATAAGGACCTGTGGTATAGACCAAACCGTTGTAGGTAGTGCCTGTTAAACTGATCGTTGGGGGTATTAACTCGCAAGATGCTCCAATCACCTTGAGGTCATCGATCAACCAACCATAATTATTAACTGCTCCATTATTATCTGCATCAATCAAGGCAAAACGAACCTTAGTCTGTGCATTGCCTACAAAGTTTGCTAGGTTAAAAGTCTCCTTCTGCCACCAAGCATTAGTCGGAATCGCACTTGGTTGGCCAATGTTCCAAATTCCATAGCTCACCGCAGAAAAAGCGCCACTTGCGAAAAAGGCACTACCAGTGTATTCTGCGCTACTTAAAGAGGTCCAGCTTTGTCCATTATCAGTAGAAATTTGCACAATTGCTTGATCAAAAAAGTCGATCTTACAGATGTGCTCGAACTCTAGGGTCATAAAAGCGATAGATGAAGCATCAAAAGCTTGGGTTTCCAAAAACAAGGTATCTCCTTGCTGCACCGCTGCAGTATCTGAATTACTTCCACTGACTTGAAGGTTGGAACTCAAGGCCCAACCGCCAACACCAGATGATGAGGAAGAGGTTACACTTAAAGTCGCTCCTTCGAAATCTTCATCGATCAAAAGCGTTTGCGCCTTTGAATTGAGTCCAAAAAAAGCAAGGAATAAAGGGAGTAATATTAACTTTTTCATACTTATGGCTTTAACCAACAAAAGTGGACCATGCCCACTTTTGTTGCGCATTACATTTATTATTCATTAGTGCGTAATGATCATTTTCTTCGCAATTTTCACTTCATCTACTAAAATCCAATAGTAGTAAATTCCACTGTCAAAGTCTTGAACGTCTAAATTTAGAAGGTGATTACCTGAGGATTTGGTCATGTTCTCTTCATAAACTGTTTGACCAAGCATATTGGTAACCGTGAAGTTTACTTCTGCAGGCTCAGGTAAGTAAAATGGAATTTGCGCTTGACCCATTGCAGGGTTAGGCTGATTCTGACCCAAGTACATTTTATTTGGATCGATCTCTTCCTCATTCAAGCCCACTGCAAAACAACGCTGACTCACATTGTTAGCAATTCGCTCAATACAAAAGTTATCAATTGCCCATCCTTCACTGTTCTGATTTCCATCTGATCCCATTCTGAAGGCAAGTAAGGTAAAACCATCTTCATAGGCAGGCAATACAGACTGTGCACGCTTCCATCCGTTAGAGAAACCGGTCCATCCTGCATTTTCTGAATTATTGGGTATAGCCACAATATTGGTGGCATTGTACCAACCTTCTTGAATCAAGGTGTCACCTACCCCTATGGCTTTTGCGTTTAAGGTAGTCCAAGTCGCTCCAGTATCATTCGAAAAACGAAGCTGTGCACCATCATTAAATTCATCAGAGAATTCGTAATTATGGTAGAAACTTACTTGATAACAAGAATCCTTTTGCAAAGGTATAAAAGGTGATAGTAAGGTTGAATTATCAAATAATCTAAAACTACTATCAGCATCGGTTACCCAGGCTTTGTTGCCCGAGAAAGCACCATTCAGCACGGTATTATTTGGTGTTGCCCATTCAAAGGACACTGTCTCATCCTGATAAGTGGTCAAAAAATCTAATCCAATCCAAGTCAGGGTATCATCAGGATTCTCGAAATCGGTGCAGTATATAAATCCATCTCGATCTCCCGGATCAATGGTTACTGCATTACCATTCGAGTCCAGCCTTGTAAAGCCATACTCCGAAGTATCAATTACCACAAAAGTCCTACTAATGGTGTCGTTTGAAGGAATTTCATCTTGATTACCATTGGGTTGGTGAACCCACGCTTTAATCAAATGTCTTCCAGGACCTAAGTATTTCATGCCAAAGTTCATGGTATCCTTTTCATTGTATTCCAATGGAGGGTCAAAAGTCTCAATTCGTTTATCGACTATACCATCAATGCTCACTCCTACTTCTAGGGTAGCTATACTATCTAAACCATCATTTCCTATGATACTAGCAATGTTGTATTGCTTTGCAATTGGGAATTGAACGGCATTGTTATCGATTAAGATTTCAATTGTTTCAGCAGATGAGTCTGGCGGACAAACCCAGTTGAAGAATTGGGTTGGAGTTGCCGTTCCACCAATTGCTTTGTTTACAATTATAGTATCCTCTTCTCCGTCATAAGCATAAAGCGAATATTCAACTATGGCAGTATCTTGATCTCCCAAGCTAAACTTAACGAAAGAGTTTTTACGAATACAGATCAGACGTTCATTAACTGTTACAGGATCAAAAGGCTGGTAATCATCCGTAATTACGTAATCTCGACCTCTTGAGGTATATTCAAATCTCCAAAAGCTAGAATCAACCCGAGCTGGTCTTTTATAGGCTCCCGTAACTGCTTCGAACATTAAATAACAACCATCGATGTTCTCCACAATTTGAGTCAAAGTGTCATTAATGGCATAACCGTCATTTTGCAATTGCGTGATAACTTTCACTTCATAATCCCCTAATTCACGCATATCGAAGGTTAAAGGCGATTGATACCAAATGGTATCACGTGGATTAATGGGGCGGTTAACCGTTTCAGTTTGACGCTGCTCATTACCGCTTTCCAAATTTGTTACCACATACTCTACATCAAATGAATTAAAAGTTTGCTCTCCTCTATTCTTGAAGGCCACTCTAAATCGCTCAGTGCTTGTCATGTCACACTCAGATTTTGGACGCATCAAATACTGTGGTTCAACATCCAATGGTTTACGATCATAAACCAAGAAATTATCAATACTCATACCATCATTGGCTTGTTGTGCATCTTCAGAGTAAAACAAGAAACGAAGCAAAACGAGTGGTTCATTATCAAACACGGTAGGTAACATGATCTCTGACTCTAACCAATTGTGCCAGTTGTTTTCTATGTAGCGCGTTACTCCTGAAAAAACAGGCGTTCCCCCAAACCCGGGAGCAGCGAGAGCAGAATTATACCACTTTAACCTACCAGGATCATGAAGAGATGTTACAGAGTCCCAAGTTAGCCCTTGATCAAGCGAGTATTGAATATAGACTCCATCTTTTGCTGTGTCCATATCACGGTTATTGAAAAAAGAAAGGAAAACGTCTTGCGCGTTAGAAAAGTCCAAGAATGGACTAATCAACTGCACAGTTGCTCCAGCTCCAACATAAGGTCGGTCTAGGTTAATATCCCAGGCGTAAGGCAAGGTAAAAGCGCGATTAGTCTTATCGTAGTTAGGCTCTCCATGTTCCCAAAAATTAAATAAGGTATCAGATTCATCGGTTAGAACTGTGAAAACAGAATCTTTATCGTCAAAGAAATCTCTGAAGTAGATCTGCTCATAAACCAACCCTCTAGTGCCTTGATTAGCCGTATCATTAGGCAGTACTTCATCATTTACATATTTCAACCAAGCTTTTACAAAATACTGACCACGTGGTACCGTATATTGGTCTGTAATGGTAACACTTTGAGTAGCTCCCGGTGCTATATTACCGGTCCATTGAAAATTTCGAACCGAATCTACGATGCTATCATTCTTCGCCAAGATAATATCGTAATTGAATTCCAAGGCAGTAACATTAGACACTCCTTGATTCAATGCCACTAAGTCAACGTCGACTTGCTCTCCTACCGGCATGTAAGGCGGTAGCACCACTTGGTCGATTCGCATGTCCTCTAGGGGAGCAGGTTGAATCTTGAAAGAATCCAATCCAATATCACTAATTTCAGACAATTTATCTGGCACTCCTCTAAAGCGCAATTGTATGATACTCCTACCAAACTGATAAGTAGAAAATTCATAGGGCAACCAATTGTCACCTTTATTTCCCGAAACCGGAGAAATCACATTTTCAATGAACCTTCCATCAGGAAATCCTGCCACCGGAGTTGGGTCAAAAACATCAACGAACACTGTATCTCCTCCAGAAGTGTTTTGGTGCAAGTAAAAACGCACTAAACCATTAGGGAGATCAAAAAGGTCAAAACAGGGAGATAACAATACTGCTGTTGAATCAGGAAAACCTGTTGCTTCTACAAAAAGGTAGGTCCCTCCGCCAGGAAGGTCATCGCTTGGCCCGGTACCTGAGGTGGAAGTAGTTCCTAAATTACCTTGCCAATCATGAAAGTCTCCTTCAGAATTGACCCAACCTTGAATCTGGGTAAACTGCCCCATTGGTGCCGGAAATTGATCAAAAGTCTGGTAATAGGGGTAATTAAAGCGTACGTCTGTTCTGCAGGATTTCGGCCGATTACTGCGCACCTCAAAAGAGTTGTAAATCCCTTCTCCAGGCGGTAACAATGTTTCGTTTCGACAAGGGCTTCCGTCGTAGACAAATATTTTCCAATAAACGGAATCACCTATTTGAGTAGTACCAAATGGAATTTCATTGTTGTAAAATGAAGTAGCTCCTACTTGATTCAATGGAAGATCAAAAGGCCCTAAGGTTTGTCTAATTCCATTTACCTCTCTTGAAATTCTGTAACGCACAAATGCTTGACTAATGGTTGATGCATCAATTAACTGAGTGTTGAACTCGTAAGGCCCTAACCAGTAAACACGATCCGTGTAGCGCGTTGGGCTGTAGATCATGGTATCAAAACGAGCAATGTTTGGCGGAATGGCTTCACAGTTTGAAGCTCGAACACAAAAATCATCTAAATAGTAACGGTGCGTTCCAACTCTTCCGATCTCACCTCCATCTAGTAATTCAATTCTGAACATAACGGAATCAGGAGTTGGTAGACGAGTCGAAATAAGCTGTCTAATGTTCCAATCCTCTGTAATCCATGCTTGGCTAGAATTAGTTGCGTTCCACAAAAAACTTGTATCGTTGTTTAATCCTCCTGCATCGGCAAACTTCCACAATAGAGCACGAGAGGTTTTATTAAAGTAATTTCCTGGTACTAAGAGCGTAGAAGTACCAGTGTATTCGTTAGCTCCACAATTTGCCCAAGTGGTTCCCCCATCAAAAGAATATTGCAGACGCATTTCGTCAAATTGGGAAATATATCCGATGTGCGAAAACTGGACAGTAACATTATTATAATTTTGGATTCCTAGGTTAGGAGTTTGAATGTAAGTCTTTGCCCTTAAAGCAACTGAGTTAAATCCAACAGTGTCGGTAGCAGCTCCTTTAGATCCTCTGAAAGTCACCACTGTATCTCTTTCGAAACCTGGCTGCGTCGTAGTCGGAATGGTGTAAGTGATCATTCCCCAATTAGTAGCAGTAGTGTCAAAATCTTCACAAAAAAGATCAATCGTACCAGGCTGAGCCTTAGCGGATTGAAAAGAAAGAATGGCGAGAAGTAACAGCGAGCAATTAAGTAGTATTTTTTTCATAAAGCGTTGATAAGAAATTAACTTCATTTAACGACCCGCTAATTTAACCAATAATTGTGTAGGATTAAAGCGGGCTATCCAAATGACATAATTTGGTTTACACCATTCAATGACGTAAGTAAAAGAAGATACGTTGCACCTTTTATATGCAGCTTGATTCTGCTACCTTTGAAGCAAAACAAAAGCAAGAGTAAACTATGATCGAAGCAAACAATCCTTCTTTAACATCTTGGGTAAAAGTTCCTGAAAACACAGACTTTCCCATCCAAAACCTTCCCTTTGGTATTATTAAAAGTAATTCTGTTTCGGCTCGGGCGGCAAGCAGAATTGGAGACCATGCGCTTGACCTGGTCGCTTTATCTGATTTGGGCTACCTTGAGGGTTTGGAATTTGCTAAAAGTGATTTTGATCAAGCCAAGCTAAACCCTATGATGAAACATGGGAAACAAGCTTTACGCAAACTGCGCAATAGACTTTCTGAGTTGCTTAGTGGAAAAGATGAAAGTTTAAAAAATGCGACTGATCATCATACTAAGGTCCTCATTCCAATTGAAGAAATAGAGAATGAACTTCCTGTAGAAATTGGTGATTACACGGACTTTTACTCCAGCATTGAGCATGCTACTAACGTTGGAACAATGTTCCGAGATCCTGACAATGCACTATTGCCAAATTGGAAATACATTCCGGTGGGCTATCATGGTAGAGCCTCATCGATCATCTTATCAGAAACTCCTATTAAACGTCCCAAAGGGCAGCAAAAGCCTGACCCTGAGAAGCCGCCTGTTTTCGGTCCTTGTAAGCTGTTGGACTTTGAATTGGAAATGGCCTTTATCACTTTTGATGGGAAACCATTGGGTGAAAGTATTTCTACGAAAGAAGCAGATGAATACATTTTTGGGATGGTTCTCTTTAACGATTGGTCTGCCCGTGATATTCAAAAGTGGGAATATGTACCACTTGGACCATTCTTAGCTAAGAACTTTGCTTCTTCTGTATCGGCTTGGATAGTAACCTTAGATGCTTTAGAAAGCTTTAGAACAGCAGGTCCAAAGCAAGAACCAGAGGTTTTTCCCTACCTTAAATATGAAGGAGATAAAAACATTGACATTAATTTAGAAGTGGCCATTCAGCCGGAAAATGCTGAGGAAACTACGGTTTGTCATTCCAATTACAAGCATATGTATTGGAATCAAAACCAGCAATTGGCCCACCACAGTGTTAATGGTTGCAACATCAAAGCAGGCGATATGTATGCCAGCGGAACTATTAGTGGACCCACTAAGGATTCGTACGGCTCTATGCTTGAACTTTCATGGAAAGGCACCCAACCCATCAAATTAAATGACGGCAGTGAACGGAAGTTCATTCAAGACCATGACACCGTGATTATGCGCGGAAATTGTGAGAAGAACGGCGTGAGAATTGGCTTCGGAGAGGTTAGAACGAAAGTGCTTCCAACCAATGATTAACTAGCAATCAAAAAGAGTAAGGAAGCCTCGAACGAAAGTTCGGGGCTTTTTTATTCTTCTTCCTCAAGCACAATCACAAAAAGCTCCTCATTCTCTTTCTTCATGAGGTACTTCTCACGAGCAAACTTTTCTAAACTTTTGGGATTGCTTTCCAGCTCTTTTAAGTCTGACTGAATCACTTTAAGCTCCTCTTGGTAAAATTCTTTCTCTTCTTCCAATTGATCTAGCTCCATGCGGTATTGGATCTGCGTGATCAAATTATTTTGATCAAAAAAAGTAATCCAAGCTAGAAAGACAATAGCCGTGATAGCGTATCGATTCCTAAGAAAAACAGGTAACTTAAACTTGGTTTTAAATTTCACCTTACAAAGGTGCATAGAAAAAAGCTAGCACAAAAAAAAGCCTGCTGAATAGTTCAACAGGCTTTTGTTAGTTTAATTTAATGGACTTTATCCTAAAAATGGGTAACGATAATCCTTCGCAGGAACGAAGGTTTCCTTCATGGTTCTTGCAGAAACCCAACGCATTAAATTCTGCATGGCTCCTGCCTTATCATTGGTTCCCGATTTACGTGCACCACCAAATGGCTGTTGACCAACAACGGCACCGGTTGGCTTGTCATTAATGTAAAAGTTACCAGCTGCATTTTCTAGGGCTTTGCACATTTGATTTAAAATATGACGGTCTTTAGCGAAAATTCCTCCTGTAAGGGCATAATCATTTTCGTCTACCAACTTCAAGGTAGCCTCAAAGTCTTTTTCATCGTAAACATAGATGCTGATCACGGGTCCAAAAATCTCTTCAACCATGGTAGTATATTTAGGATCTTTAGCTAGAATAACTGTTGGATCGATAAAATACCCCTCAGACTTATCGTAGGTTCCTCCTGCAATAATCTCAGCAGAATCTGCCTTTTTCGCATTGTCAATGTAGTGCGAAATCTTATCAAATGCTTTTTCATCAATTACCGCATTTACAAAGTTGCTGTAATCCTCAGGGCTTCCTACTTTAATATCTTTCAAGTCTTCAAGCAAATAACCTTTTACTTCTTCCCACATTCCCGACGGAACGTAAGCTCGACTGGCAGCTGAACATTTTTGACCCTGAAATTCAAAAGAACCTCTTATAATGGCAGTAGCCACCTCTTTTGGATTGGCTGATTCATGTGCTACAATAAAATCCTTTCCGCCTGTTTCACCCACTATTCTAGGGTAAGAACGGTACTTTTCTATATTGTTACCGATGGTTTTCCAAAGCTGCTGAAAAATTCCAGTTGACCCGGTAAAATGTAAACCTGCAAAATCACGGTGATTGAAGATCACTTCCCCTGCATCAGGCCCTTCCGTGTAAACCAAATTAATTACCCCATCAGGCAATCCCGCTTCACGTAAAACCTCCATAATCATCCATGCAGAATAAATTTGAGAATCAGCAGGCTTCCAAACCACTGTATTACCCATCATAGCAGGACTGGCAGGCAAATTACCTGCAATAGCAGTAAAGTTAAAAGGCGTAATCGCAAACACAAAGCCCTCTAGAGGACGGTATTCTAATCGGTTCCACACACCCTCTGAAGATTCAGGTTGTTCTGTGTAGATCTGTCTCATATACTCCGCATTAAAACGGAAAAAATCGATGATCTCACAAGCAGAGTCAATTTCAGCTTGGAAAGCATTCTTAGACTGCGCTAGCATGGTGGCGCCGTTCATTTTTTGACGGTAAGGTCCAGCAATTAACTCAGCTGCTTTCAAGAAAACAGATGCGCGCTGCTCCCAAGGCAAGTTGGCCCATTCTTCTTTGGCTGCTAAGGCTGCATCAACCGCTTTTTTAACGTGAGAAGAATCTCCTTTATGATAATGACCCAAGCAGTGCTTATGCTGGTAAGGTGGATGCATGCTTACTTTGTTATCAGTTCTCACCTCTTTTCCCCCAATAAACATGGGAATATCCCTTTCTTCTGCTTTTAAGCTAGCAACGGTTTCTTGAAGAAGTTCTCTTTCTGCACTGCCTGGAGCGTAAGATAAAATCGGCTCATTAATGGCTGCAGGTGGATTAAAAATTGCGTTTGACATAGTGTATTGTTGGTTTAATATTCGTGAATTATTCTATTCTAATGCGCTTGCAAAATTAGGGCTTCAAGCTGGGCTATGCAAGGTAATGACTTGGCATTTAATAGCAAAGCCAAGTAAGTTCTGTTAACTTACTTTTGGTAGAGCCTGTGGTTGATCAGGCCCCACTTTTGAAGTCGATGAAGCAGTGAGGTACGCAGCACCCCTATTCCATACTGCACTGAATTGGTAAAGTTTATGGATGAGCCTTCATCAAAATACTTAGTGGGACAGGTTACCTCAGCAATCTCATAGCCTTGGTATAAGATCTGGGATAGCATTTGGTTGTCGAAAACGAAATTATCCGAATTGGTTTCAAAATTGATGGCTTGCAGGATCTCTTTTGAGAAGGCACGGTAACCGGTATGGTATTCTGAAAGCTTGGCTCCCACAAGAATATTTTGCACCAAGGTTAAAAAACGATTGGCAACGTATTTATACAGTGGCATACCTCCTTTTAAAGCTCCGGTTCCTAATATCCGAGAGCCAAGCACTACATGAAAAAGATCGTTGGCAATCAAATGGCACATGGAAGGAATCAGTTTGGGGGTGTATTGATAATCCGGATGCACCATGATCACGATGTCTGCATCTAACTCTAGCGCCTTTTTATAACAGGTTTTTTGGTTTCCTCCATATCCTTTATTTCGCTCATGACGGATAATATGCTTTATGCCCAACTCTTTGGCTTTCTGGGCAGTATCGTCCTGACTACAGTCGTCTACTACCACTACCTCATCCACTAAGTCTTTAGGAATTTCAGCATAGGTTTTAGCCAATGTTTTTGAAGCGTTGTAGGCTGGCATTACTACTACGACTTTTCGATTCTGAATCATAAAATTTCACACTGCTTATCAAAAAGCAAATTAAAGTACTTTGGACGAACTTTAAGGCTCTAAAATTGAGCAATAAAATTCTCAGGTGAAAAACAACTACAATCGAATCGCTCCCTTTTATGACACCTTGGTTCGTTTCGCTTTCGGAGATTGTCAAAAAAAGGCTCAAACTTATTACCTCAGCCAAATTGATGAAGATGCTAAGATCTTGGTTGTTGGTGGCGGCAGTGGACATTTCATTCCTGAACTGTTCCGCCTGAAACCTGCTATTGAAATAGATTATCTCGAACCTGCTCCTAAAATGATTGCTTTAGCAAAAAAGCAACTTAGCAGCAATGCATCAAACCAAATTAACTTCATTGAGCAGAAGCTAGAAGATGTAGCATTAACGGATCAAGACTACGACTGCATACTCACCTTCTTTTTCTTTGATATTTTCAAACCTAAAAAAAGCGCTCAATTACACGCTAAACTTCTTCCAAGCCTTAAAGAGAATGGGAAATGGCTGATGGCAGACTTCAACCCACCACAAAGGCTGCATCATAAGCTGTGGATCAAATTGATGTTTCTTTTCCTATACTTTAGTGTAAAAGCAGATCAAAAAAGCATTTATCACTATAAGACATTATTTAGCAAACACAGCTTTAGTCTTGAGGAAAGCAAGGAATTCTGCAAGAAATTATTCTTCAGCTCGGTCTACAGAAAAAGAACGTAAAACAGTCTAACAGCTTGCTTACATATTTCTTCTATACTGCCCTCCAACTTCAAACATGGCGTCAGTAATCTGCCCTAAAGAACAGCGTTTGGTAACCTCCATTAAAGCTTCAAACATATTCCCATTTTCGATCGCCACTTTCTGAAGCTTATTTAATTCAGTTGAGGCTGAATCTTCATAAGCCTTGTGCAAGTTCTTTAACATTTCGATCTGGTATTCCTTTTCTTCTTTTGTGGCGCGAATTACTTCTCCTGGTCTTACTGTGGGTGAACCTTTCGAACTCAAGAAGGTGTTTACGCCGATGATTGGGAACTCTCCGGTATGCTTTAAATTCTCATAATACAAACTCTCTTCTTGAATCTTACTTCTTTGGTACATGGTTTCCATGGCTCCCAAAACTCCACCTCTTTCGGTAATTCTCTCGAATTCAGTTAAGACAGCCTCTTCAACCAAATCAGTTAATTCTTCAATGATAAAAGAACCTTGAATTGGATTTTCATTCTTAGCTAGTCCTAGCTCACGGTTAATGATGAGCTGAATGGCCATGGCTCGACGCACACTTTCCTCGGTTGGAGTGGTGATTGCCTCATCATAGGCGTTGGTATGCAAAGAATTACAGTTATCGTATATGGCGTAAAGTGCCTGCAGGGTAGTTCTAATGTCATTGAAGTCAATTTCCTGAGCATGCAAGGAACGCCCTGAGGTTTGAATGTGGTATTTCAACATTTGCGCTCTTGGATTTGCGCCGTATTTCTGCTTCAAGGCTTTAGACCAAATTCTCCTGGCAACTCTGCCAATCACCGCATATTCCGGATCAATTCCGTTGGAGAAGAAGAAAGATAGATTCGGACCAAACTTGTTAATGTCCATACCCCGGCTCAGGTAATATTCTACGTAAGTAAAACCATTGGCCAAAGTAAAAGCCAATTGGGTAATGGGATTGGCACCTGCTTCTGCAATGTGATAACCGGAAATGGAAACTGAATAGAAGTTTCGAACTGCTTCCTCAATAAAGTACTCTTGCACATCACCCATTAAACGCAGGGCAAATTCAGTCGAGAAGATACAGGTATTCTGCGCTTGGTCTTCCTTCAAAATATCAGCTTGCACCGTGCCTCGAACTACCTTGATGGTATCGGATTTTATTTTCTCATAAACATCTTGATCCAGCACTTGGTCTCCCGTAACACCGAGTAACATCAAGCCTAAGCCATCATTCCCTTCTGGTAATTCGCCTTGGTAAGCTGGACGTTCAACTCCCTTCTCCTGATAAATTTTTTCAATTTTGGCTTCAACTTCTTTCTCTAGCCCGTTTTCCTTGATGTATAGCTCACATTGCTGATCAATAGCGGCATTCATAAAAAAGCCTAGCAACATAGGCGCAGGACCGTTGATGGTCATGGAAACGGAGGTTTTGGAATCGGCTAGATTGAATCCCGAATAGAGTTTCTTAGCATCATCCAAACAGCAAATTGACACACCGGCATTTCCAATTTTTCCGTAGATGTCTGGTCGGTAAGCTGGGTCATGACCGTAAAGCGTTACGGAATCAAAGGCGGTTGATAATCGCTTGGCAGGTAAGTCTAAAGAAACATAATGAAACCGACGATTGGTTCGCTCCGGTCCACCTTCTCCGGCAAACATTCTAGTTGGATCTTCTCCTTTTCTTTTAAATGGAAACAATCCTGAAGTGTAAGGAAATTCACCGGGTACATTTTCTTGTAAGTTCCATTTTAGTAAGTCGCCCCAGGCTTGATACTTGGGCAAAGCTACTTTAGGAATTTGAGTATGAGAAAGTGACTCGGTATGAGTCTCCATCTTAATTTCTTTGTCACGAACTTTAAAGGTGAAAATCGGATCGCTATATTTCTTTTGCTTTTCCGACCAGTCTTCGATCAATTTCCAATTCTTCGGATCGAGCTCTAGCTTAACTTTCTCAAAAGACTCTTGCAGCTTTTTGATTAAACGGTCTTTATCGTCCACCTCCATTTCTTGAATGGTGTCCATGGACTTTTGAATGCCGTAAAGCTTTTGCGCAATCTCTGACTGCTGCTCTACCCATTCGTCGTAAGAGCGGTTGTTTTCTGCAATTTCCGCTAAATAACGAGTACGTTTTGGTGGAATCACAAAGATCTTCTCCGACATTTCGTCGGTGATCTCAAAAGTGCTATTCAAATCCGAATTGGTCTTGGTAGCAATTTCATCCATCAACTTTTTATAAAGCTGATTCATACCCGGATCGTTGAACTGAGAAGCAATGGTTCCAAAAACCGGTAAGTCTTCATCTTTAGCTTCAAAAAGCTGGTGGTTTCTTTTGTATTGTTTTTTTACATCGCGAATAGCATCTAAAGATCCGCGCTTGTCGAACTTATTAATGGCAATCACATCGGCAAAGTCAAGCATGTCGATCTTTTCTAATTGCGTGGCAGCACCAAATTCTGGTGTCATCACATATAAACTCACATCAGAGTGCTCGGTAATTTCCGTATCGGATTGACCAATACCAGAAGTTTCCAAAATGATCAAATCGTAATTGGCTGCTTTTAAAATAGAAACGGCTTCTTTCACATGTTTGGAAAGTGCCAGGTTGCTCTGACGAGTTGCCAAAGAACGCATGTATACCCGATCACTTTTAATGGAATTCATGCGAATTCGATCGCCCAATAAAGCTCCTCCGGTTTTTCTTTTAGAAGGATCTACCGAAATGATTCCCATGGTTTTTTCAGGAAAGTCAATTAAAAAGCGACGAACTAGCTCATCCACTAAAGAAGACTTTCCGGCCCCTCCGGTTCCGGTAATTCCCAAGACAGGCGTTTTAACGTCTTTTGCCTTTTTGTGGACTTCATCTAAAATCGACTGGGAATCTTCTGGGTAATTCTCCGCTCCTGAAATAATCCGTCCGATGGATTTGGCATCTTTCTCTGCCAAATGATTAATCTCACCATTTAAACTTTGTCCGGTGGGGTAATCACTCTGTTCAACCAAATCGTTGATCATGCCTTGCAAGCCAAGTTGACGACCATCATCAGGGGAATAAATTCGAGTAATGCCGTATTCATGTAATTCTTCAATCTCTTCTGGAAGAATCACTCCTCCTCCTCCACCAAAGATCTTGATGTGGCCAGCTCCTTTTTCTTCCAAGAGGTCTTTCATGTATTTGAAATACTCGGTGTGTCCACCTTGGTAGGAAGTCATGGCAATGGCTTGCACATCTTCTTGAATGGCGGTATCCACCACTTCCTGCACCGAGCGATCGTGGCCGAGGTGAATTACCTCAACCCCGGTTGATTGGATGATTCGACGCATTACATTAATGGCCGCATCGTGGCCATCGAATAAAGAGGCAGCGGTGACAATTCTAATTTTGTGCTTGGGTTTGTAAGGAGCTACTGTTTCCATGAAATCTGACTTGAAAATTCAAAAGCAAAGGTAATAGTTTGGGTCTATAATATGGACTAGAATAGGCGATATATAAATCCAAGCTCCCATGTATCAACTTTATTTTGAAATACTATATTTGCCGCAGTTCATTTTTTTACTGATACATGAGTATCAAATTTTAATCTAAAACTTACACAATGAATTTTTTGAAAAAAACCATTTTAATTTCAATCTTAGCTTTGGCCACTAACGCTGCCACAGCCCAACTAAGCGTAGGAGCTAGCTTTTCTTATCTTAATTTTTTAGGTGATTATAGTGAGTTAAGTACACCCGGTCTCTCTCTAAGAGGAGATTATGCGCAAGATGACAGATTGGTTTTCACAGGTGGATTTGGTTATTATTTTGGCAACACAGATGAAACCGAATACACATTATCCCCCCTAAGTTCAACTAATAATCCAATTACAGTTGAAGGAGAAAACTCCTACTCATTTATCAACGTTTATGTCGGTGCCAAAAGGTATTTTGTTGGAGATTACGAAGGAGACTTCAATATTTATGGTGAACTCGACTTAGGTCTATTACTTTCTCCTTACAAGTCTGAAATAACAGAAAGTTATAACGAAAGTAATTACCAAACACCTGAATTGACCGACGAAACTTTTTCAAATTTCATTATTGGTGCAGGAGTTGGTATGGAAGCAAACTTAGGTTTCGGATATGGTTTTGCTGAAGCAAAATTGAATATTCCTGCTAACCAAGAAAATGGTGAGACCGTAGAGGTAGAAATTCCCGGACAGATAGCTTTAAACTTAGGGGTTAGAATTCCATTTGAATAATTGATTAACAATCCACAAAATAAAAAGCCTGATGATTTTTTTCATCAGGCTTTTTTAATTCAACACTAATTTATCCTTCTTCAAAGATCACTGTTACTTCGACTACCTTCCCTCCCTGTTTCCATGTACCTTCTATTTAAAGGAGGTGCAAATTAAGCTTTTCGCCATGCCTTGACAACAACTGACAAACAGTAATACAGTTCTCTTTGCCAAAAAGCGTACATTTGAAAATAACAAACGTACGCTATGCAACTTAGCCCAACAGCATTAAGAAAAAACCTTTACCAATTGCTCGATCAAGTTTTGGAAAGTGGTGAACCAATCATCATCCACAGAAAAGGTAGAGAATTGGTAATTAGTGAGAAAAAACGCAAAGGCATTTATCAGATCATAGATGAGAGAATGAATCATGTGAATGAACAAAAACCTGACTTAGACACCAAATCATTTAAAGCTTTAGATGATAATTGGGAAGAGAAGTGGGAACAAAAATGGGATGAATGGCTGAACGAAAAATAGTTTTCCTTGACACGCATGCAGTTGTTTGGTTGTATGAAGGAATTAAAGTTTTCAGCAAAAAGTCATTAGACTTGATGAACCAATCTGACCTACGGATGTCTCCTATGCTGCGTTTAGAATTACAAATGCTGCATCAATTAAATCGCATTGATCACCCTTATGATATTTTGAGCTCACTAAAGCGCGACTTTTACTTTGATGAGGAGCAAGTGGATTTCAGTAAACTGATTACTCAAAGCCTAAGTATTAATTTTACTCGTGACCCATTCGACCGCTTAATAGTTGGTCATGCAAAACTTGCTAATCAGAAATTGATCACTAAAGACCAGGATATTTTAGAAAATTTTGATGGTGCGGTTTGGTGATTTAAAAAATCACCTCACTCTCAATCTCTTTCTCTCCCCGCTTCACTTTCACCATGGCTTTGTCGCCTTTCTTGAATTTGCTAAGGGCCTCCATGTAAGATTGCATTCCGTCTACCTTATGCTCTCCCATTTGAATCACTACATCGCCTTGTTCAAAGCCTGCTTTAGAGGCAGGTCTCCCATCTGTTACCCCATCAATGCGCATCCCATCGCCTTGATACATATAATCCGGCATCACTCCTAAAGTAACCGTAAAGCGTGGTGTATCTTTTTTGTCTGACTTAGTTTTTTGGAACTCCAACTTTCCATCGCCTTCGGTAGCTTTTACTAAATTCAAAACCATTTCCTCTAGCGTAGCTATACCCTGATAGTTTACTTTATCGGCATCGTCAGAAGGTTTGTGATAGTCGGAATGCTGACCGGTAAAAAAGTGCAAGACCGGGATGTCTTGTAAATAAAAAGAAGTGTGATCGGAAGGCCCAACTCCTGATTCCGAAGTAATTAGTTTTAGGTCAGCCTGGTTAGCTTCTTTTAGGTTTTCCATCCAATTTGGAGCAGTTCCCACTCCATTAATGGCTAAGCCCTTGGCGGTATCCAATCGACCAACCATATCAAAATTAATCATGTAATTCACCTTTTCAAGCTCAATGGTGGGATTTTTGCTGTAATAATTGGATCCCCAAAGTCCTTTTTCTTCTCCTGAAAAGGCAATAAATAAGTAGTTAAATCCTGAATATGCTTGATCTCTCAACTCATCGGCTAAAGCTAATAGCAAGGCTACTCCACTCGCATTATCGTCTGCCCCATTATGGATCTGAGGTTCCTTCCCGGCATAAAGCGATCCTTCTGCGCCTTCTCCTAAATGGTCATAATGTGCTCCGAAAATTACTGTGTACTCTGCACCATGATTAAGCATTCCCACTACATTCTTGCCGTTTATTGGCTCCAACGATTTGTCAGGAGTAGTGCTATGTGGATTAGCTTTTGGGGTTACCGAAAACTTCTGAAAAAACCCATCAGTTCCCATAGGCTCAATCTCTAACTCTTTAAATTTAGCCGCAATAAAAGCTGCTGCCTTTTCTTCACCTTCAGTTCCAGTTTCACGCCCCTTCAATTCATCAGAAGCTAGAAAAACGACTACTTCTTTAATCTCTTCAATTTCACTTTCTTGAGCGTTTACTAAAAGAGATGATAGGACGAATAAACTGAGAATAATTTGCTTCATTTTGTGCTTTTTGCGCAAAGCTAATCAAAAGCTATTCCAATGCTTGAGAAAAACTTAATTTCGCGCCAAAATTTTTACACCATGTATAAAGCACTTTTATTAGGCAGTCTTATTTTTTTCATCACAAGTTGTGATCAAGCACCTCAACAAACTGAAACCGCTGAAACAGAAAATGAAATTAAAGCAGACTCTGTAGCTACGGAAAAAGAAGAAGTTAACTTAATTAAGGAAGGTGAATCTCATTTCAAAAGCCTGAGACAATTGACTGATGGAGGTGATAATGCTGAAGCCTATTGGAGTTTTGATGACAGTAAATTGGTGTTTCAAGTGACTAATCCTGAATGGGATTTAGAGTGTGATCAAATCTACTGGTTCGATTGGCAAAAGGATAATCTGATGAAAGAAATGCCTCATTTGGTGAGCACCGGCAAAGGAAGAACGACTTGTTCTTACTTCTTACCTGGCGATAGCACAATCGTTTATGCTTCAACTCACCTAGCAGATTCGGCTTGTCCACCGGTGCCGGAACGAAATGACGGTAAGTACGTTTGGCCGATCTACGAGAGTTTTGACATTTTCGTAGCTGATCTAGAAGGAAATATTGTAGCTCAACTTACCGATGAACCTGGTTACGATGCGGAGGCTACAGTTTCACCCAAAGGAGATAAAATCGTGTTTACTTCCATGAGAACAGGTGACTTAGAACTATTTACTTGCGACATTGATGGCAGCAATGTAAAGCAAATTACAGATGAATTGGGCTATGACGGTGGTGCTTTCTTCTCACCCGATGGCAGTCAATTGATCTTTCGTTCTTCCAGACCTAAAACAGAAGAAGAAATTAAGGAATACAAAGACCTGCTTGCAGAGGGCTTAGTTCAACCCACCAATATGGAATTATACATTTGCAATGCAGACGGAAGCGAGCTCAGGCAATTGACCGATCTAGGGAATGCCAACTGGTGTCCTTTCTTTCATCCTTCGGGTGAGAAGGTAATCTTTGCTTCGAATTATGCTTCAAAAAGAGGATTCCCATTTAACCTATACATGATCAATGTGGATGGTTCAGGTTTAACAAGGATTACTCACGATGAAACCTTTGATGCCTTTCCAGTTTTTTCTAATGACGGAAAGCATTTGGTTTTCTCTTCTAACCGAAATAATGGCGGAACAAGAGAGACCAATCTTTTTGTAGCCGAGTGGACTGACTAAATTCAGCTTAGCTTTAGAATCCGGTCTTTTGAGATTTTACATGCTCAACTAACACACCTACACAACCGGTTTCTTTAATCTTGAGTTTGCTCATACTTGACGTTTCTCCGGGAACACTAATTTCAAGAACTAGGCTCATGGTTCCTTCTGCAGTAAATTGAAGGCTTTTAGAATAGCTGTTCTCTGCGTTGTCATAAAGCAGCTCTTTCACTAATTTGAACTTTGGCTGCTCTTTTTTTGCTGCAGCTCCTGAGGCTTCTGCAGAACCATAACTATAAGCGTCGGCATAAGCATCGTCACCGTAAGAATCATCTGCGTATTCATCATAGGAATCATCGTAAGAATCATCCCCGTATTCATTATAGGTTTCGTCAGCATACTCATCCTCAGCCTCATTAGAAATTTGTTCTTCTTCGTAAACCTCTTCCTGAACAAGCTCCTCCGGTTTTATGAGTACGCGATCTTTCTCAAAGATCTTTAATTGAATTTGATCACCAATTACTTCATCAGAGCAGATTGATAAGCGATAATCTAACCCATTATAGGCCACAAGGTGAAACTCCGAGGTCTGGCCCTTAGCCATAACAGCACTCTTTGACTGTGAATCGTATCGCATCTCTACTCCTTCTTCAGGAACACAGTTTTTACGATGAAAGTAGCGGCAATCTGATTGAGCATTTAGGCCAGCAAAAAACAAGCTACCCAAGATAAAGCTGATTAAATATTTCATGGTTGAATTCTTTCTATTCTACAATATTTGTTCTGTATGCATTTACGGCCTCTTTTAAAAGATTGAATTGGGCCTCTGTAATGACAATCTTCTTTCCTCCGCCGAAACGCATTCTACCTTCACTTTGAGCATTTTGACTTTCTACCTTCTTCTCAAGCAGTGTTGCAAATAGCGTGCGAATTGGCTCTAGATCTTCTAAGCATTGCTCTACTTCAGCATCCCCAGTTTGCTTTTTAAGATAATTGTAGAGATTGCCAAAGGTTATTTTTTGATCTGCAATACGCTGAACAGTTGGAGAATTGGTATTAAAGTCAGCAATAGAGTTAATGCTAATGTACAAGCCCTCTATCCAGCCTCCAACTGAAAGCAGGGCTAATTTGGCTTGCATCTCATTTTCTTCTAAATAGTCAACTGCTCTAAAGTAAGAACGACCTGCAATCATCGCCAAAGAATCTTTGTTCTGAAGGTTGTCCTCTACTTGCTTCATCATTTTTTCATTCATGATCTCATCAATATTGAGATCTGAACCCAAGGCCCGAACTACTCGGTAAAGTTCAATTGTGGATTCCACATCTTGGTAGGCAGCAGCATAAGATAGGTCTGCAATGTAAACCCCTAGGTTTAATGCTTTTTTTGAACTTTCCGTATATGCCTGTTGGTTTTCAGCAGAGTTGATGAGTTCTTTTCGGTAACCTATCCCATTATCGCTGATAAACTCAAACATTTGCTCAGGAGAGGCAATGGGGTAAAAGGTCTTCCGCTTAGGCACTACTTCACCCTGTTTTTCTGTAGCAGTTTCCTTTGGTTGATCTTTTACTTGCTTTTCTGATTCAGTTTGCTTTTCAGCGCAAGCAGTTAATAAGCTCAAACAGGCTAAAAGGATAAATAAGTTTCGCATTAGGTTGATTTTAGTTGGCTCTAAATTAAAAAATAAAGCCAATATTCTAAGAACTTCAGTCAGCAATAGTTGGCTGCAACTTTCTTTGCCTGAGCAAAAGCAAACCTAAATAGGTAATCATCCCATTTAAGAGCAATATCTCATAGCCAAATTCAAATCCATTGAACCACACTGCCGCATTAGTATCTATCATGTAGGTTATAAAGGGACTTAACAAACAAAGCCATGGCACTCTGCGATCGTAAACTTGAAGTTTAGTGGTCAATCCAAAAGCAAATAAGCCTAATAGCGGACCATAGGTATATGCTGCCGCCGTAAATAACTCACTGATCACACTTTCATCGTTGATTAAACTAAAAAGCATAATAACCACAAACAAAAGTCCTGACATAATTAAATGAACCCTTTTACGGCTTCGATCTTTTAGCTTTTCAGGCTTTGAATTGATATCCAAAAGATCAATACAAACTGAAGTAGTAAGTGCAGTCAAGGCACTATCTGCTGAAGAGTAAGCCGCTGCTACCAGACCTAATAAAAATAAAATACTTACACCTATACCAAGTTGACCACTCAACGCAATAGAAGGGTAAAGTTCGTCTCCCTTAGATGGAATTTCTAAGCCTGTTTGTGCAGCATAATAGTACAACAATACCCCAAGACTTAAGAACATTAGATTAACCAAAACCAAGATCAGGCTGAAAGAAAACATGTTCAATCGTGAGTCCTTCAAGTTTTTACAGCTCAAATTCTTTTGCATCATATCCTGATCTAGGCCTGTCATGACTACGGTGATGAGGGCGCCGCTTAAAAACTGCTTCCAGAAATATTGTTTATTCTTCCAATCTTCAAAAAAGAAAGTTTTGGACAGCTCACTGTTGTGAATGGTTTCTATCATTTCTGTAAAGCCCAATTGAAAAGTTGAACCAATCTGCCAAACAGTAATCCCAACTGCGGTCAGCATAAAAAAGGTTTGGAGACTGTCTGTCCAAACAATGGTTTTAATGCCTCCTTTAAAAGTGTATACCCAAATAAGTAGGATGGTTATGGCAACCGTCAAGGCATAAGGCACCCCCCATGCATCAAACATAGCTAGCTGCAGTACATTGGCAACCAAAAAGAGGCGGAAGGCAGCACCAATAGTTCTAGACAAGATAAAATAAAAAGCACCTGTTTTATAGGTCCAAAACCCAAACCTTCCCTCTAGATAAGTGTAAATTGAGGTAAGGTTTAGTCGATAATAAAGCGGGAGTAAGACCCCACCTACTACCAAATATCCGAGTAAGTAACCGAGTACCATTTGCAAGTAAGAGAATTGGGTTGCACCCACCCAGCCCGGAACAGAAATAAACGTAACGCCTGAAAGCGAAGTACCGATCATACCAAAAGCTACAATGTACCAGGGGGAGTTTTTGTTACCGATAAAAAAGCTTTGGCTATCAGCACCCTTTGAGGTAAAGTGACTGATCAACATCAATAAACCGAAGTACAAGCAAATGATGAATAAAACTAGAAATGGGCTCATAGCTTATTTAAAGCTGCGAAATAAAAGAAAATGTTCGGATTCACTTTCTGCTAGCCATCATTTTAAACATATTTCTGCTTTAAGGATAGTAAGTTTGCAATATGTCAGCGGAGGAGTATTCGTCGAAATTATTAGCCGATGCGGTAGAACAATTTTCAAGCCTACCAGGAGTTGGTAAAAGAACAGCAATGCGTTTAGCACTCTTTCTATTAAAACTTGAAGAAGGAGAGGTTAAGCGATTTGGCCAAGCTTTTATTGATCTTCGAAAGGACGTTCGATATTGCGAAAAGTGCTACAACATTTCTGATGAAAGCGTTTGTCAGATTTGCGCTAATCCGGCAAGAGACCGTCAGATCGTTTGTGTGGTAGAAGATATAAGAGATGTAATTGCGATCGAGAACACAGGGCAATACCGAGGTTTGTACCACGTTCTTGGAGGTATTATTTCGCCTATGGATGGTATAGGCCCCGCCGACCTCACGATTGATGAGTTGGTAAAACGAGTTGAAGAGGATGATGTGAAAGAAATCATTATGGCGACTAGCACCACAATGGAAGGTGATACCACAAATTTTTATTTATACAAGAGGCTTAAAAATTTTGAACTGAACATCTCAGCGATTGCTCGCGGTATTTCTTTTGGAGATGAACTTGAATATGCAGATGAAATTACCCTAGGCCGCTCTCTCCAAAACCGTGTTCCTTACGAATCAACCCTTGCAGGTAAATAGCATGAAGCTAAGTGTCATTATTGTAAACTACAATGTGCAGTACTTTCTAGAGAACTGCCTTAACTCGGTTTTTAAGGCAGCTTCGAATATTGCAATGGAAGTATTTGTGGTAGATAATAACTCGGTAGATGGTTCAGTCAAAATGGTTGAAAATAAGTTTCCAAAAGTGAAACTTATTGCGAACAAAGAAAACCTGGGCTTTTCTAAGGCAAACAATCAAGCGATCAGAAAAGCAAAAGGAGAATACATATTACTTTTAAACCCTGATACAGTAGTTGAAGAAGACACTTTTAGCAGCTGCATTGATGCCCTAGATCAGGAAGCTAAAATTGGCGGATTAGGAGTTAAAATGCTTGATGGTAAAGGAACTTTTTTACCCGAATCAAAAAGAGGTCTACCTACCCCGGCAGTTGCCTTTTACAAGATCTTTGGTCTTGCTCAATTATTTCCAAGATCAAAAAAATTTGGGCAGTATCATCTTGGTCATCTTTCAAAAGATAAAAACCACGAAATAGAAATATTAAGCGGTGCTTTTATGATGATCAGGAAAAAGGTTTTGGATCAAATAGGACTACTGGATGAAAGCTTTTTCATGTATGGGGAGGACATTGATCTTTCCTACAGGATAACGCAGGCTAATTACAAAAACTATTATTTATCAGATACCTCAATCATTCACTATAAAGGTGAGAGCACAAAAAAAAGCAGCATTAACTACGTGTTTGTGTTTTATCGGGCCATGGCGATTTTTGCTGAAAAGCACTTTTCTAACAAAAATGCACGCCTTTTTTCAAGCTTAATCAACATTGCGATCTACCTTAGAGCAGCCTTTGCTCTATTTAGCCGTTTGCTGAAACACTTAATTCTTCCAATTCTGGATGCTCTATTTCTGCTAGGTGGAACATTCTGGTTCATGAATTATTATGAATCAGAAGTAAAACAAGCAGCAGGTGAGTATTACCCTCAGGCAGTAGATGATTATGGTATCCCAATTATGGTATTAGTTTACATTTTTGTATTTGCCATTAATGGAGTTTACCGTATCCCCACTTCCTTCAAAAACATTATTCGAGGGGTGTTTTCTGCCTCATTAGTTGTGCTTATAGTGTATGCACTACTAGACGAATCCTACAGGTTCTCAAGGGCGATCATTTTGTTCAGCGTACTGTGGTGCTTGTTCATTGTTCCTGCTTACCGATTTTTACTCAATACGTTCAAAGTAAATGTATTAGAAGAAGAAAAAGAAAATAGAATTGCCATTATTGGGAAGGCTGAAGAAATAAAAAGGATCGACAAATTGATCAAGAGTACCATCTTAAGTCCTCAGATTACCTGTTATATTAATGCCTCGAATGAAGACGATGGGTTTGACTACACGGGCAAGCTCTACCAAATAGAAGATATTATAGAAATATACGACATTAGTGAACTGGTATTTTGCTCTAAAGACATAAGTTCCGAAGAGATCATCCGCTTGATGGGACAACTTAGTCGTAAGAATATCGATTTTAAAATTGCTCCGCCTGAGAGTCTCTATATCATTGGAAGCAACTCTAATCAGCAAACTGGCGAATATTACGTAATTGGTTCTGATGCCCTGCTAAAAACTACAAACCAGCGAAATAAAAGAATGTTGGACCTTGCTTTAGCTGTATTCTTTTTACTAACATTTCCAATCTTTATTTGGTTTGGAGGAAGCTTCAAACACTATTTCAACAACCTTTTTAAGGTACTTTTCGGTTCAAGTTCATTTGTCGGTTTATCAAACAATCCAAAGAACCAAGACCTGAAGCTAAAAATGCGGAGGGGGTTAATGGAGCCTGCAGATCAATTCCCCGAATTAAAATTAGATGCAGACAGCAAGAGTCGTATTGAATTTGAGTATTGTCGAGACTATAAAGTAAGTACTGACTTTTCTATCATTTTTAAAAATCTATCGAAGCTTGCGGAAGCTGATTGAAGCAAAATGTTTGTTCGGCAAGGAGAGAGGACGCATTCAATTTTTGCCAATAAAGCTGACTTAAATTTCGCTAATTTTGCAATCTAATTCTTAAGACTAGCAGATGGCAGAAATAGAACTTACCATGCCCAAAATGGGAGAAAGTGTAGCAGAGGCTACCATCACAAAATGGCTAAAATCTGAAGGAGATTCAATAGAAGCAGAAGAGCCGGTACTTGAAATTGCAACAGACAAAGTAGATTCAGAAATCCCTGCTCCTGAGGATGGTGTAATTAAAAAGATCTTATTTCAAGAGGATGACGTAGTTAAAGTCGGGGATGCAATAGCGATCATTGAAATTGAAGGTGAAGGAAGTAGTGATGGAGCTGCTCCTGAAGCCGACCAAGCTGAAACGCCTGAGCCTGTTGAAACAAGCAATGAGAATAATTCAACTAATTCGGATAACAATACAAATAAGATTGGCAAAAGCTCAGCTAATGGAAGTTTCTTCTCTCCGCTTGTAAGAAGCATAGCTGAAAAAGAAAAAGTGAGCGTTGAAGAATTAGAAAGCATTCAAGGTAGTGGATTAAACAACAGAGTAACCAAAGAAGACCTCTTAGATTACTTAGAAAATAGAGGAAATAAAGATTCAGCCGTTGCGGCACCTGCTAAGAGTCCTGCTTCAGCTCCTGCAGCAGAAAAGAAAGAAAGTACTCCAAAGCCTGCAGCTGTTATTCCAATGATGGAAGGAGATGAGATCGTTGAAATGGATCGCATGCGTAAAATGATTGCTGACCATATGGTTCACTCAAAGCATACTTCGGCACATGTTACTTCTTTTGTGGAAGCTGATGTTACCAATATGGTCATGTGGCGAAACAAAATCAAAAAAGATTACGAAGAAAGAGAAGGAGAAAAAATAACTTTTACCCCATTAATCATGGAAGCAGTGGCCATGGCTATTAAAGAAATGCCTATGATTAATGTTTCGGTAAGTGGTAATCAAATCATTAAAAGAAAGCACATTAATCTTGGTATGGCAACGGCGTTGCCAAGTGGCAACTTAATCGTTCCTGTTATAAAAGATGCAGATCAAAAAAACCTAATTGGCTTATCTAAAAATGTCAATGACCTTGCTAAGCGTGCTAGAGCAAATAAATTAAGCCCTGACGAAATTCAAGGTGGAACTTTTACAGTTACGAACGTGGGGACCTTCGGCAATGTAATGGGAACACCGATCATTAATCAACCACAAGTTGCAATCATGGCGGTGGGAGCGATTAAAAAGAAACCTGCTGTAATTGAAACCTCTTTTGGAGATACAATTGGAGTTAGACACATGATGTATTTATCCTTATCCTATGATCATCGGGTAGTTGATGGTTCGCTTGGTGGCAGCTTTGTTCAGCGGGTAGCCAAAATACTAGAGAGCTTTGACTTGGAGCGCAAAATATAGTCGATAAAATTGAATATTTCCAAGATTAATCATGTTTTATCCTCCTTAAACGCCTGAATCAAATATATTTGTGCTTTAAGAATAATATAACTAATCCAATGAACAAGGTTTTTTCAAAGTTATTATTGATTACAGTGCTCTTAGTTGGTTTCAAAAGTTTTGCCCAGCTAAGCGATAGAGAAAAGCTAACAGAGGCGCTCTATCTAATGGATGAAAAGCGCTTTACCGCCGCCCTCCCTATTCTGCAAGATTTATATGAACAGGATAAATACAAATCTAACGCTAACGTTAATTACAACATTGGTGTCTCGATCCTAAACTCCTTTAGCAGGGATCAAAAAGCGAAAGCTATTCCTTATCTGAAAGTGGCTACTGCCGATGCGAGTCCTAACTACACTCCTTTTAGTCCCAGAGAGAAAAAGGCACCTGTAGATGCGTGGTATTATTTAGGTCAAGCTCAACATCATGATTACCAATTTAATGATGCCTATGAAAGCTTCGAGAAGTTTGAGACTTATATAAATGACAAGCATTATTTATGGAATGCAATGGAGCGTGAAAAACGCATGGCAAAGTTTGCCAAAGAAGCCATGATGAACCCTGTGAAGATCAAGACTCAAAACCTCGGAGATTCTATCAATGGTTTTTATCCAGATTTTAGTCCTGTAATAACCATCGATGAGTCTGCTTTGTATTATACCTCTAGAAGATTAAGAGAAGATAGTTCAAATTATGAAATATATGCCCCTCTGGACGGAATGCTTTTCGAAGATATTTATGTCGCTTATAAAGTTAATGGTGAATGGCGAACGCCAAAATTGCTAAACATCAATACAGATGGTCATGAAGCTACAGTGAACCTCTCTATTGATGGGCAAACATTGTTTATTTACAAAGACATTAATGGGAATGGAGAATTGTATAAAAGTGAATTCCAATATGATTCTTCAGGTTATGAAATTTGGTCGGAGCCGGTCAAATTGGGCTCAGACATTAACTCTGACGCCTATGAGACCCACGTTACTATAAGCCCTGATGAAAAAACGCTTTACTTTATTAGTGACCGTGAAGGTGGATTTGGAGGAAAAGACATTTATTACTGTAAACGACTTCCTACCGGAAAATGGGCCATGTCGAGAAATGCAGGACCTCGTTTAAATTCAAAGTATGATGAAGACGGAGTATTCATGCACCCTGATGGTAAAACCATGTATTTTAGCTCAAACGGTCACCAGAGCATGGGGGGATACGATATTATGGTCAGCACCTTAACCGATAGTGGTTGGACCTCCCCAAAAAACTTAGGTTATCCTATTAATTCGGTCGATGATGATGTATTCTTCGTTACATCACCTGATGGGAAAAGAGCCTATTTTTCATCTTTCAAAGAAGATGGATATGGAGAAAAAGATATTTACCAACTTGAGTTAATAGAAGCAGAAGAAAAGTCACTTACCCTTTATCGAGGAGAATTTACTTTTATAGACAGAAGAGTGCCGCCTGCCGGCGCTGCGGTTACCATTACTGATAATGAAACCGGAGACTTAATCGGGGTTTACACACCAAGGGCAAGGGATGGTCAATTCTCAGCAATCCTAGAGCCAAATAAAAGCTATCATTTTATCTACGAAGCAGCGGCTTATCAAAGCTATGAAGAGGACATCTACGTTCCCGCGAGTGCAAACTATCAAGAAATTTATAAAGAAATTAAGCTAAAACCAGTTAGAGTTGGAACCGGTATGGATAAGATCACTCCCGCTCCTGTATCTTTTGCTGCAGTTAGTGGTGCATTAGCTAAGGAGGGTGAAACCTTAGATGGCATCAAGATTTTACTCTTAAATGAACAAGAAGACCTGCTCCAGAAAACTGAGACAGATGATGTTGGAGTGTTCAATTTCGCCGAACTTGACCCAACTAAAACATACCTGATCAAAGTAATTACCGACGAAGAAAACCCCATTCAAGGTTATGATATCGATATCAAAAATGATCAAGGGGAAACGCTGACCTTCGAAAAAATTGATGACTACACTTACATTTTCGTTCCTGCACTTTTTCCTTATGAATACTATGGCATCAAAGCAGAAAGCATAGCGGGAGAAGTTAAGGGAACAGAAGGTCCTTTAGCAGGATTAAATGTTAGGTTGGAAGACGAACAAACAAATGGTAAGCTAGATGAGCAAACTACTGATCAAGGTGGTCAGTTTGAATTCAAACAGCTTGATCTTGATAAAGCCTATCGAATTGTATTTGAAGGTGACTTCCCTGAAGACCCTGAAATTATTCTCCGAAATGAAAAAGGAGAGATCTTAACTTTTATGAGAGTCAAAGAAGGGGTTTACCGTTATACTCCAACTCAAATTACCCCAGGTTTAGCACAGAAAGAAGTGACAGATATAGAAGGTGCAGTAACTGCAGAAAACTACCCTGTTATTGGATTAAAAGTTTTATTACTTGATTATGAGCAAACCTTACTCAATTCAGCCGCTACTGATAGTTTAGGTAAGTTTAATTTTATGGATCTTGACCTGAATAAGACTTATTACATTCAATTTGAAGGAGATTTCCCCGAAGATGCCAAGCTCGTAGTTGCCAATGAAGACTTCGATCTAATGCCCTTCCGAAAAATTGATGAAGGACTTTACATATACGAACCGCTCTACATGGTTCGTTTGGTTAACCAGCAGAATAACTTAATGCAGGAGGAAACTACTGATCAAGTTGCGGAGTTCAACTACCAAAAGTTAGACCCTACTCAAGTTTATCGCATTATTTATGAAGCAAATTATCCTGATGATAACGAATTGATTATTGTTAACGATGAAGCAGTTGAATTTAGATTCGTAAGGGTTGATGAAGGCGTATTTGAATATCGTCCTTTGCCATTTGACCAGGTTCGATCTTATACCATGGATACAGAAGGGATTGAAGACCTGCAAGAAACCCTACCTAGACCCGAAGAACTTGAAAACGTGATTGCTTACTTCCAGCGTTATTTCATTTACAATGCAAAAGACATTAATCGTCAGAATAAGGAATTTGTCCAATTTATCAATGATATAGCGAAGCTTGTTGAAATTAGAGGTTATGCAGATATCATCATCACCTCTAGTGCGTCCAAAGTTCCAACTGCAACTTGGAAAACTAACAGCATTTTAACCAAAAGAAGAGCATACGACACCAAAAGATTGTTAGAAGAGATCTTCACTGATCGTGGAATAAAAGAAGATCAGTACAATTTTGTGGACATTAACACCCTTATTACCGGGCCTGAATATAAAGGAGATTGGGATACAAATAAGAGTACTTATGAAAAGTACCAATATGTAAGAATCTTTATTAAATAATAAGCGTGAATCTAAAGCTCACAAAGCCTATAGTATTTTTTGACCTTGAAACGACAGGAGTAGATGTTGCTAAAGATCGGATTGTTGAAATTTCAATTATGAAAATTCAACCCGATGGAAAGCAAGAAGTAAAAACAAGAAGAATAAACCCGGAAATGCCGATTCCAAAAGAATCTTCAGAGATCCATGGCATTTATGATAAGGATGTTGAAAACGAGCCGACGTTCAAGGCTGTAGCGAAAAGTTTAGCTCAATTTATTGGCAATAGCGATCTAGCGGGTTTTAATTCAAACAAATTTGATGTGCCACTCTTAGTAGAAGAATTCTTAAGGGTTGGGGTAGATTTTGAAATGCATAACCGAAGGTTGGTAGATGTACAAAACATCTTCCATAAGATGGAACAGAGAACCTTAGTAGCGGCTTACAAATTCTATTGCGATAAAGAATTGACAGATGCCCATAGCGCTGAAGCAGACATTAAGGCCACCTATGAAGTACTTCAATCGCAAATAGAGCGATACGAAGATCTTGATAGTAGCGTCGACTTTCTAGCCGAATTTTCTATGCGTAACCAAAATGCAGACCTCATGGGACGCATCGTATTTAACGAAGAAGGGCTTGAAGTATTTAATTTTGGAAAGCACAAAGGCAGAGTAGTGAGTGAAGTATTGAAAAAAGACCCTTCTTATTACAACTGGATGATGAAGGGAGATTTTCCTCAATACACTAAAAAGGTGCTGACTGAGATCAAGCTACGGTCATTTCAACAATGAAAATAGAGTAAAGTGAAGATAATTTGCATTGGTCGGAACTATGCAGAACATGCGAAGGAGCTAAAAAATGACCTCCCTACTGAACCGGTCGTCTTTTTAAAACCCGATACCGCATTAATTCCTAAAAAACAGCCATTCTTTATTCCAGACTTTTCTACTGAGGTTCATTTCGAAACTGAACTAGTAATTAAAATTGACCGAGTCGGTAAACACATTGACCCAAAGTTTGCCCACAAATATTTCTCTGAAGTCTCTCTTGGCATTGATTTTACCGCTAGAGACCTGCAACAAGAATTAAAAAGCAAAGGTCTACCATGGGAAAAAGCCAAAGCATTTGATGGTTCTGCTCCGGTAGGCAGTTTTATTCAAAAAGACGCATTACCCAGTCTTGATCAATTAACTTTTGATTTGAAGGTCAATGGAGTGCAACGTCAATTGGGCAATACCAAAGACATGATCTTTTCGGTTAACGAAATCATTGCCTATGTCTCAAAGTTCTTTACCCTAAAAATTGGGGACCTCATTTTTACAGGTACACCTGCAGGAGTTGCTAAAGTAGAAAAAAACGATACACTTGAAGCGTCTCTAGAAGGGCATAAAGTACTACAGCTCCAAGTTAAGTAATCTCCGTTTCTTTAAAAGCCACACCATAATCCTCTAGTTCTTTTAGAATAGGCTCGTAGATTTCCTTTTGGATTGGAATATGAACTCCTGGTGTTTTAATTACACCATTCAAAATCATTTTAGTTGCAATAGCCACCGGGTAACCAACTGTCATAGCCATAGCAGTGTGTCTGGTATCTCTACCCTTAATTACCATGGAAGCGTGTTTTTCGCGAAGATCTCCATCTTGCCAGTAATTGAATTTATGCCACATCACGATCATGTCCTTGTCTTCATTTGATAAAGTCCATTTTCGCTCTAAAATATGCTGTAATACCTGCGCAGGTGTAGCATTTTCAATTCCAATTTTTATATCTTCAAAAAGATCTAGCCAAGCCAGTTTTTCGAATAGCTCGATCTCATCGTGAGCATAATTAAGGTAATGTCTTAACTTTAATTCTACTGAATCGGTCGGATTATAAGGTAAAAAGAGGTTAATAAACTCTCTAAACGTCATATCCTTCGAATTGGGTAAAATATAACTATCATCAGTAGCTCCAAGTTGCACAAATGCATCCCAAGCCCTACAATAGCCAGGTCTCCTCAAAGTACCGCGGTACATGGTTTTAATATCTTCCAAATCATAAACGGAACGGTATTTAAGCGAGTCGCGATTAGCAATCCCTTCAAACTTACCGTAGTCTTCTATATCTATAAGCTCTGTTCTTCTGAATAATTTATGATAGGGAATATACTTATAGGTCCCTTCTTGAATAAACTTAACTGCCCCACCTTGACCTGCGAGCACGACATTTCTTGGATTCCAAGTAAACTTGTAGCCCCAAGGATTATTATCGCTTTCAGGTGCAACCAATCCACCTGTGAATGATTCAAAACCTTCTATTTTATTCCCGGCTTCTTTGATTTCATCAATTACTTTCATCGCAGAAAGATGGTCTATACCCGGATCCACGCCTATTTCATTCAGTATGATCACCCCTGCCTTTTCTGCCTCAGCTTCTAAGGCTTTCATTTCTTTTGAAATGTAAGAGGCTGTTACCATGTGCTTCTTGTAAGTGATACAATCCTTCGCCACTTCAATGTGCATATGTGCCGGAAGCATAGAAATTACTAAGTCAGCTTCCTGTATTAATTTCTTTCGTTGTTCCTCATGATTAACATCGAACTTTTCCATCGAAACGGCAGGATGCTGTTTTACCTCCTCCGCCACCTGACTTAAATTTTGATCTACAATCTTGAGTTGCCAATTAGCCTGTTCAGACTGTTTAATCAAATAGTCGATTAAACTAGCGGTCGACCTTCCTGCTCCTATTAATAAGATATGTTTCATACTGCGAAATATTTGCCCAAATTAGTGCTTTTAAGAAGTTTGGTCAACCAATTTATTAAAAGCCTTCCTTATTTTTGAAACATGAATAAACACTTTCTCATTTGGGGTTTTTCCTTTGGCTTTTTAGCAGTTGTGCTTGGAGCTTTTGGAGCCCATAGTTTAAAGAGTATACTAAACCAAGAATCTTTAGAAAGTTTCCAAACGGGAGTTCGTTATCAAATGTATCATGCATTATTACTTTTACTCATAGGTACTAGGAAAGAATTGCAAAGCAAGCTCATTTTCTATTTTTTGGTAATCGGTGTAATGCTTTTTAGTTTCTCCATCTATTTGCTTGCGATTCGGTCTGTCGTTCATATTGAACAACTTGTTTACTTAGGACCCATTACACCAATTGGCGGATCTTTGCTGATTGTAGCTTGGTTTCTACTAGCTCTAAAGGCCACTAAGATTGTTTCCGAAAAGTCCTAATTATGTGTGGAATTGCAGGTGTTACCTCAAACAAGTCGCTTAAACAAGAAAGCTTTGATCATTTAAAGCTGGCCTGCTCAAGACTTGCAAAAAGAGGACCTGACCATGAGGCCTATTCACGTTTTGAAAAAGCCGCCTTAGGCCATCGTAGGCTTTCTATCATTGACACTTCTGAAGCTGCAAATCAACCCTTTACAGATCCAACTAATAGGTATACCATTGTATTTAATGGTGAAATATACAACTACAAGCAGTTAAGAAAAGAACTAGAACAAAAGGGGCATCAATTTAGAACCACTAGCGATACTGAAGTTTTATTAATGGCCTATGTGCAATTTGGTTATGCTTTTTTAAACAAGCTAGATGGTTTTTTTGCTTTAGCAATCTACGATAAACAGGAACAATCCACTCTTCTAGCAAGGGATAGATTTGGCATAAAACCTTTGTTGTTTTGCAAACAGGAAGAAAACTTCTTTTTTGCCTCAGAAATGAAAGCCATGATGGCCTTTGATATCAGCAAAGAACTAGACCTTTCTTCGCTTTTCACCTACTTACAACTCAATTATATTCCTGAACCCCACTCTATTTTTAGAGGAGTAAAAAAATTAGAACCTGGTCACTATTTAAAGGTTGATGCAGAAAATCGCGTACAGAAAATTCCCTTTTACCAACTGCCTTACCCTCCTGAAAATGGCAAATATCTTGACATAGGCTATGAAGAAGCACAAAAAGAACTGATTACACTACTTGATCAATCGGTAGAACAACGATTGGTTTCTGATGTACCTTTGGGTACGTTTTTAAGTGGAGGAATCGACTCATCATTGATTACAGCTCTAGCAGCTAGGAAAGTAAAAAATCTAAACACCTTCTCAATCGGTTTTGAAAATGAACCACTATTTGACGAAACACACTTCGCAGAAGAAGTTGCTAAGAAGTACAGCACCCAACACCACGTTTTTAGCCTAAATAGAAATGACCTCTTGGATAGTCTTTATGAAACCCTAGACTACCTTGACGAACCATTTGCTGATTCTTCGGCATTGGCAGTAAATGCCTTAAGCAAGCGAACCAGGCAGCACGTTACTGTTGCCTTATCAGGAGACGGTGCTGATGAGATTTTTTCAGGCTACCACAAGCATATGGGCGAGTTTATGGTGCGTAAGAACGGACTGAAACAACAACTGGTAAGGAAGATGAAAGTGGTGTGGGAAGTTATGCCACAATCACGCAACTCGAAATTGGGAAATCTTTTCAGGAAGCTTAAAAAATTCTCTGAAGGCTCCAACCTAAGCGCTGATGAACGCTATTGGCTCTGGGCAGGCCTTATGCAAGAAGCAGATGCCTCCAACCTAATGCTTAAAAATGCCAAGCCTGAAATATATCACACTAGAAAAACCCAGATCTTACAGCTATTAAAACAGAGCAAAGACTTTAACGATGTACTTGCGACAGATATGCGCCTAGTTCTTTTAAGCGATATGCTGAAGAAAGTTGATCTTTATTCTATGGCAAATAGCTTAGAAGTCAGAACTCCTTTCCTTGATCATCGCCTGGTAAATTTTGCCTTTAGTCTTCGGGCAAATTACAAGATACAAGAAGGCATGAAAAAGCGGATCCTGCAAGATGCAGCCCGACCCTACTTGCCCGAGTCACTTTACAACCGTCCAAAACAAGGCTTTGAGGTTCCTCTGCTTCCTTGGTTTAGAGGAGAGTTAAGCGATCTAATTCATCAAGACCTTTTGTCTGCTAGTTTCATTAAAGAGCAAAACCTTTTTAACCCGCAATATATCAGTCAATTGCTAAATCAATTGAAGTCTAGCAGCCCGGGAGATGCACCCGCAAATGTTTGGGCGCTACTTGTCTTCAATAAGTGGTGGAAGAGATATATTGGTTAGATTTGTCGACTAATCAATCTTTTTTGTAGACCAAATATGCCTCGAGTACTTCGAATTATCAACCGATTCAACTTAGGTGGCCCAACCTTTAATGCTGCTTTGTTAACCAAATACATGCAACCTGACTATGAAACGATGTTGGTTGGCGGGAAAGAAGAAGACTCAGAGGAAAGCTCTAAACACATACTAGATAATTTAGGTATCGAAGCTACTTTGGTGGAGGCCATGCAGCGAGATGTAGGATTAAAAAATGATCGTACGGCCTATAAAGAAGTACTGAAAATGATGCGAGATTTTAAACCGGACATCGTTCATACTCATGCTAGTAAAGCAGGTGCGATTGGTAGGTCTGCGGGAATTGCTTATGGAAAAGCCAAGCTTGTCCACACCTTTCATGGCCATGTTTTTCACTCCTACTTCAGCAAAGCGAAAACGCAACTTTATCTTAATATTGAGCGTGCATTGGCTTTAAAAACAGATCGGATCATTGCTATAAGTCAGCGACAAAAAATAGAATTAGCAAAAAAGTATCGAATATGCCCTGCCAAAAAGATTGAGGTAATCCCGTTGGGATTTGACCTCGAGAAGTTCAATCAAGATCGACAAGAAAAAAGAAACTCTTTTAGAAAAACATATCATTTAAAAGAAAATGAAATAGCTGTAGGAATTATTGGGAGATTGGTTCCTATAAAAAATCACAACCTTTTTCTGAGAGCCTTCGCTAGGGCAATAAAAAAAACAGATAAAAAAGTAAAAGCCTTCATTGTTGGAGATGGAAGTGAACAAGGTGCGCTGATTGAGCTTTGTAAAAGTCTAGAGCTGAGCCTTTATTGCAAGGGTGATAATGAATCAAGTTTAGATGCACAGGTGATCTTTACCTCTTGGATCAAAGATATAGATTGGGTTAATGCAGGAATAGACATTGTTGCCTTAAGCTCCTTAAACGAAGGCACACCCGTAAGCTTAATAGAAGCGCAAGCATCTAAAAAACCTATAATTACCACCAAGGTAGGTGGAGTAACGAATGTTGTTCAACCAAATAAAACTGCTTTGGTAGTGCCTAATGATGATATGAAGCAGTTTGAAAAAAAACTATTGAGTTTGATTCAAAATGATAAGCTAAGACAACAAATGAGCGAAGATGGCTGGAAGCATGTAAGTGAGAAATATCATTATAAAAGACTGGTAAAAGATATGAAGCAGCTATACCACGATTTACTTCACGAATAAGTAACGTTTAAGCAAGTATTTAATTTGATAGATTTGTAGCTTAAAGAAACTGCTAAAATGAAAAAACTTCTAGGTTGCGTAGTAATATTAAGCATGATGGTTGGATGTAAGCCGCTTAATCCAAGTATTATGTTCAAAACACCCAAGGATTTTCAGTACGACGTTCCGCCAAAAGACCAGATTACGGATTATGTTATTGCCCCAAATGACATTATCAGTTTTCGGTTATTTACCAATAATGGTTTTAAACTTGTAAATATTGCCAATTCAGAGTCAAGTAATCCTCAGCAAATTCAAATGCTAAATCAAGGTATAAATTATCTTGTTGAGTTTGATGGTAAGGTTAATCTGCCAATAATTGGAAGAGTTGAGATCACAGGTAAGACCTTAAGAGAAGCTGAGTTCTTCTTAGAAGAAAAGTACAATGAAGTATATGTAGACCCTTTTGTGATGTTAGATATCACCAACAGGAGGGTAGCAGTTTTTCCTGGGAATGGTGGTAATGGTACGGTAATTACGCTTCAAAATAATAACACCACTTTACTCGAGGCACTAGCCTTAGCAGGTGGCATTAGAGAAGATGGAAGAGCAAATAGAGTCAAGTTAGTAAGGGGTAACCTAAGTGACCCGAAAGTATTTTTAATTGATCTCTCTACTATTGCAGGCTTAAATCAAGCAGATATAATCTTACAAGCCAATGACATAATTTATGTAGAACCTGTTGGAATTAGATCAAGACAAATTCTCTCAGAAATAGCCCCAATCCTTGGTTTGGCAACTACCGTACTAACCTTGTACCTCGTTCTTGAAAGAACCAATTAAAGGCTTAAACCTTGCAGGAACAACTAGAACAAAACGAGATTGATAGCTTAAACCGCTATAAAGAGAGTCTGAGCAATTTCAACACCGACTTCGACTTAGGGTTATTCGTTTATATTTTCAAACGAAATTTACTCTGGGTCTTATTAGTAATAGGCATTTCTCTACTGTTAAGCTTTCTATACATACGCTACACAGCACCTGTTTTTCTTTCATCTTCTGATATTCAAATTGAAAAAAGCAATCAAGCTAATCAGCTTTTAGATGTTGAAGACTATTATCAAACTAATGATATTTCGGCTGAAATAGAATTACTACGTTCGCCTTTGGTTATCGGAAGTGCCTTAGACAATCTACCACTTGAGGTAAGTTATTACATTAAGGGTCAATTCTTAGAGAATGAAATTTACAGGAATTCACCTTTTCAAGTTAAGGTATTAGAAAAAGATAGTGCGCTTAGAGGAGCAAAGGTTTACGTAAATTTCAAAAATGAGTATTCGGGTACGCTTTCATGGGGCAAGGACCAAGAATTTTCAGTAGCTTTTAAATCCGGAGAAGCCGTACAATTACCCTTTGCCAAACTAGTCGTTAACATAAATAATTATGAGAACATTAAGAGTGAGACCGAGGCGGTAAAAGGTATTTCGTACTTCTTTATAATTGCAGATCCTGTAAATACGGTTAAATCAGTCTTATCGCGCTTGGAGATAACATTACTGAATGTTAATGCTAAAACTATACGTATCAGCTTTAGTGATAGAAATAGGTTAAAAAGTAGAGATGTTGTTAATGAGATTGTTGAGGAATTCAAAGAGTACAGTGTAGAAAAGAAAAAGCAGAGTTCGCAACAAATTGTCAACTTCCTCAATGAGCAGATTAAATCGGTTTATGAGAAACAAAAAAGCTATGAAGTTCAAATTCAAAAATTTAAAAGAGACAATAACATTGCAGACATAGATCAGTACTCAGGAATTTTTATTGAACGGATGAATGGTCTTGATCAAAGCCTAATTAACCTAGAGGTGCAAATATCTTTGTTGAATGAAATAAAGAATCAGATCGACAAAGAAGGCGATGCGATTGATGTATATGACCTTCTGCCGCTTTTAGCAGGAAATGACAATCAAACAGGGGTCAGTAGCCTGATCGAAAACTTGAATGAGCTTTTAGTCGAAAAACAAAAACTCCTATATTCCACTCGTGAAGAGAGTGCACCAATTGCTGAAAAAGAATACCAGATTCAAGTCCAGAAAAAGCTCATTATTAAAAGCATTGGTGTTTTACTAGAAAAACTTAATGAGCGACTTAATAACATCAATGCACGAATTGAAGCAACCGAAAACGAGTACTTTAAAGTACCTGAGCAAGAGATAGAGCTTGTTCGTCTGAAAAGAAATTATGACATCAATGAGCGGTTCTATACCATGTTGATCGAAAAGAAAACTGAATATTCCATTTCGCAAGAGGGCTTTGTATCTAACCTCAACATTCTTGCCCCTGCTGAATATCCAAGCAGCCCCATCACTCCTAATAAGACAGTAATCTTTTCTTCTTTTCTAGTCGTTGGTATTTTAGTCAGCCTTTTGGTAATTATCATAAAATATCTTTTGCACAATAAGATTACCACTATAGGCGAGATCAGCAAATTCATTCCTTCAGGTGTAAGCATATTAGGAATGGTTCCAAAGTACAAAAAGGAAATCCCGGTATCTCAGCTGATTGTAAACAAAAATCCAAAATCGATAATCGCTGAGGCTTTTCGAACGGTAAGAACTAATCTGCAATTTATTTCAGATAAAGAAGGACCCAAACTCATGGCTGTTACCTCGACTGTTTCAGGCGAGGGTAAAACCTTTATTGCAATTAATCTTGGAGGTATTATAGCATACAGCGGCAAGAAAGTCATCATTCTTGATCTAGATATGCGAAAGCCTAAAATCCACAAGGGTTTTGATGCGGATAACTCAAGGGGAATGAGCACCCTTTTGATTGGCAAGGATGATACCGAAAAATGCATAAAGCACAGTAAACAAGAAGGTTTGGATTTTATTACTGCTGGTCCTGTACCCCCAAACCCTTCTGAGTTAATAATCAGCAGTCGATTGGACGAGATTATCGCTTACCTAAAAGATCGCTACGACTTAATTATTATCGACAACCCTCCCGTAGGACTTGTTACAGATGGTGTAGAAGTGATTAGAAAAGCCGATTATCCAATTTATATTTTCCGTTCTGAATATTCTCGTAAAAACTTTATTCAAAGCGTTGGGAGACTTGTTAATGAAAGTAAAATCAAGAATTTATCCGTGGTTTTAAATGGGGTTGACAGCAAAAGAAGAGGCTATGGCTATGGATACGGATACGGATATGGCTATGGATACGGATACGGGAATGGTTATTACGAGGAAAATGAAGAAAAAGAAAAAAACTTTTTGGATAGAATTAGACGAAAATAAATGGAAATAGTAAAGACACCTATACCTGATCTCTTATTGATTAAACCAAGAGTTTTCCCAGATTCCAGAGGCTATTTCTTTGAATCTTATAATCAAAAAAAACTAAGCCAAAATAATTTAAGAATGTCGTTCGTTCAAGATAATCTCTCTAAGTCCGATAAAGGTGTGCTTAGAGGGCTGCATTTCCAAAAACCTCCTTTTACTCAGGGCAAATTGGTTTATGTAATTAAAGGCGCAGTGTTAGATGTGGCAGTTGACTTGAGAAAAAATTCTGCTACTTATGGAAAGCATTACAAAGTTGAACTAAATGAAGAAAATCACAATCAGCTTTATGTTCCTGAAGGATTTGCTCATGGTTTTTTAACCTTGCAGGATGATACCATTTTTGCATACAAATGCACCAAATACTATGAAAAGCCTTCAGAAGATGCCATTTTATGGAATGACCACGACTTAGGAATTGATTGGGGAATCAGGGATCCTAAAATCTCAGAAAAAGACCAAAAAGCGCAAGCTTTCAAAGCCTTTAAATCTCCATTCTGAACATGAATACACTGATTATCAAAATATGTTTACTCTTTCTAAGTAGCTTGGTCTTTAGTATACTGATCAATAAAGTTTTCTTAAAGTTTTCGAAAAATCTCGGGATGCGGAACATTGATGATCAAGCAATTCGATGGGCCTCTACCTCAAAACCTGCTCTAGGCGGAATTTCATTCTTTATTGTGTTTCTACTTGTATTAACACAGCATCCCATCTATTTCGCAGCTTATGAACTGCCGTTTAACACTAAACTTATTGGTGTACTTGCTGCATGTACAGTGGGTTTTTTAGCAGGATTAGCTGATGATGCATACAACACCAACCCTTTGTTAAAATCACTTGCACAAGGATTAAGTGCTGTGATCTTAATAGCAACAGGCTCCTTTATCGAACTCTTTGATTATACTTGGCTGAATTACTCTTTTACTTTTTTATGGGTAGTGGGTTTAATGAACTCCATTAATATGCTAGACAATATGGATGGTATAACCACGACAGCTTCAATTTTTGCCCTATTAGCCATGTTGATCGTGATGTTTTTTAATAACCAGTTTAGTTCTGTTTACTTCACCTTAATGATAGGTCTTTTGGGAGCGTTATTCGGATTTCTTTTCTTTAATTGGCATCCATCAAAAATGTATATGGGAGATACAGGTAGTCAGTTTTTAGGAATCTCCTTAGCCGCACTATCCATATAATTTCTCTGGAACTTTAAAGGAGATTCAGGCAGTGTTCCTTCTCAACAGATAATTTTACCCCTACTAGCCTTTCTCGTCCCATTGAGTGACACTACTACCGTTGTAATTAATCGCATAGCGAGAGGTAGTTCACCCTTTGTTGGAGGGAAAGACCATACAACCCACTCGCTTTCTTACATGGGATTAAGTGACCAAAAAGTAGCCTTTGTTGTGGGTGGTTTGGGTTTAGTTTCTACCGTGGTATTGCTTGTGGCTATAGCCATTCAAGAATGGGATCATTTGTTTACAATTCTATTCTCCGTTTACGCATTGACTGTTTTTCTTTCTTTATTTTTAATTTGTAAAATCTATCCTGAAAAGAGTCAATTAAAAAATGAGAAAGAGCCCATCAATATTAAAAAAAGCGCTTAATTTAATTCTGGTATTTTTTGCCATCATTGGATTTTTTCAACTCACAATAGCTGCTTTTAGTGAGGAAAAAGAAGAAGCTGAGTACAAGGAAAAAATGCAGGATGCTTACCACATTTTTAGTCTCAGCCCTCCAAAAGAAGCAAGCTTTGCAGGCGAAAAGGTTCCTACTCAGGAGCCTGAGGTTTATGAAAGACTTGATAGAGAAATTCACTCAAACACTTATTTTCATTCTAATACCATTCTTTACTTTAAAAGAGCGAACCGTTGGTTCCCGGTTATTGAACCACTATTAGCAAAACATGGAGTGCCAGATGATTTTAAATATTTAGCCCTGATAGAAAGTGGTTTACAAAATGTTGTTTCGCCTGCCGGAGCTACAGGTTATTGGCAGTTTTTAAAATCGACTGGAAAAGAATATGGCTTAGAGATTAACGGAGAAGTTGATGAGCGCTACCACCTTGAAAAAGCAACAGAGGCTGCATGTAGCTACCTTAAAGATTCTTATAAAGAATACGGAAGCTGGTCATTAGCTGCAGCCGCCTACAATGCAGGTAAAAGAAGAATAAGTAGCGAGTTAGACAGACAACAAGCAAACAATTATTATGATTTACTTCTAAACCAAGAAACTGGACGTTATGTCTTCAGGATCTTAGCTATCAAAGAAATTTTTAATCAGCCAGAACAATATGGTTTTCAAATTCGAAAGAAAGACCTCTATCAACCGCTGAAATATGAAACAGTAACGGTGGACTCTACGGTAAATAATTTCGCAGACTTCGCACAGCAACATCAAATCAGTTATAAGATCTTAAAGTACTTTAACCCATGGCTTAGAGAGGCCTACTTGCATAATGACTCAAGAAAGAAATATGCGATCAAAATACCCACAAATCCTAACTACCAACTCAACTAAAAGGCCTTTGATAGGTTAAAGTCTGTAAAGCCTTTTATATGTCAAAAACTGTTGAACACGATACCCTTGAGGTAATACAATCACGGGTTCACAATTTAAAAAACATCAGCCTTCGCCTTCCTCGGGAAAAACTAGTGGTGATAACGGGGCTAAGCGGAAGTGGTAAATCCTCTTTAGCTTTTGATACAATTTATGCAGAAGGGCAAAGACGATATGTAGAATCTTTTGGTTCCTATGCCCGTCAGTTTTTAGGCACACTAGAAAGGCCTGATGTAGATAAGATTAATGGCTTAAGTCCTGTTATTTCTATTGAGCAGAAAACGGTTTCAAAAAACCCACGCTCTACCGTCGGTACCATTACTGAAATCTATGACTTTATGCGGCTGCTTTTTTCAAAAGTCGCTACCGCCTATTCGCATAAAACAGGCGAAGAGATGATTAAGTACTCTGAGAAAGAAATCGCAAAACTCATCCAAAAAGAATTTCAGGGCGAGGCCATTAACCTTTTAGCTCCCGTTGTTAAAGGCCGTAAAGGTCACTACAAAGAGCTCTTTAAACAAATCTCGAAAAAGGGCTTTCTAAAGGTAAGAGTGGATGGCGATTTAATTGACATTACTAGGGACCTAAAGCTCGATCGCTACAAGGTGCATGACATTGAGATTGTGGTTGACAGATTAAAGGTTGATAAAAGCTCAAATAAACGGCTTGCTGCTGCCATCAGCCTTGCTTTAAAGCACGGAAAGGGTGTATTGATGGTACTTAAAAAAGACGAGAAGGAAGCACGGTTTTTTAGTAAAAACTTAATGTGCCCAACTACGGGAATCTCCTATGATGAACCTGCACCAAATTCTTTTTCATTTAACTCACCCTATGGGGCTTGTTCTAAATGCAACGGATTAGGAGAGGTTGCTGAAGCAAGCACAGATAAAATTATTCCTGATCCCAAAAAAAGCATAAAAGCGGGAGGAATTGCACCCCTAGGTGAGTTCAAGAACAAATGGATCTTCAGCCAAATCGAAAAGATTTTATCGCATTATAATCAAAAAATAACTACCCCAATTGAAAAACTTGAGGTTGAGGCACTACAAACTATCTTACAAGGCACACCTTCTGCTATTAGGATCGAAGAGAAGCAAGGTAATGCCACCGTAAGAAGGTCTTTCGAATTTGAGGGGGTGATGAGTTTCATTCAACGGCAATACGAAGAGAATAAATCAAAAAATGTAAGCCGATGGGCGGCTCAATTCATGAATAAAATAAGTTGCCCCAATTGCGATGGCGCAAGAATTAATCTCATCGCACGGCATTTTAAAATTGGAGGTAACAATATAGCAGATCTAGCAAAGCTCGATATTGAAGAATTACAAGAATGGTTTGATGAAATAGAAAAACTACTCGACAAAAGAAAACAAAAGCTAGCCACTGAAATCTTAAAGGAAATAAGAAATCGAATAGGTTTTCTAGTTAATGTAGGACTTACTTACCTCTCCTTAAACCGAAGTGCTAAAAGCCTTTCGGGTGGTGAAGCACAACGGATTCGCTTGGCCACACAAATAGGGTCGCAATTAGTAGGAGTACTCTACATTCTTGATGAACCTAGCATTGGTCTGCATCAAAAGGACAATCACCAACTTATTAAAGCCCTGCAAGAATTAAGAGACCTTGGAAACTCGATCATTGTAGTGGAACATGATAAAGACATCATGCTCGCCGCGGATCACTTAGTCGATATTGGACCCGCTGCAGGGATTCATGGAGGCAAAGTAGTTGGTGAGGGTAATCCAAAACAATTTCTTAAAAAAGATTCCACCACTGCCCAGTACCTAAAGGGAGATCTTAAAATTAAAATTCCGGAGAAACGAAGAAAAGGAAATGGTAAAAATATAATACTTAAAGGAGCATCAGGTAATAACCTAAAAAGTGTTTCTGCAACCTTCCCACTAGGCAAGTTGATTTGTGTTAGTGGAGTCTCAGGAAGTGGCAAATCGACTTTGGTGGATGATACCCTCTACCCTACCTTAAATGCAGCAATCTACAATGGTAAAAAGAAACCCCTATCCTACAAAAGTATTAGTGGCTTAAAAAACATAGATAAAGTGATTGAAATTGACCAATCACCCATAGGTAGAACACCACGGTCTAATCCTGCTACTTACTCAGGTGTATTTACCGATATTAGAGCTTTGTTCAGCAGCTTGCCTGAGGCAAAGATAAGAGGCTATAAACCTGGCAGATTTTCTTTTAATGTTAAAGGAGGAAGATGCGAAAAATGTCAAGGTGCAGGAGTTATGACGGTTGAAATGAATTTTTTACCTGATGTTTATGTGGAATGCCCTGAGTGCAGAGGGAGACGTTACAATAGAGAAACCCTTGAGGTAAGGTATAAAAGCAAATCCATCAATGATGTGCTAAACATGACCATTGATCAAGCAGTAGACTTTTTTGAGAATGTCCCTTCAATTCTACAAAAGGTAAAAACCTTGCAAAAAGTTGGATTGGGCTATGTTCATCTAGGTCAGTCTTCTACCACGCTTTCAGGTGGTGAAGCTCAGCGCGTTAAATTGGCTTCAGAGCTGGCTAAACGTAGCACAGGTAAAACTTTTTACATTTTAGACGAACCTACAACCGGGCTGCATTTTGAAGATATAAGAATACTTTTAAAAGTGCTAAATCAATTGGTGGATACAGGAAACACCGTCTTAATTATTGAACATAATTTGGACATTATTAAGGTAGCTGACCATGTAATTGACCTTGGTCCTGAGGGAGGAAAGAAAGGTGGTGAAATAATCGCAAGCGGAACCCCAGAGCAAATTGCTAAATCAAAGAAAAGCTTGACTGGAAAGTATTTAAAAGAAGAATTAAGCATATGAGATCAAAAAGAGAACTATCTGACAAACGATGGTCAGCTATAAAAAGCAACGACTCTTGGGCAGTTTTTAAAATCATGTCAGAGTTTGTAAACGGCTTTGAATCTCTTTCAAAAATTGGCCCTTGCGTCTCTATTTTTGGTTCTGCACGAACACCTGAAGATCATAAATACTATAAAATTGCAGACAATCTAGCTTACCTCTTGTGCCTAAAAGGTTATGGAGTGATTACAGGGGGCGGACCAGGAGTAATGGAAGCTGCAAACAGAGGAGCACATCGTGCAGGCGGAAAGTCAGTTGGTTTGAATATAGACCTGCCTTTTGAGCAAAACAACAACCGCTATATCGATCAAGACAAGTCGCTGCAATTCAACTACTTTTTTGTGAGGAAACTAATGTTTGTCAAATATGCTCAAGGCTTTGTAGTATTACCGGGAGGTTTTGGTACGCTTGATGAACTTTTTGAAGCCCTTACCTTAATTCAAACTAAAAAAATTAATCGATTCCCAATCATCTTAATGGGAAAAAGCTTTTGGGAAGGCTTATTGGAATGGATCAAAAACACTCTTTTAGAGGCTAATAACAACATTAGCAAAGAGGATCTTGAGCTTTTTTACCTGGTAGATACTGTAGAAGAAGCTGTAGAACACATAGAAAACTTCTACGAAGATTCTGAATTAAGTCCGAATTTCTAGATGACCTTCTAGGTATCTTCTAAGCATTCCTATTGCTGCCAAAGCAGATCTTCTGATATTTCTTTCGCGGTTTTGTTCAAATTGAAAACGCTTAGCATATACCCCCTCTTTCGTTGCTAACGCAATCCAAACGGTTCCTACGGGTTTACGATCGGTACCTCCTTCAGGCCCTGCAACCCCAGAAGTCGCGAGTGCAAAATCTGCATTCATTTTCTGCCTTACATTTTGGGCCATTTGTTCGACTACTGATTGGCTTACTGCTCCTAGTGTATTCAAAGATTCCTCGCTTACATTGAGCGTGTTCATTTTTACCTCATTGGCGTAGGAAACAACACTGCCTTTAAAATATTCAGAACTTCCAGGGACACTTGTAAGTAAATGCGCTAAGTAACCACCCGTACAACTCTCTGCTGTAGCAATAGTCTTTTGTTGTTTTTTTAATTGAACTCCTAGCGCTTCTTCGGCCTTAATGTCGTTATCTCCAAAAATATATTGGGGCACTAACTGCTTAAACTCTTTTGACTTCTTTAGTATCTTTTCCTTTAGCTGAGCTAACTCATCACCTTCGGCACTTAAACGAAGTTTTACTATTCCGGGCGATGGCAAGTAAGCCAAGTGAATACCTTCAGAACTTAGACTATCTTCCCACTCTTTAACCTGTTCAGCTAAAAAAGATTCACCAATACCCTCTGTCATGATAGTGTGATGAAAAAGTGTTGGCAAGTCAAATCGGTCCTTAATTCTTGGTAGTACCTCTTCAGACATCAAATGCTTCATTTCATAAGGCACACCAGGCATTGAGACAACTACCCTACCTTTCTTCTCAAACCACATACCTGAGGCTGTACCGACTAAATTAGTCAAGACTTCACAGGCTTTTGGTAAATCTGCCTGTTGACGATTGGTTTCGAGCATTACCCTATTTCTTGACCGAAAATAATCCTCTATCCTTTCTAATACCTCAGCATTTCGGTAAAGCTCGGTATCAAAAAAGTCACATAAAACTTGTTTGGTTATATCGTCTTTAGTGGGACCTAATCCGCCAGTGGTAATAACAAGATCGGCACGTTCAAATGAAGTAGAAAGTTGATCTAGAATGGCCTCTCTCTCATCTTTAACAGAAATGATTTGGGCAACCTTGACGCCTAGTGAGTTAAGCTGCTTTGCCATCCAAGCAGAATTGGTATCTATGGTTTGACCAATCAGAATTTCATCACCAATGGTGACCAATTCTACATTCATGCCTGTTTAATTAAATGTAAAAAGGACGGTAGTCTCCACCCAATTGATCTTGTCCAAAACTACTTACGACCTCTAAAGGAGTTACACTAACTACCGGAATTTGTGAATGATTCACTACCTGCTGCGCATAAGGACCAACAAACAAACCAGTTGAGGCTTCTTGCTCCGTCATGATGAAAATCAGATCCGCATCATTTTCTTTAGCATGCTCCATGGTCATTTTAGCAATATTATCACCGTGCTTAGTACTTGTCAAGTAAGAAATTCCTTCATTTTCCAAATACTCTTCAACTTGTTTTACTTTCAAGTTAAAACGAGCCTTTTCTTCCTCGTGCTCTTCAGTAATTAGCGCCGCTATGTGAATTGTTGCTCCGTAATGTTTGGCAAAATAGGCTGCTTCAGAAACCTTATCTCGGGTATGTGAAGTACTATCTAATGGTAATGCAATGTTTTGGTAACCAAACTTGTCTGCATGTTTTTGAATAGTGAAAACAGGTACAGAAGAAGAAGTTACCACTCTATAGGCATTACTCCCTAAGAAAAACTCTTCTAAACCGCTAACTCCATGGGTTCCCATCACGATCATATCAACATCCAACTCTTTGGCTGCTGTCACAATCTCTTTGCTAGGGCTTCCATCTCTAATTTCAATGTTTACTGTAACTCCCATTCTCTCGTTAAAGTCTGAAGCAATCTTATCTAGTTGCTCTTTCGCTGCTTCTTTTACTTCAGAATATTGAGCCGCTGCATCCATCATAGGGAACACATCTGCAGAAAGCGGCGTAAAAACGTGCAACAAATAGAGTTCTGCCTGAAACTTACCACAAAGGTTAACGGCATGTTCAAGTGCCATTTTCGAAGTCTCAGAAAAATCAATTGGAATTAAAATTTTGTTGATGTCTATTTTTCGTTTCATGTTTGGTGGTATTTACTACGAAAATATAGAAATTATTTTCATCAGAATAGGAATTACACTAGCTTTTCAATTTTTACTTAGTTTAGCAAAAAAGAGGTTTTATGTTACATCCATCTGAACTAGTACTTAGCCCCAATGGAGCTATTTATCATCTTAACTTACAAGCTCATCAAATTGGGCATAAAATTATTGTGGCAGGAGACCCAGGAAGAATAAAACAGATTTCACTGCACTTTGATAGTATAGAACATGTGGTTGAAAATAGAGAGTTTGTTACCCACACAGGCACTTTTAGAGGTGAAAAGATAACTGCTTTAGCCACCGGAATCGGCACCGACAACATCGACATTGTAATGAACGAATTGGATGCCTTAGTAAATATTGATCTCCAGAAAAGGGAAATCAAAGAAAAACTTACTTCACTTGAAATAGTCCGCATTGGTACTTGCGGCTCTTTACAAGAAGATGTGCCAGCAGATCAAGTAGTGGTTTCTACGCATGCCTTTGGACTTGATGGATTAATGAACTTCTATGCGGTAAAACCATCTGAAGAAGATGATGATTTATTGAAGGAAATCAAAAGGCAATGCGAATGGCCTGATCAATTAAATAGGCCCTACCTCGTAAGTGGCAAAAAAGAATTCGTGCAAAAAATTGGAGAAGGCTTTAATCCCGGTATAACCATCACAGCAAATGGTTTTTATGCTCCACAAGGAAGAGAATTGAGGATTCCTTTAAAGGAGCCAAACCTCAATGAAAGCCTGCGTTCATTCAACTACAACAATCACCGAATAGTAAACTACGAGATGGAAACCTCTGCCCTTTACGGCTTGAGCAAAGCCATGGGGCATAAAGCCTGCACAGTTTGTGCTGTTGTTGCAAACCGCTACGCTAATTCATTTAGCAAAGATTACAAGCCCGTGATCAATAAACTGATTGAACAAGTTTTAGATCGACTAGTGCCTAAAAAGTAAACCCAAGCAATAAACACCTCAGCGTGAATAACTCTTGAGTCTTTGAAATCAAGCGGTCTTGCTTTAGCTAACTTTGTTAAGCATGATGGCTGAGAGTAAAATAGCTGCTTTAATCGCTTTGTTAGATGACCCAGATGAAAACATCTACGGTCAGGTAAGTGAAGAATTACTTGAGCTTGGTGAAGAGGCAGTGCCTTTTTTAGAAAGCGCATGGGAGACTTCCTTCAATGCTATCTTACAAAAAAGGATAGAGGGGATAATTCACCAAATTAATTTTCAAGAGGTTGTCAAAAACTTTAAGCAATGGCGACTAAGTGAAGAAAAAAACTTACTCGAAGCAGCTATTCTGATCAGCCAGCTTCAATATGCAGATCTTGATCGAAATAAGATAGAAGAATTTGTAGCCCAATTAACGCAGGATGTATGGATTGAGCTCAATCAAGATTATACAGCTATGGAAAAGGCAGGAGTATTTAATAAGGTCTTTTTTGAAATTTACGGCTTTAGCGGAAATAAAAAGAGTTTTCACTCTCCTCAGAATTACTACATCAACAATGTGTTAGATAGCAGAAGAGGTAACCCACTTAGCCTTTCAATTCTTTACCTTGAAGTAGCTAGACGCCTAAAGGTACCCATTTATGGAATAGATTTACCAGAACACTTTGTTTTAGGGTACACTAGTGTTCCTCTCGCATTTTTAGGCGATGTTAAAAAAGAAGATGTGCTTTTTTACATCAATCCATTCAATAAAGGCGCCTTCTTTGAAGAGAAGGACATTCGAAACTTCGTAAAAGAACTCAAACTCGAAGATGATGATTATTTCTACCTACCTTGTAAACCTTTGAAGATCATTGGACGCATGATCGTTTCTCTTATAGTGAGTTATCATAAATCAGGGTATGAAGACAAAGTTGATGAATTAAAGGTGTTATACAAGTGCCTTCGTTCTTCTGAGTAAGCATATTGATTCAGTAACAAATCTTATCTTTCTACCCTTTAAAATCTAAGCTCATGCACACAAGTGGAAATACTGAAGCACTCTTTACCAACGATGCGATTGTATTAGGAATCTTAATGATTCTATTGGCTTTTATCTTTTTTACTTCTAGCAGTAAAAATCCCTTATGGCAAAAGTTCTACAAATTTATTCCTGCCCTACTCCTCTGCTATTTTCTGCCCTCAGTCTTAAATTCTATGGGTATCATTTCAGGAGATGCTTCTAATCTATATTTCGTAGCCTCTCGCTATTTACTTCCTAGTAGTTTGGTCTTACTTTGCTTGAGTATTGACTTCAAAGGAATCTTAAAACTTGGCCCAAAGGCCATCATTATGTTTTTTGCTGGCACATTGGGCATTGTGCTTGGAGGGCCTATAGCAATCATAGCTGTTTCCGCTTTCGCTCCTGAAATAATTGGCGGCAGTGGCCCAGAAGAAGTTTGGCGTGGACTTGCCACCGTTGCAGGAAGTTGGATTGGCGGAGGGGCGAACCAAACTGCCATGAAAGAAATTTACGGAGCAAGTGACGAGCTTTTCTCTGCCATGATCACGGTTGACGTGATTGTTGCCAACATTTGGATGGCCTTTTTATTAGTAGGTGCAGGAGTTTCTGAAAAGGTAGATCGCTTTTTTAAGGCGGATGCCTCAGCCATTACTGAAGTTAAAGAGAGCATTCAAAACTATCGCTCGAGCATTTCTAAAATTCCAAACTTAACGGATATGATGGTAATTTGTGCCATCGGTTTTGGGGGAACAGCTTTAGCGCATTTAGGCGCAGATCTGATCACACCTTTTATGGAAACCAAAAAAGAAATACTAAGTGAATACCGCTTAACCTCAATGGCAAGTAGTTTCTTTTGGATTGTAGTAATTGCGACAATTAGCGGCCTGATTCTATCATTCACCAAGCTTAAAAAATATGAAGGTGCGGGAGCGTCAAAGTTCGGTAGCGCATTTCTTTATGTTCTAGTAGCTACCATCGGTATGAAGATGGACGTAACCGCCATCTTTGAAAACCTAGGACTTTTTGTAGTTGGCCTTTTATGGATGTTAACTCACGTAATCATCTTGTTGCTTGTGGCGAAAATCATCAAGGCGCCTTTCTTTTTTGTGGCGGTAGGCAGCCAAGCCAATGTGGGCGGTGCCGCCTCAGCACCAATCGTTGCTTCGGCTTTTAGTCCAGCACTTGCTCCTGTGGGAGTTCTTCTAGCTGTTTTTGGCTACGCAGTAGGAACCTTTGGAGCCATTTTCTGTGCTCAACTCATGCAAATGGTAAGTCAATAGCAAATGAATTCCTTAACTTTAGGAAAATAAACTACCACCAAAATGAAATGGATTGCCAAACTTTTCGCCAACGCTATAGCTGTTTTGGTTACAGCCTATATTCTCCCGGGAGTTGAACTGCAAGATTTCTTGACTGCCATTGTAGTTGCTGTTGTTTTAGCGCTACTTAACAATTTCTTGAAACCACTATTGATTATTCTTACCATACCTGTTACAGTTGTAACACTTGGCCTCTTTTTGCTTGTTATAAACGCCGTGATCATACTATTAGCAGATGATTTAATCAGTGGCTTTGAAGTTGGGAGTTTTTGGTGGGCCTTATTATTCAGCATCATCTTATCCCTGATCAATTCATTTTTCAACAAATTGGATCAAAACGAAAATCAACAAAAAACTTAAATATGAAATATAAAGAACCCATGTTCAAGGCTGAGGAGCTTAAAGGAAAAACCATTTTAGTTACTGGAGGAGGCACAGGTCTTGGTAAATCCATGAGTGAATACTTTTTGAAACTTCAGGCCAATGTAATTATTGCTAGCAGAAAACAAGAAGTATTAGATGCTACTGTGAAGGAGTTGACTGAAGCTAATCCAGATGCAGGTAAAATAATTGGTATTGCATGTGATGTTCGAAAGCCGCAAGAAGTTGAAGCTGTTTTAGAGGCAGGGGTTAAAGAATTTGGAGAGGTGAACGGCCTCGTCAACAATGCAGCAGGTAATTTTATAAGTCCTACGGAAAGGCTTTCACCTAAGGCATTTGACGTGATTGTAGACATTGTCTTAAAGGGCAGTTACAATTGCTCGCTGATCTTAGGTAAATATTGGATTGAACAGAAGCTGCCAGCTACCATGCTCAATATTGTGACAACTTACAGCTGGACAGGTTCAGGCTATGTGGTGCCTTCTGCGGTAGCAAAAGGTGGAGTACTTTCTCTCACACGATCACTAGCAGCTGAATGGGCCAAGTACAAGATCAGAACCAATGCCATTGCACCCGGCCCCTTCCCTACTCAAGGAGCTTTCAGTCGCTTATTTCCCGAAGGCTTAAAAGAAAAGATTGATCCAGTAAACCGCATTCCCCTAAAACGCTATGGTGAACACCAAGAACTAGCCAACTTAGCGGCTTATTTAATGTCTGACTTTTCTGCTTACGTAAATGGAGAAGTAGTTACTATTGACGGCGGAGAATGGCTTTACAATGCTGGTGAATTTACAGGGCTAGAAGCGGTACCGGAAGAAATGTGGGATATCATCGAGAAACAAGTACGAGGAAGGAACAAAGGCTAAATCTTTTCCTTACCTTCTTTGTTTCTTGCATAAAAAAGAGCCTTGATCAAAATTGCTTGGGACCCCATTTATGTTCACCCGTTGCCGGAAAAGCACCGTTTTCCGATGGAAAAGTATGAACTTCTGCCTCAGCAATTAAAGTATGAGGGCAGCTTCAACAAAGAAAATTTTTTTGCTCCTGAACCTTTAGAAGTTGATCAGCTGCTCACAGTGCATGACCCCAACTATTGGGAAAGACTTTCAACTTTAAAACTTGAAAGAAGAGAACAACTTCGGTCTGGGTTTCCACACTCAAAGCAACTGATCGAAAGAGAATTAGTTATTACTGGAGGAAGCTTGCAAGCTTCTTTATTTGCCTTAGAAAATGGCATTGCCTTCAACATTGCCGGAGGCACCCACCACGCCTATGCAGATCGAGCAGAGGGCTTTTGTTTGTTAAACGACATTGCAATCTCCGCTTCTTACTTATTGCGTAAAAAACTTGCAAAACAAATTTTAGTAGTTGACCTAGATGTGCACCAAGGCAATGGCACAGCAAAGATCTTTGAGCAAGATGAGAGTGTCTTTACCTTCAGTATGCATGGGGCACATAATTACCCCTTAAAAAAGGAGAAATCCGATCTAGATGTTGGACTTGAAGATGGAATTAACGGTAACAAATATCTTGAATTGCTACACCACTACCTGCCGAATTTGATTGCCAAGGTAAAACCTGATTTTATATTCTATCAATCAGGCGTTGACATTTTAGAAGGCGATAAACTTGGTCGGTTAGGAGTAAGTTTGAAAGACTGTAAAAGAAGAGACCGCTTTGTATTGGAAACTGCCAAAAAACAAAACATACCACTCATGGCCTGCATGGGTGGAGGTTATTCGCCTAAAATAAAAAATATTGTAGAGGCGCATGCAAATACTTACAGAGTGGCTAGAGAAATATTCGATTAAAATCTAAAATGGATTAGTAGCATGAACGGTAAGTTCTGGAATGTACCCCCTTGAGTCCATTTCTAAAGCAGCCACAACCGCATGAGCAATCTCATCTGAAGTGAGTTTATTGGCCTCCTCTTCCCTTTCTTCTCTTGATGGATTGTTGAACGCTGTTGGAACATAGCTTGGATTTACATTGATCACCCTAACATTATAAGGTCTCAGATCTGCTTGCCAATCTTGACTTAATCCTCTTAGTGCAAATTTTGAAGAGCTGTAAATGGTTCCACCAGCATATCCCTTTAAAGAGGCGGTTGAGGCAATATTCACAATGTCACCATGCTTTTGCTTTTTAAATAACTTAGCCGCTTCCTTGGCCATCATAGCGGCACCAAAAACATTTACTTCGTAGACCTTTTTCATAGCTTCAATATCCAACTCATCTATCGCATAGCGCTGGGCACCAATTCCTGCATTGTTGATTAGTACATCTAAACGTTCAAACTTCTGAAGAAAATAAGAGTAGGTACGCAATACATCTTGTTCTATTGAAACATCAGCATGAATGGATATTGCCCCGATCTCTTTTGCAATCTGCTCAAGTTTGGCTTTATCTCTGCCTGTTATCGCTACATTAGCTCCCTTTCCAATGAGCATTTTAGCCATTGCTTTCCCTAAGCCTGAACTTCCACCTGTTATCAGTACATTTTTATCTTTCATCTCCATATCTATTAAAAAGAATGAATGTATTAATAAACTGAGTTTTATTCAAGAAATACCCGATGATTCCTAGATTAATTTCCAACTTTGCACTAAAAAGTAATGGAACTCTATTTAAGTTTTGCTCTTTTATGCTTCACCTCTTTCATCACACTGATGAATCCACTTGGTGTGATGCCCGTCTTTATGACCATGACAGGAAGTTTGAGTACTGAAGAACGGAGGAACACTGCTCAAAAAGCGACCATCGTAGCAGCTCTATCACTTATTGCCTTTGCTTTTTCAGGACAACTTTTATTTAAATTCTTTGGCATTTCAGTCGATAGCTTTAGAGTCGTCGGTGGCGTCATTTTCTTCATGATGGGATATGACATGCTTCAAGCAAGATTAGTGAAAGTAAAAATGAGCAAGGAGTCCACACGAAAAACTTACGTTACTGATATTTCAGTAACTCCCTTAGCGATACCAATGATTTGTGGACCTGGAGCTATTACCAATGCAATTGTATTAATGGACGATGCCAAAGACCTACAAATGAAAGGAATTTTAATCGCCGTAATATTAGCAGTTTGCTTAATCACCTTTCTAATTCTCTGGAGTTCTTCTACCATTATTAAATGGCTTGGTGAAACAGGCAATAAGATCATGATGCGTCTTATGGGGCTTATCGTGATGGTAATTGCAGTAGAGTTTTTCTTTAGTGGAATGAAACCTATTCTCATCGACATTCTTAAAAGCGCTCAACAGTGATCAAGCGCCTTTTTGCCTCATTACTCCTTCTATTGCTTATCTACCTTGCTTACCACTTTAAAAGTCTTAGCTATGGGCTAAAGCAAGCTAAAGGTCAGGCTGAAGTGTTATGGAATGCTGTTCCGGTCCAAGAGTTAATGGAAAAATCCAGCATAGCTGACTCCGTAAAAGAGAAGTTTCGTTTCATATCATCTGTGCGAGAATATGCCCAAACTACATTAGGCTTATCGGAATCAAAAAACTACACCACTTACTATGATCAGAAAGGAGAACCGATCCTTTGGGTGGTTACCGCTAGTCCTGAATTTAAAATCAAAGCCTATCAATGGTCTTTCCCCCTAGCGGGAAATTTTGCTTACAAAGGCTTCTTCAATTATGATTTAGCAAAAGAGGAAGCCGAAAAGCTCAAACAGCAAGGTTTTGACACTGAAATTGACGAAGTAAGTGCATGGTCAACTTTAGGATGGTTCAAAGACCCGATCTTATCTTCTATGCTTAATAAGAGCGAGGGAAGGCTAAGCGAACTAATTATTCATGAACTCACACATGCTACCATTTTTCTAAAAAATGAAAACAAATTGAATGAAAACCTAGCAACTTTTATTGGAAGAGAAGGAGCAAAAAGATTTTTGAAAGATCGTTTTGGAAAGGATAGCAAGGTGTTAGCTTCATACTTAGCCTCACTCGATCGAAAGAAATGGTTCAAATCTCTTAGCTCTCAAGCCAAAAACAGCCTAGATTCGCTTTATAGTAATTTCCCAGAGAACGCTACACTAGAAGAGAAACGCCACCTAAAATACATGTTATTAGAGGAATATAAACAGAACCTCCTCAGGTCAAAATATTATTCTCAAAAAGCAGGTCAAGAAAGCAAACTCCAAGGTTTCAACCCAAACAATGCTTTCTTTTCAGGTATTTCAACTTACCATGAAAGTCAAGATAGCTTAAGTTCAGTATTAGAATCAAATTATAATGGTAATTTAAAGGCTTTCATTGAGAGCCTCAAGCAACTTTAAGGAAAACTCCATTTAATTAATGAGCACAACAGAATCAGAATCGAAATACCAAGAGCTAGAAAAAATGAGTGTAGCACAACTACTCTCAAATATCAATAAAGAAGACAAAATAGTTCCCTATGCTATAGAAAAAGTAATTCCACAAATCGCTGAAGTTGTGCCTAAAATTGTAAACCGATTGCATGAAGGTGGTCGCCTATTTTACCTAGGCGCCGGTACTTCAGGTCGATTGGGGATTGTTGATGCCTCTGAATGCCCTCCAACTTTTGGAGTAAGCCCTGATCTCGTGATCGGCTTAATTGCAGGAGGTGATTCGGCCATTAGAAAAGCCAAGGAATTTGCTGAAGATGACCCTGAACTGGGTTGGAAGGACTTGCAGAACTATCACATAAGTGAACAAGACTTCGTAATTGGCATTGCTGCCTCAGGAACAACTCCTTATGTAGTTGGAGCTATGGAAAAATGCAGTGCTAATGGTATTGCAACCGCTTGTATTTGCTGCAACAATGACTCTCCTTTAGCTCATGCTGTAGATGATCCAATAGAAGTGATCGTAGGCCCTGAATTTGTGACGGGAAGTACTCGCATGAAAGCAGGAACCGCCCAAAAGCTTGTGCTCAATATGATCTCAACTGCCACGATGGTGCGACTTGGAAGAGTTAAGGGAAACAAAATGGTAGACATGCAGTTGAGCAACAACAAATTGATTAAAAGAGGTATCCAAATGCTCATGCAAGAATTGGCCGTAACTTATGATGAAGCTAAGGAACTCTTAGAAAAGTACGGCAGTGTGAGAAATGCTATTTCAAATTTTTAAAACAATCCCTTTTTTCAATCGTCATTTAGCATATGCACGCTATTGAGCCACATTATAATTGGAGGGATTACTACATTGCTTCAGAAGATCAGCGTTCTCCTTTTTATGGTAGAATTTATAGTGAATTTGAGTTTACGCATGCAATTTACGACCACCTGATTCATCCGCAGTGGGACGAAATTGAATCACCAACGCTTTTCATTAAGATCCTGATGGTAGATTACGATGATGGCTACACCGTTATTGAATTGATTGGTGAATGGAATGATCTTCTTCACAATGACATTATGTTCTTAAAACGCAACATCATTGATGAACTGATTAGAGAAGGCATTGATAAGTTTATTATGATAGGAGAAAACGTTTTAAACTTTCATTACTCAGACGACTCTTACTATGAAGAGTGGTTTGAAGATGTGGAAGACGGTTGGATTGCTTTTATCAATTTTAGAGAGCATGTTATGGACGACTTCCAAGCTGCCAATATTGATTACTATATGGTTTCAGGCGGAAGCCTAAACGATGTGAGTTGGCGCACTTACAGCCCTCAAAACTTTTTTCAAAAAGTAAACAACATGGTTGATCTACGTTTAGGTTGTTAGTTAACCGCAAGCGCAAGTGTGACCTACCTTAATTAAATTTAGCAATCGCACTTCCTCAGCACTTTCACATACCTCCCAAATTAATTGATAGTCACGTTCCTCAAATCGTGAATCAAGACGGTAAACAGGACAAGGCTTTGCTTTTGCATTACTTTCACTAAAATCTACCTTAGCTTGGGCTTGAATCTCTAGCAACTTAGCTTGATCTAGATTCAAACATTTCAGTTGGCAGTTGGCACGATCTGAAATACTCACAGAGGAACTGTCAATCGCAGTTAAAACTCTAGATTCTGGCGTCCAAGACGTCCAATCTCTTGAGCCAAAAAATATCATAACGAGTATAAGACCTAATCCAACCCCTAATAAATACAACCTAAACCTTCTCCAAAAACTCATAAAATATGCTTTATATAGCTGCCAAAAGTAGGTCTAAGTCTTTATATGGCAATTTAAAATTTTCCGCTAAATACCGGTTGGTTAGCATTCCCCTATAAAGATATATTCCTGAACGGATTGAGAAAGTTTGTTTAATGCAGCGATCAATCCCTCCCCCTTCACCTAAATCGAGAATTACCGGTGCGAACAAATTACTAAGCGCGTAGGAAGCGGTTCTAGCCACCCGAGACGCAATGTTTGGCACACAGTAATGTGTAACACCATGCAAACTAAAAGTGGGTGAAGCATGAGTAGTTACCCTAGAAGTTTCAAAACAACCTCCCTGATCAATGCTCACATCTACAATTACAGAACCCTGAGGCATCTTAGAAACCATTTCTTCACTGACCACCAAAGGCGTCCTTCCTGATTCTGATCGAATAGCTCCAATGGCAACATCAGCAGTTTTTAAGGCAGATTCAATCACTTTTGGTTGCAAAGTGGAAGTAAAGATCCTACATCCAACGCCCTCTTGCAGTCTTCTCAACTTTGAAGTATTATTACTAAAAACTTTGACAGATGCTCCAAGACCGAGTGCTGCACGGGCTGCATTTTCTGCAACTGCCCCTGCTCCAAAAATCACCACCTCGGTTGGCTTTACACCTGATATACCGCCGAGCATATGACCACTTCCACCGTTTACATTGCTCAAATATTCCGCTGCTATTAAAACGGCGGTGTTTCCAGCAATTTCACTCATGGCTCTGATTACAGGAAAGCGGCCTGTATTATCAGAAATGAATTCATACGCAATTGCAGTAATTTTCTTATCGATTTGTTTCTGTAAAAAGTTTTTTGGCTGAGCAGGAAGCTGTAAAGCGGAAATTAAGGTCTGCCCTCTTTGCATTAGATCTATTTCTTCATGAGAAAGCGGCTCAACCTTCAAAATGGTATCGGCTTTAAACACTTCGTTTCTAGATAAAACAATGTCAGCTCCTGCTTCACTGTAATCGTGGTCGCTAAAGTTTGCTTTTGCACCTGCCTTGCTTTCAATCAAAACCTGATGCCCATTGTTAACCAATAGTTCTACATCCTGAGGAACTAAAGGAACACGTTTTTCTTGAAGTGAAGACTCCTTAGGAACACCAATAAATAATTGACTCTGCTTTTTCTTAGTTTCCGCTCGTTCTTCTTGTGGCAACAGTTTTGTTGCAGATCGAGCAAGTGATTTTACAATATCTTCAGCCATTAGGAATGTAAACTTATGGTGTATTCTCTTTTTTCTTCCTCTAAAGTTAATTCAATTTGAACTTCTACTCGTTTATTTGGTAAAAGTTCCTCAACATTTTCGGCCCATTCCACCAAACAAATTGCTTCGCTATCAAAATATTCTTCCACACCAAAGTCAAAAGCCTCTTCTACTTCCTCTATTCGGTAAAAATCAAAATGATAAACTAGCTGCCCTTTAGCAGTAGAATATTGATTGACCAAAGAAAAGGTAGGCGAACTAACTGATTCCTCTACTCCTAGAAAATTACAGATTTTTTTGATCAGTGTGGTCTTTCCTGCTCCCATTTGGCCTCTAAAAACAATGAAGTTCGAGTGATCGAAACAACCAAGGAGTTCTTGTTCAATAAATTTCGAGCTTTCCTCTAAGCTAATAGACGAATTTGAAAGGACTTGCATTTACTTCTTAGGACTTAAAGTAACCAAAGGCACAACCATTTCCTCAAGTGAAATACCTCCATGTTGGAAGGTATTTTTATAGTATTGGGCGTAATGATTAAAATTATTTGGATAGGCAAAGAAATAATCGTTCTTAGCAAACACAAAAGATTGGCTTACATTCACTTGAGGCAAAAAGGCATCTTTTGGCTTACTTACTGCAAAAACTTCATCTTCCTCATAGGTTAAATTTTTACCTTGCTTGTAGCGAAGATTGGTATTTACAGTCTTATCGCCAATGATTTTAGAAGCCTCTTTTACCTTTATTGAGCCATGATCGGTGGTTATGACCACCTTGCCACCTCTATGCGCGATTTCCTTCAAGGCATCTTTTAAGGTGGAATTATCAAACCAAGATAGGGTTAATGACCTGTAGGCAGATTCATCTTCTGCCAGCTCTTTGATCACATCCGTATCAGTCCTAGCGTGCGAAAGCATATCAATGAAATTATATACGATAACATTGAAAGCATTATTCATTTGATTTGGAATTTCACCCACTACCTTACGTCCAAACTTTGGATTAAGAACCTTACGGTAATTGAAATTTGTTTCTTTACCCAAACGTTTTAATTGATGGGCTATCAGTTCCTTCTCGTGGAGGTTTTTACCCCCTTCATCCTCATCATTCAACCATAAGTTAGGATATAGTTTTTCAATTTCCGCCGGCAGTAAGCCTGCAAAAAGTGAATTTCTTGCGTACTGCGTAGTGGTAGGTAAAATACTGAGATAGTTATCCTCTTCTTCCAACCAAAAAAGCTCTTCAATGTAAGGCTTGATCACACGCCATTGGTCAAGTCTTAAATTATCGAGAACGATCATAAAAACCGTTTCTTCAGGTTTTATTTGAGGGAATATTTTTTCCTTAAATACGGTATGGCTCATCAAAGGAGCATCTTCGGGCTTCTGCAACCAATCTTGATAATTCTCCTCTATAAAACGAGCAAACAATTGGTTTGCTTCAGCTTTTTGGGTGTTTAATATCTCAGCCATTCCGTCATTATCTGACTTCTCGAGCTCAAGCTCCCAATAGATCAATTTATTGTAAACCTCCTGCCATTCTTCAAAAGTCATGTTATGGTGCAAGCTCATCCCGATGTTTCTAAATGCTTGCTGATAACCTGTTATTGCCTTTTCGCTCACTATTCTTGCAGTGTCGAGGTGCTTTTTCAAAGTCAACAAGATCTGGTTGGGATTAACCGGTTTAATTAAGTAATCTGATATTTTTGATCCAATCGCTTCTTCCATTATGCTTTCTTCTTCACTCTTGGTAATCATGATCACGGGCAATGAAGGAAAATGGCCCTTTATTTGGCTTAAGGTTTCTAAGCCTGAAAGACCAGGCATATTCTCATCAAGAAAAACAATATCAAAACGCTGCTCTTGAATCAGATCCAAAGCCTCGCCTCCACTGGTTGCGGCAACAACTTCATAGCCCTTTTCTCTCAAAAAGATCAAGTGAGGCTTTAATAGATCAATTTCGTCATCAGCCCAGAGTATTCTTATATTCGTCATGCGTTTTAGATTGGTTTAGCAAATTCGAGCAATTTTTTTAGACCCGACAAATTCATTGATATAAAATTAGTTAATCAAATCTCATTTGGACACAGATCATTTCAATAAGAAGAAGATAATAAACGACCCTGTCTACGGTTTTATTTCACTTCCCTTCGACCTGATTTTTGACATCATTGAACACCCTTACTTTCAACGGCTAAGAAGAATCAAGCAATTGGGTTTAACACATTTGGTTTACCCCGGAGCACTGCATACTCGTTTTCATCATGCTTTAGGAGCTATGCACTTGACCTTAAAAGCAATTGAGGTAATTCGTTCAAAAGGACATCGAATCACAAAACAAGAAGAAAAGGCTACTGCTTTAGGAATCTTGCTGCATGATATTGGTCATGGGCCTTTCTCACATGCCTTGGAGTACAGCATTGTAAAAGGAATAACTCACGAGTCGCTTTCGAAAGCTTTTATGAAAAGCTTAAATGAAGAATTTAAAGGAAAATTAGATCTCGCTATTAGAATTTTTGCTGATCAATATCCTGAAAAACCATTTTTACATCAGTTGATCTCTTCCCAATTAGACATGGACCGCTTAGATTATTTGAAGCGAGACAGTTTTTTTACGGGCGTTTCTGAGGGTGTAATCAATTCAGATAGAATTATTTCAATGCTGAATGTAAAAGATGGTAACCTTTGCGTTGAAGCGAAAGGAATTTATTCTGTTGAGAAATTTATAATCGCCAGAAGGCTAATGTATTGGCAAGTATACTTACACAAAACGGTCCTTTCGGCAGAAAACCTATTGGTGAGGATCTTAAAAAGAGCTAAAGCACTTTCTAATCAAGGAGAGAATCTTTTTGCAACAGAAGCATTAGCTTACTTTCTGAATAGCTCCATAGGACCAAAAGAATTAGAAGTAAGACAAGAAGCATTAAAACAATTTGCCAAACTTGACGATTTTGACATAACAGCTTCGATAAAAGAGTGGGTAAATCATTCCGATCCCATATTATCATCGCTATGTCAATCCCTGCTAGAGCGTAAACTATATAAAATCACTTTGCAAAATCAAGCTTTCAGTGCAAAGGAAAAAGGTAGAACTAAAGAAAAGCTACTTAAAATTGGTTTAGATCAAAATGATCTGGAGTATTTCACTTTTGCAGATTCAATCACCAATAATGCCTACCAACCAAAGGCAGACAAAATCAACTTACTCTTCAAAGACGGCAGCGTGAAGGATATAGCTATTGCTTCTGACCAATTAAATATCAGAGTCTTATCAGAATCTGTTAAGAAACATTTCTTATGCTACCCCAAACAATCTATGGTTAATAACTTGGCAAAGCGGCTTTCTTAGCCAGCTTCAAATAATTACTATTTTTGAAACATGAAATTTTCGGCCCGCCAAATCTCTGAAATTCTTGAAGGCACAATTGAAGGAAACCCTGATGCAGAAGTTTCATCAGTGTCTAAGATAGAAGAAGGAAAGCCGGGCAGTATCTCCTTTTTGGCCAATCCTAAGTATGCCGAATACCTCTACGAAACAGATGCATCGATCGTAATTTTAAATCGTGATTTCAAGCTAGAAAAAAGCGTAAAAGAAGGAGTAACGCTTTTAAGAGTTGATGATGCTTACAGCTGTTTTGGCAAGCTTTTAGAACTTTATAATCAAGTAAAATACAACAAGACTGGCGCATCAAAATTTGCCAATATCAGCGCCACAGCTGAAATTGGAGAAAACACATACATCGCTGACTTTGTAAGCATTGGAGAGAATGTTAAAATTGGAAACAATGTCAAACTTTTTGCCAATTGCAGTATTGGAGACAACTGCACCGTTGGTGAAAACACCATGATCTTTTCAGGAGCTCAACTATACCCTGAAACTAAAGTAGGCAGTGATTGCATTCTTCATGCAGGCGTTATGCTTGGAGCAGACGGTTTTGGTTTTGCGCCTAATAGCGAAAACAATTACCATAAAGTAGCACAAATTGGGAATGTGATTATTGAAAACCACGTTGAAATAGGTGCCAATACTTGCATTGACCGTGCAACTTTAGGATCAACCATCATTCGAAAAGGCGTTAAACTTGACAACCTGATCCAGGTTGCTCATAATGTAGAAATTGGAGAAAACACCGTAATTGCTGCTCAAACAGGCATTGCAGGATCTACTAAGATTGGAAAAAATTGCATGATCGGTGGTCAGGTTGGTATAGTAGGGCATATTAAAATAGCCGACGGAGTAAAAATTGCAGCCCAAAGTGGCATCGGGCACAGCATTAAAACTGAAAACTCAATTGTTCAGGGTTCACCAGCTATTGGAATTGGAGATTATAAGCGTTCTTATGTTTTATTCAGAAAGCTACCTGAACTAAATGAAAAAATAGACGCTCTTGAGAAAGAGCTAGCAAACCTTAAATCGCATTCGGAGAAATAGAATGGGCGACAAACAACAAACCATTAAACAAGAAGCTTCTCTTCAGGGAGTAGGCTTACATACAGGAAAAAAAGCAACCATTACCTTTAAACCTGCACCAGACAATCACGGCTATGTTTTTCAGCGTATTGATGTTGAAGGCAAACCTTTGATCAAAGCAGATGTAGATCATGTAGTAGATACATCAAGAGGAACTACTTTGGAGCAAAATGGGGCTCGTGTGCATACCACGGAACACTTGTTAGCTGCCGCTTATGGAATGGGAATTGATAATCTACTGATAGAGATTGATGGACCTGAAGTACCCATTTTAGATGGAAGTGCCCATTTTTTTCTAGAAAGTTTAAAGGCAGCGGGCATTCAAGAGCAAGAAGCAGAAAAAGATTACTTTATTGTTGACGAGAACCTCACCTATGAGGATCTTGACCGACAAACAGAAATGCTAGCAGTTCCACAAGATGAGTTTAGACTTACCGTAATGGTAGATTACAATTCTAAAGTACTTGGAACCCAACATGCGCACATGTATCACCTAGGTGAATTTGAAGAAGACATTTCAAAGTGCCGCACTTTTGTTTTTCTAAGAGAATTGGAATACCTAGCCAAAAACAACCTCATCAAAGGGGGTGACTTGGACAATGCAATAGTGCTAGTTGATAAAGTAATGCCGCAAGACAAGTTGGACGAGCTGGCTGAATTGCTCAATAAGCCTAAGGTTGAAGTTAAGGGAATTGGAGTTTTAAATAATGTAGACCTTCATTTTCAAAATGAACCTGCAAGGCACAAACTACTCGATATTGTAGGTGATTTGGCACTAGTAGGCCAACCAATTAAAGGGCACATTCTTGCTGCAAGACCCGGCCACAAGGGGAATGTTGATTTTGCAAAGATCATCAAAAAAGAAATTAAGCAGAGAAAACAAAGGGCACCCAAATATGACCCTAATGCAGAACCCATCTATGATGTAAATGGTATTGAAAAAATTCTTCCGCACCGTTACCCCATGCTTTTAGTTGATAAGATCATTGAATTAACCGATACGCATGTAGTAGGAGTGAAAAGTGTTACAATGAACGAACAGTTCTTTCAAGGACACTTTCCGGGTGCTCCGGTTATGCCGGGTGTATTACAGATTGAAGCGATGGCGCAAACAGGTGGAATCTTAGCACTGAATACCGTAGAGGAACCTGAGAAATACCTCACCTATTTTCTCAAGATCGATAAAGTAAAATTTAAACGTAAAGTTGTTCCTGGCGATACCTTAGTATTTAGGCTCGACTTAATGGGGCCTATTCGACGAGGAATAGTGAATATGATGGCTAAAGCTTTCGTTGGAGATAAATTAGTTGCAGAAGGAGAGTTGATGGCTCAAATAGTAAAAGAAAACACATAATGAACCAGAACTTTGTCCACCCAGATGCTAAGATCGGAAATAATGTAACCATAGAACCATTTGCTTACATTGCGGGAGATGTTATAATTGGAGATAACACTTGGATTGGACCAAATGCGACCATCATGGATGGAGCAAGGATTGGGAAAAATTGTAAAATATTTCCAGGAGCAGTCGTTTCAGCTATCCCGCAAGATTTGAAATTCGAAGGTGAAAAAACCACTGCCGTGATTGGTGATTATACTACAGTAAGAGAGTGTGTTACCATTAACCGCGGGACTAAAGATCGATTTAAAACAGAGGTAGGCAGTCATTGCCTGCTTATGGCTTACGTTCACGTAGCTCACGATGTGAAAGTCGGCAATCATGTTATTCTTGCAAATACAGCTAACATCGCGGGACACGTCACAATAGAAGACTATGCTATCCTAGAGGGAGTGGTTGCAGTTCAACAATTTGTAACCATAGGCGCGCATTCTTTTGTAGCAGGGGGCTCCTTAGTAAGGAAAAATGTACCCCCTTTCATCAAGGCCGCCAGAGAGCCTTTGAGCTTCGCAGGAGTAAATTCTATTGGTTTACGAAGAAGGGGATTTGAAAATGAGGTCATTACTGCCATAGAAGACATCTACAGGAAAATTTATGTTATGGGAACCAACCTCAGCAAGTCGCTTGAAGAAATTGAGACCAATTTTGATGAGAGTGAAGAGAAAGGTCAAATTTTAAATTTTATCAAAACTTCCGAAAAAGGCATTATTCGAGGGCCAATCAGCTAAAATGAAGATTGAACTAGCTAATATTGGCAAAAGGTTCAAAAAGGAATGGATTTTTAGAAAAGTTGACGCTAGCTTGCAAAATGGTCTTTTTGGCCTATTAGGAGCAAATGGAAGTGGTAAATCTACTCTATTGAAAATTATAGCGCAGGCAGAATTAGCAACAGAGGGCACGGTTCATTTTGAGGCAAAGGTGAAGATTCCTGCAGAGGAAGCATACAAATACATCAGCTTTGCAGCACCCTATCAAAACTTGCCTGAGCAGCTTACCCTGAATGAATTGTTAAAATTAAGTCTGCACTTCAAGCCATTGATTGATCAGGCGGACGCCGACTTCTTCTTGAAAGAAACTTACCTATCACAGTCGGGAGATAAATACATACATCAATTCTCCTCAGGCATGAAACAACGTCTTAAATTAGGCTTAGCCTTGCTTAGCGATACACCCATAGTTTTATTGGATGAACCTTGTTCTAATCTTGATATAAAGGGAATTGATTTTTATCAGCATTTAATTGAAAAACATCGCAATAACCGCCTGATTTTGGTGGCTACAAATGAAAAAGATAAGGAACTCCCTCTTCCAACAGCAAGCTTAAATTTGTCTGACTTTAAAGAAATCAATTAATAACAATGAATCACTTATATTTGAATAAATAGATATTTTATGGCTACTACAGCAGATTTTAAAAACGGTTTATGCATGAAGTACAACAATGACTTGTACACCATATTGGAATTTCAACATGTAAAGCCAGGGAAGGGACCAGCATTTGTAAGAACCAAGCTAAAAAGCTTGAGCACGGGAAAGATTATTGACAACACCTTTAATTCAGGAGTTAAAATAGAGCCGGTAAGAATCGAAACGAGAAAATACCAATACCTATTTCAAGATGATAGCGGCTATCACTTTATGAACAAAGAAAACTACGAACAAACCTTCCTGCAAGAAGAGATGATCAATGCTCCTCAGTTCTTAAAAGAAGGGAACGATGTAGAGATCATGTTCCACGCTGAAGAAGAAAGGCCGTTAGCATGTGACTTACCCCCTTTTGTAGAATTAGAGATTACCTATACAGAGCCAGGTATTAAAGGAGATACAGCAACCAATGCAACCAAACCTGCCAAAGTTGAAACAGGAGCTGAAGTTCGGGTTCCTCTATTTATAAACGAAGGAGATAGAATCAAAATTGACACTAGAACAGCCTCTTATTCAGAACGAGTTAAATAGAAAATGAAATTTAACCGCTCCCTATCACTAAAAGAACTTGCTGATCTTCTAGAAGCTCCTTTCAAAGGAGAAGAAACGCTAGAGGTAAATGGCATTAATGAAATTCACCGTGTTGAAAAGGGGGATATTGTTTTTGTTGATCATCCCAAATATTACGAGAAAGCGCTACAATCTGCTGCAACGGTTGTTCTAATCAATAAAGAAGTAGAGGTAGAGAAAGGGAAAGGAATCGTAGTTTGCGAAGATCCTTTTAGAAGTTTTAATTTTTTATTGAATTATTTTAATCCCTTTGCTTTCTTCTTAAAAGAAGATACCTATACCTTAGGAAAAAACTGTAAAATTCATCCTTCGGCAGTGATTGGCAAAGAAGTAAGCATAGGTGATAATTGCATCATATATCCCAATGTGGTTATTCATGACCATTGTAAAATAGGTAATGAGGTTATCATTCAAGCAGGTTCTGTGATTGGGTCGAACGGCTTTTATTACAAAAAAAGACCTGATCGCTATGATCGTTTGCTTTCTGCCGGTTCAGTGCATATCGAGGACCAAGTAGAGATTGGGGCCAACTGCAGTGTTGACCGAGGGGTAACAGCGGTTACCAAAATTGGCAAGGGCAGCAAAATAGACAACCTTGTTCAAATCGGCCACGATACGGAGATTGGAAACAACTGTTTGATAGCTGCGCATACAGGCATAGCTGGCTGCGTAACCATTGGCAATAATGTAACCCTTTGGGGCCAGGTAGGCATAACCTCAGGCATTGAAATTGGTGACCAAGTAGTTGTATCCGCTAAAAGTGGTGTCTCAAAAGATCTTGAAGCAGGTAAAGTTTATGCAGGAGCTCCTGCTGTAGAGTTTAAAGAAAAATATCGCGAAATGGCGGCATTGCGGAGACTTCCCGACTTCATCAAGCAACAAAAGAATGACTGAAGAAAAGACTAAACGGGCAAAAGGTCGTTTAAAGCTTTCAAACCTGAAGCTAAACACCTTGTTGGAAATCACGAACTCGATCAATCACAACAAGAGTAAGCAGGAACTATTTGCAATACTTACTCATGCGTTAAAAGTAGAACTCTTAATTGGAAAATTCGCACTTTATACATTTGATAAGAAATGGCAACTCTCGCTAGTGGAGGGAGTTAAAGAGAAGGCAGCAAAACAGGTTGATCTTGAGCAAATAGCCCAAGACTACCCGAGCATTGAAGTGCTAAACTCCGAATCCAATAAGTCGCTTGCAGTATTTGATATTGTAATTCCTGTCTTTCATAAAAAAAAGCCCCTTGCTTACTTGCTTCTTGCAGATCTTGATGGTGAAAAAATTGAGATCAGCCCAATAATAAAGCACTTAAAATTTATTCAAACCCTTGCTAACATTATTGTGGTGGCCTTAGAAAACAAAAGGCTCAATAAAGAATTTATCAAGCAAGTTGAAGTTAAAAAAGAGCTTGAACTTGCACAAAAAATGCAAAGCTTACTTTTTCCAAGGCAACTGCCCATGGAAGAGAAGCTCTGTATCAAATCAATTTACAAACCACACAATGAAGTTGGGGGTGACTACTACGATGTAATCAAAATAGACCAAAATAGAACTGCCCTCTGTATTGCAGATGTCTCTGGAAAAGGATTTTCAGCTGCTTTACTTATGGCAAACTTCCAAGCCAACCTAAGGGCTTTGATCAATGTTAAAAGTAGTTTGGAACAGCTTGTACTAGCATGTAATCAAAAAATTATTGAGTCAGCAAAGTACGAGAAATTCATAACCCTATTCATTGCTATTTACAATGCAGAGACAAAAACACTTAACTACCTTAACGCAGGACACCACCCTGCTATTCTAATAAGAGAAAATGAAAATGTGGAGTTGAAAAAAGGCTGCACTGTTCTAGGCATGTTCGACAAACTACCGTCTATTGAAACGGCATCTATCAAAGTAAAAGCTGAAGATAAATTAGTATGCTTTACGGATGGCTTAACAGAGCTTGAACAGAAAGGAAGACAAATAGGTATTGCAGGAATCCAACACTTATTCCAACATGCACAATCAATTGAGGCAATCGTTTCCCAAATTGAGGCGCTTGCCATGAGCCTTAAAAAGCAATCAGAAGTGGAAGATGATATTACGCTGCTTGGGGCTGAGTTTCTTGCTTAAGCTGTTTATTATTCTGTAGATCAAGCACGGTAATAATAGCAATAAAGGCCCAAAAGGGAACAGATGCCTTATCTGTATCTAAAAAATTGTTTAGTGTACCATTGATGATGTATGAAGTGAAAGCCAGTATGGTGTAAAACACAATTGTGCGCTTTTCTCCTTTTGGCAGCCTAAAGTATAGCTTAGAGGCTCTCACATAAAATAGTATAATGATAAGCGCAAAAGTCAAAGTACCAAAAACACCTGCCTCTGCCAAGGGACCAATAAACTCAGAGTGTGCATTACCCATATCTCCTGCATTGGTACTTATGATTGTTAAGTCCTCGCTGGATTGAAAAGGAGCATATTGAAAAGCGTAAGTGCCAGGTCCCCAACCAAATATTGGCTTACGCTCAAACATTTCAATGGCCGAATTCCATCTATTGATCCGCTCTAAATTAGAAGCATCTGTGGAGATATTTGTGATAGATTGAACATGTTCCGTTAAATTCTCAGAAGTTGAGTCTTGCTTATTTTCCTCTAAAACATCAACAATATCTGACCAGAAAATACCTGCTACAATAGCTAAAAACCCTGCGGATGAAAGCACGAATGAAGTCTTTAAACGCAGCAAGAAAATAAGAGAAACGGCAAAAGCAGCTACTAAGCTAATCCAGGCTGCCCGGCCATAAGAAAAGATGATACCAAGGCTCAAGGCAGTGAGCATAATCACTAAAATGGGTCTAAAACGACGATATCTTTTTAATGAAATTAGACAAAGTAGGGTAGGAAACATCATGGCAAGTACTGCTCCATAAACAGTGTGGTCTTTAAAGAAGGGTTGCATAACCCAATGGGCAGGCCTTTCTTCAAAACTGTACAAGCTATGGTGAATAAAAGTATAGATAGCCACGCCTGTCAGGGGTATAAGATAGAGCCAAAAAAAGGTTCTAATATTCTGCTCTTTTTTAAATAATTGCGAACCAATGTAGAAAAAGGCCACAACAAACCAAGATCGGGCCAGTAGAAACTTAATTGAAACAATTGGCATTGTGCTAGTAAGAGTGGTGATAAAAAGCCAAGACAAATTGATTAAAATCGCAATACTTAAAGGGTGTTTGAGCACCTCTTTATCGAAGGTGCGATCATACAATAGCTTTAATGAGAAAATGATCAAGACCCCAAAAAGTAAAGGTTCAGTGGGTAGAAACATTCCAATACCTCCAAACTCCAATTCTTCAAGATTGAGTGACAATGGAGTGGTGAAAACAATTACCCACATTAATTTATCAGTGGCCACAAAGGCTAACATGAGCAAGGCCAAAGCAAAGGGAACCGCCGCAAACCAATATTGCTCTAGTGCGATTAAAGCAGTATTAGTCATAATAAATAGGAAGCTTAAAATAAGCACCCAATTTGATTTCAAATAGCTATCCATTAGCTACTCTTGTGGTATCCTAAGATTAATAAAAGTGCAAAAGTAAATCCAGTTGCTGCAGCCATAGAACCAAGCACGATCAACCATCTGATTGGATAAGTCTTCTTATCAGGAACTTCGGGTTTTACTAAAACATTGGTATAGGTTTGGACTTTGGTGTAATCCTTCATGGCATGCTCATAACCGTGTAAGCGATTCATATATTCATCGTTAACAGTATTTAGCTGGGCGTGCATGTTGTGAAATGCTCTGCCGTGCTTTTCTAAGTTTTTGTATAAAGCCTTTACCTCTTCGTAATCCTTGCCCTTTTTTCCTGAAAGCAGAAATTGAACGTAACCTTCAGTTACCTCTTCTGATTGCTCAATATAATCGAGCAAACCATACTTTGTACTGTATTCTCGTATCAAATCCTGCAGGCTATCCAATTGCACTTTTTTATTATCAAGCAATCGCTTGTTTATAAGAACTATTTCCCAATACTTCTCTCTTTCTGTTTGTCTAATAGTTTCATTTAAAAGATCAAGAATAGCATCAACCATTTTTTTGGCTTTCACAGGATTATTAGATGTTGCAGAAACACTGATCGATTCAAACTCAGTTTCTTCAAACCCTACATGCTCAGAATAGCGTTCAATTAGTGACGCTTTCGAAGTAGGTTTGGTTGAATCAATTTCATATTCTTCATAGAGCTTGAATCGCTTGATAATAGAATCTCTAATTACATTTGATTCGAGGTATTGTTGCATTTGCTCCAATCGGGTTTCTCCAGAATATCCACCTAAATTAGCAGGATAAATAACTGCTTCAGAAGTAAATTTTGGTGCAATAAACTGGGGGCCCGAGAAAACTGCAGCCATCGCTCCTGAAATAATCGCTACACCCAATAATAGTTTCCATTGCCTTACAGCAAAGCCAATAATGTCTATGCTACTATCAAAATAATCTTTCCCTTTAGTACTACTCATAACTTAAGATTTGGGATCTAAAAGGATCAGTACGATCATAGTAAATAAAAAGGTTGCCAACGTCGAGACCGAAATGATCAACCAACGGATTGGGTAGGTTGGCTTTTCAGCCGGATATGCTTTATTTACCACAAACTTTTGATCTATGGTTGTTTCAGCATTTACCCTTGCTTCTGCGTAAATCTCACGCATATCACTGAGTTTTTCTCGCTCGTACTCTAGCTGTTGCACAAGACTCAAATATTTTCCTCCATATTTGGAAAGGGTATCTAGCCTAGCGTTCAGTTTGTTTGCAGCAGCTGTATTATTTTTAACCAATGCTGCTCCATATTGGTCGCTAAGAACCTCTACTTGGGTCTCATAATCTTGTACTCCTAAAGATCGAATATGATTCAAGGTGTCTTCCATTTGATCGATCTCAGTAACCAAAGTCTTGTATTCTTTCTCTACGATTTTAAAAGCTTGTTGGGCAACGCGCTTTAACATCGTATTTTTAACAGAATCCAGCATGCCCGCTATTTCATTGGCTATGTTAGCCGCCATAACAGGATCTGTATCTAGAACCTCGATTTCAACTGACATGAATTTAGTTCTGAAAAAATCAATATTTCGCTCGTACTCTTTATATAACTGGGTTTGCTTGAACTCACTCTCAGGGTCGATTTGATAGTGGTTCATCAGATCATATTTTTCTATAATATGCTGACGAATGGCATCAGATTTAAGGATTTGAATCATTTGTTCAGCCTCTTCCTCCTCTCCAAATTCAAGAAAATCTTTCTCTTTGTAATTTTCATCATTAAGCAGAGCTCTTGAGACAGAGGAAGTAGTAGAAGGGAAAAGAACAACTGAAGACTTATACTTATCCTCTATGAAGAATGAGAATGCCATTGAGATAAGAAAAGCCAAAATCGATGTAGTAAGCAACACCGATTTCCATTTTCTTATAAAGAAAACTATTCCCTGGGAGTTTATATCGTAGTCACCTTGACTCATAATGCCCTTTAAATTAAAGAGGCCAAAAATAGTCAAATTGGATTACATCCATTCAAGACCTTTGTTTGATTATTTGCCTTATTTCACTAATTTTTATAAGCCCTAACAAAAAAGTTAATGCTCCAAACACTACAAAAACCAAAAGAATATGAAGAATAAAAGAATCCAACCAATCTCGGCTCAAGGCAGCAAAGCCTAAACCAAGTAGTGCTAATAAGGATGCTTTAATGATGAAAGTACTAGAATAACCAATTTGAAACTCCTTTTTTACGGTCATGATTTGCAGCAAAATGATTACACATTGGGTGATTAAGGTTGCCACAGCTGCCCCAAATGCTCCATAATTTGGTATTAGGGTCCAATTTAAACCAAAGTTAATAAGCAAGCCTACTAAAGAGATTTTATTTAGAGCCCTTAAATTGCCATTGGCAGTGAGAAGTGTACCATAGATATAAGTTAAAGCAATGGCAACGAAAGACAGCATCAAGACTTCATATACCTTAGCTGATTCCTCTACATTTTCCCAATAGAGCAAATCCATGATTGATTGAGGATGAATAAGCGAAACAGTAGCCACAGCACAAGCGGGTATAAAAATTAAATTAAAGGCAGTTCTTACCAAACCGCTTACAGCCTGCTTTTCTTTGATCATTCTTGAAAAAATAGGCAATAACAAACCTGCGAACAAATAGCCAAACATGTTGAATCCCTCCAATAACCTGTAGGCCTGAGCATAAACCCCAGTTTGGTATTTACCGTCAGGTAGTAGCCGTTCAATCATTACTGCGTCAAGGCGATAATAGAAAGACATTAATAAAACAAGCAATGCAAATGGTAAGCTTTGTTTGATGATCAATCGAAATACGATCCAATCGAATTTTATCTTAAAAAACTTGGCTTTAGACAAGACTACTAGAAAAGCTACAAAAGCCGTTAGTGAGTATGAGACAAATTGAGCATATACGAACCATTCTATTTGAAAAGACTGCTCAGCGATACCTCCCCAAATCAAGGTTCCGCAAATTAAGATCATAAGCGTACGATCCAAAATTGACAAAAGGCCCTCGAGCTTAAATAGGTGCAAGCCTGAAATGTTAGAACGTAAATACAAGATCATAGAAGCTAAAAACTGATTGATGGCTAAGATGAACAGAAGCTTGATGGCCTTTTCCCCGTATCCGATAATCAAGCCGAACAATAAGGTGACTAAAAAATAGATCAGACCAAGAATTAGCTTTACGTTGAATATTCCTGAAAAATAACGCTTTAGCATATGGTTATGCTGGGCTATGTTGCGGTTATTGTAATTGGTAATGCCAAAATCGAGTACGATATTGAGCAAGATCGAAAACCCAAAAATGGAATTATAAAGTCCATAGTCTTCTGCTCCTACCCTATTCTGAACAGCGACATCAATTCCTAAAATCCAAAACGGTTTGATCAGTAAATTAAGAAAGAGGACAAATAAGAGATTTCCGACAAACTTACGTTGCATGAACTTTAGGCTGTATTTTGCAGGCAAAGTAAAGCATATAACTGCTTTTTTAGGATTAGCTCTGTATATTTGTGCCTCTTTTGAAAAGGCTCATGAAGATTACAGTTGAAGAGTTCTTTGGACATTTGCTAGAAGAGCTAAAACACAACGAAGATTTAAGGTATTATTATAAGTATTTGGAGGACCCTGCAAAATTGGCTTACAGGAAAGCCTATTTTACACAGAGACTGCAATATATCTACGACCATATTGATGACCCAAACCTAAAAATATGGGATTGTGGCTGTGGCTTTGGCACCACTGCAATCTTCCTTTCCATGAATGGAATTAGTTCCCATGGCACAACGCTCGAACATTATATTAAGCAAATTCCAAAGCGCCTCAATTACTGGAGTCAATTTGGAGATGTAAGCAAGTTCACCTATTCCTATGAAGATATATTTGACCATCAATTTGATGAAGGGAGTTACGATCTAATCATTATTCAGGACACCTTACATCACCTAGAGCCTCTTTCGAAAGCACTGCAAATCTTGAATCAGGTGCTAAGCTCAAAAGGTAAATTGTTGATCATTGAAGAAAATGGCAATAATGTGATCCAGAACGCCAAACTGTTCCTACAAAGAGGAAATAAAAGAATTATTGAGATATACGACGAAAAACTTGACAAGAAGATTCTGCTTGGAAACGAAAACATTAGAAGTTTAAGTACTTGGAATAAGGCTTTTAAAAAGGAAGGATTTCAGATCAACCAAAAAAGTGTTCAATACATTAGGTACTACCTTCCGTTCATGTTTCCTAATGAAGGGGCAGAAGATAGAATCAATAAGGAGCAAGAGATCTGGAAAAAAAACAACTTCCTAAAGGAGTACTTTTTCTTTGGAATCAACTTCATGGTTGACAAAATCTAATACATGCGCATAGCAGTAAATACGCGATTGCTTGTTCCAGGAAAAATGGATGGTATCGCTAGATTTACTTTTGAAAGCTTAAAGCTCATTTGCGAGAAGCATTCTGAACATCATTTTGACTTCATATTCGACCGAAAGCCTCCTTCAGGGTTCAATTTTCCGTCCAACGTTAGCTTCCATAAACTAAGTCCGCCGGCTCGTCATCCGATACTTTGGTGGATCTGGTTTGAATTACGCCTTAAAAAGTTTGTAAACAAAGGCTCTTACGACCTTTTTCTCTCCCCGGAAGGGTGGATTCCCCCAGAATTAAACTGTCCTAGCTTAGGGGTAATTCACGACCTAAATTTCGTACACCATCCTGAAAATATAATTGCAAGCCACCGAAAATATTTACGACACTATTTCCCAAAATTTGCACAACGTGCAAGCAGAATTGCCACAGTTTCTGCCTTTTCTAAAGCTGACATTTGTAGAACCTATAGAATAAAAACTGATAGAATTGATGTGGTGTATAATGGAGCATTAGAAAGCTTTAAGCCTATAACTGAGGAGGAAAAAAGTCAGCTTAAAGCAAGCTACAGCAATGGTTATCCCTATTTTATTTTTATTGGAACGCTGCACCCCAGAAAAAACTTAGAGCACCTTTTTAAGGCTTTTGAACTTTTTAAAAAAACGGATAAGCATAACACCAAACTTTTGGTAGTTGGAAACAGAAAATGGTGGCCAACTGAACTGGAAGAGCTTTATCAGGAAATGCTAGCAAAAAACTCAGTAGTGTTCTGCGGAAGACAAAGTGACGAACAACTCAGTAAAATGTTGGCTGCAGCTGATGGACTAACTTACCTACCCTATTTTGAAGGCTTTGGAATTCCCATACTAGAAGCCTTTCAGTCAGGCACTCCGGTCATTACTTCTAATGTCAGTTCTATGCCTGAAATAGCACAAGACGCCGCCATTCTTTGCAAGCCAAAGAGTGAACAGCAGATCGCCCATGCAATGCAAAAACTAATGGAAAATAAAAAGCTTAAACAGGAGTTGATCGAAAAGGGATTAAAAAGAGCTCAAGATTTCTCATGGAGCAGAACAGCAGACCTTCTTTGGGAAAGCATGCTTAAAACCCAGAAAAATGGCTAGGCTCAAGAGCTACCACCAGAAAGACAAAATAGAAGTAGGCTGCGATGAGGCAGGAAGAGGTTGCTTGGCAGGCCCTGTATTTGCTGCAGCCGTTATTCTAGATCCAAAGAAAAAAAACAGTCAACTAGATGACTCTAAAAAATTGACCAAAAAAAAGCGAAACGAATTAAAGTATTGGATCGAAGATAATGTACTTGATTACGCTGTCGCTTCTTTAAGCCCAAAAGAAATAGATGAGCATAATATTTTAAATGCTTCTTTTTTAGCCATGCACAAAGCAATTGACCAACTGAAAATAGACTTTAATAGCCTGCTAATTGATGGCAATCGTTTCATTCCCTACCATGATTATGCGCACCATTGTATGATAAAAGGAGATGCTCGCTTTAAAAGCATTGCAGCAGCATCTATTCTTGCTAAAACATACAGGGATCATTACATGGAACAATTAGCAGAAGAATTCCCTAATTACAAATGGGAAAAAAATTTTGGCTATCCTACTAAAGCTCATCGAGAAGCTATTAAAAAGTATGGCCCATGTATACACCACCGTAAAAGTTTTCAATTGCTTCCAAAACAGACAAAATTGGCTCTCTAAATTTTGTAAAAATTTACATTAGAGTATATTTACCTTTAATTAACACCCTCTAAGTATGAAAAGATTGAAAGTATTTCTTTCTGTGATAACAGTTTCGCTCGTTCTTGCAGCTTGCACTGAAGACTATTTTGAGTTTGATAAGATCACCACAGAAGACTGGAGACCTGAACTTGCAGTTCCGCTAGTAAACTCTTCTTTAAACCTAGAAGATATCATTCTAGCTACAGATACGAATGGGATCATACAACAAAACCCTGACAACAAAATTTTACAAGTCGTTTACGATGGCAGAGTATTTTCATCTGCAGGAGACTTTTTTGTAGATCTACCCAATCAAAGTTTTACGGAATCCATAAATGCTAGCATACCCTCTACTGGAGGACCCGCAATTACCCTTCCAACCGTCAATCGACAAATTAACTTTAATAGTACTGTGGAAATTGACAGTTTATTACTTAAAAATGGTGATTTGGCCTTAACGCTAGAAAATGAATTCAGACACAATGTTCAAGCTACCGTGCAACTACCTGGTTTCATTGATGCAAATGGCCAAACGCTTAGCTTAAACTACAACCTGCCAGCAAGAACAGGCTCTTCTCCTACCATTAGATCAGAATTGGTAAGCTTGGTAGATTACACTATCGATATGACTTATGGTTCTCAAAACCACAGCACCATACCACTATCGGTAAGCGTAACCATTACCCCTACAAATGGAATCGGCTCCACCACGGGAGAGGATCTGACCATTCGTGGTCAAATTCGAAACATGGATTTTCGTGAATTCGTAGGATTCTTAGGGCAAGAAACCCAAGACCTTGATATTGATACTATTCCAATTAACCTTTTTAGAAATTTTATAAATGGTGAAATTTTCTTGAGTAACCCATCTCTTGATGTCACTATTTTCAATAGCTATGGCTTACCGGTAGACCTTGAATTTGAGACCCTTAAATCAAGAAATGAAGGTGCTAGAAACCCTGCAGATCGTAGCATTGACATTGTACTTCCCAACAATCCACAAACGCTTCAATACTTAAGTGGTTTTGGGGTTGATACAACCTTTATCCCGATTGACCGTAATAGGCCCTCCAATAGTAATATTGCTACGGTTATCTCTTCCTTTCCTGAAGAAATCGTGTATGATGCTCGAGCCACCTTCAATAATGGTAATTCCAACGGTAATATTCGCAACTACTTAACTGACACCAGTAAAATTGGCTTAGACGTATCCCTACGTATTCCTTTTGAAGGCTTTGTTCAATCGTTTACGCTTGTAGACACCTTAGACCTTACTTTCGAGAATATTGACGAATTAGAAAAAGGTATTCTAAGGGTATCTGCTACTAATGGATTTCCCATAGAAGCTAACATGCAATTGGTTTTCACCGATGACAACTACACCCCAATAGACTCTATTTTTGGAAATGGTGCCGAATCTATTGTACCCCCAGGCTTATTAAACGCCCCTTCTAGTGATATACGAGATTTCGAAGTTGATCGCGACAGACTCCAAAATATTGCAAACAGCAGTAAAATTCTTTTAAGAGCGGTACTCGATACCCGAAATGCCAATCAGACTATCCCTGATACGGTGAGTTTTACTCCCGAGCATAAACTAGATATTGCTCTTGGGTTAAAAGGAACAATTTTAATCGACTAAGCCATGTATAAGATAAGACTAGCACTTCTCTTTTCTATGTTTAGTATCCTAGCTCATGCTCAGCAGGATCTTACCATGTATAACTTAGATGAAATACCTCAATCTGCCTATAGTAATCCGTCCAACCAATTCAACGGCAAATGGTTTCTTGGGCTACCGGGAATTTCTTCTAATTACTTAAGCTTGAGTAACAGTGGCTTTGCTTACTCGGATATTATAAGAAAAAGAAACAACGATCTATTACTGGATTTTGACGCCCTCTTAAACGAAGTTGAGGATGACAACTTCCTATCCTTCAATACAAGAATTGACCTTTTATCTTTTGGTTTGAGCCTCAATGATCGCACACAATTAAGCTTCAGCGTCTCTGAAGTAGGGTCATTTAAATTAGGCTATCCGAAAGACTTTATTCGCTTTGTTTATGAAGGCAATGCATCTTTTGAGGACAATTCAGCAGACCTGAATGGGATTGGTATAAATTTGGCGCACTACAGGGAATATGCATTTGGCTTATCCCACCAACTGACTCAAAAGCTTAGGCTAGGAGCAAGAGCGAAATACCTTTATGGAATGGAAAATATTTATTCTAAGGAAACTGATATTTCCATTTTTACAGACCCCAACACTTTTGCAGTAACCGCTGATGCTAATATAGACATACGCACTGCTGGTTTTGATAATGTCGACTTTGCAGAAGAGGGAACGTCTAATTACCTGACCGGGAGAGGCAATAGAGGTTTTGGGATTGACCTTGGAGCCAATTACGACCTTACTGATAAACTTAGCTTAAACGCTAGCGTCCTAGACTTAGGGTTTATTCAATGGAATGATTTTACAAGCTCATTTACTACAAAAGGAAACTTTACTTATAGCGGAATAGAAATTAGTGCATTTGGAGATGATGATACAACTAGTTCGGAAACTTCTTTTGATCGTGTTGCAGATTCTTTAGAAGAAGCTTTTGATGTAGAAACGAATAATGACGGCTATTCTGCACCGCTCACTTCAAGATTCATGATCGGAGCGAATTATCGCGTAAATGAAAGAAGTTTTGGCGGGGTAATTATCCAATCAGAAATATTCAGGAGAAGTATCAAGCCCTCTTTTACTTTGCATTATAACCGTAAAATGACCAAATGGATTACGCTAGCCGCTTCTTACAGCTACATAAACAGAAGCTTCAACAACTTGGGCGTTGGATTAAACTTTAATCCGGGACCTGTGCAGCTTTATGTGGTAAGCGATAATTTACTAGGGGCTTTTAGACCTCAGCATACCAGACACCTGCAATTGAGGTTTGGCATCAACTTTATTTTTGGGAGCGATAAGTCAACCGAATTAAGGTCAACATATAAAGGCGCTATTGGTGAAACAGAATCAGAAAATGATGACGACTAGCCGAGTAAAACTCTGAGACAAAAAAAGGAGCTAAATTTTAGCTCCTTTTTTATTTGTGTTTAAAGTCCTTATTACTTTTTGGCTGTCTTTCTCTTAGTTCTTCTTTTAGGCTTTTTCTCTTCAACAGGCTCTTCAATTCCTGCCATCTTAGGATCTATTAAAATCCTTCCACAGTGCTCACATACAATTACCTTTTTATGGGTATTTATATCTAACTGTCGCTGTGGTGGAATTTTATTAAAGCAACCACCACATGCACTTCTTTCCACTGGAACAACTGCTAAGCCATTTCTAGCATTATCTCGAATTCGCTTGTAAGCTGCAAGCAAACGGTCTTCTATTACCTTACTTGCTTTTTCTGATTGTTTCAGAAGCGCTTGTTCCTCTTTTTCGGTCTCAGCAATGATCTCCTCTAATTCGTTTTGTTTGTGAGTAAGCTCGTTTTGGGTTTGCTCCAATTTTTCTTTTGAAGCAGAATTGATTTCTTTCTTATTCTCTATTTGAGCTTCAAATTCTTTGATGTGCTTTTTAGCCAATTCAATTTCTAAAGCTTGGTATTCCATCTCTTTAGAAATAGCGTCAAACTCTCTGTTGTTACGTACATTTTTTTGCTGCTCTTCGTATTTCTTAATAGCTGTTTCTGACTCTTTGATCAGGAGTTTTTTATTTGCTATTTCTGTTTCAAGTGACTTGATACCTTGTTCAGCCTTTTGAACACGTGTTTCTAACCCTGCCACTTCGTCTTCAAGGTCTTGAACTTCTAAAGGAAGCTCTCCTCTTACGGTTCTAATTTTATCGATTTTTGAATCAATTACTTGTAAGTCGTAAAGTGCTTGCAAGCGCTGTTCTACTGTTGCTTCTGAACTATTAGCCTTTTTAGCCATAATAAATTTGAGTTATCTGGGTGATTTACCAATGATAAATAGAGCACAAAATTATAGAAAAAATACGAGCTATATAAGCTCAACTAAAGATTCGCTTATTTGCACTTATGCGACGTTGAGCAAACTAAACATACCATTCAGCAAATCACATCTTATTTGTAAGCTGAAAAGCCTTTCTTTGCTTACCTAACTTCTTTGTGTAAAAAAGGAATAATGAAAATCTTAATTGTTGATGATGAAGAAAGAGCTCGAAGTCTGCTAAGAGGAATTATTGAGCAGTACGAGTCTGAAAACGGTAAGCTAGAGCTTTTTGAAGCATCCAATTTAAATGATGCGGTTAAGCTAATAAAAAAAGAACAAGCCGACCTTGTATTCATGGATATTGAAATGCCAGGTGGAAAAGGAACAGACATTTTAAACAAGCTTCCTGAAGAAGAAGTCTCGTTTCATCTTGTATTTACAACCGCTTATCAGGAATTTGCCTTGAAGGCATTTGAAATGAATGCATTTGATTATTTATTGAAACCCATCAGACCACAAAAAGTAAAAGAAGTAATCAAAAAAGTAGAGGCTGACCAAAAGCAAGAAAGTATTCAAGAGCAACTGCGCTTACTCCACAGTAGCCTCATGACCAAGAACTTTGAGAAAATAGGTTTACCTCTTGCTGATGGAGTTGAATTTGTGCCAATAGAAGACATTATTCAGTTGGAAGCAGATGGCATGTACACTAAGATCGCTTTAAAATCTGGGCAAAAAAAAGTTATTTCAAAACCTCTAAAACACTTTGTTGAGCTGTTGGAAGAAAATAAATCCTTCTTAAAACCTCACAGGTCGCATTTCATCAATATGCGATTTCTCAAACAATACAGCCATAAAGATGGTGGATACCTCGTATTGGACAATGATAACATTGTTCCGATTGCAAGAAATAGGAAGCAAGAGGTACTAAATAGATTGAGCTAATGCTTCGACATACTACACTACTATTCACTTTTATCTTTTTATTGTGCTTCAGCCTGAAGGCAGAAATACAAAAACCTAATTACAATGCAGTTTCTTTCAATGCAGTTTTTGGACTACAAGAAAAAACCATTTACGACATTTTAGAAATAAAAAGTGGCCTTTATTTTGGCAGTAATAGCGGCTTATATCACTTCAATGGAGATTCTATAAAAAACTACAAATTACAAGGCTACCCTATTGAGTACACTAATTTAAAGGAAGATCCGAAAGGTAGAATCTGGTTTAGCAATTTTAATGGACAAATCTTTTACTTTGAAAATGGCACCATTGAGCTATTTTTAGATCGTTCAGAAAATACAGGAGCGTCGATTTATTATGACCTAAGCTATTATCCTTTAATGGTTATAGACGGGTCTGAAAATTTAGTATACCTGGATCTCGATAAAACACCCGCAAAAACAAAAACGCTCGAAGAGAAAAAGTTTCCCCAAATAGGTCATAATTCAAATGGCATTTATGGCATAAGTTCTGAGAAAAATAGCACTGAACACGAACTCTTTTTTATCAAACCCAATGGAGAAATTGAGGATCTAAAACGCTTCGATCTGCCTGACCAAAAAAAAATTGAACTTGTAGTAGAAGATGATAAAGCGCTCATATTCAATATTTTTAATGAGCATATTAACATTTACCAAATAAGGCTTGATCCGCCTTATTCCTTGCAGAAAGTTAAATCGCTAACTACAGGTTTAACTAACTATAACCTCTTCCAAAAGGTAAATGATAGCACATTAGCGCTTCTTAGTAAAAGTGGTTTCAAATTAATCAATACCAATAATTGGAAGCTTGTAAATCAACATTTTCAACTTAGTAGAAACAGTTGTTCAAAATATTATCAGCTTGATAACAGAATCTCCCTGATTGCTACCCTGAATCATGGTGTGAAGATTATTTCAAATTCGACTATTCAAAATATAAGCTGGGGGGATACTGAAATTCAAACTTTTACTTTCAGCCATGAAAAGTTCTTCTTTCAAGACCAAGAAGGACAATTGTGGGAGCTAGACCTTGAAAGTCTTGAGCTCAGTAAATTAGACTATAAAGGAAGTAATCTAGGTCCGCTGTATTTTGACAACACCAATTCTAAAGTGCTAGCAAGCTTTAAACGCAGCCCTTTCAGTCAAGAAATTGAAGGCAAATTTGGACTTAGTCCAATTCGTTTTAAAAGAGTTGCCAAGGCCTATGGGTTCTATTATGCTACCTATTCGCACACCTTAAGAAGGTATAAAAATGACAGTGTTTTTACCGACCGCTACAAAAGGTGTAAGCTAATTGATTTTGATCAAAAGAGTCAAACTTTATTTGTGGACTTTATTGATGGGCTTCACTACAAAACAAGAGCAGATGAGAAATTTAGGCCAGTAAAGATCAATAAAACAAAAGGCACTTATGCCCATAGCATAAAGGCGAGAATTGGAGGTGGAATGTGGATTTTCGATACAAATCAAGACCTTTATTTGCAGAAAGGTGACACCTGGGAAAAAGTTGAAAGTTTTGAACAAGACTTCCACATTATTGAAGAATACGGCAATACGCTCATCTTAGCAAGTGACCGGGAATTATGCCTTTTCAATAAAGAGACCAGACAAAAGTCCTACCTCAACCAAAGCAATGGACTTCTTTCAAAAGAAATACTCGGTTTAAAATTGAAAGACGACCAACTATGGATCGTAAATCCTAATGGACTGCAAATCCTCGACCTCAATAAAAACTTTAAGAATCAAAGTAAGCCAAACTTGCAGATCAAAGAAATACAGGTTAATGAAACACCCATTTCTTTTGACCGTCTAGAAGAACTTGATCACCGTGAAAACAGCATAAGCGTAGTATTAAATTCATACCACATCGCTAGCTTAGGAAAAGATTACATCGAATACCGCTTCCTTAATCAAGAAACGGATTGGACAAAGTCGCCAGGAAATCTCAGTAAACTAGATTTTCAACAACTTGCTCCGGGCAACTACCAAGTTGAAATTAGAGCCTGCTCAGGGTCAGGATTCTGCAGTGATAGCCAAATGCTTAACTTTAAAATCCAAGAAGCTTGGTTTAAGTCTACTTGGTTTTATCTTCTTCTATTTATAAGTTTAGTTGCGCTGGCCTTTATCATATCTAAAATTATAATCAACCGAAACCTTTACTTAGAGAAGCTTGAGCGAGAAAGAGAAATAGCCGATAAAGAAAGGCAAATTCATAAGATCAAAGCGCTTCAGGCCCAAATGAATCCTCATTTTGTTTTCAATGCCTTAAACTCTATCCAGGACTACATTCTTTCCAATCAAAAAGAGCTAGCGAGTGAGTACTTGGCCGACTTTGCTGATTTGATCAGAAGCTACCTCAAACAATCAAAAAAAGATTTTATCGAAATTGAAGAAGAGGTAAAAACCCTTGAAGAGTATCTGAAATTAGAAAAATTAAGACTTGGAGGAGACCTCGATCATGAAATTATTTATTACGGCGATCAGGAGCTAATCCAAAGCTTGAAAATTCCGGTAATGCTAATCCAACCTTTTGTCGAAAATGCCATTAAACACGGCTTGCTGGCAAAAAAATCGGGTCGCAAACTTAGGGTGGAGTTCAATTATGTCAACCAACTTCTGACTATCAAAATAAAAGATAATGGAATTGGCATCAAACAAGCAGAGAAAAAGAAGGATAGTAAAGGGCTTTCTTTTGGCAATAAAGCAATAGAGGATAAGATTTATCTTTTAAACAAAAACTACGATTTAAACATCCAGATTAAAGTAGAAAATGAAACTGACTTAGGCGGAGGGGAAGGCACAACAGTGATAATAGAAATGCTAGAAACTTGAATGCATTTCCATTAAGAAATTGAAAACTACAGTTCAGAAAGTTTGTCACTATTAAAGCAATAGCCCTACATAGCTTTGATTAAAAATAACTTCAGCTATGAAAAAACTATTACTTACTTTTTTAATTGGAATAACGCTTACAGGTTTTGGACAAAACCTCGTTCACCACTGGACCTTTAATAGAATTGATGCTCCCCCTTTCCAACAGGATTATTACATAGATTTTGCAGGGAACTCAAATCTGGTACCTGCTGGCAATGGGCGAAACCTTCCTAGCAATATTTTCCCGGGAGTGGCAGATAGTTTAGGAGACCAAGCACCTTACTTTGCCGGCAATTTTTGGGTTGAAGCCCAGAATCCTACCAATAACACAACGTGGAATGGCACTGCCATTACTTTTTGGGCAAGAGAACTGCATGATGGACAAGTTTTCCAATTTCCTTTTGGCGGTGCAGGGGTCGAGATGACGCCCTCTGGTTTAGTAAATTGCTTTTTTGATGGATCTAGTGCAAACCCAATTCAATCCCAGCAGAATATTAAGGATGGTCTATGGCACTTTGTGGTGGCGCAAAATGATGGCTCCACTACCTCTATCTATATTGATGGCAATTTAGACACGAGCACTCCAGAGACAGGATTCACGCCTTCTTCTTTTAACCCGCAAGCCAACATAAGAGTAGGTGGTACAAGATTTGGGAATCGAAGAATTACAGGCCAATTTGACGAAATGAGGGTTTTTGATGATGTCCTTAGCCAAACCCAAATAGATTCTTTATATGCTTTAAGTAGACCAGGTGCTGATTTATACAAAGAATTAGATTATAAATTTTTTACGCCTGTTGGAAAAGATAGCTCTCTCAACGATAACAATTTGGGAAACAACAATGGCAATCGGTTTTCTTTAGTAGAAGATCGAAATCAAATGCCTAGCGATTCCGCTTTAAACATAGGAGTTTCCCTAGCTTCTCTTAAGACATCTAAAGACGTTTACAGTTTAACTTGGTCTAGCGCTGCAATTAGTATATGGGTAAAAAATGCTATACCCGGAGGGGCAGCAGGTAATGGTAGATTAGTTCAAGGGCGCGGTTATGGCTTAGATGTGGATCCAAATGGCAATCTCTTAACCTTCTTTGATGGAACAAGTGCAAACCCCCTAAGTACACCAGCTAACTCTGCAATACTTGACACTAATTGGCACCATGTGGTAGCACAAAATAATGGAGACACCACTTTTATTTATGTTGATGGCAATCTTGAAGGTACACGTGTTGAATCCATGTTTATTCCTACCAGCTTAGCAGGAGACTTTTATGAGCGCATTTTTGTTGGCTCAGGATACTATGAAGCCTCTAATGGACCGAGGTACTATTTATACGGTGGTGGCTTGATTGACGATGTTAGCTTGTATAGTCGTTCATTAGCTCAAGTAGAGATCGATGAGTTGTTTCAGTTTGGATTAATCACAGGAGAAAAGGCTTCACCGAAAAATCCAGTACTAGAAGTTAATGTCTTTCCCAACCCTGCTGTAAACAGCATCAACCTTCCAACTGAAGTGCACAATGCTAACCTTATAAAGGTATTCAACCTTAAGGGTCAGAAAGTACTAGAATCTCCTGGAAAACAAGAAATAAACATCAGTGACTTAGATAATGGCATATATTTCCTTTTCATTGAAAAAGGAGGAAAAATTTACCGCTCCAAATTCATGAAGCAGTAAGAATCGTGGTTAAGTGTGATTCAATTTAGTTCAGTAGAAAAAGGCCTTAGGGCCTTTTTCTTATTTTAAATAGTGTATCGGATTTGTACTCACACCGCTTAAGTTCAACTCTATATCTAGGTCAAGTTTCTCAAGGTAATCTTTTAGAAGTTCAGGCGTAAATTGCTCACTTTCGTAGTGCCCTACATCAGCAATCACAATTTGATCCTCAGCATCAAAAAACTGATGGTATTTGAAATCTCCTGTTATAAATACATCTGCTTCTTTTGCTTTAGCAGCATTCAACAAAAAACTTCCTGCACCTCCGCACAAAGCCACTTTTTTAACTGTCTGCTGGTGCGCTTTAGTGTGGCGAATTAGCGGTGTATTCAATTTATCCTTTAGGCTTTTCAAAAAATCTACCATATCCATCTCTTCTTTCAACTCCCCGATCATCCCGCTACCAACCTGCCCCCAACTATTCTTAAGAGGATAAAGATCATAAGCTACCTCTTCGTAAGGATGTGCCGCCTTAAGCGCTTGCACTACTTTACCCTCTAAATAAGTAGGAAGAATAACCTCCACCCGTTGTTCTTCCTCGGTATGGAGATTCCCTTTTTCACCTACATGAGGGTTGGTATTTTCCCCTGCTCTAAAGGTCCCTTCTCCCTTTAGGTTAAAGCTACAGGCATCGTATTCCCCTATTTGTCCTGCACCTGCTTCAAAAATTGCCTCGCGCACCTTAGGTGAATCTTGAATAGGGCAAAAGAAAGTTAACTTGGTTAAATAACCCGCTTTGGGACTGAGAATAGCGGTATTCACTAGATCCAATTTTTCAGCAATCTTTGAGTTAACTCCCTTTTGTACATTGTCCAAATTTGTGTGGATGGCATAAATGGCTATGTCATTTTTTATAGCCTTAATAACGGTTCGTTCAATGTAATTCTTTCCTGTTAAAGACTTTAAGCCTGAAAAAACAATTGGATGATGCGCCACAATCAAATTGCATCCCTTAGCTTTTGCTTCCTCGACCACTTCTTCAGTGCAATCTAAGGTTAAAAGCACCTTTTCTACGGTAGCGTTCTTATCTCCCACGATCAAGGTTGAGTTATCATAACTTTCTTGTAAAGAAGGAGGAGCAAGCTCTTCAAGACTTTTGATCACATCACGAATCTTCATTATTCTTAAGGGATTTTAATTTAGGTCTAAGATTGAGTTTCTGTAACTTCGAAAATTATAAAAAAGGGTTGAATTGAGCTTCATTTTGCGCATATTACTATTTCCGCTTAGCGCGATTTACTGGTTGATTACTAAGCTACGAAATTTCGCTTATGATACCGGAATCATGCCCTCTAAGAGCTACCATTTCCCAATTATTTGTGTAGGAAACTTATCTGCAGGTGGCACAGGAAAAACCCCCCATACGGAGTACATTATTAATCATTTTAAAACTGATTTTCAATTAGCAAGCTTAAGTAGGGGTTACGGCAGAAAAACCAAAGGTTTTATTTTGGCAGACTCTAGTTGCAATGCAACTACCATTGGAGATGAACCTTATCAGATCTTTACTAAACATCCTGAAATTTATGTTTCAGTTGATGAAAAACGAAAAAGAGGAATTGAAAAATTACAAGCTCTACCTGCGCCTCCACAGCTCATTGTGCTTGATGACGCTTACCAGCACCGAAGTGTGAAGGCAGGCCTTAACATTTTACTAACCGATTACAGTTCCCTCTACATTAATGATTTTTTATTGCCCGCCGGACGCTTAAGAGAAAGCAGATCAGGAGCTAAACGAGCAGACATTATCATTGTCACAAAAAGCCCGGCAGTACTATCGCCTTTGGAGATCAGACGCATTACCTCTAGCTTAAAACCTCTGGCTTATCAAAAAGTATTTTTCAGTTACATAAGCTACCGCAAGCTCAAGCCATTAAATCAAAAAGCAATAGAGCTGAATCTAAAGAAGAAAGAGCTAAAACAATGGGGTGTTTTGCTGGTAACAGCAATTGCTAAGCCGCAACCGCTTTACCTTTACCTAAAACGCTACTCAAAAGAAGTAGATAAATTGAGTTATCCAGATCATCACTTTTTTTCTGAAAAAGATTACAAGGGTATCTTGAAACAAACAGAAGGCCTATTAAGTCCGAAAAAAATTATAATCACCACAGAAAAGGATGCAGTTAAATTAGACCTTTCTAAACTAGAAGATATTGCAGTATTTTGCCTTCCTATTCAAATAAAATTTCACCCTCATGGCGAACTAGATTTCGCCGAAGAACTCAATCAATATGTTAGATCTTATACAGGAGAGCGCTGAATTTTTGCGCAAAAAAACAGATAAAACATTTCAAATTGGCATTGTATTAGGCTCAGGCTTGGGAAAGCTAGCAGAGGCTATTGAAAAGGCTACGGTAATCGATTATGCTGAAATTCCACATTTTCCTGTTTCAACTGTAGAAGGACACAGCGGCAAACTGATCATAGGGGAACTTGAAGGTGTGCCTGTAATTGCTATGAAAGGTCGCTTTCACTACTATGAAGGCTATGACCTTAAAAAGGCAACTTTCCCCATTCGGGTATTTAAGGCATTAGGGGTAAGCCATCTTCTTTTATCAAATGCTAGTGGTGGGCTCCACCCTGATCATGAGATTGGCGACATTATGGTTTTGAACGACCACATTCACCTTTTTCCTGACAATCCTTTAAGAGGAAAGAATCTCGATGAACTTGGTCCTAGGTTCCCTGACATGAGTGAACCCTATGCCTTTGAATTAATTGAAAAAGCGAAAGAAATTGCTAAAGAAGCAAATTTCAACCTGCACTACGGCGTTTATTTGGGAACAAGCGGTCCGACTTATGAAACCAAAAGCGAATACAAATATTTTAGGTATATAGGTGCAGACGCCGTTGGAATGTCCACTACTCCTGAAACCATTGTAGCGGTTCATGCTGGCATAAAGGTGTTTGCCGCATCGGTTATCTCTGATCTAGGTGTTGAAGGAAAAGTGGTTGAAATATCACACGAAGAAGTGCAAGAGGTAGCTGCACAAGCTGAACCAAAATTAGCCCTGCTATTCAAAAAATTGGTTAAATCCATCGCAGCTACTTAAAGCAAATGCCTCTAACACGCTTAAATCCTTAATTTTGCCACGCATGCCTGAAGAAAATAAATACGATAAATATGAAGTAGTTGTAGGCCTAGAGATTCATGCTCAGCTACAAACTAAAAGTAAAGCCTATTCATCCGATTCGACCGAATACGGCAAAGCTCCAAACAATAATGTTTCCCCTGTTTCTTTGGGTCATCCGGGAACATTGCCCATGTTCAACAAAAAGACCCTTGAGTATGGTATAAGACTAGGCTTAGCCTGTGGTTCAGAGATTACTTATGAAAATCAATTTGCGCGAAAGAACTATTTCTATGCCGATTTGCCCAAAGGTTATCAGATCACACAGGACACTACTCCACTATGCACAGGGGGAGAAATCCTGATCAAAGACGATTCAGGCCAAGAAAAACGCATTGGTATTACGCGAATACACATGGAAGAGGATTCAGGAAAGAGTATTCACGACCTTGACCCCTACAACACTTTAATTGATTTAAATCGTGCTGGAGTTCCACTTTTAGAAATCGTTTCCGAGCCTGATATTCGTTCGGCACAAGAAGCCTACAATTATGTAACCGAAGTGCGAAAACTAGTACGTTACCTTGAAGTATGCGACGGCAACATGGAAGAGGGAAGTATGCGCTGCGATGCCAATGTTTCAGTAAGGTTGAAGGGAAGTAAAACGTTGGGTGAGCGCACAGAGACTAAGAACCTTAACTCCATTAGAAATGTACTCCGCGCAATAGAATATGAAGTAAAAAGGCAGATCGATGAGTTAGAAGCTGGAAATTCAATTAGCATGGAAACTAGAGGCTTTGATGCCGTAAAAGGAATTACCATAAGCCAAAGAAGCAAAGAAATGGCTCACGATTATCGGTATTTTCCGGAACCAGATTTGCAGGCAGTTTTTGTTAAAGAAACAGATATCGAGAAAGTAAAGCGTGAGCTCCCTCCTTTACCTAATGAACTGCTCAATAAATACATTCAAGACCTTGAATTATCTGTTTACGATGCAGAAGTTCTTACAGAAGATAAGCAGTTTGCGCTTTATTATGAAGACCTGATCAAACACACTAAGAATTACAAAGCAGCTGCTAATTGGATGATGGGAGCGGTTAAATCATACCTAAATGAACTCGCCATCGGAATCGAGGAATTTCCCATAAAAACAAAGCAATTAGCAGACTTGATTAAACTCGTGGATGATGGCGCTGTAAGCAATACGGTAGCCAATCAAAAAGTTTTTCCAAAACTGATCGAGTCGCCTAAAATGTCTCCCCAAAAAATAGCTGAGGAGAATAACTGGATCCAGCAAAGCGACACGAATGCGCTTGAAGGATTCATCGATGAAGCCTTGAATAAATTTCCCGATAAGGTAGAAGAGTATCGGAATGGTAAAAAAGGCCTATTGGGTCTTTTTATGGGCGAAGTAATGAAAGCCAGCAAAGGAGCAGCTGATCCAAAACTGACAAACCAATTGCTAAGAAAAAAACTAGAAGTATGATGATGAAAAGAAACCTATGGCTATTGTCAATATTAATAAGCACCTTACTTTTTGCTTGTGGTAGCGGAAATGCTGAAGCACAGCAAGATGGCAAGCTGAACGGAATTTTAAGTGGAAAGTTGGAAGGCCTAAGTACAGGCCAACTTTACTTAATTGACCTACTCAATCCTAAAAAGGGTCCTGTTGATACCGCTTTTGTTTCTGAGGATGGAGCCTTTTATTTTGACTTCCAGCCTGCTGAAATTGGATTTTACCGATTAAACGTAAGCCAGAACATCGCGGTCATTTTACCTTTAGAAAGTGGCGATCAGGTTAGCTTAAGTGGAAATGTAAATACAGCTAAAGGCATTGAAGTAAGTGGAAGCGATAATGCAGAAAGAATGACTGAATTCAATCATTTTTTACAAGACATTAATGAGGCGCAAAACCAATTGAACGAAGACTTTCAGCAATATGCCAATAGCCCTAAACGAGACTCGATCATGAAGTCGTTTAGGAACGAATACCAAGAGCTTGAAAATCAAAAAGCTTCAAAAGTAAGAGACATGGTCAACGAAAAGCCTGGTCTTTTCGCAAACATTGCCTTAATGGAGCAGCTCCCCACCAATGGAAAAGCAAACATTGAAACCTATAAAAAAGCAGATGCAGCATTAGCTGAACGCTATGGCAATTCACCCTTTTACAGAAGCTTTAAGAGTAGGTTGGAAGATGCCATCAAGTTTGCTCCGGGCTCTTCTGTACCCGAGATCAATTTACCAAATCCCGATGGTGAATTAGTGCCTTTATCTTCTTTGAGGGGCAAGGTTGTATTAATTGATTTTTGGGCTTCATGGTGCAAACCGTGTAGAAGAGAAAACCCAAATGTGGTAGCCGCTTACCAAAAGTACAAGGATAAAGGCTTTACAGTTTATGGGGTTTCCTTAGATCGAACCAAAGAAGCATGGGTAAGAGCTATTGAGCAGGACAATTTGACTTGGACGCAAGTAAGCGACCTAAAGTTTTGGCAATCAGAAGCTGCCAAAGCATATGGTGTTAAAGGTATTCCCTTTGCCTTGCTGATCGATGAAGAAGGCAAAGTGATTGGAAAAAACCTTAGAGGACCTGCCCTGCAACAAAAACTTGCTGAAGTCTTAAACTGATCCTTTGAGCGAAACCAAACGCAATAAGATCTATTTTGCTTCCGATTTCCATTTGGGTGCACCAAACTACCAAGCAAGTAGAAAGCGAGAAGACAAAATCGTAGGCTGGTTAAACTCAATCAAAGCAGACTGCCAAGAACTTTATTTGGTAGGAGACCTCTTTGACTTTTGGTTTGAATACAAAAAAGCAATACCAAAAGGCTTTGTTCGTCTTCAAGGAAAGATAGCTGAATTCTCAGACGCAGGTATTCCTGTCACGCTTTTTACAGGCAATCATGATATGTGGATTTTTGACTATTTACCCAAAGAATTAGGCGTCACCCTGCACCGCAAGCCAATACGAAAAACTTTTCAAGGCAAAGAGTTCTTAATTGGACATGGAGACGGCTTAGGTCCAGGAGATCACGGCTATAAATTCATCAAAAAGGTTTTCGCCAATCGATTATCTCAGTGGCTCTTTGCACGTTTACACCCAAACTTTGGCATTGGCTTGGCTGACTATTGGTCGAGCAAAAGCCGTAATGCTAACCGAGGCGAGGATAAAAAATTCTTGGGAGAAGAAAACGAATGGCTGGCTATTTACTGTAAAGAATACCTAAAAAAGGAACGAGTAGATTACTTCATATTCGGTCACCGCCATTTGCCTCTGGACTTGAAAGTAGGCGAAAGTAGTCGATATGTAAATCTGGGAGAGTGGATGAATTACCAGTCCTATGCTGTTTTTGATGGTAACAAGCTCGAATTAAAGGAGTGGAAATAAGCTAATTTTATTTTTTTACTCTCCCTAGAAATACCGGTTTTCTTAAAGCTTCATGAACCAAATCCACTTTTACTTCATCACCTTCCTTTAATCCAAGGTTTTCCACTTTTACCTCAAAAACAGATTGATTGGTAGCAGATTCAACTTCCTTTCCATTTACCCAAACTTGCTTCACTGTAAAACCATGACCCTCAGCAAACCTATTCTTAACAAATAACTTTTCTCCTTGATAAGTGAAAGTCTTAGACAATGTGTCCAATTGAAGATTTTCTTGCGCTGTAACTGATACAAATAATAAAATGCCGAATGAGAAAGATAGTAATTTATTCATCTTCAAAATTTTAAGTCAAATTACGAAAACTTACTTGACAACTTTCTCAATCAAGTCAACTAAACGATTTGAATAGCCAATCTCATTATCGTACCATCCTACTACTTTTACCATTTTTCCGATCACAGAAGTGAGCTGTGCATCAAAAATACTACTGTGAGGATTACCTTGTATATCCACGGAAACGATTGGGTCTTCTGTGTAAGCTAAAATGCCTTTCAATTCGCCCTCAGAGGCATTTTTAAAAGCTGCATTTATTTCTTCAATTGATTTAGGATTTTTCACCACACAGGTAAAATCAGTTAATGAGCCATCAGGGACAGGAACCCGAATCCCGGCACCACCTAATTGTCCATCTAAGTGCGGGAAAATCTTGGTAATGGCTTTAGCTGCTCCCGTAGTAGTTGGCACGATACTCTCTGCTGCAGCTCGGGCTCTTCTGAGGTCTCGATGAGGGGCGTCATGCAAACGTTGATCACCTGTATAGGAGTGAATGGTAGTGATGTAACCGCTTTCAATACTGCACTCTTGATCTAAGATTTTAACTAATGGGGCTAAAGAGTTGGTCGTACAAGAAGCATTTGAAACAATTCGTTCTCCACCCTCTAAAATTGAATCATTAATTCCTAAGACTACGGTTTTTATATCTTCGTCTTTAGCAGGTGCACTTATAACAACCTTCTTAGCTCCAGCTGTAAGGTGTTGTTCTGCCCCACTTCGGTCTCTAAATAGGCCTGTCGATTCAATTACCAAATCAACTTTGAGTTCCTTCCATGGAAGATTTAAAGGTGTCTTTTCTTGGAATAGCTTCACTACTTTACCATTGATGAGCAAGTCATCGTTTTCAGCCTTTACTTCTCCATCAAATTGACCGTGGATTGAATCGTATTTAAAAAGATGAGCTAAGGTTACTGCGTCTGCCAAATCATTGATGGCAACCAATTCTAAGTCATCTTTTTGCAAGATGACCCTTGCAGTCATCCTTCCTATGCGGCCAAAACCGTTAATGGCAATTCTTTTCATCTAGCTGATTTTTCTTTAAAATTAGACAATAAAAAAAGGGAGTAGTTCAATACCACTCCCTTTTTCAAACCTATATAAAAACAAATTATGATCGACTTTCAGCTGAAACAGTCAATTTTTTTCTTCCTTTTTTTCTTCTGCTGTTTAGAACTTTCCTTCCATTAGCAGATTGCATTCTACTTCTAAATCCGTGCTTGTTGCGTCTCTTTCTCTTTGAAGGTTGATATGTTCTTTTCATAGCTTTTCGTATTTAACAAAGGGAGGGCAAAAGTAGGGATTTTTTCATAAGCTCTCCAAAAAACTTTTAGACAAATTGCATTGTTTTTTTTTGCCCTCTTTGCTTATGGGTAAATTTGACAAAAATTTTGTGCATGGCGCGTTTTGGAAGGCGAAAAAATGATGACGATGAAGCGAAAAAGAAGATCACGAAAGCCTCTTTAAAAAAATCACTTCGATTATTTAAATACGTAAAGCCCTATGCGGGCACTTTTGCGGTTGGTCTTGTATTCTTATTTCTATCGAGTGCAGCATCCATGGTATTTCCTTACCTCACAGGCCAATTGGTCGATGCGGCAAACACAGATTTTTTAGATCAAATTAATAGAATCGCACTCTTACTCTTAGGGGTATTCTTTCTAAATGCAGTTTTTTCTTTTTTCAGAATTTACCTTTTTGCTATTGTTACCCAAAAAACCTTAGCAAGCCTTAGGCAAGCTACTTACTATCAACTCATCCGTCTAAAGATGAAGTTCTTCTCTGAAAGAAGGGTTGGGGAGTTAAACAGTCGTATTTCATCTGACATTTCCCTTTTACAAGAAACCTTAACCACTACCATTGCTGAGTTTTTGAGGCAAATAATCATTATTGTGATCGGGATTGCTTTACTTACCTATATTTCTGGCAAACTGACTTTGTTAATGCTCGCCTTAGTGCCCGTTGTAGTTTTAGTAGCGGTTCTCTTTGGCAAAAAGATTAGAAAACTTTCTAAGGAAGCCCAAGATGCAGTGGCCGACTCAAATGTGATCGTAGAAGAAACCCTACAGGGAATTGCTACTGTTAAAGCTTTTGTAAATGAAAGGTTTGAATACTTACGTTATAAAAAGAGAACAGACGACGTAATAGGCGTTTCCTTAAAAGGCGCCAAGTGGAGAGGTGCTTTCGCTTCTTTTATCATCTTCTGTCTTTTTGGATCAATCGTAGCAGTAATCTGGTATGGTGTGGTGCTTGTTCAAGAGGACCAACTAAGCATTGGTGATCTTTTTACTTTCATTCTTTACTCAGTATTTGTTGGTGCTTCTTTGGGTGGCATTGCCGATCTTTACTCCCAGCTACAAAAAGCGATTGGTGCCACTGAAAACCTGCTTGAGATATTTGATGAAGACAAAGAGGAGGAGCAGGAAAAACAGTTCTCGAAAAAAATCACTGAAGGAAAGATCAGCTTTAAAGCGGTAGATTTTGCTTACCCAAGCCGAAGTGATGTAGAAGTTTTGAAAAACCTCAGCTTTGAGATCGAGTCAGGTCAGCAAGTAGCTTTAGTAGGTCCATCAGGAGCAGGAAAATCAACCATTACTTCCTTGATCTTAAAATTCTTTGAAGTAAGTAAAGGTGAAATCCTAATTGACAAGCTAAAGATCAATGAATATGCGCTAGCAGATTTACGGTCAGCGATGGCTATAGTTCCCCAAGATGTTGTGCTCTTTGGCGGAAGTATTTACGATAATATCCTTTACGGAAATCCTGATGCATCAAAAAAAGAAGTAAAAGAAGCGGCTAGAAAAGCTAATGCGGTCGAGTTTATTGAAGCTTTCCCTGATGGTTATGATACCTTAGTAGGCGAGCGTGGAGTTCAATTATCGGGAGGGCAGCGTCAAAGAATTGCTATCGCCAGAGCTATTTTGAAAAATCCAAAGATCTTGATCCTAGATGAAGCCACTAGTTCGCTCGACTCAAAATCTGAACAATTGGTGCAGCAGGCGCTAGATGAGTTAATGAAAGGAAGAACCTCTTTAGTGATTGCCCATCGACTATCCACCATTCAAAAAGCAGATAATATTTTGGTGCTTCAAGAAGGCAGACTTGTGGAATCAGGAAACCATCAAGAGTTATTAGCTAAAGAAGACGGCCTGTACCGCGACCTTAAAACCCTACAAATGGGAGTTTAAGCTGTATAGATTGCAGTTACAAAGCGATCCCTGCCGTACATGTCTTGAAGTAATCTTACCCCTTTGAAAGCTTGATTATCGAATAAAGCGCATACCTCCTCTCCCATCTCTTCATGGATCTCCCAATAGAATCGACCACCGGTATTTAGCAGTTGCTCAGCAATGGCAATCATCCGTTTATAAAACAAAAGTGGCTCCCCATTTGGTGCTAAGGCAATTATGGGCTCGTATTCTTTAACATGCTGTTCCAGGCCTCGTAATTCTTCTTGAAACACATAAGGTGGATTACTCACAACTACATCATACTTGCGTGAAGGGAGCTCTTGCAGGATGTCAAGCTGAAAGAGCTTCACTTTAACGTTCAATTTTTTAACATTGATCTGAGCAACTTCTAAAGCTGCTTCTGAAACTTCACAAGCCTCAATTTCTCTATAATCACCTTCCAAAGCGAGGCCTATGGGTATACACCCGCTACCCGTTCCAATATCTAGCACAGCAATGTCTGATTCGGTTTCATGCTCAGCTACTAACATTACAAGCTCTTCTGTTTCAGGGCGAGGAATCAGAACGGACTCATTTACGTAAAAAGGGTAACCAAGGAACACACTTTCTCCAATAATGTAGTCTAAAGGTCGGTGAGCTTGCAATTCATTAACCGCTTGCTGTAGCTGCTGGAGTTTGTCTTCATTCAGCTCTTTATCCTTATTAAGCTGAACTTCTGCTCGGTTTAAGCCAAAAAAATGTTGGATCAGAATTCTAATATGTGCCTCTAATTCACGCGAATCAGTTATGTGTTGCAGCTCCGTTCGCAACTTCTCTAACAGTTCTCCTAACTTCATAAGTCAACGCTTGCTTTAGGCCTGCAAGTTAGGTTTTTATTCTACTTTTGGTCTTATGCATCAGGGCGATGAAAAGTATATGGAACGCGCCATTCAACTGGCTGAAAAAGGGCGATTTACTGTTGCTCCCAACCCAAGAGTAGGCTGTGTAATTGTGTACCAAAACCGGATCATTGGCGAAGGTTTTCATCAATCGTTTGGAGGGCCACACGCTGAAGTTAATGCCATTGCCTCGGTAGCAGACCAAAGTATGCTTGAGCAAGCTACTTTATATGTAAGCCTTGAACCTTGTGCGCACTTTGGTAAAACCCCACCTTGTGCAGATCTAATCGTAGAAAAGAAAATACCTCGGGTAGTAATTGCCTCAGCAGACCCTTATGAAGCTGTAAATGGAAAAGGAGTAGAAAAATTGAAAGCAGCAGGCATTGAAGTTAAACAGGCTGTTTTGAAGTCAGAAGCAGATCTACTAAACCGAAGATTTTTTTGTTTCCATCAAAAAAAGCGTCCTTACATCATGCTCAAATGGGCTGAAACCCAAGATGGCTTTTTGGGGAGACTAGCTGATGACCCAGATGCAGCAGACTCATGGATTACCTCTCTCACTTCTAAGCAACTCTCTCATTTATGGCGGGCAGAAGAAGATGCCATTCTAGTGGGGCAGAATACAGCTCATATTGACAATCCTGCCTTGACGTGTAGAGAGGTAGAAGGCCGAAACCCTTTGAGGGTAGTGATTGATCAAAAGTTGGAATTAAGCCAAAGCTTAGCCGTTTTTTCCGATCAAGCCGAAACCCTAATCATTAATCAGACTAAAGAAGAAAAAAGAGGCCACATTGAGTATCTCAAATTAGATTTCGGGGGTAATTTCCTAGACCAACTTATGAGCGTTTTGCATCAAAGGAACATACAATCAATTATTGTTGAAGGTGGTGCCTTTACCTTAAACGAATTCTTAAATTCAAACTACTGGGATGAAATCAGGCGATTTGTTGGAAAGAAGACTTTTGAAAAGGGAATCAAAGCTCCTTCGCTCACAGTTAAACCACAAAAAACTGAAAAAGTAGAAACCGACATGCTTTACACCTACTACCGATGATCTATCTCTTATTAAGCATCCTCTGCTCTACTTCTATTTTCATTGTCTTTCGATCATTTGAACGATTCAAGATAGATACCTTTTCTGCAATTGTAGTGAATTACCTCATTGCAGGCTCAGTGGGCATTCTTATCAGCGATGTGCAACTTTCTTTTACAAGGATGCTGCAATCTCCTTGGTCGATTAACGGACTAATTTTAGGGGTATTCTTTATTAGCTTGTTTTACATCATGGCAACTACAGCCCAAAAACTTGGCGCTTCAGTGGCATCAATTGCCAATAAAATGGCACTAGTTGTACCAGTGGTTTTTGCAATTGTGTACTATGGAGATAGCTACAACCTTCTAAAAATAGCAGGAGTCCTGGTGGCCCTGATTGGCATTTATTTAGCTACAGTTAAACCAAAAGTGGAGAAGAAATCTTTTGACTGGAAACTTTTCTTTATTCCATTTATTCTGTTTTTAGGTTCAGGCTTCATTGATACTTTCATAAAATACACGCAGGAATATTACCTTCAAGAAAGCGAAAACGATTCCAAATTATTTTCATCCCTTATTTTCATTACAGCTTTCTGCATTGGAATAGTGATTACCGTTATTCGAAAAGGAAAGGGCTTAAATCATTTACCGACTTGGCTTGGTGGTATTGCTTTGGGCTTGATCAATTATGGTTCCATCTACTTTCTGATTCTTACCTTCAATAACTCCCAACTAGAAAGCTCAGTGGTATTTCCCATAAACAATATGGGGGTAGTTATTTTTACCACTTTACTTTCCTATTTTCTTTTTCAAGAGCGCTTTTCAGTTAAAAACAAATTAGGGGTTGCCCTTTCTATTTTGGCTATTTTGATGATATCCTTTTCCTGATGCAAGCCTACCATACCATAAAAAGTCCTGCAACTTATTTCTTGAAAGAAAAGGGCAGCAAGTTCTATGCTTATGCCTATCCGATCAAGTCTGTTGAAGAAGCAAAGGTTTTGATCGAATCACTCAGGGAAGAAAATCCAAAAGCCAACCACGTCTGCAGCGGTCTTCTACTTGGCACAGCTAACCAAGAATATTATCTCGTAAACGACGATGGCGAACCTTCAAACTCTGCAGGAATGCCCATTTTGGCCGCGATTCGATCAGCGGAGGTGACTGCAGTCTTGATTGCTGTTGTACGTTATTTTGGAGGAACGAAACTTGGGGTTGGTGGATTGATCCAAGCATACAGAGCTGCAGCAAAAGGAAGTCTGACTGCTGCAAGTATCATAACAGTAGAGCCAAAGGCCAATTTCACCTTGAATACCAATTACCAGTTGTTAGGTGAAATATTATCTATTATTGACAAACATGATTTGCAGATTGAACAGGAACATACGGCTGATTCAGTAAAAATAAAGGTGCACTGCAAGATGAAGGAGCTTGAGCAGCTGAAAGCACTCTTTGATCGTTTTGACTTAAAGATAACTTAAGCGCGGTCAGCTAATTCCATCCAACGGGCAGTTTTTGTTTCAATCACCTCTACTAATTGACCTAACTCTTCTGAGCGAGAAAGAAGTTCATCGGAATCAAGCTTTGAGTCAGAAAGAGAGGCTGTCAATTCCTCTTTCTTTTGCTCCAACTTCTCAATCTCCTTTTCCAGTTTATTGAATTCACGGCGCTCCATATAACCAAGTTTCTCTGCTTGATTATCTTGCTTGGGTTTGTCTTTACCCTCTTCTTTGGCAGGTTTGCTTGCCTTTTCAGTCACTGCTTCCTTCTTATTCTTCTCTATTAAGGCGCTATAAGTACCTGGAAAATCCTTGATCAAACCATCTCCTTTAAAGTGGAAGATATGGTCTGTTACACGATCCATAAAAGCACGATCATGAGAAACAACCATTAGGCAACCTTGAAAATCACTTAAAAAATTTTCCAATACCCCAATGGTTTTTATATCTAAATCATTGGTTGGTTCATCTAATATCAAAAAGTTGGGATTACTCATTAAAATAGTAAGTAAGTACAAGCGTTTTCTTTCACCACCACTCAGCTTAGAAACATAAGTATATTGCTGCTTTGGTGGGAATAAAAAGCGTTCTAAAAGCTGAGAAGCAGTAATCTTTCTTCCCTTCTCTAATGGAATTACTTCTGCAATTTCCTTAACCACTTCAATGATTCGTTTGTCCCCTTTTAGTTCAATGCCTTTTTGGGTGTAATAACCAAATTGAACCGTTTCGCCATGCACAACTTTGCCACCATCTACATCTTCTTTTCCTAATATCAAATTGAGAAAAGTGGTTTTACCCACCCCATTCTTACCTGCTATGCCAATGCGGTCTCCCTTTTTGAAAGTGTAAGAAAAGTCGTCCACGATCTTGATCTCACCATAGCTTTTACGCAAATGATGCAACTCTATGATCTTTCCTCCTAAACGTTCAGATTTGATAGAAAGCTGCAGTTTGTCTTCCTTTTGCTTTTGCTTGGCTTTCTTTTCTGTGTCGTAGAATTGATCAATTCTTGATTTAGCCTTAGTGCCTCTTGCTTTCGGCATTCGCCTCATCCACTCTACTTCCTTTCTATAGAGGTTCTTGGCTTTAGCAACTTCAGCTGCTTGGGTTTCTTCACGCAATGCCTTCTTTTCTAGAAAGTATTCGTAACCACCATCATACTTATAGGCTTGTCCTTGATCTAATTCTATGATCTGATTGCAAACTTGGTTCAAGAAATAACGATCGTGAGTAACCATGAACAAGGTAATGTTCTCTTGAGAAAAATATTCCTCTAGCCATTCGATCATCGGAATATCTAAATGATTGGTCGGCTCATCTAAAATAAAAAAATCAGGTTCGTCCAAGAGTATCTTGATGAGGGATAAACGTTTTTTCTGACCACCTGATAAAGTCCCTACCTTCTGATCCAAGGAGACATCACCCATTTCAAAAACTGAAAGTAGTTTTTCAATCTTTGCTTCATAGTCCCAGGCTTTAGCCGAATCCATCTTATTTAATGCCCGCTGCAAGCGATCTTGATTGTTGGCATCTTGCATCGCTTGGTGGTACTCTTCAATTACTTTTGAAATATCGCTATCGGCTTGGTAAAACAGTTGCTTAAGCGCTAGATCAGGATCAAATTCATCCTTTTGGTTTAAAAAACCGATTGATACTCCGTTTCTCCAAGTTACTGCTCCCCCGTCAGGAGACTGTTCTTTGCTTAAAAGTTCAAGTAAAGTGGTTTTCCCTTCCCCGTTTTTAGCTACCAAAGCCATTTTTTGCCCTTGGTCTAACCCAAAGGAAACACCCTCAAATAAAACACGCTCACCAAAGCGTTTTGATATGTTTTCTACACTTAGCAGGTTCATACGCCGTCTTTCACCCTGCTAATTCCTTTTGCAGCCAAATCGTAGCTGGGCTCTATGGCAAGTGATTGTTGGTAGTCTTTAATGGCATTGTTTACATCGCCGAGCAGCTCAAAGCAATAGCCCCTATTGTAATAAGCTTGGTAATAATTGGGATCTACCTCAATGGCGTCAGAAAAATGCAAACTTGCTTGCCTGTAAAGTTGCAAGTAATACATGTGGACGTAGCCCAAATTGTAGTGCGCTTCTCGGAAATTAGGATGATACTCCAAGATTTCATGATAGGTTTTTAGGGCTTCATTGTACATTTCATTTTCCTGCTGAAACATGGCAATCCCATACATGGCTTCTTTGTTCTTGGGCTCAACTTCTAGAGCATTCTCAAAATAGTCTATGGCTATGGAATCTCCCTTGATGCTGTTTAGTAAGCCGAGCTGCATATAAGCTTCAAAGTGCTCCGGATCTTGCTCCACCGTGGTTTGAAAAGAGCTGACTGCTCTGGTTGTATCACCCATTTCAAGAAAATTAAACCCTTTCAAAAAGTAGGCTTGTGCATTGTACATGTCGTACTTAATGGCAAGATCAGCGTTCTGAAGCGATTTCCGATTATCCTTACCAATCAAGTAGAGTTCTCCCATTTTTAGATATACACTTGCCGCCTCAGGATGATAGTATCTTGCTTGTTTCAAATAAGCCAAGCTTGGGCTTAGCTCTCCCCTTCTTAAATAATAATCACTGTGGGCAATTAAGACTGATAAGTTTGTCGAATCTATGGTATAAGCTCGATTCAAATCCTCTTCAGCGGAACTTGCATCACCAAATCTTTCATATACTGAGGCCCTTCTTATATAAAGTTCGGGCTGGTTAAGCGACTTTCTTATTGCTTGGTTTATTTCCTTTAAGAGTGAATCTTTTACCACAACTAGTCGTTCAGGTTTACCCTCCACCATGGGCGTGATCTTGGTTTCACTTTGCTGATCAACTGCAGTAGTAGATTCCTCTTTTTTACCCTTTTCAGCATCAGCACAAGCCAAAAACAAAAGGGGAATTAGTAATCCAAATAATGTATTTCTCATCTTCTTAAATAAAAAATCCTGCATGATTACATGCAGGATAAAATTATTCATTAATAAAATGTTAGGCTGCCATCTCTTCTTTTATCTTCAGTTCTAATTCTTCCATTAGTTCAGGATTATCTTCGATCAGTTGTTTAACTGCATCTCTACCCTGACCCAGCTTGGTTTCACCATAACTAAACCAACTTCCGCTCTTTTTAACAATTCCCATTTCAACCGCCATATCAATAATTTCTCCTGAACGAGATATTCCAGTTCCATACATGATGTCAAATTCTGCCTTGCGGAAAGGAGGGGCAACTTTATTCTTAACAACCTTGATCTTAACACGGTTTCCAATCACCTCGTCTCCTTGCTTGATCTGAGAACTTCTTCTGATATCAATTCTAACCGATGAATAGAACTTAAGTGCATTACCTCCTGTGGTTGTTTCAGGATTACCGAACATCACCCCAATTTTTTCCCTAAGCTGATTAATGAAAATACAGGTACAACCAGTTCGATTAATGGTTCCAGTGAGCTTTCTCAAAGCCTGCGACATTAGCCTTGCCTGAAGTCCCATGCGTGAATCTCCCATCTCCCCTTCTATCTCAGCTTTTGGAGTTAAGGCAGCAACAGAGTCAATGATAATGAGATCAATCGCACCTGAGCGAATCAAATTATCTGTTATTTCTAATGCTTGCTCGCCATTGTCTGGCTGAGAGATCAATAGGTTCTCAGTATCTACTCCAAGGTTAGCAGCATAAAACTGATCAAAAGCATGTTCTGCATCAATAAATGCTGCGATTCCGCCTTGCTTCTGAACTTCTGCTATAGCATGAATTGCTAAAGTGGTTTTTCCTGAGGATTCTGGTCCATAAACTTCAATTACCCTTCCCCTTGGCAAACCGCCAACTCCTAAAGCCACATCAAGGGCTACTGAACCGGTTGGTATTGCGTCTACATTTTCAACGGCTTGATCTCCCAATCGCATGATGGACCCTTTACCGTATGTTTTTTCTAACTTATCTAAAGTAAGTTGAAGTGCTTTTTCTTTTTGCTTGTCAACTTCTGTTTTTTCTTTAGCCATTTTATCCTTTTTAGTACTCGTTTAGTTTATAGTATTTGTGACGCGTGGTCCTTGGTTTTTACTTTTTCAATGATGTTTTCGATTTTACCTTCCTCATCAATTACAAAAGTCTTACGAATAATCCCTTCATATTCTTTACCCATAAATTTCTTCAACCCCCATGCATTGTATGCTTGAATCACCTCTTTAGACTCATCGGCCAATAAGGTGAAGGGTAAATCGTACTTTTCAATGAAATTTTGGTGCTTCTTCTGACTATCAGCGCTTACACCCACTACCTCAAAACCCGCATCTTTGAGCTCTTGATAATGGTCTCTTAAATTACAAGCTTCTTTAGTACAACCAGGGGTATTATCCTTTGGATAAAAGTAAAGAACTACTTTGCTACCCTTAAGATCAGAGAGCTTAAATTCATTTCCATTTTGGTCTACGCTTTTGATTGCAGGAGCTTGGTCTCCTATTTTTAGTTTTCCCATAAGTTTCTGACGGTTTTTTTGTCAATTTAATGTCAAACAAAATAATTAATAATTTGATTATAGCAAGTTAGGAGAGCTTAAATTCTAAATAAGAATATCTTTGTTGATTCTATGAGAAAGGCAGAAAAAGTCGAATTTATCATCCAAAAACTAGAGGAATTATATCCCGAAACACCTATACCACTTGACCATAAAGATTCCTTTACCCTCCTGATTGCTGTCTTATTATCAGCGCAATGCACTGATGAACGAGTTAACAAGGTGACACCGCATTTGTTTGCCCTTGCAGACAATGCTGAGGAGATGAAACTGCTTCAAGTTGATGAGATCAAAGCGATTATAAGACCCTGTGGATTATCGCCCAGAAAATCCAAAGCAATTCATGAGCTCTCTACTATATTAAGCGAACAATATAACGGAGAAGTACCTCCATCCTTTCAGGCCTTAGAAAAGCTGCCAGGTGTGGGACATAAAACTGCCTCGGTGGTTATGGCTCAAGCGTTTGGTATTCCGTCCTTTCCGGTTGACACCCACATTCACCGTTTGGCCTACCGTTGGGCCTTAACCAATGGAAAAAATGTGGAACAAACAGAGAAGGATTGTAAGCGTCTATTTCCAAAAGAGTTGTGGAACAAACTGCATTTACAAATCATCTTCTTTGGTAGAGAGTACTGTAAGGCACGCCCTCACGATCCTGTTGCCTGTCCGATTTGTTCTAAAGCAGGAAGAAAGAGCTTATTTAATTGATTAACTGCTCAATGTAACCTAAGCTTTCTGTCTTTCTTACACTAAGTGCTTTTGAATAGGATAAGATTGATTCTACAGTTGACTGCTCAGGAGTACTGATTTGCTCTTCTTTAAACTGATTAGCTGATAGCTGATTTTTAAGGTTGTCTTCCTCGTGGGTTAATTCTTCGAAATCAAAGTGGTCAAATTTCTTCATACGCGATTTTTTGTTTCCTTAAAAACGCTAACCGCTTTAAAATATTGTTAGATCAAGCAAATTAATTTGCTAATGACAACTTCTCTTGTTTTGCTAATTTCCGAAGGTTTATTAATGCATAACGCATTCTACCGAGAGCTGTATTAATGCTAACATTAGTTCGATCAGCGATCTCTTTAAAACTCATATCAAAATACATGCGCATCATCAGCACTTCTTTTTGATCTTGCGGTAACCGGTGAATTAATTTTTTGACACCTGCATGCGCTTGAGCTTTTATGGCCTTATCCTCTGCAGATTCATCTCGATCAGGAATAATATCGAAAATGTCAAAATCTTCCCCTCCATTCGTAGTAGGGTATTTTTTCTTCCTTCTAAAATGGTCGATCATCAGGTTATGGGCTATGCGGTTTACCCATGGAAGAAACTTTCCTTCTTCATTGTAACTCCCTTTCTTCAAGGTGCGAATTACCTTCATAAAAGTTTCTTGAAAGATATCGTTTGCTAAGGCTTTATCCTTTACTGTAAATAAGATATAGCCAAAGACACGGTCTTTGTAACGATTCAGTAAGATTTCAAATGAAACTTCTCTTCCCTCTAAGTACTCGCGAATGAGCACTTGATCACTTTTCGCATTAGATTCCATAAACATATACAATTTGAGCTTTGTTATAAGCTAGATTAAAAAAGTAAATGTTTAGGCTATAGGCTAAAAGTTTATAAGTTGTAAGTAATACGTATAAAAACAGCTTTTAGTTGCTTTTATTGTGTTATTGTCAAAATATTTTGCCAAAATACCAAAAAAAGGCTAATTACCTTTGCTTTAATTTTCTTCAAATACGTATGAACCAAGATCAAACCCTCAAAAAAGCTAATCCCAAAGAGCATATTATAATTAAAGGAGCAAGGGTTCATAACTTAAAGAATGTTGATCTTGTTATACCCCGAAACAAACTTGTTGTGATCACTGGTTTGTCGGGTTCAGGGAAATCTTCCCTAGCTTTTAATACGCTATATGCAGAGGGACAAAGAAGGTATGTGGAAAGCCTATCCTCTTATGCACGACAGTTTTTAGGCAAGGTTGAAAAACCTGAAGTAGATTACATTAAAGGCATTTCCCCTGCCATTGCCATAGAACAAAAAGTAAACTCAACCAATTCACGTTCTACTGTAGGTACTATTACAGAGATCTATGACTACCTCAAATTACTTTATGCGCGCATTGGCAAAACCATTTCGCCGGATACTGGAAAGGAAGTAAAAAGCGATAGCGTACAAGATGTTGTAGATTACATCTTGCAAATAGAAGAAGGCTACAAGGTCTTCCTAACCGCGAAGGTGAAGCTGAAACCTAAAAAAGACTTTGCTGAGCAGATCCAGCTGCTAATCCAACAGGGATTTAGCCGAGCTTACCAAGATGGTGAAAGTATCTACCTAGAGGATCTTCAAGAAAGTGAAACAAAAGGTGAGCTAATGTTGATGGTGGACCGTTTTATCAGCGGAAAACAACTTGCAGAAGAAGAGGCAAGAATTGCAGACTCGGTTGAGACCGCTTTCTACGAGGGAAAGAATAAATGTGAACTTCAGCTGCAAGACAAACAAGGCAAAATTGAAAGTCGAATTTTTTCCAATGCATTTGAAGAAGAGAATGTCAAGTACATTGAACCCACAGTTCACTTGTTTAGCTTTAATAATCCAATAGGGGCGTGTCCTAAATGCGAAGGTTTTGGAAAGGTAATCGGTATTGATGAAGACTTAGTCATTCCAAACAAGTCATTATCTGTTTATCAAGATGCAATTGCTTGTTGGAAAGGCGAGAAAATGCAAGTTTGGAAAAATGAGCTGATCCAGCATGCAGAAAAATTTGATTTCCCGATCCACAAGCCAATTTACGATCTAAGCGAGCATCAATACGATCTACTGTGGGAAGGCAATCGGTACTTCGCTGGTCTAAACGAGTTTTTTGACTACCTAAGCCGTAAAACGTACAAGATCCATTACCGAGTTATGCTTGCCCGCTACAGAGGGCGCACTCGTTGCCCCATGTGCCATGGTAAAAGATTACGCAAAGAGGCCACCTTCGTTAAAGTAAATGGGAAATCGGTCACCGACTTGGTAAACCTTTCGATTAGCGAGTTAAAAGCCTTTGTAAAGGGTTTGAGCTTAAGCGAAAATGAAAAGCAAATTGCCAAAAGGCTATTGATCGAAATAGAAAGTAGAATAGATTATTTACTCAATGTAGGCGTAAGTTACCTAACACTTAACCGCTCTGCTAATACCTTATCGGGTGGTGAATCTCAGCGGATTAACCTAGCCACATCTCTTGGTAGCAGCCTTGTTGGTTCAATGTACATCTTAGATGAACCTAGTATTGGTTTACATCCACAAGACACCAAACGTTTGATTAAAGTTTTAAGAGGCTTACAAAAAGCAGGTAATACCGTTATTGTGGTTGAACATGATGAGGAAATCATGAGGGCTGCAGACCATATCATCGACATGGGTCCTGAGGCTGGATATCAAGGCGGAGAGGTGGTATACAGTGGAGAGATGGAGGGCATTCTTAAAACCAAAACCCTCACAGCCAAGTACCTGAAAGGCATACAAAAAGTGAATCCTGCAAAAACCGAAAGAAAGTGGAACAACCAGCTTATTGTAAAGGGTGCAAGAGAGAATAATTTAAAGGGTATTGATGTAACATTCCCTCTTCATGCCATGGCGGTAGTATGTGGTTTAAGTGGTTCAGGAAAATCCTCATTGATCAATCATGTGCTATATCCCGCCATACAAAAACACTTAGGCCAATATGGCGAAAAAAGTGGATTATTCGAGTCACTCGAAGGGAACTTAGCAAAAATACAAGCGGTTGAGTTCATTGATCAGAATCCGATCGGCAAATCATCTCGCTCTAATCCTGTCACCTATATTAAAGCCTATGATGAGATCAGAAACTTATTTGCGTCACAGGGTTTAGCTAAGAAAAGAGGATATAAAGCGGCTCATTTTTCCTTTAATGTCAGTGGCGGAAGATGTGAAGAGTGTAAAGGCGAAGGTGAGATTATTGAAGAAATGCAGTTTATGGCCGACATTCATTTGGTTTGTGAAGAATGTGAAGGCAAGCGTTTTAAAGAAGAGATCTTAGAAATTAAATTCCATGGAAAAAACATTGCTGATATTCTTGATCTTACGGTAGACGAAGCAATTGAATTTTACTTAGAATACAAGGAGGACAAACAAGCCGCTAAAGTGGCAGAACGTTTAAGCCCTTTACAAGAGGTTGGTCTAGGTTACGTTAAACTCGGACAAGCTTCCTCTACCTTGAGCGGTGGTGAAGCTCAGCGAATCAAGCTAGCTTCATACCTTGGAAAAGGTGGTATGAACAAACACACTGTTTTTATTTTTGATGAACCAACAACCGGCTTACACTTTCATGATATTGCCAAGCTTTTAAAATCTTTTGATGCCCTAATCGAAAATGGGCACAGTTTAATTGTAATCGAACACAATCCCGAAGTAATCAATCATGCTGATTGGGTGATTGAACTTGGACCAAAGGGAGGCGATGAAGGCGGTAAACTGCTATTCCAAGGCAAACAAGACGCCTTTAGAAAAAGTAAAGCATCTGTCACCAATCGTTTTGTGAAATAAGCTAACACAGAAAATCACGTACAAAAAAAGGGCTCTCCGTTTGGAGAGCCCTTTTGGGTTTTAAAAACTAAGGTGATTCCTATTGAATGATCAGCTT
>CAJXMH010000006.1 GCA_913056345.1 uncultured Flavobacteriales bacterium | reverse complement strand
CTTTCTTACACCCATGGCACAATTGGCGCAGGTCATCCCTTCAACTTTCAATTCATCTTGTTCTGCCATAGTACAAACTTAAGCATCTATTAAAATACCTTTATTAGCTGTAACAAAAACAATTTTAGGGCTAAATATGCAGTTGGGATAAAAGCGTATCGTAGAAGATAATAAAAGCGACTGAAAACAATCTTAATGTTGATTTTTTGAAAAGTGAATTTTATTATATTTGCGCCCCGCTTTTAAAAAGTAAAAGTGATCGGTTGTCTGTCCGACCCAAAAGAGACAGATCGTGAATTTGAAATATATTTTTAGGGCGGATAGCTCGGCACCTCGAGTGCCTGCATACCCCCCTCACCAATTAAAATATATGGTGGTTGCCTGTCCGACCCAAAAGAGACAGAGCGTGAATTTGAAATATGTTTTTTAGGGCGGATAGCTCAGCACAAAGAGTGCCTGCATATTCCCATTCCTAATTAAAAGTATATGGTGGTTGTAGCTCAGTTGGTTAGAGCGCCTGATTGTGGTTCAGGAGGTCGTCGGTTCGAACCCGATCTTCCACCCTTTAAAAAAGCTTCGTCGAAAGACGAGGCTTTTTTGTTTTAAGCCAAGCTCCTTTCCCATTCATAGCGCTAAAAAAGCCATTTTTAAAAACGCTGAAAAAGAACAATAACCTTTCGCATCCGTTCTTTTTCAACATTTACTTCTTAAAGCTAAAAGTCATTGTGCTTGACATAATGGTCTATTAAGCCTTATCATTGCACTTAAAGCAGAAAAATGCCAGAAGCACAGTTTAAAGCACCACAGTTTACTATCGGAGAAAAAGAGAGTTTCGGTCCAACCGTTAGGAAGCGGGTTAACGAATACTTTAAAGTCCACAATAAAGCCAAGACAGGTGATTACCGAATTTGGATCAAAGTGATTATGTTGCCATTGATCTACTTAGCTGCTTTTGCTTTGATTCTAACCTATGGGGCAAGCTATGGACTGCTTAGTTTTTATGGCTTGTGGTTGATTATGGGTTTTGCTATAGCCGGTATGGGATTGAGTATTATGCACGATGCTAACCACGGGTCGCTATCGCAAAATAAAAAGATCAATGAGTTTGTTGGCCAATTTGTTTTGAACTTTGTTGCCGGTTCATCCATTAATTGGAAGATCCAACACAATGTGTTGCATCATTCTTTTACCAATGTTGATGGCTATGATGAAGACATTAGTCCCTCAGGTGTGATGCGTTTTTCACCCAATCAAGAAGTGAAGCCTTTCTATAAATATCAAGCTTATTATGCATGGTTCTTATATGGCTTAATGACTTTTATTTGGGCTACTTTCAAAGACTTTGGTCAATTGAATCGATTTAACAAGATGGGTCTATTGAAAGCCCAGGGAAAAAAGTACGGCATTGAAATGCGCAATCTGCTCATCAGAAAAGTGATCTATTATGCTGCTTTTATCGCGCTACCAATTTTCCTTTTAGAGGTTCCATGGTATCATGTGTTACTAGGGTGGTTTGCTATGCATTTTATAGCAGGCTTGATTTTAGGAGTTATCTTCCAATGTGCGCATGTTATCCCTGAAACGGTTTATCCTGCAATAAATGAAGAGCATAAAATAGAGCATGATCCAGCTACACACCAAATGCTAACCACTGCTAATTTTGCTAACAATAATAAGATTTTGAGCTGGTATGTTGGAGGATTGAATTTTCAGATCGAACACCATTTGTTTCCAAACATTTGCCACGTTCATCACAAAGAGATTTCAAAGATCGTTAAGCAAACAGCCAAAGAGTTTGGGATACCTTATCACTACACGCCTAAGTTTAAAGATGCACTAGCAGGTCACGCTCGTTTCTTAAACCAATTAGGTCAGGCATAGCTTTTGTAAACTTAAAAAGAAAGGCTCAGGGACTTTTATCAATACCTTTGAGCCATGAAAACACTTAGCTCCTTTGTTTTTTCCTTTTTATGGGCAGTTTCCTGCCTTGCACAAACAAATTCAGATTCATCTAAGGTTAAGAATAAGTTGGATGAACCCGTTCAATTAAGGGTTAGGGCAGGGGAAGCTCTTGCTCGTGATGCTTTTGGAGATCGTCTAGGACGAAACCAAGAGGCTGCCTTAGCTCAAGATGGTTTTACCTTTGGGGTAACAGTGCAAGCGCCAATTTTTAAGTATTTGGACTTTACGGCAGATGTATCCTCATCAACTTATGATACTGATGGAAGTGTGCTAAAAGCATTAGCAATTAGCGAAGCACCAGACTTTGAATGGGAGGTTTCTACCGGTAGCTACGACCTAAGAAATTTATTTGTAGGGATTAACTTTTACTATGGCAATCGCTTTAGAGTTTTCTTTAATCCTTCTTATGGCGTATCATGGCTGCGTTTTCCATACTTGCGTCTAAATGGACAGCGGGAAGAAGATGATAAAAGCATTACTGAGGCCTACAGTGAGACGACAATTGACAATGCTCGAAACCTTGCTTTTAGCCTCAAGGGAGGGGTTGATTTTATGATCACAAAAGCAGTTGGGATACATTACACCCTTGAACAGATCCGATATGATGTAGAAGTTGATTCCAACACTGAGTTTTTAAGTGTATCTGGTGGGAGGGGTCTTTCTTTCCAAAAAGTAGAGACGACTTATTCAACCTTGAACCATACCCTAGGAGTAATTGTAAAGCTGTATTAAACCTTAATCTAAGGTAAGGGAAAAGCCCGCTATTGCTCTAAGAGCATGGATAGCGGGCTCCAACCAAACCAAACCAAAATATCATTTTTGGTTGTCTGCTATAAAGACAATCTATTTAGGGTAATGTTTTATGAAAGGAGATAAAAAATCGAGAATTATTCTTCCTCGATCAACCACAAAGCTTCTTCAAGTTCACCTTTTGCTTTGTTGTCTTGTTTTTCCGTAGCTAGTTTAATGCCTACTTGGTAGATTTTTTGGGCTTTATCAAGCTCGTCTTTAGCCTCATAAAGTTGTCCAAGCTTGTAGTAAGCACCGAGGTAATTGGGGTCATTTTTGATCAATGCCTCAATGATGTCAATTGCTTTTTTTGGTTGTTCTGCTTTTTCATATTCTAAAGCTAGCGCGTATGACAGAAAGCTGTCTGTTGGGTCAGATTTCAACATTTTTTTGATTTCGTCAACTCTGCTCATGCACTTTAATTTTAGTCGTGATCAATGCTTTTATTTCCTCTATTTGAGTCGGTTTGAACCAATGAATAGAATCGTCTCGCTTAAACCAACTCATTTGCCTTTTGGCGTATCTTCTGCTATTGATCTTTATCTTTTCAATTGCAGTATCAAAAGTAAGTTTTCCTGCTAAATAATCGAAAAGTTCTCGGTAGCCAACTGTTTTTAATGCATTGTGATTTTGATAAGCTTGTACAGCCTTTACTTCCTCTAATAAACCGTTTTCTATCATGATGTCAACCCTACGGTTAATCCGCTCATATAAATGCTCACGATCCATTTCGAGGCCGATTTTCAAGCGCTTGAACGCTCTTTCTTTGCCCTTTCCTTTTCGAATACTTGAGTACGCCTTACCGGTTAGCATGCACACCTCAATTGCCCTTAATAGTCTTTTGCTGTTCGCCAGGTCTACTTCTTTGTAAAAAGCCGGATCAAGTTGTTTAAGCCTTCGCTGTAAAGCTTCAATTCCATTTGTTTCTAGTTCTGCTTTCAATTTTTTACGTAAGGCCTCATCTGCGCTCGGCAGGCCTTGGTCAAAACCATGGTTCACTGCATCAAGGTACATGCCTGAACCCCCACAAAGTATGACCAAGTCATGGTGTTTAAAAAGCTGTTCGACTTGTTTTAAGGCATCTTTTTCAAAGTCGCTAGCATTATACTCTTCCTTTACAGTGTGAGAATCTATAAAGTGATGGGGAGCAAGGGAGCGCTCTGCTTCCGTAGGTTTGGCAGTTCCAATGCTTATTTCACGGTAAAACTGTCGAGAGTCTGCAGAGATGATCTCAGTTTTGAAAAATTGGGCTAATTCAATGGCTAAGGCTGTTTTTCCTACAGCAGTAGGACCCACTATACTGACCAATAAGTGGGAACCTTTTCGACTCATAGGTATTCTTCGTAATCATCTAGAGATTCAAAGCCTTCATCAAAGAGGTCATCCTCTTCATCCTCTTCAAACTCATCGCCTAGTATGGCATTCATTAAAATGCTTTCAGCATCTTTTCCTGTTAAACTGCGCTCATTCTCATCAGGAGCTTTACCATGCGAACCAACCTCCTTGATCTGATCTATTGCTTCACCCTCTTCGATTTTTAATAGCTCTAAGTTGAATTTCCATTCGTTTAAGTAGTCGTAGATGTAATCTAATGTATCCCCCTCTTTACCAAACACTTCTGAAATTTTAGCATCTTTCATCAGTTTAGCTTTCGACTCCTCTGAAATTGCCTCTAAAGTATATTCAGCTAAGGCCTCCCAGTTGTCATCTGTTTTGATAAAAGAGGCCATCTCTTTTCCTTTAAAACCAAATGAACTTAAAATAGCACTATGAAGTGCTTCAAGATCATGGTTCTCGTTTACAAGCAGATCTCTAAAAACGATCTCTTCTGACTCGAGTAATATTTTCAAGTGATAAAGCTTCATTTATAAATCGTTTTTGGGGGTTAAACCGAGTTTTTTTCCTTCCTCAAACATTAAGGACAAGGCCTCTTCTTGATTGTTTTCAATTTTACCGTCTAAAATAGCCTCTCTAATGGCAGATTTTATTAAACCTACTTCTTTAGATGGGTATATATCAAAACTCTCCATTATAGTCTCTCCGCTCACCGGTGGCTGCCAATTGCGTAAACGGTCTTTTTGCTCTACTTCTTTTAACTTTTCCTCAACCAAAGAGAAGTTTCGCAGGTAGCGCTTCATTCGGTTAGGGTTCTTGGTGGTGATGTCAGCAGAGCACAGCAACATCAAGTCTTCTATTTCTTCACCAGCTTCAAATAGTAAACGCCTCACGGCAGAATCGGTAACACTTTCCTTTACCAAGGCGATGGGCCTTAAATGCAAACGAACTAACTTTTGCACATACTTCATCTTTTGGTCTAAAGGAAGTTTGAGTTGCTTAAAGATCTTTGGAACCATTCGAGCGCCTAAGTCTTCATGACCATGAAAAGTCCATCCTTGTTTTTTATCGAAGCGTTTAGTAGCCGGCTTTGCAATGTCGTGTAAAATAGCTGCCCACCTTAGCCAAAGGTCATTTGTATTGGCTGAAATGTTGTCTAACACTTGCAGGGTATGGTAAAAGTTATCCTTGTGTCCTTTGCCATCTCGATACTCTACTCCATACAGTTTTGTCATGGCCGGGAAGATCAGCTCTAATAAACCGGTATTGAATAAGAGCTTAAATCCTTTGGATGGTTTAGGGGATAAGATGATTTTGTTTAATTCATCTGTAATGCGTTCTTGAGAAACAATTTCTATGCGCTCTTTTTCCTTTTTAATGGCTTCGTAGGCTGCATCTTCTAAGTGAAAGTCAAGTTGACTAGCAAAACGAATGGCCCGCATCATACGCAAAGGATCGTCAGAGAAAGTTATGCTTGGTTCTAAAGGGGTTTTGATGAGCGTTTTCTCAAGGTCCTGCCGACCGTTAAAAGGATCGATCAACTGACCATATCTTTCATTGTTCAGGCAAACGGCCATTGCATTTATGCTAAAGTCCCTGCGGTTTTGATCGTCTTCCAAGCTGCCGTCCTCAACAATGGGCTTACGCGAATTTCGGTTATAAGATTCCTTGCGTGCGCCAACAAACTCAACTTCCCAGTCCGCTTGTTTGAGCATGGCAGTGCCAAAATTCTTAAAAACCTTCACCTCTTGTTTTAGGTTTAGTTCTTCAGCTACTGCTTTGGCAAGCGCAATACCACTGCCTACTGCAACCACATCAATGTCTTTACTAGCTCTATCTAATAAAAGATCACGTACGTAACCTCCCACTACATAGGTTTCTAATCCTAAGCGGTCTGCAGCTTGCCCAATGGCTCTAAATATGGGTTTATTGAAATGCTCTACCAAAACGTTTTGCAAAGTTACGGCTATGGCTTAATTCCTTAAAATTTTTACTTCACCATTCTGTGCAATGAAGATCTTTTTAGCATAGTGGCCGCTCATTTCATCATGCTGTTCAAGTGCAAAGCTCGAATCGGCTAATGCCTTGTGCTGGTCTTTTAGCATGCTTGGCTCAAAAAGGGGAGGTTCATCAGCTCGGCTAAGCGTAACAGAAGCTAGTGGCCTCCCAAAACGTTCTAACAAGCTCATAATGGGCTGGTGACTTACTTTTCTAATGGCTAGCTGCTGTTCTTTGATCAAGCTTGGTGCAACATATTGAGCGGCTTCTAAAACCAAGGTAAGAGGACGATCACTCAAGTCGATCATGTCCCAAGCAATACCGGGAATGTCCTTAAAGCATTGGTTGATCATTCTGTCATTACTTAACAGAATTTCAGATTCTTGTGTTGGAAATAGTTGCAAAAGTCTATCAACTGATTCAGCGTTCCTAGCATCACAAAGTAGACTGTAGAAGGTATCAGTAGGACTCAGTAAAATTTCTCCATTTTTTAAACTCTCAATTGCTTGCTTTAGTCCTTCAATTTGCTTCATTTAACAAAGGTAAGCAGGAAAAGATGTAGGCATGGTTTTCGCTTTGCTATATTGAACTTAAATTTGATTTGTGCGAGTGAAGAGCTTATTTGTTTTCTTTTTCAGTGTATTGAGCTGCCTTAGTCTTCAGGCCCAAGAAGGGAACGACTCGACTAGAGTGGTGAAGACAACCGTATTCAAGGGGGATACCATTCCTTTGTTTGACTTGGAGTTGGTACCCATTTTTGCCCCTTTGGAGTTTAATAGTAAGCGAGAAGAAAGAAAATACGGTCGCTTAAAGCGCTACGTAGTAAAGGTTTACCCTTATGCTGAAGTTGCAGGTGAAATGCTGCGCTATTTTGACGATACGCTGAAAAGCTTCCAAACAGAGTATGCTAAAAAACGCTATTTAAAAAAGGTAGAACAGCAATTAAAAGAAGAGTTTGAAGGTGAATTAAAGAAATTGACCATTAAGCAAGGCATCATTTTAGTCAAGCTGATCGATCGGGAAACAGGTAATACTTCTTATGAATTGATCAAGCAGTTAAGAGGCTCCTTTTCAGCCTTCATTTGGCAGTCTCTAGCTCGCTTATTTGGTTCTAACCTTAAATTAGATTACGACCCTCAAGGTGAAGACCGCCTAATTGAAGACATTGTGCTACGGATAGAAAGTGGCCAGATCCCCTATGAAAAAAGAGAGCGGAAGCTTTAAATGGCTTAAGAAGCTTTTTTTAGGCATAAAAAAAGGCTGAAACTGATTTTAATTCGTTCAGCTCCAGCCTCAAAATTGTAGTAAATATTCTTACTTGAATGAATCAGCTACTACTAGCTCCTTAGTTCCGTGCTCATAATTGTAAAAACCTTCGCCCGATTTAGCCCCTAGTTTTTTAGCGGTAACCATGTTGACCAATAACGGACAGGGTGCATATTTTGGATTTCCAAAGCCTTCGTAAAGCACTTCTAGAATAGAGTGGCAAACATCCAATCCAATGAAGTCGGCAAGTTGTAATGGTCCCATTGGGTGCGCCATACCTAACTTCATTACGGTATCAATCTCTTCCACGCCAGCAACTCCTTCATATAAGCTGTATATGGCTTCGTTGATCATCGGCATTAAAATACGATTGGCTACAAAGCCAGGGTAGTCGTTAACTTCCACCGGTACTTTGTTTAATTTCTTAGAGGCCTCCATTATGGTATTCGTCACTTCATCTGAAGTTGCATAACCGCGGATGATCTCTACAAGCTTCATAACCGGCACAGGGTTCATGAAGTGCATGCCAATTACTTTATCAGGTCTGCTGGTTACAGAGCCAATTTTTGTAATGGAGATCGAAGAGGTATTTGAGGCTAAGATCACATGATCTGGACAGATCTTATCTAGGTTCTCAAAAATCTTCAGTTTGATATCAAGTTTTTCCGTCGCAGCTTCTACTACAAGGTCAACTCCTTCAACCCCTTCTTCCATTTTGGTAAAGGTGTTAAGGTTATTGAGGGTAGCTTGTTTGTCCTCTTCACTGATCTTTTCCTTTTTAACCATGCGGTCAAGGTTACGCTCAATAGTTGCAATGGCGCGGTCCAATGCTTCTTGCGAAACATCGATCAAAGAAACTGGATGACCAAATTGTGCAAAGGTGTGAGCGATACCATTTCCCATGGTTCCTGCTCCAATAACGGCTATTTTATTCATTGAATCTCGTTTTTGTTAAGGCTAACAAAATTAAGCATAGGTAGGGTGCTATCAAAAGTTATTTACCGCTACCTTTTAGTACGATCAGTACAGTGTATATCAGTATCTTGAAGTCCACGAGCAATGACATGTTCTCAATGTAAATAATGTCAAATTTTAGGCGTTCAACCATTTGGTCAACATTTTCAGCATAACCGTATTTTACCTGCCCCCAAGAGGTGATACCCGGGCGTACTTTTAGCAAGTGGTTGTAGTGAGAGGCACGTTCTACAATTTTATCAATGAAAAATTGGCGTTCAGGACGGGGTCCAACTAAAGACATATCACCGATCAGCACATTGTAAAACTGTGGTATTTCATCTAAGCGGGTTTTCCTCATAAAGCGGCCAAAGTTTGTTATTCTTGGGTCGTGGTCGCTAGATAATGCAGGGCCGTGCTTTTCAGCATCCGTGTACATTGAGCGGAATTTGTGAATCATGAAAGGTTTTCCATGCAAGCCGATACGTTCTTGTGAAAAAATGATCGGTCCTTTAGAGGTGAATTTTACCATTAAGCCTACGGCAATATACAGCGGGCTAAAAATTAACAATACAAGCAGGGCAACCGTAATGTCAATCGTTCGCTTAACAGTTTGTTGCCAAGCAGGCATGATCTCTCGATTGATCACAATGAGCGGAGCGCCAAAGATGGAGCTCATCCGCACCGATCCTGAAAGGATATCGTACATATCAGGAATTACCTTGATCAAGACGTCTAAGCCCTCAAGTTCAGCAATGATCATTTCCAGACTTGCATGTTCCGAGGATTCAATGGCAATAATGGCTTCTTCTATTTTGTGTTCTTCTACAATGTTTCTAAGTTCTTTCGAATTGCCAAGGAAGGGAAGCTGCTCTTCCATCAGGTAGTTATCTTTTTTATTCACCCTCACAAAACCGACAAATTTGTTGCCGTATGACTTTCTTTCTCCGTCCATTTCTTGGTAGAGCTTCAAGGCAGTTTGGTTTGATCCAATAATGATGGTGTTGAATCCAATCTGCCTGTTCTGAACGCGGTAAACAGTTCTACTGGTGAGTAAAAACCGAAAAAGGTAGGTTAGGATAAAGTGAAAAAAGAGCAGGTAAAAGAAGGCAGTGTAATAATCTTGGTAAGTGTTGATCTCATCATCTAAAATGAAGATAAAGAACAAGAGTATACAACCAATAATGGAGCTGGCAAGTGTTTGCAGAAGCTCTTTTAGTCGTGCTTTGCGGTAAGTTTTTCGGTAAAAGCCCGAGGCAGCATACAGCAAAACCCAAGATGAAGGGATAATGGCTAAGGCCCAAAAAAAGTTTTGATCATAAACAACGGGAATGTCATAACCAAACTTAGCGGTTTCGAAAGAGATCTTCCTAAACCGATAAAATAGACTCCAAGCTATGGCTGCTGCTAGAAAATCGAGCAGCATGTATTTTAGTGCTTGTAATTTTGGATTCATGGAAAGCTGATCAATTTTACATTATCAACGTATAAAAAGCCAACTTCACCCAAAGGCTTTGTAAAGCCGATGGCAATGTTGTAGTTAAAGGATGTAAAGAGGGTGGAGAAAACTGGTCCCATTTCAATGTAAGCCTTGGTCCATCTGCCTGAAGGTCTGAAGTTGATAACTGAAAATTGACGTTGTTGGTTATTGGTGTAGACGCTGACTGCAATATTGTGCGAGCAGAAATAATCCATTTCAAGGTAAATAGCCCTTCCATCACGGGGAATATCATCAAAAGTGGGCGTGCGAGCTTCAAAAAAGTCCATATCGCTTTCAAGGTAGGCAAGTCCTGAACCACTACCTTCAAACACATTATTTTGAGTTTCCCTCACAAATATCGTGTCGCTATTAGGATGTCTTTCAAATTGACCTGCATCTCTGTCAAAGTCGGCAATGCTAAAAGCGCGATCATAATCGGCATTTTGGGTATATTCAACTTTAGGCACAACAGTTAAGGCCTGCTGAGGCGCCAAAAAAGTATCGAGTTGGTATAAATTGTAAAAAGGGTATAATTCACGATCGTTAGAAAGACTATTGTTGAAGATACCTCCACCAATCTGCAAGTTGACATTTCCAGTATTTTGGATGGGTACAGTAGCAGGAAGTTCAAAAATACCTAGGAGCTGATTACCCTCATAAACCCATGCATCTTTAATGTTATCACTTGTAGAACCTTGGTTGGTATTTGTGGCAACTACCTCAATGTCTTCTATGGTTATAAAAGCTGGCACAGGAGCTTCTAGCTCTTCATCATTGCAGGCTGTGAGAAAAAAAGTGAGTGCTAATAGAAAGGTAATGCTGTATTGATTTGGCATAGATTCGCAAAAATGCATCTAAGACAACGCAAGCTACATCAGCTTATTGTCTAAATTGAAATATTTTCTTGAGTAAGGTCTAATTTCTCAATGATACGGTGTGCAACATCAAGGGCATTGTAGCCATCATGTATACTTACTGCAGTTGGTTTATTTTCGATAATGCTTGTTGCAAAAGAGCTTAGCTCGTCTAAAATAGCGTTGTTGCTTTCAACTTCTGGTTTTTCGAAATAAATCTGCTTTTTCCCTTTATCACCAAGATCTATTGTAACAGAAAGTGGGTCAACCTCACCTTCAACCTGACTTAAACGCACAATTTCACTTTCTTTTTCTAAAAAGTCGATTGAGAGGTAGGCGTCCTTTTGGAAGATGCGTGTTTTGCGCATATTCTTGAGTGAAATGCGACTTGCAGTCAAGTTAGCAACACAACCGTTGTCAAATTCGATCCTCGCATTTGTAATGTCTGGAGTATCGCTAACTACAGGCACTCCGCTGGCGCTTATTCTCCTTACATTGCTATTGACAATACTCAAAACGATATCAAGGTCGTGGATCATCAGATCAAGCACCACAGATACATCAGTACCTCTAGGGTTAAATTGAGCAAGCCGGTGGGTTTCGATGAACATAGGATGCTTGATGTATGCTTTACTTGCTGTAAAGGCAGGATTAAAGCGCTCTACATGACCAACTTGAACTTTTACGTTAGCCTCTTCTGCTAGGTTGATGAGTTTCCTTGCTTCCTCTACGGTGTTGGTGATGGGTTTTTCAATAAAAATATGCTTCGAATTCTTAATGGCTTTTTCAGCACATTCGTAATGCGAAAGCGTTGGGGTTACGATGTCAACTACATCAACGGCATCAATCAGCTTTTCAATGCTTTCAAAGGCAGGTAGATCAAATTCACTACTGGCTACTTTAGCTGCTTCATCATCTGCATCATAAAAGCCAACCAAATCATAAGCCTCTATTTGCTTCAAAAGTTTAATGTGAATCTTACCTAAATGGCCTGCGCCTAGAACACCAATTTTTAGCATAACTCAATTTTTTACAAAGAACGCAAACTATGGACTTTAAGTTTTCTGCTTTAGCGACCTTTGTTAACATTAAAATGGTGAAAACCGCAGTACTAAAAAAACAAATCCTAGCAATAATATTTTTTGCTTTGTACCATGCTTCACGACACTTATAGACACAAAGGGATGCGCAAAAAGTTAGTTGCGCAATTAGTAGAGAAAGGTATTGAAGATCAGCGTGTTTTAGAGGCAATCAATTCCATTCCAAGGCATTTATTCATGGATAATGCTTTTGTGAATTTTGCATACAAAGATCAAGCATTTCCAATAGGGGCAGACCAGACCATTTCTCAGCCCTATACTGTGGCTTATCAAAGTCAGTTACTTGCTTTAAAAGGAAATGAGAAAGTACTTGAAATTGGCACTGGCAGTGGTTATCAAGCTTCTGTATTACTTGAAATGGGTGTGAAGGTGTTCAGCATTGAACGGCATCGCTCATTGCATTTACGTGCTAAAAAGCAGCTTGAGGGTTTGGGTTATAAGCCCAAACTGTTTTTTGGAGATGGCTACAAGGGCTTGCCCACTTTTGCTCCCTTTGACCGAGTGATCATAACAGCGGCAGCACCCTATATTCCAGAGGACCTTAAGCAACAATTAAAAGTGGGAGGCATGATGGTTATTCCGCTGGGAGAGGGACAAAGTCAGCAGATGCAGCGTTTGGTCAAAGTCTCTGAAACAGAATTTAAAAAAGAAGTTTACGGAGATTTTAGTTTTGTGCCTATGCTGGAAGACAAATCTTACCGCAGTTAAACAATATCTCTATTAAATTGGGGTTATTTGCTCCAAGAATTTATTCCCATGAAAAAGATTGTTATTCTAATTAGCCTGAGTTGTTTTTTCTTTAAGCTAAGCGCTCAAGAAAAAAACGCAGATAAAAGAAGTGAATTAATGCCAAGTAAGGGCGATTACGGTGTAATGCTTGTTTTAGATGGCCTAATTGACCAAATCGACTTATCCGCTCAACGCAATCAGTACGGTAACAACTTACTCTTTGGTCGCTATTATTTGGAGGATAAATTAGTCCTAAGAGCAGGTTTTGGAGTGGGTGTTAGTTCAAGAACCAGAAGCACTGCAGATAGTGTGGGAACTAGCCTAGTAGAGGTGGATTCCAGTCGAAACAATTACATGATTAACCTTTCAGGGGGAGTTGAGGCACATCTAGGAAACAGTAAACGGCTCGACCCTTATTTCTTTTCTCAAATAGACCTTACGTTCATTGGTAAAACCAACACTTCAATTGACCGCAGAGAAATAAGCGGTGCAGGCACAGCTAGCCGAGAGCGAACCATTAAAGAAGATGGAGGATTAGCCATTGGACTTGTTAATGGAATGGGTTTGAACTACTTTGTGGCCAATCGTTTAAGCATTGGTACAGAGATTAGCTTTAATCTTTTGTATGTTAACCGTGGTGGAACTATCTCTGATAATGAAATCATTACTCCAATCAATGGAGCAGCAACTTCTAATTTTAGCAGAAGAGAAGATCAGCAAGCACAGTTTAATTTAGATGTGCAGCCTTCAGCCACTATTAACTTTTCATATTTCTTTTAGTTAGCAACCTAAAAGTTTACCTGCTCCAAAAAAGATAAAAAGCCAAACTAATCCTTTAAGGAAAAAGAATAGAAAACCTGCTACGCCAAAACGTTTGAGCCACTTTTCCCAAGGTTTAGGTTGCCTTTCTTCCATTACTTTCTAATCGATTTTAAGACCTTCTCAGGATTTAATTGCAACAACTTTTGAAATAATAGAACGGTAGCTTGAGCGTCATTGGTAGCCCTATGGTGTCCATCTATCGGAATTTCAAGACTTTGGCAAAGCTTTTTCAAACTGTAGGAGTCCATGCCAGGAATTAGATCACGACTCAATTGAAGGGTGCAAAGTCTTTGACGTTTAAATTCGGTACCTGCAAAGTCAAATTCAGCTTTTACAAAACTGTAGTCTGCTTTTGCATTATGAGCGACAAGAATAGCGTCTTGAGTGATAGCCGAAATGGGTTGGATCAACTCTTTAAAGGTGGGGGCCTTTCGTGCCATCTTATTATTTATACCGGTTAAGCGTTGAACGTAAGGTGGGATATTTCTTTCGGGATTGACAAGCGAGCTAAACTGGTCGATTACCTGATTCCCATCATGCCGAAAGACAGCAATCTCCGTCACTTTTCCAATTTGGGCGTTTCCTCCAGTTGCTTCAATGTCAATTATAGCATACATTACTACAAAAATACAGATAGCCGCCCCGCTTGTTTGAACAGACCTAGATTAAATCTTATCTTTCAACGAAAAAATAGAAAAATGGCGAACAGAAGAGAACTAAAGAAAGAAGTTAAATCATCTACCAATCTCTTAATAGAGGATGCATACCTAGAAGCAATGGAAGGGGATGAGAAGGAAAAAAAGAAAATGAATGGCATTATTAACGATATTGTTGATGCCCGCCATGATTTTTTAAGTCGCATCTCTTCCTATCCAAAAAGTAAAGACCGTACAAAGGTTAAAGATCATTTTAATGCAATTCGCACTGAGCTTGAAACTAAGACAGCTGATTACAGCAAACAAATCGGTAGAATTACTTAGTAAATGAAACAGTTTCTGGCTCGCTTAGGCCCGGGCTTACTTTATGCAGGTGCTGCAGTTGGGGTTTCGCATCTAGTGCAATCAACTAGGGCTGGGGCTGCATATGGCTTTAGCATGATAGCGGTAGTAATTCTAGCTAATGTGCTAAAGTTGCCCTTTTTTAAGGCCGGACCCTTGTATGCTGCCCATAGCGGAAAGTCACTTTTAGAGAGCTTTCACCAAGAAGGTAAGGCTGCGATCTTATTATTTTACGGCATAACACTATCCACCATGTTTGCTGTTCAGGCTGTGGTCACTTTAATTACAGCGAGTGTATTAGCCTATATTTTTAATCTGAATTTTCCTTTGTGGGTTATTGCCGCTGCTATTTTAAGTATTTGCGGTGCATTGCTGCTGATCGGGCATTATCAATGGCTCAACAATACCATGAAGTGGGTTATTATTTTATTAGCAGTAACAAGCGTAATTACTCTTTTGGCTGCTATGGCTCAATACAGTCCTCCTTCTGAGACACTCCTGCCATTTTCCTTTTTAGATCAAACTGATGTTTTTTTCCTAATTGCCTTGGTAGGTTGGATGCCTGCACCTCTAGACATTGCTTTATGGCATTCCGAATGGACATTAGCCGATAAAGGCAAAGGTGAGGCACAGCAGCAGATCAGACGGACTGATTTTGATTTCAAGGTTGGTTATTGGGGTACTACCTTTTTAGCTGCCACTTTTGTGGCTTTGGGTGCTATTATGTTGCGCGGCAGGGGGATTGAACTGCCAAACAGCGGTGCTGCATTTGCAGGTGAAGTAATTGGGATGTATACCAAAACCATTGGTAGCTGGGCATTTGTTTTGATAGCGATTGCAGCCTTTACAACCATGTTTAGCACCACTTTAACTGTTTTAGATGCTTATCCCCGCGTTTTAGGAAAAGCGATTAGCTTGAGTTTTCCAAAGCAAAAATGGCTAAGTCATTACAGCCTGTGGCTACTGATTACCATTATGGGCGCTTTGTTTGTGCTCATCTTCCAGCTCGACAATATGAAACAGTTGGTTGATTTTGCCACCACTATTTCTTTCTTGACTGCACCTATTTTAGCCAGCATGATCTATTATGCGGTGAAAAAACTCAAACAGCCCATTTTTAGCAAATTTGAAAATGGCTTGGCTTGGGCGGGAATTATCTTTCTCTACTTTTTTAGTTTCTATTATTTGTGGGAAAAATATCTATGAGAAAGCAAAGGCCATTCAACTTTCGAGATCGGATCAAGAGTTTTCGGTATGCTTATAGCGGACTAAAAACCCTTTGGCAGGAAGAACACAATGCCCGCATTCACCTTTTTGCTACCTTTTGCGCAGTTTTAATGGCTATTATGACTAAAATAGCTTTCACAGGATGGGTTTTTCTTCTATTTGTCATTGCTCTCGTCTGGATCTGTGAGCTTTTTAATACCGCTATAGAAAACCTTTGTGATAAGATTTCTCTAGAAAAAGATACTCGCATTAAAAAGGTAAAGGATCTATCTGCAGCGGCGGTTTTAGTGAGTTCTATTTTAGCACTTATCGTAGGAGCATTACTATTTTTGCCTCCACTTATTTATTCCTTCAAACAATTGCTATGAAAGCAGAAACCTTCCCAGTTTATTACCAAAACTACATTGAATTGGTTCCTCAGGGAACCAAAGTTCAAGAACTCTTCGATTATTCTCTAAAAGAGCTTTTTAAAAGTTTGGTAATGGTCAGCGAGGAGCAGGCCAATCAGGCCTACGCTGAGGGAAAATGGAGCATCAAAGATATTGTGCAGCATCTGATAGATACCGAGCGGATCTTTTGTTTCCGCGCACTCTCATTTGCGAGGGGAGAGCAAGCAGAAATTTTTGGTTACGACCATAATGCTTATGTCAATCAGGCAGCAGCTAAGCAGCGAAGTTTAAAAGGATTATTGGAGGAGTTGAAGCAACTTAGAGTAAGCACGAAAGATCTGTTTGCTAGCTTTGACGATGAGATGCTTAAGCGAAAAGGTAAGGCCAATGGGCATGAATTGAGCGTGGAAGAAATTCGCTTGATTATCATTGGTCATGAAATGCACCATTTAAAGGTGATTGAAAGTAAATACCTCTATGCTTGAAAAGCTGTTGATTCCCTTGGGAAGCCAACCCTCAAATGCTAATATTGTAGCCTAGGCAGAAATCAAAAAGAATTAAAATATGAAAATATATCCTATTCCTACAGGCAATTTTAAGTTAGACGGTGGTGCTATGTTTGGTGTAGTGCCTAAATCACTTTGGCAACGCACTAATCCTGCCGACAGCAATAATATGTGCTCTTGGGCACTGCGATGTATGTTAATTGAAAAGGGTGATCGCTTAATGTTGATCGATAACGGAATGGGTGACAAACAGTCTGAAAAGTTTTTCAGCTATTATTTTTTGTTTGGGGATGATTCGCTAGAAAATTCTTTGAGGGTAAATGGTTTTCATCCAGATGACATCACAGATGTTTTTTTAACTCATTTACACTTTGATCATTGTGGAGGGGGAATTAAATGGAATAAAGGCCGAACAGGCTACGAACCTACCTTTAAGAATGCCACCTATTGGTCGAACCGCAAACATTGGAAGTGGGCAACAGAGCCTAATGCAAGGGAAAAGGCTTCCTTTTTAAAAGAGAATATTCTCCCAATGCAGGAGTTTGGTCAGCTTAAGTTTGTAGATGATGAAGGAGAAAACTTTGACTGGTTTGAGATTTTCTATGCCGATGGACACACTGATGCGCAGATGATTCCTATTCTAGATTACCAAGGCAAGAAGTTAGCTTTTATGGCAGATCTTCTACCTTCTGCCGGACACATTCCTATGCCCTATGTAATGGGTTATGATACGCGGCCTCTATTGACTTTAGAAGACCGAAAGGTGTTTTATGAAAGAGCTATAAAAGAAGAACTTTATCTGTTTTTAGAACACGATGCGCAGAACGAGGTGATCACCTTAAAAGAAACAGAGAAGGGAGCCCGTTTGGATCAGGTGTATACTTTTCAGGAATTATTTAATGCTCAATATTAAATTTAATTTACAATCAAACTTTGACTAAAATTCACTTCATTTCCTACAAACCGAAGAATATACATTCCACTAGAAAGATTTTGATTTAGATTCTCAGTTGTTTCTCCGTTTAATCGTTGCCTGTATTTCAGAACTCCTGTTTGACTAAAGATCAAAACTTCTCCAAAAAATGGTTTTTTAAAACTTACTTTAAAATTGCCATTGTTGGGATTTGGATATGCAATAACTTGCCCAAAGTTATTTTCCTCTTTTTTTAAACCTACAATTAATCTCGATAGTTTTTGTACAAATCCATCATATCTTCTAACTGAGGCTGACATCATGGGAGTATTAGATAATGGTGAGAAATTCAAAGTGTTTGAATATGTCCCGACGGCAATAACTTGACCAACAGAAGGGACAGTCAAATCAAAATAACCACTGCCTTCTATTGTAGAGTCACCGAAATGGAACTTTGAGAGGAGATTTCCTGATGTATCATATTCTACAAAAAAAGGATTGGTGGAATATTGTAAACTTTTCGAAATACCATTTTGATTATATAGAATTAAAGAATCTGTCATAAATCCTGCGGTGTAGACTCTATCATCTTTAACTTTTAGTGCATAGTTTCTTATGTTACCGCTAGAACTGTGTATAGTGTTTACCCATTGAATTTGCCCCCTCTTATTACACCTGGCTATTAGACAATTACTAGAATTGTACTGAGGTAATTGTGAGCCGTTAAGACTAAGAGATCCATCATATTCCACAGTGATGTAGATATGGTTGTTCTTTATTTTAATGTTTAAACCTTGGTCGTAACTCGAACTAGCTATTGACCTTACCCATTGAAAACCTCCATTTGAGTTTAGCTTTCCTAAGAATACATTTCTCGGATTAATCCAAGTATTGCCGATGCCGGGGTCAAAATCACCTTGGTTTGCTCCAACCGAACCATAAAAAAATACATTAGAAGAATCATCAGTTTCAACATGTGAGTATATACCACCAATTTGTCTTCTCCATTGCAAATTAAAGTTGTAATCATATTTACAAATAAAGATTCCTCTTTGTGGTGTAGCAGTCATAGATTGATTACCTCCTTTAAGATTGAAGTTAACTGTGCCATGAAATTTGCCAATCACATGTATTCCATTTTTTACATCTATATCATGAATCCATGACGGAATGGTATTCGCTGAAACTACAGCTCCATTCGGGCTAACTTTAATTACAGCGCTACCTCCGTTAAAAATTGAATGAGAGTAGGTTAAGAGAGGTTGGTTTGTGACAATATCTGTAATTACTAACGAGTCTGCATAGGAAAGAGAAATGTAGATGTTATCAATTGAGTCTATAGATAGCGCATAATCAACGTTATTGGAATTACTCTGAAATGAAAGCATCCAAATGCTATTACCTAAAGTATCGTATTTTAATAAAAATACATTTTTACTATTATTATTGCTTAGTGGTAATGAATCAACTATACCGTTGCTATTCTTAAATACACCCAAGCCGTTTGTAAAACCTGATATAACTATATCTCCTTTACTATCGGTTTCTATATGTCTTGCTTCATCCGAAGGGGAAGAAAAAGTATCTCTTCCATGAATGCTTACAAGCCAGTCAGCAGTGTATTGAGAGAAGCAGGGGATACTTGATAAAAGGATAGTAAAAAACAATAGTGGTTTCATCATAATGTTTCAGAAGAAACGAATTATTATACCAATAGGTTGCTTTAAGCTCCATTTTTTATTTAATGTTCAATCAAATCTCCGCGATCATGGCCTTTTTGATCCAACCTTTATTGCCATTGGGAAGTGAAACTTTATACCAGGCGTCTTTTTCTTCTTCAACCTTCAGCTTGGTGCCTTCATGCAAGACAAAAAGTTTGGAACTACCGGTAGAAGGGGAGCTGTTGATATTTACGGTAGGTTCCATCACAATAGCATATTGTACTTTAGATAAATAATGGTTCTGTCTAGAAGCCATTAACCAACTTAAAAGACCCAATCCAAAACAACTTAATGCTAGGTAGAAGCCAAGCTTTCTGAATGTTAAGTTCTCTAAGAATAAATAAGCACTAATTCCGATGATTGAAATAATTAGGAAAAGGTAAACTAGTTTCGCCCATTGATCAACTCCAAAAAGGTTAAAGATCGACTTCCACCAACGGTATATAAAAAGTTCAGGTATTGATTCAATTCGATCAATCGTTTTTTCTTGAGCCAGTTTTAAGTTGTAGGCAGCATCCTCATTGCCGGGCTCAATTTTAAGCGCTTTTTCATAATGCAAAATAGCGGGAGCTATTTGGTTGGTTTTATAATAGGCATTAGCAAGGTTGTAGTGCAGATCTGAAGAGTAATAATCGGCGGCAAGTAATGATTGATATCCCGCAATGGCTGAATCAAATTGTCCTTGCTCATAATACTGATTTGCCAAGTCGAATTGAGTCATTGGTTCTTCTTCCGCACTAAGACTGAAGCTCATTAATGAGAGCAGCAAAAAGTAGATCCAGTTTCTCATGATGCTTTATGGTTTTCTGACTTTTGTATTAAACCCATTGCCTGCTCATAAAGCACAGTAGGCTCAATGGCAGAAGTTGGAGCAAATCGGGCCATTTCTGCAGCGTCAAGTGCAACTTTCAATTCCTCACCAAGCTCTTTAAGATCGTCTTGTTGTAAGGTTTCTATAATTTTTTCTTGCGAAAGCGCTGCTTTTTCAATGTTGTATTTATCAGCATAATAACCGAAAAGGGCTTCGGAGATTTCTTCATAAAAAGCCGTTTTTTCATTTTGATCAAGGTGCTTTTTCGCTTTCGTCAGTCTCTTCTTGGCTAATTTATTGGCTCTCGATTTGCGCAGACCAACAGTGTCGCCTTGCTTTTCTTTTCGCTTTTTTGCGATCATCCACAGCAATAAAATCAGTCCTAAGCTACAGATCAAAGAAGCATAAAAGGCAGCAGAACCGTAGAATAATTCGTTCGCTGCTAGCAAGTTCACTCCATTAGTGTGAATAAAACGAATGTCATCTTCTAAGAGGGCAACATCCTGTTTTCTATTGGCACGGTATACCAAACTTTCTTCCTCAGCTCCACGAGCTACTTGAAAATTTAGTCCTTCTGTGTTAATTGTCTTATAACTTTCTGATTTCAGATCAAAATAGCTGAACTCAAAAGGGGCAACATCATACTCTCCCGCATGACGGGGAATAACCAAATAATTGAAGATTTTTTTACCACTAGACCCATTGTAGTTGGTTTTGAATTTGCTTTCTGTTTCAGGATCATAAACTTCAAAATCGGGAGGGAAGTTAAGTTTAGGCGCTGAAAGTAGCGGTAAATTGCCTTTTCCTTCAATGATGAGTTGTACATCAATTGCCTCGTTTGATTTAAGGCTTTCTTTATTAGCAAGTAGATTGGCGTTAAATACACCAACTGCACCCGTAAAGTTGTCGGGTTTGTTTTGCAAGGGTAGGGGCTTAACTTTTACCTTGATTGGTTTGCTTGCGGCAATCACTTCCTTTCTTTCATAAGAGCCGAACATTTGCTCATAAACAGTTCTAGCTTTTCTACGCTGCACCGTGGCAATAAACTTTAGTTTAAGAGGGTCCACGATCAGCTCTCCACTTCTTTGGGGATATAAGACATTCTGCTGAATTTCGGCTACGTCAAAAACCTTATTGCCAAAGCGTTCCTGTTTGAACTGAATTTCATCTTTGAAAATGGAGCGTAATTCTTGATGCCAAAAACCGCTCAATGCCGGCATGGCTTCCATTTGAGGGTTAGCCAAACGCAGCCGGGTATATAATTTATAGGTAACCGTAATCTTTTCGCCTACATAAGCCTCTTGCTTATCAACGAAAGCACGAATAAATACTTCTTTAGAGAGTGCTTCTCCAGTCTGACTTCTTTGCTGCTGCCTGTTCCGCTGCGCGTTAGCACTGTTGCTTGAAGCTTTAACAACTTTGATGTTTTGATTTCTTGTTTTGTAGGTTTCACCTTCAACCTGTATGCTTGCAGGTCCAATCTCAATGTTTCCTGCTTCAGTGGCTTGCAAGATGTAACTCAAGGTAAAGCTTCGGCTAACATTTCCATTAATAATTTGAGTGCTCGAAGATTGGTTGGGTCCTGAGAGTACCCTGAATTTATCAAAAGAGGGAGATTTAAAGTTTCCGCCTGAGGTATTAAGGGTAAAACTAATTTGAAATCGTTGACCAACTTCAACCGTTTGGTGGCTGAGTTTAGCTTCAAATTTGACAGCTGTAGCCCAAAGCCCTGAGCAGGATACTAATAACAATATGGTAATTAAGATACGTTTCATTACCAATCTTTCTCAATATCAATTTTCACTGCCTTACCTTTCTTTTTCTTGAGCTTTTCTTGAACTTCTTTCTCTTTTTCATTGAGTGCTTCTAAGATCCGCTCTGCATCTTCTCTAGATACTTGTTGCTGTTGCTGTTGCTGCTGTTTTTCTTGTTGCTGTTGCTGGTCTTGCTTTTCTTCTTCACTTTGTTCTTGATTCTCTTGTTCCTGCTCTTGCTCTTCTTGGTTCTTTTGTTCTTGGTTTTCTTGTTCCTGCTCTTCTTTATCCTCTTGATTTTCTTGGTCTTGCTGCTGATCTTGTTTTTCTTGCTGCTGCTGTTCTTGTTGTTTGAGCTGCTGTTGCGCATAGGCTAAATTATAGCGGCTTTCTTCGTCTTTCGGATTATTCAGTAAAGCTTTTTTATACGCATTGATGCTTTCTTCTAGCTTTTGGTTCTTCAATAAAGCATTCCCTAAATTGTGATAGGCTTTAGCTTTTGTTTGCTCATCCTTTGCCTTTTTTGCTGCTGCCGAAAAGTAGTTAACTGCTTCTTCATATTCACCTTGACGGTATAAGGCATTTCCTAAATTATAAGCCGACTCTAATGGTTTCGGGTCTTTTCGAATACTTTCTCTGAAGAGTTCCTCAGCCGACTGATAATCATTTTCAAGGTACTTTTCATTTCCTTGGCGCACATCGTAATAAGCTGATTGAGCTTCAACCCAAATTGGAAAAGCAAATAAGATAAGCGCTATGGACACAATCAATTGCTTCATGATTCGAAAGGCTTTATTTTATTGATCAATCCTGATTTCTTTTCGCTAATAACAAGGGAAAGCACTAAGAAGAAAAATGACGCCCCCAAGAAGAATTGAAAACGGTCCTCATAATCGGTGTAAACAGTACTTTCAAACTCACCCTTTTCTAAGCCGCTTAGGTCAGTTAAAATACTATCGAAACCGGCCTTTGCATTAGTCGCTCTTACATAAAGGCCATCCCCGGCTGCAGCTATATCGGCAAGCATATCCTCATTTAAACTACTCACCACTGTATTGCCTTGGTTGTCCTGCCGGAAACCAATTTGTTTCCCTCTTCTCATTACCGGAATCGGAGCACCTGTTGGGGTTCCCATACCAATGGTATAGACTTTAACTCCTTTTTCTTGAGCTTCTTCAGCAGCAGCGATTGCATCATCTTCGTGGTTTTCACCATCGGTCACAATGATCAAAGCTTTTTGCCCTCCTTTTTCAAAATTGTAGCTTTCTAAGGCCAATTCTATGGCTGCTCCTATAGCTGTTCCTTGTGTTGGTACAATGTCAGTGTCGATGGTGTTCAAAAACAGTTTAGCAGCTGCATAATCTGTAGTAATTGGCAGCTGTGTGTAAGCCTGACCTGCAAAAACAATGATGCCCAAACGGTCGCTTTTCAAATCTTCAACTAATTGAAGCATGGCTCTTTTTGCTCTTTCTAAGCGGTTAGGTTGCAGGTCTTCAGCTTTCATGCTATTTGAAACGTCCAAAGCAACGATCAAATCGATACCTTCTCGTTTCACCTCTTCCATTTTGGTACCTATTTGAGGATTAGATGCTCCGAGCACCAAGAAGATAAAGGCTAGAATGAAGAAAATGAATTTCCATCTGAATTTGCTATCTGAATAATGAGGCATGATCTGCTGCAAAAGCTCATGTTCAGCGAACCTTTCTCGCGCTTTTTTACGCCACTTTTTAACCAAATAAAAGCCAATGATAAAGAAAGGCACTAAAGCTAAGCACCACAAAACCCATGTATGTTCTATTCTAAACATCTAATTAATGCTGCGGTATAAGGTGTTTTTTAAACTAAATTCAATGCATAAAAGCAAGACCGAAGCCAAGGCAAATGGAAAGAACTCTTCTTTCTTTCTACGGTATTCGGTGACTTCTATCTTGGATTTTTCTAGTTGATCGATTTCTTCGTAAATAGCCTTTAATGAGCGTGTATTAGTAGCCCTGAAGTACTGCCCACCTGTCATTTGAGCAATTTCTTTCATGGTTTTTTCGTCGATCTTGACTTCTACATTTTGGTAGGAAATGGTGCCAAAACCAGTTTGGAAAGGGTAGGGGGCTTTACCATTTGTTCCTAAACCAATAGTGTAGACCCTAACACCAAACTCTCTTGCTATTTCTGCAGCGGTAAGCGGTGGAATCGAGCCTGAATTATTAAAACCATCGGTGAGTAAGATCACCACGCGGCTTTTTGCATCACTCTCACGCAAGCGGTTTACAGCAGTAGCTAAGCCCATACCAATAGCGGTACCATCTTCGATCATGCCGTTTTTTACATCTTTAAATAAGTTTTTCAGCACAGCATGGTCAGTAGTGAGAGGTGATTGTGTAAAGCTCTCACCACTAAAGGTTACCAAGCCAATACGGTCATTAGGACGACCACCAATAAAGTCCATCGCCACCTCTTTAGAAGCTTTTAGGCGATTGGGTTTCAAGTCTTCTGCTAGCATACTACCAGAAATATCCATAGAGATCATGATGTCTATACCTTCTGTAGTTACATCCTGCCAACTTAAAGAAGATTGCGGCCTTGCTAAGGCAACAACCATTAGACTTAGTGCTCCTAAAACTAAAATAAAAGGAAGGTGCCTACCCCACATTTTAAGGTCTGCTTTATTGGAAGGTAAAAATTGGAAAGACGAAAGACTCAAAGCTGCTTTCTGTTTGTTAGCTCTTAGCACATATCCCAATATTAAAAGGGGAATGAGGGCAAAAAGAACAAAAAGCTCAGGATTGGCAAATTGTATGTCATTCCACCATTTAATCATGCTTCAACTTCTTTTTGAGTGGCTACTTCATCTTCACTTTCTTCTTGTTTCTCCTCCTCTACATAGGCAGTCTCTTTAACTACTGTAAAAGCATTCTGCAAGGCCTTTTCATTCTCACTTGCCAAGGGTTTTTGCTTGGCAAATTTGGCTAGATCGGCTAAGAGCAGCGTTTCTTTAAGTTTCTCTTTCAATTCTTTATTAAGCTTTGGAAGACGTTCTGCTAAAAGCATGATTTCATCTGTGGTATGCTCAAGGGCGTGAAGCTGGTAGCGGTTGCCGATGTATTCTCTTAAGATAAAAGAAAGCCTTACATAATACTCTTTAACTTGGTTTTTTTGCCATAAGGTTTCTTTTTCTAAAGCTTCTAACTGCTTTAATGCGAGCACATCAGCTGCTTCTTTGGGCACTTCAATTACTTCAGCTTCAGCTTTGTTGCGGTAGCGTAGGTAAAGTATAATTCCAAGGATCAATAACAATAGTGCAAATACGCTTCCACCAACTTCCCATCTGTGAGCCAAGAGCCAATCGCTGAGCGAGAAAGGTACTTCTAAATGCTCTTTGATGTCTTTGATGTCGGCTTCTGCCTGCAGCTTAACAGACTTTACCTCTAAAAGATTTGCTTGGGTTTTTATGCTATCTTCTCCAACTTTAAAGACAAAGGGCGGTATAGCGTGAAATCCACTATCCCAAGATGTAATGGTGACGGTTTGAGTGATGAGTTGAATGCTGATATCATCTTCATCAAAAGTTGTATCAAGATCTGATACCTTAACCACTTCAATAAACTTGGTAATGGTGTCTTGCAAGTTCGGTAGCATTACTGCTTGGCCCGCAGGGAACCTTAGTTCAAGTTGAATTTTAGTTTGCTCCCCAATTTGAATATTCTGGTCTTTCAGCACCGCATTAGCTTCTTGTGCTTGCAGGCTACTTCCTAGCAACAGGGCTATCAATATGTAAAACCATTTTCTCATCTTCTGCTTTCTCTGCGCTTGAATAAATTCATCAGCGGTTGCACATAAGATTGATGGGTAGCAATTTTCACATGATCAACCCCACTTTTACGTAATGCACTTTCAACCTGACCTTTTTGGGCTAAAGCATTTTTACGGTAGAGCTCCCGGTTGCGTTTATTGCCGGAATCAAACCAAACCAATTCGCCACTCTCTGCATCTTGAAGTTGCAACATGCCTACATTGGGGATTTCCATTTCACGTTCATCGTAAATCTGAAGTGCTACTAAGTCATGCTTGTTATTAGCAATCTTCAGTTCATCTTCAAAGCCTTCTGCAATAAAATCTGAGATCAAGAAGGCCGTACTTCTTTTCTTGATTACTGAGGTAAAATAGCGTAGGGCCTCTTTTAAGTTAGTGCCTTGGTTTTCTGGTTCAAAGTCGATCAACTCACGGATGATCATTAAAATATGGCTTTTCCCTTTTTTTGGCGGAATGAATTTCTCCACTTGATCGCTAAAAAAGATCACCCCAACCTTATCATTGTTCTGAATCGCTGAAAAAGCAAGTACGGCACAGATTTCTGTAACCAATTCCTGTTTCAACTGCTTTTTACTGCCGAAATTCTTAGAGCCGCTCATATCAACGAGCAGCATAACAGTCATTTCACGTTCTTCTTCAAAAACCTTTACATATGGATGATTAAAGCGAGCGGTCACGTTCCAGTCAATGGTTCTGATCTCATCGCCCATTTGGTAATCCCGGACTTCACTAAAAGCCATACCTCTTCCTTTGAATGCCGAATGGTATTCACCAGAAAAGATCTGATTGGAAAGTCCACGGCTTTTGATCTCAATCTTGCGGACTTTCTTCAACAGCTCTTGAGTATTTTGATTGGGTTTACTCATGATGCTGAAATAAGAGTATTACGGAATTTCTACCGCATTTAGAATTTGATTGATAATGTCTTCGGTGCTGATGTTTTCTGCTTCTGCTTCATAACTTAATCCAATACGATGTCTTAAAACATCTTTTGCAATAGCACGAACATCTTCCGGAATTACATAGCCTCTTCTTTTGATGAAGGCATAAGCTTTAGAGGCAAGAGCAAGACTGATGCTCGCTCTTGGGGAACCACCAAAAGTGATTAGATCTTTAAGCTCACTTAGACCAAAATCTTCAGGGTTTCTTGTGGCAAAAACAATGTCAACAATGTACTGCTCGATTTTTTCATCCATGTAGACTTCCTTCACCACATCACGAGCCTTGGTAATATCCTCAGGTTTTAGAATTTTATTTGCCTTAGGCATTCCTGCTTTAGCCAAATTGTGGCGAATGATCAGCTTTTCTTCTTCTTTTTTGGGATAGTCTAACACCACCTTTAGCATAAAACGGTCTACTTGAGCTTCAGGCAGGGGATAGGTACCTTCTTGCTCTACTGGGTTTTGGGTAGCCAAGACCAAAAAGGGTTTAGGGAGCTTAAAGGTGTCTTCTCCAATGGTTACTTGTTTTTCTTGCATGGCCTCTAAAAGCGCAGATTGCACTTTTGCAGGTGCACGGTTGATTTCATCTGCAAGAATGAAATTGGCAAAAATTGGCCCTTTCTTGATTGAGAATTCTTCCTTCTTTTGACTGTAGATCATGGTACCGATCAAATCTGCAGGAAGTAGGTCGGGAGTAAATTGGATACGACTAAAATCAGCTTCTACAGTAGTAGCAAGGGTATTGATAGCTAGAGTTTTGGCCAAACCTGGAACTCCCTCCAAAAGGATGTGTCCATCAGAGAGCAAGCCCACGAGCAAGCGTTCAACCATATGCTTTTGCCCCACAATAACTTTGTCCATCTCTTTGGTGAGTATGTCGACAAAAGCACTTTCTCTTTGTATTTTTTCGTTTAGGCTTTTTATATCTTCTGTCGAAGATTGTTGCCCATTTGGATTTTGAGTAGAAGTAGATAGTTGTTCTTCCATATGCATCTTTCTTACATTTGTTGCGAAGATAAAACGAGGTGCTATCTTGCTGATTTAAAGTGCCGTTAATTAATGTTAATCCCTATGAATACTGACTTTGAGCCAAAAGTGCTTCCTTTCAAAACCGACCAAAAAAACCTTTTTGAAGAGGTAAGAAAAATCAGAGAATTGGTTTTTGTACAAGAGCAAGAAGTAGATGAAGCTGAAGAGTTTGATTCCTTTGAAGACGAAAGTCAGCACTTTGTATTGCGTTTAGGTGACAAAGCCATTGGAACAGCTCGTTGGCGGCATATTGGTGATAAGATCAAGCTTGAGCGCTTTGCTGTTTTGAAAGAGTATCGTGGTAAAAAGTATGGCGATGTTCTGCTGCAAGCTGTGATCGAAGATGTTTTGCCCTTTGCCAAAGCTGTTTATTTACATGCACAGTTAAAAGCGATTCCTTTTTACAAGCGCAGGGGATTTAAGCAAGTTGGGGAACTTTTCTTAGAATGCGACATTGAACACTATAAAATGGTTTTAGAAAGCTGAAACTTGAAATTAGAAAACTTAAAGGAGTTAAAAGTTGAAGAGTTGAGACTAGACCGCTGCGCTTTTAGAATTTCGACTGCACTAAAAGAGGACAGGCGCTTTGTCTTTTTAAAGCAGTAAAAGAGTAAGAGTAGAAGAGTTGAAAAGTAAAAGAGTTTTTTAGTTCTGTTTCTAAGTTTCAGAGAAATTGTAAATGTTTTGGAGAAAAACGAATAGACCGCTTTGCTGTGACCTTATTTGCTAAATTTAAACGATGGAAGATAAGTATGCTCCATTAGAGCCAGGTGGCATCTATCATGTTTACAATCGAGCTATTGGATATGAAAAGCTGTTTCTTTCAGACGACAACTATCGGTTCTTCTTGAAGAAATATGAACACTACATTCAGCCTTTTGCAGAAACTTACTGCTATTGCTTGATGTCGAATCATTTTCATTTTTTAGTTAAAATAAAAGAAGAGAATCTAGACCTAACAGGTTTCGAAAGCCTGAAAGATGAGCCAAACCTTCAAGGTTTCCAAAACCTTGAAGGTTTACTATCTCGACAATTCAGTAATTTCTTTAATGCATATGCTAAAGCTTTTAATAAAATACATAATCGTAAGGGAAGCCTATTTATGCATACCTATAAAAGAAAGCGAGTAACAGATGAAAAATATTTAAGGAAGGTAATACATTACATTCACTACAACCCGGTTGAAGCTGGAATAGTAGCGAAGATAGGTGATTGGAAGTATTCATCTTATAAAGCCTTAAGCACTAATTCACAAACTAAATTGAACAGAAAAGCAGTGTTGAAACTTTTTGAAAGTAGGAAAAACTTTGTTTATTGCCATCAAATAGAACCGACTCTTAGTGGTGTTGAGTAGAAGAATCACAAATGTTTAAAGTTGAAAATTAAAAAGTAAAAGAGTTTTTTAGTTCTGTTTCTAAGTATCAGAGAAATTGTAAATGTTTTGGATGAGAACGAATAGATCGCTGCGCTGTTTGAAAGTAGAAAGGAAAAAGAGTTAAATAGAATTTGATCTTGTTATTAGAATCAACTAATTGGCAGTCAATTGTCTATCCATTAAAATCTTACTTCTAAAATCTAATCATGAACATCCTCCTCATCTCCGGTTCAGCCTCTCACAATAGTGGTAACTTCTACCTCTTGAAAGCTATCGCTGATAGTTGGGAAGGTCAGCATGAGGTGAGCGTATTTCAGGGTCTTGCTGATTTTCCATTGTTTAGTCCCGCTCGTTTGGAAGAAGGAACTCCAATTAAGCTTGAAACTTTAAAGCAACAAATCAAGGCTGCTGATTTGATCGTAATCAGCACTCCAGAATACAGTCATAACATTCCTGCGGTCTTAAAGAACCTCTTTGAATGGTGCACTGCTTCAGGCGAGTTTGCCGAGAAAAAAGTGTTGGCAATTACCCTTACGCCAAAAGAACCTAGGGGAGAGCATGCCATGCGAGCTTTGTTGCCTACCCTCAAAACCTTAAAAGCAAAGGTACTTGCCCAATTACCGCTCTATAAAAGCGAAATGGAAATTAAAGACCAAGTGGTTATTTTGCCAAAAGAGATCAAAGAGGGGCTCAACACCTTTTTAGAAATTGGAAATTAAAGTTTATTAATTCATTTTGGCATGATAATCTACTATTAAGCGATCAAATTGAACTTATTTTTGTTTCTCTAACTAAAAGAATAAAATGCAAAAGATTACATTAGGATCAGGATGTTTTTGGTGTGTAGAAGCCGTTTTCGATGCGCTTAAAGGAGTAAAACAAGTTACCTCAGGATACAGTGGTGGGAAAATTTCCAATCCAACTTATCGCGAAGTATGCAGCGGATTGACCGGTCATGCAGAGGTGGTGCAGTTGGAATATGATGAGAAGAAAGTAAGCTTAGACGAAATCCTAGAAGTATTTTTTCAGACCCACGATCCAACCACTTTAAACCGCCAGGGAGCAGACAAAGGAACGCAATACCGATCAGCCATTTTTTACCATGATGAGCAACAGAAAGAGGTAGCAGAGTCAATTATTGAAGAGCTGAATCAATCAGGCGCTTTTGATGACCCAATTGTTACGGAAGTAACCGAATTTGATACGTTTTACCCTGCTGAGGAATACCATCAGAATTACTTTGAAAATAATCCAGAGCAAGGGTATTGTCAAATGGTGGTAAGACCTAAAGTTGAGAAATTTAAGCGCGTTTTCGCAGATAAACTAAAATGAAAAATCCCGCCTTGAGCGGGATTTTTATTATTGGGATAGTGAAAATCGAATTTATTTGATTTCCATAACTTCGATGTCGAATACAAGATCTTTTCCTGCAAGTGGGTGATTACCATCAAGCACTACATCTTCGTCTTTTACTTCTACGATTGAAAGCATTTGCTTTCTGCCATCAGGCTGAGAAGCTTCTAATTGCATACCTACTTCTGGCTTTAAACCTTCAGGTAATTGTGTTTTACTAACTGTTACAATCGCTTCGTCCTTTTTAGGACCATAAGCTTCCGCTGATGGGATCGTTACATTTTTACTTTCACCTACAGCCATTCCTTCTACAGCTTCATCAAAACCTTTGATCATTTGGCCTGCACCTACTGTAAACTCTAAAGGCTCGCGCTCTCTTGAACTGTCAAATACAGTATCGTCAGTTAATTTACCTGTGTAGTGAACTTTTACGTTATTTCCTTTTGTTGCTTTAGACATACTTGTCTTATTTTTTTGATTATTAAATATTTGGACAAAATTAATGCTTTGTAAAGGGCTTACCTAGGGATTCTGGCTTTAATTCACCAAGCATTAACAAAGCTTTAGAACTACAACAAGATGTAATCAATGCTTAAGAGGATAAGATTTTAATTCATAAAGCTTAATTTCATCTTATGGATATTGAGAAATTAATTAAGAAAGCAGAGGCCTCACGTTTTGGAATGTGGAAGCTTAATTTTTTACTCCATCGCTTCATTCCTTTCAATCGGCCACACAATTTGCAAATAGTGTCGCTTAATCAATCAGCGGTCAAAGTAAAGTTGCCCTATCAAAAAAGCAATTTAAATCACCTCAAAGGGCTTCATGCTTGTGGTTTAGCCACAGCAGCGGAATATGCTTCAGGTTTACTCTTATTGTACAAACTGGGTTTCAAAAAATACCGTCTCATCATGCAGTCGTTAGCAGTAACCTATCATTATCAAGGAAGAACAAATGGATATGCTACCTTTAAGTTAAGCGATGAAGCACTTAATGCTGCTTTAAAAGATTTGGAAACTGAGGGAAAGATTCTTCACAGTTGTGAAATACCTGTTTATGATGAGGAAGACAATAAGCTGTGCACCGTTACAACCAATTGGCAGATCAAAAATTGGGAAAAAGTAAAGACTAAAGTTTAAGCTTGAATCCTTCGCTGAAGATCCACCATCTTGATCGCAGTAATAGCTGCTTCAGTGCCTTTGTTTCCATATTTTCCGCCGCTACGGTCTATGCTCTGTTGTTCGGTATTGTCGGTCAATACTCCAAAAATAACAGGTTTATGGTACTTAAGGCTAACGTCTTTAATTCCTTGGGTTAGTCCTTGACAAACAAAGTCGAAGTGTTTGGTTTCTCCTTGGATCACACAACCCAAGCAAATTACAGCATCAGGGTTTAGCGCTTCTAAAAGCATTTGAGCTCCCAAAGGAAGTTCAAAACTCCCAGGAACGTAATGAATGCTTAAGTTTTCTTCTTCTAGCTTATTTTCGAGCAAACAATTTTGAGCTCCTTTTAGCAAGCCTCCTGTGATTTTCTCATTCCATTCAGAAACCACAATGGCTATCTTCATTCCCTTGGCTGAGGGTATGGCGTTTTTATCGTACTCAGAAAGGTTTTTTCCGGCTGTAGCCATTATTGAACAAATGATTCGGCTTTGGCAATGTACTTTTCTACTTCACCTGCCTGCGGAGAACCTTTGTAATCTTCTTTGATCTTCTCATATGCAGCTATTGCCTCATCATAGTCACCGATCATTTCGTGTGTTTTTGCTGCCTTCATCAAATACAGTGGACTAGAAAATTCATTTTTGTAAGATTCAGCGGCACTTTCATAATTTGAAACCGCTTTTTTAAGGTCTCCCAATTCCATGTAGGCATCGCCGATGGTTCCAAATTTGGTAGCTTTTAAAATTGCATCTGAACCATCAAAGTTTTTCATGGCTTGAATAGCGGCTTCAAATTGACCTGTTCTTAAGTAACAAACCCCTAAATAGTAGTGAGCGAGGTTACCTGATTTTGTAGCGCCGTATTCATCAGCGATTTCAATAAAACCGGGATACATGTCATCTCCATACATCGCTAGGTTTAAAGAATCTTGTGAAAAGTACTTTTCAGCCATAAACATTTCTTGCTTTGCTTCTTCTTGCAAAGGTTTGAGGTAAAAGCTGGTGTACGCAAAATATCCACCAACCAGTATAGCGATCCCAGCTACAACTATGGATAGGATATTTTTATTTTCTTCAATGAAGGTTTCAGTTTTACTGTAAACTTCTGTTACGTCTACAATTACTTCTTCGTTTTGGTCTTTGTTCTTGCTCATTTAGGTTCCTTTTGAGAATCGGCAAAAATAAGTTTTTTTTCAGTTCTTCAAAGTGCATAATTTCATTCATGAGCAAGCTTCTTTAACTACTTTTGTAAGCCATGTTTTTAAGTCACCTACACTTATTAAATTTTAAGAATTATTCAGAGGCTACTTTAGACCTTTCTCCTAAGATCAACTGCTTCTTAGGGCCTAATGGAGAAGGTAAAACCAATCTACTTGATGCAGTGTATTATTTGGCTTTCTGTAAGAGTTTCTTCAATCCTGCCGACAGTCAGTTGATTAAGCATGACGAGTCATTTATGGTAGTGCAAGGTGAATTTGAACGAAAAGAAAAGACTGAGAAGGTTTACGCAGGCCTTAAAAAAGGGCAAAAGAAACAGTTTAAGCGCAACAAGAAGGATTACGAAAAACTTGCGGATCATATTGGTTTAATTCCATTGGTAATGATTTCACCTTCAGATTCACAACTGATCTTAGAAGGCAGTGAAGTGCGCAGAAAGTTCATTGATCAAATCATTTCGCAGTATGATCGGACTTACCTAGATCATCTAATACAATATAACAGGGCGCTCTCACAGCGCAACCGCTTGTTGAAAAAGTTTATGGAGATCAGAAGCTTTGATGAAGCAAGCCTAGAAATTTGGGATCAACAACTAATTCAATACGGACAACCTATTTTTGAAAAGCGAGCTGCTTTTATTGCAGATTTTACCCCACTTTTTCAAGAACACTATAATTTTATTAGCGGTGATAAAGAAAAGGTAAGCCTGCAGTATATATCTCCTTTACAAGAAGGAGAATTTGAACGTTTATTGATTGAGAGTAGAGAGAAAGATAGAAGACGGACTTATAGCACTTGTGGAATTCATAAAGATGACTTGGGCTTTGAATTGGCTGGTTTTCCGATGAAGAAGTTTGGTTCACAAGGTCAACAAAAAACCTATCTATTAGCTCTAAAGCTTGCTCAGGCAGAATACTTGAAAGAAGTAAAAGAGGTGGCTCCGATTTTGTTATTAGATGATATTTTTGATAAGCTAGATCAAGAACGTGTTAGTCATCTCATGTCGGTAGTACAAAGAGATTGGTTTGGACAGGTTTTTATAACAGACACCCACCAAAGCCGATTAAAAGAAATCTTTAACGGTTTAGGGGCTGATTATAAAACATTCTCTATAAAAAAGGGCGAAGCACATGAGTAAGCAAAACGAGAAAAGTTTAAAAGAAGCGATTAATCAGTTATTAAAAGCCTACGGATTAGGTCCTAGATTAGATGAAATCAGTTTACTCAAAAGTTGGGATGAAGTATGTGGCCCTATGATCGCTAAACACACAAAGGATCTTTATTTTAAATCCGGCACACTTTACGTTGAGCTTGATTCTGCCCCTTTGAGGCAAGAACTGAGTTTTGCTAAAAGTAAACTGATTGAAAAATTGAATCAGTCGGTTGGAAAGAACATGGTTTCTACCCTTGTTTTTAAATAATTTAGACGCATGAAATGGTTGGCCAAATTGCTTTTAAAGCAGAAAATCAAAAAAATGCAGCGTAAAGTGGTTACGCACAACCTAAATAGCGCCAATACAGCGATAATCCTCTACGATTCGAGCAAAAAGGAAGATGAGGACACAGTGCGAAATTTTGCTCGTTTTCTGAAGGAGGAAGGGGTGAAAGTAAGTTCTTTTGGATACTACAAGCTTAAGAGTAAAACCGATCAAGCACCAAAAGAAGAATTGAACTATTTCTATTTTACTTCTAATGAGCTCAATTGGTTAAAGCAGCCTAACTTAAGCCAATCAAAAAAGATTTTACTTGATGAAGCAGACATACTGATCGATCTAAATATCTACGATCACTTTTGCTTGGAATACCTTGCTGCTTTATCAAAATCAAACTTTAAGGTGGGTGCTACAGGCTCATACCGCGACCAAATTTGTGAATTAACGATCAAGTTAGAAACGACTAAGCTCGAAAGTCTGACTAAAGAATTGAAAAAATACTTAGCCATTATCAATCAAAAAATTGCATCCTAATATGAAAGCATTAAAAGGTACAGGAGTAGCCCTAGTTACACCCTTTGACCAAAATAAAGCGGTCGATTATTCCGCCCTTAAGAATCTAGTGGAAGATTTAATTCAGGGTGGGGTAGAGTATCTTGTAGTTTTGGGCACAACCGGAGAAACTGCCACTTTATCTGAAAAAGAGCAGCAAAGTGTGATTGAAACTGTCATCGATGCTAATCAAAAGCGCCTGCCCTTAGTTTTAGGCATGGGAGGTAATAATACTGAAGCCCTGAAGCAGAAGATTGAGCAAACTGACCTGAGCGAATTTTCGGCAATCCTTTCTGCTAGTCCTTACTACAATAAACCCAGTCAAGAAGGCATCTATCAGCATTATAAGGCGCTAGCGGAAGCTACCGATAAGCCTATTATTTTGTATAATGTTCCTGGACGAACTGCTTCCAACATTAATGCGGATACTTGCTTGCGACTTGCCCATGATTTTGAAAACATTATCGGTGTTAAAGAGGCCTCGGCAGACTTAGACCAAGTAATGGCAATAATACAAGACAAACCAGCTGACTTTCTTGTTATCTCAGGAGAAGATGGTCTCACTTTTCCAATCGTGGCCTGCGGTGGAGCAGGTGTAATCTCGGTAGTTGCCAATGCCTATCCCAATGAATTTAGTGAGATGGTCCGCTTGACTTTAAAAGGAAATATAGATCAGGCAAGAGACTTGCACTATCGCTTAAAAAAATTAATAGATTTACTTTTTGAAGAAGGTAATCCTGGAGGAGTTAAAGCAGCCTTGTCAAATTTGCAACTTTGTGAAGACAACCTAAGGATGCCTTTATGGCCTGTAAGTCAGGATTTGAAAGGGAAAATAAAAAAGGAAATGAATCGAATTGCTCAAATTAAGTGAGTTAAACTCCTTCTAAAGTAAGTTGTTAAAATAATATGCTCCATTATCAATTACATCGGCATGAGAGTTCGAAAGAATTTGTCACCTTTATTCATGGTGCAGGTGGTAGCAGTTCCATTTGGTTTAAGCAAATGAGGGCTTTTAGAGCCCAGTTCAACGTTTTGCTAATTGACTTAAGAGGTCACGGCAAGTCAAAATCGAATTTGTATCAAAAAATTCGTTCTTACAACTTTGATATTGTAAGAGAGGATGTGATCCAAGTGCTTGACCATTTAAACATCCAAAGTACCCATATGATTGGTATTTCTATGGGTACCATCATCATTAGAGACATTGCTGAACATCACCCTGCACGTATAAAAAGCTTAATCTTAGGGGGTGCAGTAATGAAAATCAATTTCAGGGGACAGTTTCTAATGAATGCGGGAAATCTATTAAAATCGGTTATACCCTACATGCTGCTGTATAAACTCTTTGCCTATGTCATTTTACCAAGAAAGCAGCATTCCACTTCAAGAAATATTTTTATAAGAGAAGCTAGAAAGTTAGATCAAAAAGAATTTAAAAGATGGTTCGCGCTAGTGGCTGAAGTTAATCCTTTACTCAAGTTTTTTCGACTCAATACCATTAAAGCGCCAAGTCTCTATGTTATGGGTGAAGAGGATTACATGTTCTTACCCAGTATTCAAAAGTTAGTAGAGGAACACAAAAATGCCTTTTTACATATCATTCCGGAATGTGGACACGTTGTTAACATTGACCAGCCAAATGTTTTTAATGAAAAGTCAATTGGGTTCATCAAACAGCATAGCATAGCCTAAGCTACGCTTCCATCTCTTTGTTCATTCCTTTAGGGTAAGGTAGAAGATCAAATTGATTTTTTTTGATGGTATAGGCACAATTAAAATGATCTAAAGGACATTTCTTTTTTCCGTGCAGGCCACATGGTCGACAGGCAAGTTTCTCTTCCGTCTCAATAATCTTAGAACCTTTTCCAAGTGGACCAAATCCAAATGAGGGTATAGTGGAGCAAAATATGGCATTTGTCGGCGCGTTCGTAGATGATGCCATATGCATAGGAGCTGAATCATTTACGTAGTTCATAGCGGCTTTTTGCATGAGAGCTGCTGATTCTAAGAAATTTAGTTTACCGGCAAGGTTAATGAGGTTTTTACGTTCGCTCATTTCCACTATTTCTTGACAAGCGTCATAATCATTGGGACCTCCTAGTAAGTAGATGATCCATTCATCATCTTGAGCAAGAATAAGTTCAACCCATTTAACTGCAGGCCATTCTTTGGTTTGCCAAACTGAAGTGGGCGCCATGCATAAATAGGGGAGAACCTGATACTTCGAAATGGATGCATAGTCTTGTTTTCTTGGGTAGAGCTTGGGAGCCACCCATTTCTTATCAGTCAGATCCGTGACTAAAGATAGATTGCGCGAGGTTTCATGTTGCCCCTTTAGCCTGTGGCCTATTTTATGGCTAAAAAAAGGCGACCACGGATTTTTGGCGAAACCAATGGTAGTTTTAGCGCCTGAAAGTGCAGTGAGCATGCCAGAAGCAAAAAAGCGTTGTACATTGACTACAACGTCATATTGCTTTCTTCTCACTAGGTGAACTAGTCGCAATAAATTTCCATACTTATTCTGTTGTTTTTTCCATACAAGCACTTGATGAAGGTGGGGGTGACCTTTTAAGAGTTGGCCATTTCCTTTTCTCACTAAAAAGTCGATCTCTGCATCAGGATAGAACGCATGCAACTTTTCAATGATTACTGTAGCAAGAATTACGTCTCCAATAAAAGCTGTTTGTATGATCAAAAACCTTTTCATTTCTTAAACAGCTACTTCAAAGTCGCGCAGCACTTGGTTCAGTGAGGTTTTAAGGTCAGTACTTTCTTTTCGTTTTCCAATGATCAAGGCACAGGGTACTTGGTACTCTCCTGCCGGAAATTTTTTGGTGTATGAACCTGGGATTACGACAGACCGAGCTGGGACATAACCTTCATGGTGCACTGCTTCATCTCCACTTACATCAATAATCTTTGTAGATTTAGTGAGCACTACATTTGCTCCTAATACTGCTTCTTTTTCAAGCCGAACACCTTCAACTACAATACATCTTGAGCCGATGAAACAACCGTCTTCAATTATAACAGGAGCTGCTTGGAGAGGCTCAAGTACGCCACCTATACCAACCCCACCGCTCAGGTGAACATTCTTTCCTATTTGAGCACAGCTACCAACTGTAGCCCAAGTATCAACCATGGTGCCTTGGTCAACATAAGCGCCAATATTTACATAGGAAGGCATCATAACTACACCTTTAGAAATATAGGAGCCATAACGTGCTATGGCATGAGGAACTACTCGAACGCCCTTTTTGGCATAATTTCCTTTTAAGGCCATCTTATCGTGAAATTCAAAGGGTCCCAATTCAATGGTTTCCATTTCTCGAATAGGGAAATAAAGCACTACCGCCTTTTTTACCCACTCATTTACTTGCCAACCATCATCTGTTGGTTCAGCGCAGCGCAGTTCTCCTTCATCAATTAGTGAGATTACCTTTTCTATAGCCTTAACGGTTTCCTTTTCTTTCAAAAGTTCTCTATTCTCCCATGCAGCTTCTATGGTTTGTTGTAAAGTCATTAAATTTTTATTTGGAGGTTAAAAATAGGGCTTCTAAAGCTTTTGTGCTTCCTTCCCAAGTATATTGTTGATTAATCAGTTTATAGGCTTCTTCTGCCAAATCGTGTCCAAGTTCTGTTCGATCAATTAGGTCAATGATCAAGGATGTATAATCAGTTGCTTCTTTCCCAATCAAAATGTTTTGTCCATGGGCTCCACCAAGAGCATTGTTAGCTAAAGTTGAAGTGATACATGGAATTTTCATAGCCATGGCTTCTAACAACTTATTTTGAAGCCCTGTGCCAATTTGCATCGGAGCAATGAAGATTCGAGATGCAGCATAATAATCTCGAATGTCGTCTACCCATCCACTAACGATCACCCGTGATTCAGCCAATTTTTCCACCCGGCTACTGGGGTTTGCGCCAACAATTGCTAGTCTTAGCTCAGGCTTAACTTTCCAAACCAAGGGCATTACTTTATTTACTAAGTATTCTACACTGTCTACATTAGGTGGGTAAGACATATTACCAGTAAAGAGCAGATCATATTTTTTTACGCATTTTTTCGGATAGAAAAAATCTTGATCAACTCCGTTTCGGATAATTTTTATGTTTTGGTTTTGCGCATGAACAATCAGATCGCGATCCTGCTCAGAGATAATCGTTTTGTGTTGGAAAGCTGAGAAAATAAAATGCTCGTAGCGCTTTAAGCGAGTTGATTCAATTTTAAATAAACCTTTAAGCCCATATTTAGCTTGATCAATCCGCCTTTCCATTCCGCGAGAAAGTGCATCCATATAATCAAGGGTTTTGGGAACCTCATGATAATCTTTTACATACTCGCTCACTCGAATTAGTTGGCAATATAAGTGATCAATTTTGTGCTTGCTGAAATAGGTTAAGATACTCTGCTTCGCTTTTCGATTAAAAAAATAGGCAACTTGAAGCGGCAGGTTTGTAAAGATCAGACTATAAACCAAGTTGATGAATATTCCAAAACGTGTAAGGGATACGATCTTTATTTCTTTGCAATAAGGTTTTAACTCCTCTATGGCCTTTGGATGAAGCTTACCTGCATTAAGCGCACAGAGGTAAATTTCGTGCTCTTTGGAAAGAACTCTAATCTGGTGGTAGGCTCGTAGTTTATCACCCTTTTCTAGGGGGTAAGGCACACGTGATAGTAATACCCCTAATTTCATTGGACTGCCTTGTTTTTTTTCGACTTACCAAAAAGCTTTTTAAAGAAATTGCCATAACTGTCCCACTGAAGTAAATTAGAATCGGAGGTGGCTTTAAAGGTGAAAAATAAACCAATAGGAAACAATATTGCAGAAGCCATCCACATCCCTTGAACAACCGGGATAGCTCCTTCTTTAGACATCTTCTCTCCCGAAATGCTTAAGATGTGAAAGATTAAAAAGAAAACAACAGAGATAACAATAGGCATACCCAATCCGCCTTTTCTTATAATAGCACCAAGAGGCGCTCCAATGAGAAATAAGATAAAACATGCAAAAGATAGCGTTAGCTTTTTATGCCAATAGATCTTATGGTAGTTAATGTATTTGTTTCGGTTGTAGAGGTCTTCAGCCATGGTGCTTAAGCGAGATTTGGTGTTTCGGCTTAAGTTAGTGGCTGTAACCAATACTTGTTTTTGCTTATTTCTTGGCAGGGAAGTCACAAAATCATCTAGCTGCATTTTTCGATCAATCTTTTTTTGAGGAAAATTCTTTTGATTGAAGTTTGCATAATGGAAAAAAGCTTTCTTCAGGCTTTTCTTGGTGGAGGAAACATGTTTCTTTTTGAGTTTGTTAAGCGTATCAATGGCTTCATCTAGCTGCTTTAAGTTTAACATCTTGAAGTTGGTCTTGAAAAGATCCTCATCCGTTCTATTTAAAGCAAACTGTGACAAGTCAAATCGAATTAAATTCTCTTTAAAGGTAGACCGAGCTAGGGGGTAAGTCCGATTTCTAGAGCCATCTTTTTCTTCATCATAACTTTCGCCATTGAATAGCCTGAATTCGATAAAGCGTTTGTCTGCTGTTACGGTCATAATTCCCTCCTCTGCTGTAATCACAGATCGGTTGCCCTTCCCATCGCTGTGGTCATAGATCAATACATCATAAAGGTGTTCCACCTCATCAATCGTCTTTTTATCTTTTACCCGTATAGTGTAGTCGTCAAGCTCGCTGCTAAAGATTCCAGGTCTAATATCCATTGTCGGTTTTTGTTCTTTTACGTCATACAGCAGCGATTTACTTTTCAGATTGGCTACTGGTAACCAATAATTTGAAAAAACAAAAGCTAGACCGCTAAGCAAAAGGACAGTCACCACTAGAGGTCGTAGTACCCTTTTAAGTGAAATTCCTGCTGACTTGAAAGCAACGAGTTCATAATTTTCACCAAGGTTGCCCATGGTCATAATAGACGAAAGTAGAATAGCTAGTGGCAAGGCCATTGGAACTAAGCTAGCAGAAACGTAGATCAGAAGTTCGGCAATTACTGTCCATTCTAGCCCTTTTCCGACCATTTCATCAATATATTTCCACACAAATTGCATGAGAAGTACAAAAAGTGAGATGAAGAACGTGGCCAAAAAGGGAGAGGCAAAAGATTTTAGGATGAATTTAGAAGATGTCTTCAAATCATTCGATTTGCCGCAAAGTTAGCTATTCTGCATTGGCAGAATTTCGTTTAACAGCCAATGGCGTGTAAAAGACTGTTAATTTGGCTTTCCCAAAGTTGTTTAGATTCCTCTACCTCATCTTCTTCGGCAAAGTCGGTGACCATTAAGGAAACGTCGTTGGTAAGGTCGTCAGTAATGATTTTGAATTCAAAGTAGTAGTCCTCATCTTCATCTTCTTCCCATTTGAATTTGATGAACTGATCTGTTTTTTTAGAAAGTAATTCAGCGGCCTCTTCACTACCGTCCCAAAAGAAAGAGAATTTTTTTCCTCTTGAGTTTACATTATCAGCAAACCATTCTGAAAGTCCTGAAGGGGTTGAAAGAAACTTGTAAAGCATTTTGGGTGATGCTTTTACAACGAATTCAATTTCATACTTTATTTTCTCTGACATAACTAGATTTATAAGAGAGTCGAAAGATACTTAAATTATTCAAAAATTGTTTTGATTGGGTAGAGTAGAAAATCAGCAATTTCAAATAGGAAAATGAAGGCATTTGTTTTGCAAATGGGTAAAAAAAGTATATTTGCACCCCCAAAATGGCGAGGTAGCTCAGGTGGTTAGAGCGCAGCACTCATAATGCTGAGGTCGTGGGTTCGAGTCCCTCCCTCGCTACAAACCGACACCCTTCATGGGAATTTATTTCACCTACATCTTGCAAAGTGAATTGAGCGGAAAACTTTACAAAGGTCACACTCAAGACCTTGCCACCCGTTTAAAATCCCATAATCAAGGAAAGACCAAAAGCACCAAATCAGGTATCCCTTGGCGATTGATTTACTCTGAAAGTTTTACAGACCGCGATTCTGCTGTAGAAAGGGAAAAGTACTTTAAGACCGCAGCAGGACGAAGGTGGATTAAGAAACACCTTTTTGATTAATCCTGAACGTGGGTTCCCCGCCCGACTGAATGGCATCAGCCGTTCGGGCGGGGAGTCCCTCCCTCGCTACAAACCGACACCCTTTATGGGAATTTAATTTTCTAAACCTTGAGCTTCTTGATGCTTGACTACTTTCCTTGGAATAAAACTAGGTAGTCTAGTTAGCAGCTCATAGTTTAAGCTATTGCTCATATCACTAAAAGAACTCACACTAATCTCCAGTTTTCCTTGGGATCCTATTAATACTACCTCATCGCCCTCTTTTACTTTTTCGGCTAGATCTGTTACGTCAACCAGCATCATATTCATATTTACAACGCCTATAACAGAAACTCTATTTTCGTGAATCAAAACTCTTCCCAGATTACTTAGATCCCTGCTAAAACCATATCCATAGCCAACAGGAACACTTGCGATCAAGGATGGGCGGTTGGTTAAATAGCTTTTCCCATAACTAACATATTCGCCTTCAGGTACTTTTTTCAGGCTCATGATCTTGCTCTTCCATGACAATACCGCTTCAAGGGGGTCGTGAAAGTCTTTCTCTTTCAGTAAACGGTTCATTCGAAGTTCATTGCTTGGCCAATAGCCGTAATTTGATATACCAACTCTTACTAGGTCTAGTTGTGTCTCAGGGTAATTTAACACCCCCGATGAGCAGGCCATGTGCCTATATTTAGGTTTAAATCCTTCTTGATAAAATCGATCTAGAAAATGATGATAGCTAGTTATTTGATCTTGAATCCTGTCGTAATTGGTTATGCTTTCAGCACCCGCTAGATGGGTGCAGATCCCCTCTATTTGAAAGTGTTTTACTTCTTTTTTTAAAAAGTTGATTAGCAGGTCTAGTTCTTCTTCGCGAAAACCTGTTCGGTTCATGCCGGTTTCTAACTCCACATGAATTTTAGCTTTTACTCCAATATCGGCAGCTACTTTGGCGGCTTCTTCAAGCCTTGGAAAGCTAAAAACATAAAAAGAGATTCCATTCTTAATCACCCATTCCATGTCTTCCTGATCAAGATAGCCCATGATCATAATTTCACTTGCATCGCTTGAACTCTCTAAAGCTCTCTTTGCTTCAGCTACGCTAAAAACAGAAAAATGATCGATAGAGGACTGCTCAAGTAAAGGCACAATAGCTTCAATTCCATGACCGTATGCATTTCCTTTAATTACAGCAGAGTAACGACAGCTTGGTTTTAAGTGACTTCTGATGTAATCAACATTTTGATTGAGATTCGCTTGGTTTAGCTCTATGTAGGAAGTGTGGCTCATGCGTTTACTTTATTTTCTTTAGCAATTAATTCGTAGAATAGGCTTGCTCCTGTTTTGATCAAGGCATCTGGAAAGTCATAGTCGTTGTTGTGTAGTTGAGGATGTTTTAAGCCTGAGCCCAAACCAAACAAGCAAATAGGAAAATCTTTCGCGAATTGCCCAAAATCTTCTGACCAAGAAAAGGGCTCGCTTTTATGGAGGGAATTTAGTTTAAGTTCATTTGCTGCTTTTTCAACTAATTCAACTGTTTTTTCATGATTGTTAACTGCAGGGAAGGTCTCAACCCATTCAGTTTCTATTTCTAAATGATGAGTTCTCGCAATTCCCGCTAATCGGTTCAATAATGCGTTTGAAATTGAATCCATAGTAACATTATCAAAACTGCGTAAAGTAGCATATAGTTCAGCTTCAGATGCTGAGGTTCCAAATATTTTTCCACCTGACTGGATTCCGACAGGAGTAATTAAGGCAGAAGAACCAAAAGGACTGTGCATGCTTGGAATTTCATAAAATGACTGAATGCTCTGGGCAACTGCCATGGAAGGGTTAATACCATCATTGGGATGAGCTGCGTGTGAGGGTTCTCCTTTTAGTCGAATGATCATGCCTTTTGAAGCAGCCGCGAAGATGCCTTTTTTTAAAATTACTTCATGCAAAGGATAGGAGGGTAGGTTATGTAAAGCATACCCTTGATCTATTTGGTTGGCAAATTCCTTCCACCTGCTATCTTGCATCATAGCCAAAGCACCCTCTCCAATTTCTTCTGCAGGCTGAAAGAGAAGGCTTACTTTTCCCGGAAACTCTCGTTTTGAAAGCAAAATGGCTAGTCCGGCGAGGATCGACATATGTCCATCATGACCACATTTGTGTGACTTACCTTTTGTAGTTGATCGATGCGAAAAATCATTGACTTCTTCAATGGGTAAAGCATCGAGTTCAGCTCTAAAAAGCAAGTGCTTACCCTTCTTATTCCCTTCAAAGGTGAAGATTAAACCTTCTCCACCAACTTTGCCTATCGTTTCTTTAGGCTTTAGCGGACTAATAAACTGATTGATTTTTTGAGCTGTTTCTTCTTCTTCAAAAGCAGTCTCAGGCTTTCTATGTAAAGACTTTCGGAGTGCAATACACTTATTTATTTCGTCAGTGGTAAGTTTATTGGGCATACCATAAATAGAAGCATTTTTATGGCAATTATCAAATTGAAGCCCATGCTAATTAAGGTGCTAGAATACCTAAATTGTACAAGGTTTTAAGCTCGGCTTTCTGGTTTTTACTTATCAGTTCAATCAACTTTACTCTAGCATTGATGTAACTTACTTCTCTTCGATTGACTAAGAAAAGTGAACTTTCACCGGTATCAAATAATTGTCTTTCTCCTTCTAAAAGTCCAAAATAATCTTGGGTTGTTCTTTCATAAAGGTCAGACTGGTTTTTAGTTGTATTCCAAGTGTTGATTGAAGCTCTAGCTTTATAGCTTATGTCTTGGGTTTTATTATCTAGATCAAATTGTTTTTCTTGTAGTTTGATCTTTGTTTTAGCTAAGGCTCCTCTTTCTTTTCTTAGCAAGATCGGAAAGCTAAAATCAACTCCCCAAGTGTAATTGTTTTCATTAAAATTATTGGCAATTTCATTTCCAATGCCTTCTACTATTGGCTGGTATTTTAAATTGATTGTAGGTTTTAGCATCTCTGCCTTCAATCGTCTGTCAATATTTAAGCGGTCTATTTCAAATTGATTGAGTTGCAATAATGGATGCTGAGCCACCAAAGTGTCAAATCCTTGTACCAAAGCAAGATCGGCATAAGTGGTCTCAATGTCATTCAGGTCGCTTGGGAAGGTGCTATCAGCAAGCTCCAACGGGATCAATCCATTATCCCATAAGTAAACATTAAGCTGAGCAGAAGCATTGTCATAATCAAGCTGTGCTTGCTGAAGCTTTAACTGTCGATCTTGAACCTGAATGCCTGCCTCTAAGGTGTCAATACTTGGTACATCGCCCAAAGCTGCACTCTGCTTTACTGCTCTAAATCTGATTAGAGCAACCTCAACAGCCTCCTCAAAAACTTTTTGTTGGTGATAAGCCTCAAACCATTTCCAATAGGAGCTTGCCGCTTCTAATAATAAGTCGTTTAGAAGCATTCGCCTACTTTGTTCCGTGCTATTGGCAAATACTTGTGCAGAACGCAAAGTGGCTCTCCTTTGGTCAATGAATAAACCTTGTCCAATAGGAACTTTTACTCCGGCAAAATAAAGGCCATTGTTGGGTACATTATTTTCCGGATTGAGAAATACTCCATCGTTTTCTTCATAGCCACCCATAAACTCGATTCCGAACCATGTAGGCACTTTTACCCCTCCTTCAAATAGGCTATAATACTGGCTATCTTTAAAATACTTTTGAGAAAGCTCCGCATAGGTTTTAGGATCAAATCCTCCTCTTGCGCTCCTTACTTCAGCTTCTCCTAATTGCTGTTGCAGGGCTGCCTGTTTAGAAAGAGGATGGTTTTCTCTAACTCCTTGAATGAAGTCATCGTAAGTTAAAATTGTCCTAATCGACGTTTCTGCTGCTTTTTGCGCGATTGAAAAAGCAGGAAAGATCAAACAAAGAACAAGAAACACATTGGTTGCCTTAATTCTCATCTACTTCTTTCCTTTTGATTCTTTCGTTTTCGCTACATCCTTTGAAGCCTCATAGAAATCAGGCGGGAAGCCATTGATCTGACGCCAAAGTTCATACCATATTGGAACATCTTTTAATAAAAGCATATTGTTTGTTCCACCACCAACTCTCAGGGCATCAGGCCAATCATGGTCGTTGGGATCTGGTGCTACAAGAATCCGGAACTTTCCGTTCGGACTGATAAATTTATCAATTGCAAATACTTTGCCTCCGTAAGTTCCATAGCTTGTATTGGGCCAACCGGAGAAAATGATAGCAGGCCATCCGTCAAACTGAATTCTTACTTCTTGGCCAATTTCGATCAAGGGAAGGTCGATTGGTCTAACATAAAGGGTGGTTGCCAAATTATAATCAGCAGGCATAATGGTTAAAATAGGGTCGCCTTCTTTTATGGTTTCGCCAATTCCCCCTGAGATGGTTTCTGTTATGTAACCATCTTGCGGAGCGGTGATGTAGTACATGCTGTTTCTTATGCTGTAATTCATGTATTGGTTCTGCAATTTGGTTACAAGTGCTTCTGAATCGTACATGCTTGATAAGGCTGTATACTTATCAGACTCTGCTTTAGCAACCTTATCTCTAAAGCTTGCCCTAAGTGAGGTTAACTCAACTTTGGCGTTGATCATTTCATTTTTGCTACTCAACAGATCATTTTCTGCTTCAATCAAATTTGCTTGTGTTTTCTGTAAAGTAAGTTCACGTTTTTCAAGGTCAGTTAGTGATTTTAAACCGTCATCATATAGCTGTTCTTGTCGTTTATATTGTTTCTGAGCAATACTGTAATTGGTCTTCGCAGCTTCAAACTTTATGCTATCGCTTTGAACCTTTAATTTGGCCTGTAGCAATTTATTGATGGCTTGCTGTTGCTTCAATTCTCCAGTTTCCACCAGAGCTTCAATCTGATTGTCAAGGGCTTTAACCTTTTCCATGTAAGACTGCACAGTCGATTCTTTAGCACTTAACTGGTCTTGAGTTCTACTTAATAGATTAGGGTCGAAATAGTCATCTTTAATCTCTGAAATAAAAAGTATGGTGTCTCCTTTTTCCACAAAATCACCTTCTCGCACAAACCACTTTTCAATTCTACCTGCAATAACCGATGGCAGGGTTTGAGGTCGCTCATTGGGGTAGAGGGTAGTGATTTCTCCATCAGCTCTTATGTTCTGTGTCCAAGGTAGAAACATGAACACGAGTGTGAAACCAAAAAAACCATAAAAGAGCTTTAAAAGCACTTTGCTAGAGGTAAGGTTATTAACCCTAACAATAGCATTGTACTTGTTTTCTTCGTAGACTTCTGCCGCTTGTTTGCTCGAAATATTTAACATCTTTCTAGGCTTTTTTAGGATTGGTGGTAATAGACTCTACTTGACCTTCATTCAGGGTGAGTACTTGGTCTACTTTACTTCTAAAGTATTCATCATTACTTGCAGCAATTAAACTCCAACCATTTGTTGGGTCAGTGATGTAGTCAATAATTTGCTTTCTTTCCTCTTTGTCAATTGCTTCCAAAAACTCCTCAAAAACCAATAGTTTAGGGTAGCTCGCAAGCGCTCTAGCAATAATTACTTTTTGCACAATACTTCTTGGGAGTCCTTTTCCTTGGGGATCTATGAATGTTTCAAATCCTTTTTCTAAACTGTTCACAAACTTAGTAAGACCAACTACCGCAGAAACTTCTTTTAAACGATCTAGGTTTACATCTTTACCCATGCAAATATTTTCTTTAAGGGTTCCTTGAAATAGCATTTCGTGGGATAAGCATTCCCCAACGACTCTTCTTAGAGACTCTGTAGAGATCGTAGCTTTACTGTAATCATCATAAAGGATCTGTCCTTCTTTAATGTCATAGATGCCAGCCATTAAATAGAGTAGGGTACTTTTTCCTGATCCATTTGGTCCGGTTATGAGGATTGATTGACCCTTTTTGATCTCAAAACTAACGTCTTTGATGGTCGGTTTTGGTTCCTCAGGATAAGTATAGGTTAGCTTATCTACTTTGAGGTCTAGGCCTTTTTCAAAGCTTGAATCTTCAATGTTGATACCATCAATAGGCTCTAATTCTAAATCAGTAACCTGTCCTACTTTTTCTAATCCTGTAAGAACGTCATAAATCGTTTCTAGGGCAAGAATGAGTTTTTCAACAGAGTTCATAATCAATAAAATGATGATCTCTGCTGCCACAAATTGTCCAATATTCATGAGTTGTTCCATCACCAGTAAGCCCCCTATTGCAAGTAAGCCAAGAGCTACAATGACTTTAAAGCCTACCATTAAAGAGTACTGCTTGATCAAAATTTGGAAGTGACTTTCTCTTGCAGTTAAATATTGACTGACGTTCTCGTCCGTTTTTTTCATTGCTAGCTCAGGGGTACCTGATAACTTGAAAGTGATGTTTGTTCGAGCTAGTTCTTCAAGCCAATGGGCAGTTTGGTATTTCTTTTTTGATTCAACTAAACTAGTACGTAAACCAACTTGTGCAGTTAAGCGAAAGATCACTACGATCAAAACCACTAAGAGCAGGCTGAATAGAATAAAGAATGGATGATAAAAGGAAAGCAGTAAAAGACCAAAAATAACTTGCAGCGAGGCAGCTGAAAAGTCGATCAGGATCTTAGACAAGCCTTTTTGAATTGACATAACATCAAAAAAGCGGTTCATTAACTCAGGAGCATATTGCTTATAGAGCTCTTCCATTTTAATTCGTGGAACACGATGGGTAAAGTCAAATGCAGCTCGTGTAAAGATCTTTTGCTGCAAGTTCTCCACAATTCTCAATTGGTAAATCTGCAAAATACCTGTAACAGCAACTCCAAAGACCACTAAACCAACTAAAATGAACCATGAGGTATTAACTTGCCCTCCTTGGATCAAGTTAACGATAGCTTGAATACCAAGAGGTAGAGAGAGGTTGACTAAGCCATTGAATATAGCATAGGTGTAAACGTTTTTAATCTCTTTTCCATCAGGTTGCAGAAGCCTCCAAAAGCGACGCATGGGAGTGAGTTGTTCTTGACTTTGATTCATGATGCTCTGTTGGTTTTGATAGCTTTAAAAACAATGTCTTGATAAAAGCTTGCGATAGCGTCCTCTTCCTTAATGCTATCGGTTAAGCCAGGCAAGTGTGCGGCGAAGTGATGCTGTAAGTGCGCTCCTTCGATCACAGTTGAAATCAGCATGTTTGGGTACTTATATTCCGGTGAAAGCTCTTGAACAATGGCACTTATGCGTGCTACAAATTGCTTGTATTGGCGATATGCACCTTCTTTGTTTTCTTGGTCAACTTCTTTGTTCATGTAAGCTTTGGTTGATTCTGAAATCACAATTTGATGTAATTTCTCCTCATTGATGTGAGGATAAATATTATCTACCTTCAAATCTACGGTTACTAATCGAATAGCACGCTTCAAACGCTCTTCTGCAGAAGAAATATTAGCTACCTTGAAAGCCAAGTGGTACTCCATCCAAGACCAATACCAAGAACAGAGGTAAAGCAACACCTTGTGTTTGCTTTCAAAATAGCGGTATATAGAAGCTTCGGTAGAACCAATTTCTTGGGCTAATTTTCTGAATGTAAAGTTCTCAAAGCCCAAATCGTCAATCAGTTCAATGCAGCCATGAATAATGCGCTTACCAAGTTCACTCGACTCTGGGTCTTTTAGGCAAAGCTTATCGCTTACTTGAATATTAAATGTTGTGAGTAAATCTTTCACCTTAAATAATTTCAGTCGCAAATATAATAGTATTACTATTGTTTTAGCTAAGGAAACTATCTTTTAATTAAAATTCACATATTTGTGGGGTGAACCCAGTAGAAGATTTTATTTTAAAGCAAGAGGCTGAAATAAAAGAATTGATGCTTTTTTTACATCATTTGTTTTTAGAGCAATATGCTTTAAAACCAAAACTCAGTTATGGTATCCCGTTTTATTATCGAAACCGTTGGTTGGTCTATCTTAACCCGAGTGACCGGGGAGTTGAAATTGCTTTTACCAATGGATTTCGATTTGAAAGGCACCTTGATGACTTGGAGGCAAGGGGTAGAAAATTGATTCGAAGTAGAAACGTAAAAGATCTGAATGAGCTTGATCCTAAAGCGCTGGAGAAATGGATGGAAGAGGCTTTAAGAGTTGATGACAAACTAGCTAAATAAAAAAGCATTGCCAAACGGCAATGCTTTCTTTGATTTTATTTATCGAAGTCTAGACAGCGGCAATCTCATCTGATTTGTATTCTCCAGCTTCTAGTTTCCCTTTCACTTTGGAGAAAGTTTCGATGGTGTAATGCACGTCCTCCATGGTGTGCATGGCTGTTGGAATCAATCTTAATATGATCATACCTTTAGGAATCACCGGATAAACTACGATCGAACAAAATAGATCATGGTTCTCTCTGAGATCTAGGGTGAGGTTGGTAGCTTCGCCCAAACCACCTTGTAAAATTACTGGTGTAACTTGCGTGTTAGTGGTTCCAATATTAAAGCCCGCATCTTTTAAGCCATTTTGAAGCCCATGAGCGATTGTCCAAAGTTTTTCTCTTAGCTCGGGCATGGTTCTGATCATCTTCAGCCTTTTTCTTGCTCCAACCACAAGGGGCATTGGCAAGGACTTAGCAAAAATTTGCGAACGCATGTTGTAACGCAAATAGTCAATTACGTTTTCATCTCCCGCTATGAAGGCTCCAATGCTCGCAAATGCTTTAGCAAAAGTTCCAAAGTAAACATCAATCTCATCTTGAACACCTTGTGCTTCTCCGGTTCCTGCGCCAGTCTCACCCATGGTGCCTATGCCATGAGCATCATCTACAAAAAGTCTAAAGTTGTATTTTTCTTTTAAGGCAACGATGTCTTTAAGGTTTCCTTGATTACCCGACATTCCAAAAACTCCTTCGGTAATCACCAAAATAGCGCCATCCTGCTCCTCAGCAAGTTTGGTGGCACGTTGTAGTTGAGTTTCTAATTTCTCAATGTTATTATGCTGGTAAACATAGCGTTTACCTTGGTGCAACCTAACACCATCTAAAATACAGGCATGGCATTCAGCATCGTATACAATTACATCATTACGGTCAACTAGAGCATCAATGGCCGACATACAACCTTGGTAACCAAAATTGAGCAATATCGAATCTTGTTTATGTACAAAGTCTGCGAGCTCATTTTCAAGCTTTTCATGGATTGGGGTATTGCCAGACATCATGCGTGCGCCCATAGGATAACCCATTCCCCATTTTTTTGCTGCTTTAGCATCCGTCTTCCTAATTTCAGGATGATTTCCTAAACCCAAATAGTTATTCAAACTCCACTGCAAAACTTCCTTGCCTCTAAAGGTCATGCGGTTTGCCATTTCACCTTCCAATTTAGGGAAGGTAAAATAACCGTGACTTTCTTTAGCATGTTGTCCTAAAGGACCAGGGTTTGCGGCTAGTTTGTCGAATAGATCTTTCATTCAGTCTCAGCTTTTAAAAACAAGCCGCAAAGGTAGCGTTTATTTGACTTCTTGCAAATTTTGCATAATGTTCTGATTATGGCATTAAAACAAAAAAAGGCGCTCAAGGCGCCTTTTTTTAAGGGAGATGATTTTAGTCTTTTTTACCTAACATCAAAATCTCATGCACGACCACTTCGGTGGTGTACTTTTTTTGACCTTCTTTATCCTCCCACGAGCGGCTGGTCAGTTTTCCTTCAACGGCCACTTCACTGCCTTTCTTCAGGTACTTTTCTGCTATTTCTGCAGTTTTTCCCCAAGTAACTACATTGTGCCATTGTGTATCTTCTACCTTTTCGCCTTTCGCGTTTTTATAGGTGTCGTTAGTTGCGATGGAAAATCTTGCTAAGGTTTTTCCACCCTCTAAGTTTTTAACTTCTGGATTAGCACCTAAGTGTCCGATTAATTGTACTTTGTTTTTTAAATTTTTCATGATGTATGAAATTTTAATGAATAAATGATTTTAATTTCATCGACTGTTGATCAATCGACGAGGCAAAGATTGGAAGGGGGGTAAGTCCGATTCGGTATTTAACCACTTATTACCGTTTAACATTCGTTTGTAAATGTTTATAAACGTTTAAAAACGGATATGTGGTTATTAATCAATTATTTATGATTTATTGATAAATACCTTAAAATTCTATTATTTTCGATCTTTTAAACGTTTACGACTTATCAAAAAGCAATATTCCACTCTTTCGCTCGCTTTCACGCTGCTCTTGATGACGGTTATTTCATCCAATTTAAATTGGGGAAAGGACAATTGGAAAGGAATCTTAGAGTCGGATGCAAAAGGGTATTATGCTTATCTACCAGCGGTATTCATTTATCAGGATCTCAACTTTGGTTTTTTAGAAGAAATTCAAGAAAAATATCCGGCACCTCATTTAGATTATGATTACCGCGCAGGAGCAAATGGTGCAAGAATCAATAAATATTATGTAGGTACGGCTCTACTGCAGTTACCATTTTTTGCCACAGCACATTGGCTTACAAAACTAACAGGAGGAGATGCAGACGGCTACAGCAAATGGTATTTGATCTCTGTTAATATAGCGGCTCTTTTTTACCTATTTATAGGCTTGCTTTATTTAAGAAAAACCTTAAGCTCTTTTAAACTAGCCGAAATATGGATTGCACTCTTACTATTTGCAACCACTTTTGGAACTAACCTTTTTGTTTATTCCGCGGTGGAGCCTGGAATGTCGCATGTTTTTTCTTTTGCGTTGATAAGTTTATGGATCTACCAGCTAAGAATGATTCAATTGCAAAATAATTTTCGAAGATGGATTGCTTTAGCTTTAATAAGTGGATTAATCATAGTTGTTCGACCTGTAAATGTTTTGGTATTCCTTGGCCTTCCATTTGTCATTGGTGATCGAAACGATTTTTTGCAAATTGTAAAGGGACTATTTAGCAAACCTCAATACTTCTTATTACTGATTCCTGCAGCTGCGCTATTTCCCTTTATTCAGCTATCAATCTACAAGTTCTCTGCAGGTTCTTGGTGGGTTTATGCCTACGGTCAAGAGACTTTCAATTTTGCTGATCCAAATTTCGTAAAGATTCTCTTTAGTTATAAAAAGGGTCTTTTTCTCTATACGCCATTGTATTTACTTTCATTTGTTGGCTTAATTCCGTTGTGGAGCAAGGATCGATTTCGTTTTTGGAGTTGGTGGTTTTTCTTTTTGGTGATTACTTATGTTTTCTCCTCTTGGTGGATGTGGTTTTACGGTGGAAGTTTTTCTTCTCGCGTCTACGTAGAATACCTTCCCTTTTTCATGCTCCTTTTTTCTTTTTCTTTTAAGTTCTTAAAGAATAGAAAGCTCAGAATGGGACTTGCTTTTGCGGCTTGCTTACTAATTATTTTATGTCAGATCCAATCCTATCAATACCGCTATTACATTATTCACTACAGCGAAATGAATCAAGAGAAATATTGGGATAATTTTTTGAGGCTAAAAACTAATGATTGAATGCTTTTCTGATCAAAATTCTTGATTATGGAGGCTTATTTTTGTAAAATGGAAAGAGACAAACTGTTTACGGAAGATTTTAGCTATCCACTTCCTCAAGAACGCATTGCAAAGTACCCTTTAAAAGATAGGAATCAATCTAAGCTATTGGTTTACAAAAATGGATTGATCCAAGAGGATCGCTTCTTTAACCTTAACACACATTTACTTGAAAATTCGGTTTTGGTTTTTAATGATACCAAGGTTCTTGCGGCACGTTTGTATTTTAAAAAAGCGACGGGAGCGAAGATCGAGGTTTTTTGTTTAGAACCTTTTGAAAGTACCGTAGAGGAGACCCTTAGTTCAACAAAAGTTTGTCGTTGGAAATGTATGGTAGGTAATCTGAAGCGTTGGAAAGAGGGCGGTGCATTAAGTTTGGAGATCGCCGGTACAGTATTGACTGCAAAAGTTTTTGAACGAAGGCAAGAAGATGTAATCGTAGAATTTCAATGGGATGGAGAAATTGCTTTTGCCGATATTTTAAGCGAAGCAGGTGAAATTCCGCTGCCACCCTATTTGAATCGGTCAACTGAAGAAAATGACCTGAAAACTTATCAAACTGTTTATGCTAAGCAAGAGGGTGCTGTTGCTGCTCCTACTGCAGGTCTGCACTTTGTTAATTCTCAACTTCAAAAGCTAGAGCAAGCGGGCCACAACTTAGCTTACCTTACTCTCTATGTTGGCGCTGGTACTTTTAAACCTGTGAAAAGTGAGAAATTGACTGAGCACAAAATGCACCAAGAAAGAATCGTGATCGAGCTTGAGACGATTGAACAGTTAGCAGATCAGCATGGCAAAATTATTAGCGTGGGAACCACCAGTTTACGCTCTCTTGAGAGTCTTTATTGGTTGGCCGTAAAGCAATTCAATGCTGCTGATGCAACTATCGACTACCTAAGTCAAGAGGATGCATACAATTTACCTCCTCAATTAAGCTGGCAAGAAGCCTGTAATTTTTTAGTGAATCAGCTGAAAGATAGGGGAGAGAAGCAGTTAGATTTTTATTCAGCGCTATTTATAATGCCTTCCTACAAATGGCAGGCAATCAGTGGTTTAATTACCAACTTTCACCAACCACAAAGCACGCTTTTAGCTTTGGTATCTGCATGGATCGGCCAAGACTGGAAAAAAGTTTACGATTATGCATTAAAGAATAACTTCAGGTTTTTGAGTTACGGTGATAGTTCTTTGCTGTTGAGGAACGGATAAGTATAAATTAGGGGAATTTATTGTGTCTTTTTGACTTTCTACTTTTATTGGGACTAATTAAATGGGATTTTTTATTTTTAATAATTGATTATCAATTAGTTGGTCTTGTGTTTAAAATATGAAAGAACAGACTTGAAGGTTAAAAAAAACTGTAATTTCGAGGGCTCATTTTTATACATTCCATGAAGTACTTCTTGACCCTTTTGAGCATTTTTGCTGTAACCTTCTCATTTGCTCAGGCTCCGACTTTTTTAGTGAGCCCAAATCCTGTTAATACTACAATCTCGAATTGTGGTGATTCTGTATCAGTTCCCCTTACTATTTCTAATACCGGAGGCGGTGTGCTAAGCTGGAGAGCCTTAGGTGGTTTATCAGTAATTTCTGACGGCTTTGAAAGTGGTACCTTAAATTCATTTTGGACTTTATCAGGTGGATCAATATCTAGTTCTTGTGGTACTTCCACGGGATCGGGTGCGATAAGCTTTGTTAATTTTCCCGGTACTAGAATGTTAGAAACAAGTAGCATGCAAGTGGTTAATGGTATTGATTTACAATTTGATTTACTTATCTCTACCGGTTTTTCAGGCTGTGAAAATGCAGACCCAGGAGAGGAAGTGGTTTTAGAGTATACCACTAATAACTTCACATGGACCCAAATTGGATTTTACAACACCAATGCATATCCCAATTTCACTACTGTAAATGCCACTGTACCTTCCAACGTTTCTTCAAATAATCTACGATTAAGGTGGAGACAGCTGCGCTATTCAGGAACTGGAATTGATGCATGGGCTATAGATAACATCTCGATAGGAGGTAATAGTTTTCAATCTATTTCAGACGTTTCTCCCGATACAGGTGATGTCGTAGCGGGTGGAAATATGCAAACCTTTATTACGGTTAATGCTAAAAATCTGACCGGAGGTAACTATTCAGAGTATTTATATTTTCAAACCAATGATCCTGCAAAGCCTGTTGATTCGGTACTTATTAATTTAAATTTTTTAGGCACAGCTCAATACAGTCTAGGAAGTGGTTGCATCAACATTCCTTCTATTCAGGAAAGTGCTACTGTTACTGATAGTGTAAGGATAATAAATACAGGTTGCGATACCCTCGATTTTACTTCCATCACTTCAAATTTGAACGTCTACACAATCTTAAATCCAACTTTAAGTGTTTTACCTGACGATACGAGCTTTGTTTACATTCAGTTTGCTCCACTGAGCATGGGCAATTATAATGGAGTTATAACCTTCAACAGCAACATCGCACAACAAACAAAATGTATTCAAGGTACAGCTCTTGGTTCGCCTGTTTTATCCTTTAGTCCAACGTCAGTTAACAGAACCATTACCAGTTGTAACGACTCACTAATCATTCCGATCAAGATTTACAACACAGGAAATGGACCATTGCTAACTAAATTAGATTACAGCACCGGTTCAGGAGGAAACAGTCCGATTAGTTACTTTGACGATTTTGAAAGCGGCTCAATAACAGGGTGGAATTTGCGCAGTGGATTTGGGAATTTGACGCTTTCAAATCAAAATCCTGCTTCTGGGTCAACAAGCCTAAGCCTTACAGGCAACAATGACGATATGTATGAGCAGTTATTTTCTCCTGCCACTCCTGATTATTTAAGTGTAAAAATGCGAACTAATGATAACGGTAATTCGCAATATTTATATGTAGGCTCAGGACCAAGCAACATAAATGGTTTATTGAGTATTAACCGCTATGGTTCTAATCAATACCGTTTTATTGCGGGTAGTATTCAATATTACACTGTTCCGAATGTAAGTAATTGGACGCATTTTGAATTAAAGAACATTGATTTTGGTGCAAAGACATTTGACGTTTATGCAAATGGAACTTTTCTTTTTCAAATGATCTTCAGAAATACCTTTATTACAAGTGTAGATCGCGTAACTATTGGTCATTATGACAATAGCTTGCCTGCTTTCTTTGATGACATTCAAGTTGGTGGACGCTTAGTACCTGAGTGGGCTAGTTTGAACATTGATTCAGTTAATGTGAATCAAAATGACTCCGCTACAATTCAATTGAAATTAAATGCCATCGGACTTTCAAACGGAGCATATAACACGTCAATTTATTTAAGGTCAAATGAACCCACACGAGCATTAGACTCTATTCCTGTAAGCTTTACAGTTCAAGGCACTCCTAATCTTTCAGCTTCTACCAATGTGATTAATTTTGGAGGGGTTACTCAATTTACAACAAGAAGAGATAGCTTTATCGTTGATAACCTTGGCTGTGATTCACTCCGAATTACCAACGTAATCAGTTCAAACAGTGATTTTTCAATTTCAACCAATCAAGCGGTAATTGCTCCTCGGACTTCGTTGACCTTTTATGTCGATTTCAATCCAACCCTTATTGGTGGCTATAATGATTCCATCAGAATCATTAACAATGATGCGGAAGAGGTAATTTATTTTAGCGGAAACAGTTCAGGAGCACCTGCTCTATTATTAAGTCCAAGAACATACACAGATACTACTTTTAACTGTGTAGATTCTATCACTGTACCCATAAAAGTCAAAAACCCTGGTGGCTCAACTTTAACGGCCAACTTTGGAAATGTGTCAAATGCTAGTTTGGACTCAATGTTGAGCAACTTGCTTAGTAACCACGCAAATATTACTTCTCAAATTCCCAATTTGTACCTTTTCAGTAATGGATTTACAGGGAACAATATTTCAGATGGGGGAGGAGATATGTATGACGGCGGTAATTTTTTAAATACCAACCTTCAAACCTCTATCCCCTACACTAATAATGCTGTTTTAAATAGTACAGCCTTCGGTTTAAGCGGAGAGGATTATTTTACCTGCAAAACTCCCGGTTTATTTGTTATGGTAGCTGACTTAGATAATGTTTCTCAATTCAGAATTACAGGAAACTTAGGTGCAGACGGTAGTGGTCAAGTAGCGGCTAATGTGATTAATATGACACACAACGGAGTTTCTTATGTGGGCTTTACGAAATCAGTTCATGCTGCAGGAGACCCTTCCATTAATCATTTGATGATTGTAGAACAAAGTGTGGGCGCCACAAGAACTCACCTTACAACCACAAGCATTGAAGATCATCGGATCAATAACTTAGCTTCCGCCAATCGGATTTATTATTTGCTATATTCAAACGGATACTCAAATGTTCCACTATCCAATACGGTAAATCAATCCATAATGACTGCCTTTTTAGATGAAGTTAGTAAAGGCGGAGATTTTGATATTTCTTTTACACCTCCTAATGTCTCTGTTCCTGCAGGTGATTCGATTACTGTAAATGCTAAGATAATTATTCAAAACCAACCAACCGGATGGTATGATGCAAGTGCATTTGTTAGTTCAAACGATCCTTTATTGCCTTTGGATTCTATCAATTTTGACATTTATGTTTCAGCTTCACCTCAAATCAACTTTGCTTCTAACTGCATCAATTTTGGAAGCCAGTTTATCAATACCACTACTACTGATTCTTTGCTAGCTTGGAATACAGGTTGTGATACTTTAAACATTTCAGCGGTGGTTGCTTTATCAGGTAACTTTTCTACCAATCAATCTAACTTAAGGCTAGCACCAGGTGATAGTGTGTATTTACGTGTAACATACACACCAACCACAATTGGTAATCATAATTCGTTTATTCGAGTTTTTAACAATGATGCCGATTCTACCATTTGTTTAAATGCAATCAGTACACCTGCACCAATAGCATCTGTAACACCCTCAAGTTTAACAGCTACTGTAAACTTTTGCGATACGGTTGATCAGATCCTAAACGTGAGCAATATTGGAGGCGGTTTATTAAGGTATAGTTTTGGTTCTTCAGGAAATAGTGGAGGCACTCTAGAGGTTCTTGCTATTACTTTAGGAGCCGACATGAGTAGGGAGTATCCCAATACCATAACGGCCATCAACAGCTCTTTTACAAATTATAACCTTACCACTTTTAATACGGTGAATTCTTTTGGTAGCTTAGACTCTAACCTGTTTAAGCAGCAATTGGTAGGAAAGGATGTAGTTTTAATTCCTGAATTAGAAAGCAGCGCACCATCTTATTCAACCATCAATCCTACATTAAGGAGATTTGTTAATAATGGTGGTACCGTTCTATTCTTTGGTTCGGGTGGAAACAATGCAAGAGTAATCTTTAATTCAGGTCTATTTAGCGGTAGCTTCTTGAATAACCAAAACTCAGGGATACTTTCAATGGATCAACCCTCTCATCCACTTTTAGATTCAACCACTCTTCCCTTTACTGCTGAATCAGCCACAATGTATTACAATATTTTGAACCCTGATACCTCACTAGTATTGAGTTTGTCGGGAAATCCTGTAATTGTTACGCGAAACCAAGGTTTAGGAAAAGTTGCTCTAATCGGTTTTGACTATTATAACACTAATTTAAACATTACACAAGTTGCCGGAAATGCCTTGCGTTGGGCAGGTTCCTCAGGCAGATTAGCTCCATGGATTAGAATTGACCGTACAGAGGATTCTTTGAGCGCTTCAAATAGTCACGCTGTGCGTGTTACTTTCGACGCAAGTAATTTGAGTGCTGGTTTACATACTTCAGATATTACCATCTTTACTAATGATCCATTGAATCCTACCATTACAATTCCTTGTAGTCTTACAGTATTGAATACTCCTTGTGCAGATTTTACTTTTACTAAAGCAAATAACTGTACGAGAACGGTAAGTTTCTCTGATAACAGCTCAAACGGCCCGACTTTATTCTCTTGGGATTTTGGAGATGGGAATACCTCTGCTATGAGAAACCCAACACATACTTATCAGACAGCCGGAACTTATACGGTTACTTTTATAGCTTCCAATACAACCAGCAGTGATACCGTTATTCGAACGGTAAATATTACGAGTATGACAGCTGCTTTCAACGCAACAGGGCAAAGAGTAGTTGGTCAGCCCATCAACTTTAGCAGTTCAGCTGTGGGAGCTACTTCCTATTTTTGGAATTTCGGTAATGGGCAGTTCTCAAGTGCAGCTACACCTTCTATGATCTACACAAATGCTGGCCAATATATAGTTTCTTTGGCTGTGGTGAATAGTCAGGGGTGCTCTGCTGTAAACAGTGATACTTTGAATATTCTCATTACGGGACTAGATGAACAATCAGTTTTAGAGTCAATTCAATTATATCCGAACCCAAGTAATGGCTTGTTCAACTTGCGTTATACTGGTCAACATGACATAAATAAGTTGAAGTTGAAGGATGCTGAGGGAAGACTAATTAGAACGCTTTCTATCTCTGAAAAGACCAAAGAGTTCAACGTCTCTGATTTAGCTCCAGGAGTGTATCACCTTCAGATAGAAATAGAGGGTTATGCCCCAATTAATAAGCCCTTAATTATTAAATAAGATATACAACATATCCTTTTTCAAAGCCCTGCAATTTGCGGGGCTTTATTTTTATAGTAGCGCCCAAAATCATTCAATTACCCTAGATCAATTACGAAGATTACCCTATACATTACACGGTTATCTGCTTTTACTTTTACACCTGAATCGTAAAACATTAAAGCATGAAACATTTACTACCCTTTTTTATCTGTCTATTTTTTTCAATTAGCTTAATGGCTCAGTGGCGAAGTATTCGTCCTCAGCAAGCGTATCATAATCTTAAGTGCCTTGATTTTGTGTCTGACTCCGTTGGCTACATAGGCGGAGAAGGCAGGACATTGTATTTTACAGATGATGCTGCTCAAAACCTTCAACCAATCAGTCTGCCTATCACAGATGGACATGTAAATGATCTGGTAGCCATTTCACCTGATACTTTAATGGTATTACTTTCAAATATTGATAGAGGTACTCCGGGTAATAATGGCACTTTTGAACATCGTTTGCTAAGTAGTTTTGATAGAGGCGCTAACTGGACTTCAAACCTTATTTCTTCATCTAACATTCGTCACACTTACGTTTTAAAGAATAGAGGGAAGGATACCCTCTACGTAGCAGGAGAAGAGGGCGCAATTTACCGCTCTTACGATGGTGGCGCTAATTGGCAGACTTTGAATTTTCCTTTAATCAGTCGGACTATAAGAGCCATGCACCTAATCTCTGGTCAAGAGTTGCTAGTTGCAGGTGATTCCGGGTATGTATACCGCTCAACAAACGCAGGAAATAACTGGAACAGTGTTCATCAGCTAACACAAGGCATTAGCTTGGGTCAGCATTTCTGGAACTTTTTTGCTTTAAGCGAAGACACTTTGTATGCTTGCGGCCGTGGTCAATCGGTTGTCCGCTCAGATGATAGAGGTCAGACTTGGCAAGAATTAAACAACATGAGCAGCACGGTTGAATTTAGTGCAATTCATTTCAGAGATACTACCAATGGTATAGCACTAGGAAGCATTTCGGGTCTGCTTGCGGGCTCAGGATCGGGAACAATTTACAGAACTTCAGATGGAGGAAGAAGCTGGACAAGAGGTCCTGTTTCATTTATACCGGGAGAGAATAAAGATTTACATGACTTACACCTAATTGGGAATAATGTTATTGCTGTTGGTGAACTAGGTAGAATTCTAAAATCCCCTGACTATGGTTTGACTACCGTTGTTCCCAACGAAGTTCCAAATCTGCCCTACACTACAGATATAGAAATATTGAGTGATAATAATTACGTCATGTCTTGCAGGCAAGCAGGAAATACCTTTGCGCACTCTTCAGATAGTGGGAAGACTTGGACCGCCCAACGCAGTTCATTTAGTCAAACACCTTTTTTTATTGCTAATAATGGACAAGGCTTATTGGTTTCATTTACAAATAACAAGTTATTAAGAAGTAGAGATGGCGGAGTAAGTTGGACTGAAACAACCACCAGCGTATCACGTATCGACCAGGGCGCTTTCATTGATGCAGCCACATTTGTTGGAAACGATGAGCAGGCAGGAAATTTTATCCTTTCAACTGATACGCTCAATACCATCTCAACTGTGGCATATCCTGCCAACAATATTGAGAGACTTCAAGCGGTTGATGCTAACATTTGGTTTGCTCTAGACAATCGGCGTGATTTGTACCGAACAACTGATGGAGGTTCTACTTGGCAATTGATGAATCAGAATTCTGCAGAGGTTTTTCAATTTGAAGATTCATTAAACGCTTGGGGTGTTGCAGGCAGTAATGCGAATCTAAATTTAGGGGTCGTGCGTACTTCTGATGGAGGCACAACATGGACTAGAGTAATTACAGGAAGCAACTTTGATAATGCTCGTTTCAATTACATTGCAAAGTCAGGTGACGTAATCATTGCTTCAGCCATAAGTTTTTGGCGCTCTGGTCTGCTAATTTCAACCGATAATGGACTTAGCTGGACCGTTCAACACGATGTTTTACCTTATGGTGAAGCTACAGCAATTGAAATCAATCAGTATGGAACCTGGATCTACAATGATCTTGTAGATTTTGTAATTGAGAACAGAACGATAACTTCAACTACTTCTAGCGTTGGCCTTAGTGAGGCTAAAACAAAGCCCATACAGTTTGAATTATTTCCTAACCCAACACAGGGTCGTTTAAATATCAAATTAGAAAAAGCTGCAGTAGGGGAGCAACTTCGAATTTTTAACCTTACAGGAAAACTGATGCTAGAGTCAACCATAAAAAAGGATCAGCTTAGTCTGAACCTCGACCTGCCTACTGGTTTATACCTAGTAAGTATCAATCAGACCATGAAGAAGCTAGTAGTTCACTAGTATTCATTTTTTCAGCTCAGAAAAGCCCTGCAATTTGCGGGGCTTTTTTAATGCTACACTAAATTCAAAAATCTTTGTTCATTATTTTTAAAAAACCTTCTTCTCAAGCTTAGCAAAGGATTTATCTTTGCCCCATGCAAGAAAAGATCCTCATCATTGATTTTGGCTCGCAATACACCCAATTAATTGGCAGAAGGGTGCGCGAGCTTAATGTATATTCTGAAATTCACCCTTACAATAACCTACCAGAAATTGGTCCTGAGGTGAAAGGTGTGATCCTTTCAGGAAGTCCGCATTCTGTCTTAGAAGAAAACGCACCTCAGTTTGATTTTGAACTGGTTAAGCAAAAGCTCCCTTTACTAGGTGTATGTTATGGAGCTCAGCTTATGGCACATGCCTTTGGTGGTGAGGTAAAGCCTTCAGAAACTCGAGAATACGGAAGAGCGAATCTTTCTGAGGTAGATCAAGAGTTTGCTTTGATGGAAGGGATTCCTTTGCAGTCTCAAGTTTGGATGTCGCACGGAGATACCATTTACAACTTACCTCAGGGTTACGAAATTATTGCCAGCACTGAAGATGTAAAAGTTGCAGCTTATCACATTAAGGGTGAAGCCTCTTATGGGATTCAATTTCATCCTGAAGTCTACCATAGTACCGACGGATTACAATTGCTAGAAAATTTTGTGATTGGCGTATGCAAGTGTAAAGCAGATTGGACTCCTGCACACTTTGCAGATTCTACAGTTGCTGATTTAAAGCAAAGATTGGGTAGCGATAAAGTAGTTTTAGGATTGAGCGGCGGGGTTGATTCTTCGGTTGCAGCCATGCTCTTAAATCAAGCTATCGGGGAGAACCTTTACTGCATTTTTGTAGACAATGGTCTTCTTCGGAAGAATGAGTTTGACCAAGTTTTGGATCAATACAAGGATTTAGGACTAAACATTAAAGGCGTAGATGCAAAAAGTAGATTTTATGCTGCTCTTGCAGGAGAGACTGACCCAGAAAAAAAGCGTAAGGCAATAGGTAGGGTATTTATTGAGGTATTTGATGATGAAGCCCACGAGGTTAAAGATGTTAAATGGTTGGCCCAAGGAACAATTTACCCTGACGTGATCGAATCTGTTTCGGCTACAGGCGGGCCTTCTGCTACCATAAAATCACATCATAATGTTGGCGGCCTGCCTGATTATATGAAGCTCAAAGTGGTAGAGCCTTTGAAATTGCTTTTTAAAGATGAAGTTAGAAGGGTAGGAAGATCTTTAGGTTTACCTGAAAACTTACTAGGTAGACATCCCTTTCCAGGCCCGGGGCTTGCAATTCGAATATTGGGAGCAGTAGATCCAGAAAGGGTACGCATTTTGCAAGAGGTCGATCATATATTTATAAATGGTTTGAAATCAGAAGGTTTATACGATTCCGTTTGGCAAGCAGGTGCAATTTTATTGCCTGTTAATTCTGTAGGGGTAATGGGTGATGAGCGAACTTATGAAAATGCAGTAGCATTAAGAGCAGTTAGCTCTACTGATGGTATGACTGCAGATTGGTGTCATTTGCCTTATGAGTTTTTAGCTAAGGTTTCCAACCAGATTATTAACCGAGTTAAAGGGGTAAACCGCGTGGTTTATGACATTAGCAGCAAACCGCCTGCTACCATTGAATGGGAATAGTATGAGGAAGTTTTACTCCATTTTCGTTTTCTTAATTTGTTTGAGCACTTTAAGCTTTGCCCAAGAGGCTGAAGTAGCACCAGATTTAAAGGTGCATGAAATTAATGGCAATAAGTATTACATTCATGTGGTAGAGCAAGGTAACACCCTGTATGCTATTTCAAGAATGTATGCTGTTGAAGTAGAGGTGTTAAAAGAGGAAAATCCGCGCTTAAGTCAATCGCTTACTATTGGGGATCGTTTGCTCATTCCTTTAAAGGAAGTCAAACGTAAAAACTTAGAAGAAACACTCGATGTAGATGGAAATTTTCTGATTCATGAAGTACAAAGGAAAAATACTTTGTACTCTATCGCAAAGGAATATCATGTTGAGATTCGTGACATCTTAGCTGCAAATCCTGAAGCGGAAAAACTCAAAAAGGGAATGAGACTCAAGATTCCTGTAGCAAAGATCAAAAGCACTGTTAAAGATACAGCTTATATATCACCCGCTGAGGCTAGTCCATATCAAACACACCGTGTAGCAGCTAAGGAGACTTTGTATTCTTTGTCAAAGGCTTATGAAGTCAGCATGGACAGTATACTTTCAGTAAACAATGGCTTAGCAGGAGGCTTAAAGGTAGGGCAGCTGATTAATCTGCCAATATTGAAAACCTATAAAGACACAACTGAAAAAGCGCCCGAGTTTGACAGCACTGCCCTGAAGACTGAATACCAGATAGCTTTGCTTTTACCTTTTTACTTGGATTTGCTTGAAGAAGCACAAGATACTTCTTATCAGCGTTCCGAAGAGTTAACGAAAGAGTTGTTTAGCAAAGCAAAATATGGGATTGAGTTTCTTAAAGGTTTTGAAATGGCAGTCGACTTACTAGAGAAAGCAGGCTTAAAGGTACATTTGGCCGTTTTTGATACAGCCAACGATACTGCTAAAGTTAATCAGATCCTGAAAGACTCTGCTTTAATCAATGCCGATTTGATCGTGGGACCCTTGTATTTAGATGAGTTTATGCTGGTAGCAGACTTTGCCAAGCGTCATGAGATCAACATTGTTTCTCCCGTAAAGCAAAGCAATAAAATATTATTAGGTAATAATTACGTAAGCAAAGTCGTAACCTCTGAACCTGTAATGGTCAGGTTTATGGGACAATATATGGCTGATTCTTTAAGTGAGGAAAAGATTTTTATTGTATACCCAGATCACTTTAAAGACCGCAACCGCATCAGTATGCTTAAGCAGGCATATCTAAAACAGCTTGAAGCCAACCAAGATAGTTCAGTCCTGCCTATACCTCAAGAATTTAGATGGGATGTGAAACGTTTTGCTGAATTCAAGGCCAAGTGGGATAGTACAAAAATGAATGTGATGGTGGTGCCTTCAGAGGACCAAGCATTTGTAACTCAATTAATGACTATGCTAAACCTAGAGGATGATTACCAATTTCGTTTGATTGGCATGGATGCCTGGTTAGGGTTTGGTAATATCGATGTAGAATACCTTCAGAAATTAAGGGTAGAAGTGGTAACTCCTAGTTATCTTAACTACGAAGCAGAAGCTACCCAACTTTTTGAGAAACAATTCTTGGAGGAGTTTGAAGTTTTACCTGAAAAATACACCTATTTGGGTTACGATGTAGGGATGTATTATTTGACATTAATGCATCAATTTGGTTTAAATTTTGAGGTGATGTTTTTGGGCTACCAAGCAGAATTTTTGGCACATAAGTTTGAGTTTTTCAAAACCGGGATAGAAAGTGGTTATGAAAATAGAAGTGTGTACTTATTAAAGTTTGAAGACTATAAACTAAAGCGAAGCTACTAGAGAACTCTAGTTTAGACTATCATGCTTAGTTTGAACTTTAAAGAGCCTGCTCTTATCTATCCAAAAAGGGATATTAATCTCAAATGGTCGATTCAAGTATTTTTTGTGTATTTCCTGATATTTTGATTTAGTAGCTATGGTAAGATTATGCCTGCCTTCTTTTAGGTGCTCGACATTGATCATACTAGCTAACCCTATATCTCCATTTATCTTTTTTGCAGGTAACCATTGAGTTTCAATTTCTTCATCATTTATTAAAAGTTGAATTACTTCTCCAAAGTTTCGCTCTTTTAGAGAATCAGAAGTTCGATCAATGATCAGGTTAAAGTCTTTATCATAACGAAGATAAACTTCCATTAAGTCTCCTTTAATTACCTTGGAGTTTATACCAAAGTACATTGATTGATTCTGATCAGTCCATTGATTCATGTAATGGAGGTCCGTTAGGTAGAAATCATTAGCCATTTGCCAAGGCTACTCCTCCTGAAAGGAGTATTTCCATCTCCCAAGAATTTTCTTGCAGGCGTATCAACCACTTCGGGATTTTCGGATGGGTAGTGGACTTCATTCCGTAAAGAAATAGAAAAAATTGGAATTTATAAAAAAGCACCTATTAAGCGCTACTACATCCTTTGATCAGTTGGGCTTTTAAATTCAATTCGTAGGAGGGATGTATTTTCGACATCAATTGTAACTAATTGAAGCCGAAAACGTCACACCTACAAACAGAGCGATAAAAGCAAAGATCTATTTTACCGTTCATCCAAAATTAAATTTTAAAGAATAGGGCTCAAGTCCAATAAAATCAGCTTACTAGAAGCGTGTTAATGCCACTTATACTACTATGTATTGCATAATACCATATAGACGCTAAATTTGACCCGTATAAACCAATAAAAACTACACAAATGAAAAAGTTAATGATTTCTTTAAGCCTAGTCGGATTATTTTCTTTACCGGTTTTAGCTGAAAATAGTCAGAATGCAAAAAATGTAAAACCAATTGAAAAGCAAAAGGTAAACTTCAATCTCCCTGCTTTTAACCAATATTTAAAAATGGGTAATGCTCAAAAACTAGAAGGGATATATGCTACAAAGGACCGCAGGTATTTTATTGCCTTGGTTAAAAACTCCGAAAAGACGCATGATTATATTGGAATTGTATTAGCCGCTGATAATTCTTTCTGGGATAGAGGGGAAGTAAAGTTTAACTTTTCTGAGGGTAAAGATGGAAAGCTGAAAGGCTTTTATTACGACCAAAAAGGGCATGCGAATCCAGTTATATTCGAGGCTGGCCAACAGGTTAAGGTTGGTAGTCAGGTACTAGAAAAGTTAACTGAGAAGCAATTACAAATTTATCAGCTCAGCAACTATTTTGCCACTTTATAGCTCTTACCTAAGGTCAATCACGTCGTAATTTGGCTTATTGAAGGTAAATTGCCCCTCAGCTATATTACCGTTTACGTTAAACTCATCGATGGAGTAGATGTAGTCTGTACCGTCTTTCCCTTTAATGTTGATCTTAGTTACTTCCATCTTAGCTTTATTGATAAATAGCTTAATGGTATGGAAGCTTTTATCAGAAGGATCTTCAGGAAAGAGATCGATAAGGTGATGAGCTGCTCCATTAAGGTTTTCAGAGCCTACATACTTGTATTTAAACCCTTTCTCCCATAAAGTTAAAATTTTAGTGGGGCTAATGTATTCTTCTGCTGCTTCGTCCTCTTCAGGAACATTGCTAATTTGCACTTCCTCTGCGTCTTCAATCACTGTCCATACAGTTTTACCGTCAGAAATAATTTTTTGACCTGCAATCTCAAGGTTATATTTTTCCCCTGATGTCAGTATACTTCCTTTTTGCATCTCATCTATACCGTCGGCATCGTTTAGCATTCTGTAGCTAAAGTCAGCTTCCATGCTTTTGTAATTGGCAGCCTTATCGCTAAGCTCATCTAATATTTGTTTTGCTTCTTGGGCGCTACTAGTTAGACTAAAAAGTGCCAGTGATAAGTAAAGTAGAATATTTTTTCTCATTTCATTAATTATTTTGATTGATCTCTTTCAATAACTGTTCCAAACTATTTTCGTCGGCTATTAATACTTGTCTAGCCTTACTTCCTTCAAATGGACCAATAATTCCGGCAGCTTCCAATTGATCAATTATTCTTCCGGCTCTGTTGTAACCTAATTTAAGTCTCCTTTGCAAGAGTGAAGCAGATCCTTGTTGGTGTTGGACAATCACTCTAGCTGCATCTTCAAAAAGAGCATCTCTTTCTGAAAGATCTACCTCTCCTGCAGCTTTGCTGTCTTCATCAAGGTATTCTGGTAGGAGGTGAGCGTCGGGATAGCCTCTTTGATTACCAATGAATTCAGTAAGTTCTTCAACTTCTGGCGTATCTACAAAGGCACATTGCAAGCGGATTAAATCGCTGCCTGTTGAAAGTAACATATCTCCACGGCCAATTAGTTGTTCTGCTCCGCCTGAATCTAGGATAGTTCTAGAATCAATGCCTGAAGTAACCCTAAAGGCTATTCGAGCAGGGAAGTTTGCTTTTATAGATCCTGTAATAATATTGGTGGAAGGGCGTTGTGTTGCAATGATTAAGTGAATCCCGATAGCTCTTGCCAATTGCGCTAATCGAGCAATAGGTTGTTCCACCTCTTTTCCGGCAGTCATGATCAGGTCAGCAAATTCATCTATCACCAGTACGATGTAAGGGAGGTACTTGTGCCCATTTTCTGGATTCAATTTTCGTGCAATGAATTTTGCGTTGTACTCTTTTATGTTCCTAACATACGCCGATTTCAGCAATTCATAGCGATCGTCCATTTCGATACACAATGAATTCAAGGTGTTGATTACCTTTTGATTATCAGTAATAATGGCCTCCTCAGTATCTGGTAGTTTAGCTAGAAAATGACGTTCTATCTTATTAAATAAAGTAAGTTCAACTTTTTTAGGATCTACTAGCACAAACTTTAACTGAGCAGGGTGCTTTTTGTAAAGTAGAGAAGTTAACACTGCATTCAAACCAACAGACTTTCCCTGACCTGTGGCTCCTGCCATTAATAGGTGAGGCATTTTAGCTAGGTCAAAGACAAATGTCTCATTCGAAATGGTTTTACCCAATGCAACCGGTAAATCATGCTTTGCATTCTGAAACTTATCAGTTGCAATTACCGTTTTCATAGAAATGATATCAGGGTTTTGGTTGGGTACTTCTATACCAATAGTCCCTTTGCCTGGAATAGGGGCAATGATTCGAATACCTAATGCGGCCAAACTTAATGCAATATCATCTTCTAGGTTTTTGATCTTTGAAATACGAACACCAGGAGCTGGTACAATTTCATAAAGCGTAACCGTTGGGCCAATGGTAGCTTTTATGGTTTGAATCTTTATGTTGTAGTTTTCTAGCGTATTAACGATCCGGTTCTTATTGGCTTCTAATTCCTCCTTATCTACCTTGATCTCTCCATCACCATGGTCTCTAAGTAATTCAATGCCGGGCATTTGATAATTAGAAAGTTCAAGTTTTGGGTCATATTCCCCAAAGTCTTTTACTTTCTTATTGACTTCGTCTTCCGTTAACTTTTCTTCTTTTTCGGTAGGTTCTTCAATCTCCAATGATACATCATCATCGTCCGACTTAGTAACCTCTTCTTTATTACTGCTTTCTGCTTCAAGCTCTATTGAACCATCTTCGTTTTCCTTAGCTTTTGGTTCAGCGTCATTATTGTTTTCATCAATTGGCTCGACTTCGAGATTATCAGTTGCGTTTGCGTTTTCCTCTTTTTGACTAGTCTCTAAGTCTTCAGATTCTTGTTCTTCGTCAATTGGCTCATTCTTTTCTTCCTCATCTTCTTTCTGTTCAGATGTTTCTGCAGGCCTCTCTGACTCTTCGCTAGTCTCTGTAGGTTCATCAGCTTGCTCGCTTTTACTAGTAAAAAGTTGTTTGATGTGTTGCCCTAGGTTAAGGCTAACGATTAGGAAGCCTGCCAAAATGAAAAAGATCAAAATTCCACTACCTGCTTTTCCGAGCAAGCTGCTAAGGAAATTATTTAATTCATAGCCAATAGCTCCACCTAAAAAATAGAGGTCGTCTTTAAAAAAGAATCCAAAAAAGAGGGCAGACCAAAAAAGAATAAAGAAACTGATTCTGAGCGAACTGATAATGGGTACTAAAGAAATCTTGAATAGAATTCTAAAGCCGATTAAGAAAAATAAACCAACAAAAAGAAAAGACGCAATTCCAAACCATTGGTAAATGAACAGGTGTGATAAGCTAGCTCCTAATTTTCCTAACCAGTTTTCTACTGCAATATCAGCGTTAAGCATAAACTCCCAAAAGGGTAATTCAACTTTACTTTGATCAATTTTCCAAGTAAATAAAAATGAAGTAAAAGCGATTAGGAGATAGGCTGAAAGCAAAATGAATAATAAGCCTGTTATCTGCTTTGCTTTCTCATTTTTAAACAAACCTTTTGCTTGATTTAGCAGCTCCTTGAATTTATTAGAGGAGTTCGTTTTCGTTTTAGTTTTCTTTTTTCGCTTCTTACTACCAGTATCAGTAGGCTCTTCAGATGAGTTTGATTTGAAACGATTTTGGGCCATTCAGCTTTACTTATAATAGTCTAATGTACAAAAGTAAAGCCGTTTCCTCGGCTTGAGAAAACGGCTTTGCAAAGTTTTTAACAACGGATTGCTTAATTACCGCCGCCCATCATTTTTTGAAGTTCTTCTTTTGTTTTAAGGTCATAATCAGACGGAACTTCCATTTTGATCTTTTTGACCTTGGTTTCATTTACCTCGGTAACCTTGGTGATCATGGTAAACATTTCTTGAGAAATTTCCATTTGCATTGGAAATCCATCAATCTGCTTCATGTTGCTACTCACATTAGCGCTTGGTAATTCGTTTGTATAATACACTACTACCTCGCTGCCATCGTCAGCCGTGATCAGAGCTTTTTTACACTCATAGCCTGCAATTTCCATGGTCTCATCAAGGTACTCTATTTCAATGTCACTTTCTTCTTGGGCTTTTTCCATATCCTCTTTATCAGACTTCAGAGCAATTTTGTTGCCCATCATATTCATCAAAGTAAGCGACTCTCCTGATTCGTTGTTACTAATTACAATTGTTTCACCGCCCATCGCATTCGGTTGGATTGTTTTAGACATGCCATCCTTTATTTCAACTGTCATGGATTTAGGCAACATCGATTCCATTTGCTTCATTTGGTCATTCATGTCTTCATAGCTGATTTCATAGCTAATAATTCCGCTAAAATCATCTTGGGCAAAGAGTCCAATGCTAAATATTAAGCTTAATAGTAATGTAATCTTTTTCATTTCTTCAGTTTTATAGTTTAAAGTGGAAAAGTAAGCAAAGAGTATTCCAAAATCATTTAACCTTGGCAAAAATTGCCTTAATCTCATCATTGAGTCTGCTAGCTGAAACCATTTCGTAATCCTTCTCAAGTTTCAAGCTTTCGTGGTTAATCTCTTTGCTTTCGATTCGTTCAGCTACAAAGCGCATATGTGTGTCATAGTTGATCATCTCGTATTCCATCAAAACACCATCTATGGCTTTGAATGGAGTAAAACGATTTGGCTCATCAATGTTTATTTCGCTGGTGTAGTAGAGTTTAAATTGCCACAAGCTGTCACCTTTCATTTCAACAAGAACCTCACTGCATTTCAGGCCTGCAATTGTTTTAGACTTGCCCGTTTCTTTGACATTTATCTCTTTAAAATGAGGATTAACTATTGCAATTTCGTTTGCCGTTAAGCTGCTTGCATATTTTTTATTGAGTAATTTTAATGAATGCACAAGTCCTTCTTGTTCATGGTTGAATATAATGGATGTGCGAAACAAACCCATCCCTGCACTAATATCGCTGCGAAACTCACCATCGCTAAAGGAGGTGGTCATTTCTTTGGGCATAAGATCAAGCATGTAGTTATCAGCAGGTATTGAAGGGTATTCAATTCTGTAGTGAATCACACCTTCTTGCATTTTGGAAGTAATAAAATCCCCTTCACAACTGCTTAAGAAAGCAAACAGTAAGATGAGCACGGTAATTTTACTACGCATTAAGTTGGTTAATTTCATGCAAATGACCTGTGTGTAAGCAATTAAATTGCTGAACATACAAATATAAAAAGTTATCCTTGTATTTCGATTAATTAGAGCTTTAATCTGACAGAAAATCAATTTGGCTCGACAAAAGCATGCTAGTAGCGCAAGGGGCTTTGAATAGTACTCAATACCTTTTTAGATTAATTAGTTTTGCAAGCAAATTTCAAACCCATGAAAAACTTAAAGCTTATAGAAAATAAATCCGAGATTGGGGCAGGAACAAGGGGTGCAAGCCTTGGGATAGAGGCACTAAAGGTTGCTTCTTTAAATCAAAAAAGTGATTTTTTCAGTCGTTATGATTCTGTTTCTATTAAGGATGAAAACGACTTGCTTTTTCAAGCAGTAGAAACTCCTTCAGCTATACGCATTAAGGGGATTAAAAAAGTCTATCAACGACTTGCTGATCAGGTCAAAGAAGTCTTAATAGAGGGCGATTATCCTTTGGTAATTGCAGCTGACCACGCTTCTGCAGGTGGTACAATAGCCGGGATAAAAATGGCTTATCCTGAAAAACGTCTAGGTGTAATATGGGTCGATGCCCACGGAGACCTTCATTCACCTTTTACTTCACCTACAGGTAATGTACATGGAATGCCTCTTGCTACTGCGCTCGCTGAAGATAATGAGGTATGCAAGGTAAAAGAACCTGAGGAGGAAGCTTTAAGTAATTGGAATGCCTTGAAGAACTTGGGCGGTATTAGCCCCAAGATCAAAGCAGAGGACTTGGTTTTTTTTGGGGTTCGTGATACCGAGAAGCCTGAAGAAGAGCTCATGGAAAGAGAAGGAATCAAAAACTTCACGGTTAAGGAGAGCCGAGAAAAGGGCATTGAAAAGGCAGCCAAAGAAGCTTTAGAAAAATTAGATAACTGTGACATAATCTACCTGTCTTTTGATGTGGATAGTATGGATTCAGATAAGGTTTCAAGAGGAACAGGTACGCCTGTGCCCAATGGGTTTTTACCAGAGGAGGCTCAAAGCCTGATTGCGGAAATTATAAAGTCGCGAAAGGTTGTCTGTTTTGAGCTTGTGGAAGTTAACCCTACGCTAGATAATAAAGGAAATATGATGGCTGAAACTGCTTTCAAGATCTTGAATGAAACAGCAGTGTTAATTGAACAAATGAACGAAAATGAATAAGTTAGAAGGCCATTTAGGACAAGCAATACAAGCGGTATTTCAGCAATTGTTTGACCATTCAATAGAATTATCTCAGCTTCAGTTTCAAAGCACCAGAAAAGAATTTGATGGAGACCTTACGCTCGTGGTATTTCCGTTGTTGAAATGGAGTAAAAAGTCACCTGAACAAACTGCTCAGCTAATTGGAAACGCCTTAAAGGAATCAGAAGAGTTAGTAGCAGACTTTAATGTTGTGAAGGGCTTTTTGAACTTAACAATTTCTCAGGCTTATTGGCTTAATTTCTTTAAAACCGAAATAGCCAAACCTCGCTTCGGTTTTGCAGAAGCCAATAGCAAGTCCAAGGTAATGATAGAGTATGCCTCTCCAAACACTAATAAACCACTTCACCTTGGTCACCTTCGGAATATTTTCTTGGGTCATGCTTTAGCTGAACTATTAAAGGCTAATGGACATGAGGTTTACAAGGTCCAAATTATAAACGATAGAGGGATTCATATTTGTAAATCGATGCTTGCTTGGCAAAAGTTTGGAAATGGAGAAACTCCGCAGTCAAGCGGTCTAAAAGGAGATCATTTGGTAGGGAAGTATTATGTTGCTTTTGATCAAGCTTATAAAAAAGAACAAGCTGATCTCATAGCAGATGGGAAAACAGAAGAGGAGGCTAAGAAAGAAGCTTCTATTTTGTTAGAGGCACAAGAAATGCTTAGAAAATGGGAGCAGGGTGATGCGAAAGTGACTGCACTGTGGAGGCAGATGAATCAATGGGTGTATAATGGATTTGACAAGACTTACCAAACCATTGGGACTAGCTTCGACAAGCTATACTATGAGTCTGATACTTTTTTAATTGGAAAGGAAAAGTCCCTGCAGCATGAATCATCTGATTTCTTATATCGAAAAGAGGATGGTTCTTTATGGGCTAATTTGAGCAATGAAAAGCTAGACGATAAATTGCTTTTGAGAGCTGATGGAACTTCTGTTTACATGACACAAGACATTGGTACTGCCATAATTCGTGAAGAGGAGTTTAATTGTCAAGAGTATTTTTATGTAGTCGGGAATGAGCAAGATTATCATTTTAAAGTTTTAGCGATCATACTGGAGAAAATGGGGTATGCATGGGCTAAAGGGATCCAGCACATCTCCTACGGTATGGTAGACCTACCAAGCGGTAAAATGAAGTCAAGAGAGGGTACTGTAGTTGATGCTGATGAGTTGATGGAAGAAATGAAATACACCGCTAAAGAAATTGCAGAAGAGTTAGGAAAAATTGACGGTATTAATGCTGAAGAGCAGGAACAACTTTTTGAAACTATTGGATTGGGAGCCTTAAAGTATTTCATTTTAAAGGTAGATCCTAAAAAAAGGATGCTTTTTGATCCTCAAGAGTCAGTTGATTTTAATGGTCATACAGGCCCATTTATTCAATATGCCTATGCGCGTATCCAGTCAATATTAAGAAAGGCCGGGAAGCCAGATAATTCAGCTTTCAATAACGACTTGGTGTTAACGGATTGGGACTTGACTTTACTTAAAAGATTACACGGATTTCCAGAACTGATTGATGAGGCAGCAAGTCAGAAAAGTCCTGCATTAGTGGCAAATTACGTTTTTGAGTTAGTTAAGGACTTTAACTCATTTTATCAGAATACCCCACCAATCTTAAAAGAGGATAATCAAGCATTGAAAAACTTTAGGTTAAGCATTGCTGAGAATGTGGGTAATGTCATCCAACGATCTATGTCATTATTGGGGATAAATGTACCTAACCAAATGTGAGAGTTTTTACGCTTAACATTTTTTAATGCTGCTGCTACTCAAGCATAGCTAAGGAATTTAAAATCAGTTTGTTTTATATTTGAACGAAGTGGTGAGTTTCATTGTATTGTTATAAACCAATATACTTTTATACAATGCGTACAATTAAACTATTTACTCTCTCAATTATATTACTTCTAAGTTCTTTAACAATTACAAAGGCTCAAAGTGCTCAAGTACAGATAATTCATAACTCTCCTGATACTGCTGTTAATTCAGTTGACGTATGGGTCAACAATGCACGTGTTGCAGATGATCTAAATTTTAGAGAAACGACTGCGTTCATCAATGCCCCATCTGGTTCAATCGACGTAACAATTCAACCTTCTAGCAGTGTAGATACAACTAATGCACTATTTCGACAATCTCTCTCACTTACTGCTAATAATTTTTATGTGGTTGTTGCTAATGGAATCGTTTCATCTTCAGCATATAGTTCTTCTCCGTCCTTTGGATTAGATGTATTTGCTAACGCTAGACAAACTTCATCAGGTGCAGCCATAACAGACGTTTTGGTTAATCATGGTGCACCTGGAGCACCAATTGTAGACATTTATGAAGATTCGGTACTTGATCAAACTGTAGTGAATAACATAAGCTATAGCAATTTTGACGGCTACATTAATTTACCAACTTCAGCCTACCGCATACAAGTAAGAGATTCTTCCAACAGTAAAGTTTTAGCTGCTTATGATGCACCCTTATTAGCTCTAAATGCAGGAGGATTAGCCGTTACTGTAGTAGCCTCGGGATTTCTTGATCCTGCAGCAAACTCTAATGGAGCCGCCTTTGGATTATATGCGGCTACTCCTGCAGGTGGACCTATGATTGCATTAAGTCCTGTGCCAATTGCTTCTTCAAGATTGCAAGTTATTCACAATTCCGCCGATACTGCAGCTAGATTTGTTGATGTATGGTTAAATGATGAAATGTTTATTGATAATTTTGAGTTTAGGAATGCAAGTCCTTACACGACAGTTCAAGCAAATGTTGATGCAATTATCAGTATAGCTGATTCAGCTAGCGTTGATACAAATTCAGCTTTAGCACAGTTTAATTTAAAATTAGAGGAAGACAGCACTTATTTAGCAGTTGCAAGCGGTATTATAAGTGCATCGGGTTACAATCCTGTTCGTGCATTTGACCTTGATATTTTGGAAGGTGCTAGAGAAACAGCCAATCAATCTACTACCGATATATTAGTTTATCATGGTTCAACAGATGCACCGATTGTTGATGTATTTGAATCCTCTGTTCCTGCTGGAACAATAATAGATAACATAGCCTACAGCGACTTTCAAGGATACCTCCCACTAATAACTGCAGATTATACTATTCAAGTAAGAGATTCTGCAAATAGCAAAATTGTTTCTTCTTATGCTGCTCCTTTGTCTAGTTTGTCATTGGGTGGTGAAGCGATTACAGTTTTAGCATCAGGTTTTTTAGATACTGCGGCTAATTCCAATGGTCCGGCTTTTGGATTGTTTGCTGCAACAGCGGCAGGTGGTTCCCTGGTTGCTTTACCTCAAGCTACCATACCAACTGCAAGAATGCAGGTAATCCATAATTCAGCAGATGCAGCAGCATCAACGGTAGATGTATGGTTGAATGATAGCTTGTTGCTTGATGATTTTAACTTTAGAACTGCGAGTCCATTTGTTGACGTGCAAGCAGGGGTAGATGCGGTTGTGTCTGTGTCACCTGGTTCAAGTATTGATACAAGTAATGCAGTTGCACAATTCAATTTAAATTTAATCGAAGATAGCACCTACATTGCTATTGCAAATGGGCTAGTGAGCACGAGTGGTTACAGTCCCAACCAACCTTTTGAATTGGATATTTTGACAGGGGCAAGAGAAGCCGCTACTAATATGATGAATACAGATGTTTTGGTTTATCATGGATCAACAGATGCGCCTGGAGTTGATGTTGTAGAAACTTCTATTCCTGCCGGTACTTTAATTGATAACTTAGATTATTCAAGTTTTTCAGGATATTTAAATTTAGCAACAGCTGATTACGTTATTAATTTATTTGATTCTACTCAAGCAAATCTAATAGATACTTATGCTGCTCCTTTAAATACGCTCACCTTAAGCGGAGATGCAATTACTGTAGTGGCATCAGGTTTTGTTGATCCTACGCAAAATAGCAACGGTTCTTCATTCGGTTTATATGTAGCTTCTGCAGCAGGAGGAGCACTTACACCACTGCCCGTAATTACCAGCTTAGACGAGATAGATAATCTTGAAAAGTCTATTTCAGTATATCCAAATCCCGCTAACAATATGATAAATATTGATTTTGAGAATACTGATCTTGAAGTAGAGGGAATTGAGATGCTTGATCTAAATTCAAGGGTAGTAAAATCCTTTCGCTTAAATCAAGTAGTACAAAAAACACTTGACGTAAGTGATTTAGCTGAAGGAAGTTATTTAATTAGAATTAATACATCTACTCAACCCATAATAAAACAGATAATCATTCAATAGTTATAAATAATTTCTACACAATTAAGGGGAAGCTTTTGCTTCTCCTTTTTTATTTAAGCATAATTAGAATCTCTAAATTTGCACTTTAAAATCACAGAAAATAATGATGTTAGAAAATTTATCAGATAAGCTGGATAGAGCCCTCAAGGTTTTAAAAGGTCAGGGACAAATTTCCGAGGTAAATGTAGCTGAAACTTCTAAAGAGATACGCCGTGCCTTGCTTGATGCTGATGTCAACTATAAAATAGCTAAGCAGTTTGCCGATCGGGTTAAGGATAAAGCCATAGGACAAGATGTATTAACTTCTGTTTCTCCGGGTCAATTATTTACAAAAATTACCCACGATGAATTGAGCAAGCTGATGGGTGGTGAGCAGGAAGAAATCAACTTGAGTGGAAATCCTGCTGTTATCCTCATAGCTGGTCTTCAAGGATCTGGTAAAACTACTTTCTCAGGTAAGTTAGCTAATCTTCTTAAAAAGAAACAAAATAAAAATCCATTATTGGTTGCAGGAGATGTCTACCGTCCGGCTGCAATAGACCAATTGCACGTTGTTGGGGATCAAATTGGAGTAGAAGTATACTCTGATAAGGAGAATAAGGATCCTGTATCCATTGCTAAAACGGCTATTCAAGAAGCAAAAAGTAAAGGCCATGATGTCGTGATTGTCGATACTGCAGGTCGTTTAGCGGTTGATGAGAAAATGATGGAAGAGATCAGCGCCGTTAAGGCAGGAATTAATCCATCAGAGACACTTTTTGTAGTTGATTCAATGACAGGTCAAGATGCGGTTAACACGGCCAAGGCCTTTAATCAGCAGATTGACTATGATGGAGTTGTTCTAACCAAATTAGATGGAGACACTAGAGGGGGAGCTGCGCTTTCAATTCGAACAGTGGTAGATAAGCCAATCAAGTTTATTGGTACAGGCGAAAAGATGGAGGCACTTGATGTTTTCTATCCAAAGCGAATGGCTGATCGTATTTTGGGAATGGGTGATGTTGTTTCGTTGGTTGAAAGAGCTCAGGAACAGTATGATGAAGAAAAGGCAAGAAGGCTTCAGAAGCGTATTGCGAAAGATCAATTTGATTTTAATGATTTCCTTGACCAGATCAACCAGATTAAGAAAATGGGAAATGTCAAAGATTTAATGGGTATGATTCCCGGGGTGGGAAAGGCTATGAAAGATGTTGATATTGACGATGACGCCTTTAAAGGAATTGAAGCGATGATTCACTCTATGACCCCTGAGGAGCGTGAGAACCCTAAAGTTTTAAATGGATCAAGACGCAAGCGTATTGCAAAAGGAAGCGGAACATCAGTGCAAGAGTTAAATAAATTGCTGAAGCAGTTTGAACAGACTAGTAAAATGATGAAGATGATGGGGAATAAGAAGAACATGGCTAAAATGATGCAAAATATGCCAAAAATGCCTGGCGGATTAGGAAAATAAAGGATGCAAATACTAGACGGGAAAAAGACTGCCGAAGAAATCAAGCAAGAGATTGCAGTAGAGATATCGAATTTAAAGCAGAAAGGTAAAAAAATACCGCACTTGGCGGCAGTTTTGGTTGGTAGCAATGGAGCTAGCTTGACCTATGTTAATGCCAAAGTCAAAGCCTGTGAGAAAGTGGGCATGAAAAGCAGTTTGATTCGATTGAATGATACTGTTTCTGAAGAGGAGTTATTAGAAAAGGTTGAGGAGTTAAATCAAGATGAGCAGATAGATGGTTTCATTGTTCAACTGCCCCTCCCAAAGCATATAGATGACAAAAAGGTTACAGAGGCTATTTTACCTTCTAAAGATGTAGACGGTTTCCACCCTTGGAATATTGGTAAAATGTTGCTGAACCTCCCGACCTTTCTGCCTGCCACCCCTTATGGAATTTTACAATTAATTGAGCGTTACAACATAGAAACTACCGGAAAGCATTGTGTGGTGGTTGGCAGAAGCTCCATTGTTGGAAGTCCGATGGCTAACCTCATGTCTAGAAATACTTATCCTGGTAACTGCACTGTAACCTTAACCCATAGCAGGACAGTAAATTTGGCTGAGATCACACGAACTGCAGACATATTGATTGTTGCTCTTGGGAAGCCTGAATTCATAACTGCAGATATGGTTCAGGAAGGCGTAGTAATTTTTGATGTAGGAATTACTAGGAAACCAGACAAAAGCAAAAAATCAGGTTATAAGTTGCACGGAGATGTTAATTACTCCGATGTTGCAGAAAAAGCTGCTTTCATCACCCCAGTTCCAGGTGGAGTAGGGCCAATGACCATCGTTTCATTACTCAAAAATACTATCCTTGCTGCCAAGGGGAAGCGCAAGAAGTTTTAATGTAAAACTTTTGAGGGATTAATCGTCGCTGTTAGAATTTGCAGCGCTTACTCTTAAGTTTCTGCCTAGGTGTTCTAAACCATCTAAAGCTTCAATAGCCGTGTTTCCTGCTGTATCATCAGCCATTTCAACAAATCCGAAACCTTTTGAACGGCCGGTAAATTTGTCTGTAATAATTTTAACGGATGTTACATCGCCAAATTCAGCGAACAAATTGCCAAGATCATCTTCTGTGGCTTTGTAAGGGATGTTTCCAACGTAAATATTCATAGTGAGTTGTTTAGTGAACAACAAAGAAAGGGATTATATCCTTATTTATTTGAAAATCAACAAAAAAATAAGGAAAACTTAAAGTAAGGAACGGAATACTTTACTTGTTCTTTTCGCTAAAATTTTTCTTGGTACGCTTCCCAGTCTGTTGTTTTATAGGCATCAGACCCAAAGTAGTTTAGAATTGGTAAAATACTTTCTGTTGACTGAAAACCGGGGATAGGTTGTAACATATTACCATTTTCATCCAAGTAAACCACTGTAGGATAGGTCATTTTACCCTGCATCAATGAAATGGCTAATTGATGAGGATGTCTTTTACCTTTTGGTTTTTCATTTACAAAGGTTCGATCATCTAATATTACAGTGTCTTTTCTTTCCGCATTTAGCTTTACTGCATGGTAATATTTGTTCACAACTGCTACCACTTCAGGATCACGAAAGGTGGTTCGATCCATTCTTTTACACCATCCGCACCAATCTGTGTAAACATCGATCAAGAACTTTTTTGATTCGACTTTATTTGCATTAACGGCCTCCTCAAAACTCATCCATTCAATGCTTTCTTTTTTTGGCTCTTGGGCTTTACTGGCAAGACTGAACACAAAGACACTAAGAAAAAGTACCTTATTCATAATTGTAACTATTTTGGTGCATAACGTCTAAAAGCAAATACTGTACCTGTTTTTCATTTACCTTAACAGAATTAAAAGTGAATTCCCATCGGTTAATGCAAAATGCAGAATCTTTAGTTAAACGACTTGACTGTATGACGCAAGCAGCTTCTATTTTTTCATTTTCGTAAATGGGTGCCAAAAACTTCCAATCTTTAATCCCTAAACCGGCTTCAACGGTTTCTCCGAAAAGCGGAACCCATGCATTCACATAAAAGTGATAAAAAGCTTGACCACCACTACAGACCAAACCTTTGAACCTACTTGATTCCGCAGCTTTTCGATTTAAGTGGAAAGGTAAAGGATCAAACTGCTTAGCGTAGCTGATGATCTCTTTCTCAGTAAAGGTTTTTACCCCTAGATCAAAACGCTTACCTACAGGCCAATTCGTTTCTAACATAAGACCAAAATTGAACATAAATTCAGGTTTAGAACTTGATTATTTGTTAAGCTTAACTAATAAATTGAGCTGTGAGTTCCAAATATTATCAAATTGGGTTGAACCATCGGTAAGGCTTTTTGTCTCATAAATTAAGTCATCTAACTAATATGCCTTAATTTTGTAATCTTAAAATTTTTTTATGGGTAAAGAAGAACTCACATTAGCTGATATAACGCAACTTGATTTTACTACAGTAATTTGGATTGCTGCCCCTTTTATGTTTGCTTTTGTGCTTATTGAGTATTTAGTTGGCAGAAAACAGCATAAAAATCTTTACAATGGGAAAGACTTTTTGGCTTCCCTTACCATTGGTTTGGTCAACGTTGGTTTGAATGGGTTGATGAAATTAGGGATGTTCTCTGTGTTTTTATTTTTCTACAACCTTTCTCCCTTAAAAATTCCGCATACTTGGTGGTCTTATGTTTTGTGTTTGGTAATTCTTGACTTTTGTCGCTATTGGGCTCATAGAATTGCACATGAGCAAAGGTTCTGGTGGTCTACTCATGTGGTTCACCACTCCTCTGAGCACTACAATTTATCAGTTTCTTTCAGATTGTCTTGGACGCAAAATTTAAAATTAGTTTTCTTTTTACCGGTTATCTTAATGGGTTTTCATCCATTCGTATTCTTTATAGTACATCAAATAGAAGTGCTTTACCAATTTTGGATACATACAGAACTGATTAGAAAACTCCCTGCACCTATTGAATACATCTTTACAACACCTTCGCACCACAGAGTGCACCATTCAGTTAACGAACGCTACCTTGATAAAAACTACGGTTCAACATTTATTATTTGGGATAGAATGTTCGGCACTTTTCAAGAAGAAGATGAGAAGGCCATTTACGGTATAACCAAACCGGTGAATTCCTACAATCCTGTATTTCTGGTATTCCATGAATGGATTGAGGTTTTTAAAGATATGGCTAAGGCTCGTTCGTTAAAAGATGCTTGGAATGTTTTATTTGGTAGCCCTGTAGACAAGCATAAGCAAGATCTAGAAGCAATGGGAGCAACTGTCACTCAAACAGCTCAAAAATCTAACGAGAAAACCATTCCGCTTAATTCTAACTTAAAAGAAAATAAGAAAAAAGCGGTTTAATAGCTTTAGCTATAAGCTTGTATTTACCTCTACATCATCTCGAATAAATATTCTATTCACTCTCGCTCAATTGATGAAGAATGAGGAGTAGATAAGCTGATTATCTAAGTAAATTTCTCCGATTATTTATTTCACAACCAAAAGCATATTAGCATTGGTAACCAATGTTACTGAACAAACCTTTCATTGCTTTTAAATTTGTAGAAAAAAGAAAGATGTTAGATATCATTAAACAAGCAATGGGTTTTGGCCCGGCAACAGATTTTAAAAGCCTTAAAGAAAACAATGGCGCCATAGTGGTAGATGTAAGGTCACCTGGTGAGTTCGCATCAGGTCATGGCAAGGGGAGTATTAACATCCCACTAGACAAGATTGAAAATCAAATCAACAAATTAAAAAAGAAGAATAAACCCATCATCACGGTGTGCATGTCAGGTGCTAGAAGTGGCTCAGCTAAAAGAAAATTAGAAGCTGCAGGTATCGAGGCCTATAATGGTGGAAATTGGAATTCTTTAGCGTCTAAGCTAAATTAAGAATCAACCCCTTTAAGGTTGAGTGTAGTAGTTTTTAGGGCTGTGCCAAAAGCACAGCCCTTTTTATTTGAGATGCGTAGCGAGCTATGGGCTAACTAAATTGATACTGAAGTTGAAGAAAAGTGGGTTGGTCAACTCATTTTCCATCGCATACTCTTGATCGCCGAAGAAACCCCTAAAAAAGTCTTCCCCATCAGCAACCTGATCAACATTAAAAGAGTAGTTGTAACGGTATCCTACTTTGGCAGAAATCCATATAAATCCTGTTAGTTGGCGCTCATATCGGAATCTGAATCTCAATTCACTTCTTCTAATCTCCAAATCATTTAAAGGCTCTGCTAAAGCGGTACCCTGATTACCGATTCGGTAGCTATTCCCTTCTAAATCAAATCCAAAGAACAGCATGCTTCTAGGATTGAAGTTGTAGCGAACATCACCCCTTGCAGGGAAAACTGTTTCAACTCCCCATTTACGATCAACAGAAGTCCAATTGTAAAGCACAACTGGAATGTAGTTCAATTCACCTGCCCGGTAGGTTCTCGAAAGCCCTAATCCCCATTGCTTTCTGTCGTTAGGTTTTTTACCCCAAATGGCTGCCAAGGCATAACGGTTGTATTTGGTATTCTGCAATTCTTCCATAGAGTAATCTCCGCTCATTCCACCTCGAAGTTGGAAGAGTAAAAAGGAAGTTTCATTAAGCGGTTTGTAGATTGTTGAGCTTAGTTCAATGGTATTCAATCCATTATCTGCTAAAGTTCGATGAAGAGGATTTACCAACTGATTTTCATTCTCAAACTCATAGATTGTATTCCAATAAAGTAAGCCCGCTTGAATAATGATGTTGTTTTTCGAAATAACTGGAACATTGGTTTCAAATCGAAATCCATGCGTAGCAGTGATATCAGCATTCTCAGCAGGTGATAGACCTAGAGCAGCTGCATCACTATCGTATGCGCCTTGCCAATCATAACCTACACTAATTAATTTGTCTGGACTTTTACCACTTACTTTTACAGAGGCAAAGCGTTTGGTGCCTTCATCAGCAAATTCGAGGTTATCATAAATGCTATAGTCTTCTTCTTCTGTGGAAGTGGTATCTGTCTGCCCAAACACGTATGATGAAACCATCAAAAGTGAAAAGGTTATGCTTAGCAATCTTTTCATGCCTGTATGTCTTAAATAAGTATTTGTAGGTTATTTTTTTCTAGAAGGTATTTTCAGTCTTTTCCATACATCGCTTCTCCCAAAGGTTGAAATGCCAATGTAACCTCTAATATCTAAGGTATTTTCATCCGTCATTTTTATGGTGCAGTTGTAGGTATTGCCATTTTCTGGATCATAGATAGTTCCTTCAGTCCAAGTATCTTTGTCAGTATACTCGAAATCTTTCAAAATACGGTAACCTCTAAGGGGAGTTGAGCGCATTTTTTCATCTGGATTATTCTTATCTACTTTAGGTTTTTCTGTTTCAGGGTCGATGGGTTCTCTTAACCATACAATCTTTCCATAATATTTATCGTTGATCTTTTCGATCTTTACCTTGGCTTTTCCATGACTCGGTTCCCATACTCCAACTAAGCGGTCTGCTTCCCCATCTTGAGCCATGATAAGGCTAGTGAAACTAATTAAAACAACTGTTAAAAAACTTCTCATCATATTTTTCATCTTAATTTGATTTTAGTGCTGCATTTAAGTTTAAAGTTATTTGACTGTTCATTTCTTCTCGATAATCATCAGAAATAAAATCCCAATCTAAAATAAAGGTTACTTTATCTGCTTGAAAAAATGGTGCCAAATCTGCTTCTTCACTCACTGTAAGGGTTAGGGGAGTGTTAGAACCCTCAATAGGATTTAAGATAGCAAGGGCTGTCATCGGTTCATCACCGCCCACAATAGAGAGTGAAACGCTGGTAAATTGATCTAGTGCTATACTATCAGACTTTGCCAAGTCGATGCTAACCGATTTTAATTTTACTTCTTCAATATCTGATTTCTTTAAACCTTCTGAATCAAATAGGTCTGCAGGGTTAATACTGTACTCAGCCATCAGGCTGTTCGGACCTGCAAAAAATGGACCCTGTGCAGTGGCCTTCAATTGTAAAGTTGCCTCTTTTTGTTCTGTACTTGTACATGAAAATAGACCCAAAAGCATTATAAAGCTCAGGATAAAAGGTAATCTCATCTTTCTCATAAGTGGATAGTTTTCTCAAAAATAATGGAAAGAAAGCTATAAACTCTACTTTCTTTTAAAGAGGAAGTAGTTTTGGTATGCCCTTAGGTCTTAATGAGATGCTAATCAATAATTTAAAAGCAAGATAAATTTTAACATTAAACAGAATCTAAACTTTCTGTCTGTTCTTTCTGCTGCTCATCCTTTCTAAAACTCTTTATAAAAATGGTTTGACCGGCAATTCCCCAGTATTTCACACCAATATTGCCCATTTCATACTGGTAAGTACTGAAAATGAAGAATGAGTTACGGTTTCCATGTCCAAGCGACATAATTTGGTCAATGCTTAAACTTACTCCACCGTGAAATTGACCAAAGTCGTCAACCAATCTTTTCTGGAATTTTTCTTGAGAAGGGTTACTTAGCGTTAGTCCAATTAGAGCTACACAAGTGATTAAGATTAAAATGTTTTTCAGGCGCATAACACTTTAACAGAAGCCTTCGAATATGGTTTTTACGAAAAAGCCCAAGTATTCAATGAAAGAATACTTGGGCCTCTGTATTTAGGTCTTTTTAATGTCTTTCTAGCTGAGAGAAGAAGAAGTTGCCTTCGATCTGGGCATTTTCGTCACTGTCTGACCCATGAACGGCATTTGCTGAGATCGATTCTGCATATAGCTTACGAATTGTTCCTTCGGCTGCTTCTTCAGGATTTGTAGCACCAATCAACTCACGAAAGTCTGCTACCGCATTGTCTTTTTCTAAAATGGCAGCAACAATAGGTCCATCTGACATGTAATCAACTAAATCACTGTAAAACGGACGTTCTTTGTGCACTGCATAAAATTCACCTGCGTCTGCTTTTGAAAGACGGGTGTATTTCATCGCAACGATCTTAAATCCTGCAGCGTTTATTTTTTCTAAAATGGCACCAATGTAGTTTTTCTCAACTGCATCTGGCTTGATCATGGTAAAGGTTCTATTTCCTGACATAGCTTAATTTTTTGAGCGGCAAAAGTAAGGAAGCTTTTGACTAAAAATACCTTGATAAAGGTTAAATTATGGTTAGCGATTTTTAGTTGGTTTGCTTTTAAGCGTAAAGGTGAATTTACTACCCTTACCTTCCTCACTTTCAGCTTCAATAGTGCCACCTTGTTTAACTACAAAGTCCTTGCAGAGTTGAAGACCTATACCAGTTCCTTTTCGATCACTTCCTGAGGCGTAGGAATAATTTGATGGTTTAAACAAATCGTTTAGCTCTTGCTTATTCATACCAATCCCATTATCTTCAACTGCAATGCTGTCTACATTTGCTGTTTGCGTGGCTGTTAATTGCACTTGACCATTTTGATTTGAAAACTTTATGCTATTAGAAACCAGGTTGCGTAGTATAGTTGCTAGCATGTTTGGGTCTGCGTGAACTTTAAAGTTATCTGCTACATTGCTTTTAAGTGAAACTTGCCTTTCGTTTGCTAAGGGATTTAGGAGGTCAAAAACTTCTTGTATAATCGTATTTAGCATAACGCTCTTAGGTTTAAAGGTTATTTCACCCTGTTCTGAGCGTGCCCAATCTAATAGATTGTCTAAAAGCAACTGTGCGTTTTTAGATGAGCCATAAAGATCTTCAAAAATACCTTGTACTTCTTTTTTAGAAATCGTGTCTAGCTCTTTATGGATAAGTTCTGTGATGCTTGTAATATTAGATAAGGGGTTTTTTAGATCATGAGCAATGATGGAGAAAAATTTATCTTTCGTTGCATTGGAAATTTGAAGTTCTTTTTCAATCATTTTTTGCTCTGTAATGTCTTGTAACACTCCTTTTAAAAGATAACCTTCTTGATTAACCAGTTTTTTGGTAATGCAAATTGACCTGATCCATTTTTTGTGGTTCTTAAGTGCTAATTCGATGTTGTATGCTATTCCATTTTTCGCGGCTTTCTCCAAAGAATCAGTAAGCAAATAAAAAGACCCTTTTTCGAGCAATTGTTCGTGCTTTTTAACTGATGGGGTACCTTGGTTTGGGTCAAGCTCAAAGAGTTCGAAAATTTCCTTTGACCATATGAGCTCTTCTTCTTTAGGATTGTATTCCCAATATCCTAGTTTCGCAATTTTTTGAGCTAATTCAATTTCAGTCAGGGTATTTTTAAGATCTTGCTCTGTTTTCTTTCTATCCGTTATATCAAAGGCTACACTTAGGTTAAAGTTTTCTTTAAAGCGAATGGCTTTGTAAAAAATGGTTTTTGTTTCATTTTTGCCATTAATAATTGTAAGCTCACCACTCTCTATTCCTTTATCAACAAACTCTGAATATTTTTCCTCAAACGGTCTAGATTCTTGCACCTTAAGGTCTTTGACATTCATATTCAAAAACTGACTTTTTGAGTAACCAAAAAGATCGATTGCAGCTTGATTAACGTCCAGGTAATTTCCATTGTCGTCAGCAACAAGATTCGCAGCCATAGATTTGTGAAAAAGCATGCGAAACCGCGCTTCACTTTCCAATAAGGATTGCTCCATTTTGACTCGATCAGTTATATCCTTTCCTGTTGAAATGAAATAGTCTCCCAACGGAATGCTATCCATCATTAAATGTTGATCTGTAGGTTCAAAGTATTGTGTCCAACTGCTACTTTTATTTGATTTGAATATTTGATCTATGGTGGGTTTGAATTGCGTAATGGCATCAAAATCAAAAATTTCATTTGGTGATTTGCCAATCACATCAATTCTCCGCTTATCCCAAGCTATTAAAGCCGTTTCATTTACCTCAGCTAATTTCCAATCAACTATTTCACCTTTTTCATTTCTTACAACTTTCCAAATGTGAACTTCATCTTTTAAGGCATTGAATATTTCGCTAAGTTCTATTTTCGAGGTAGTGCTTTTAACCAGTTCAGAGGATTCTCTCACATCATTGAGATGACTTTTAAGGCTATTGTTCTCTTCTTTTAGGCGTTTTATTTCCTCCTTTAATTCAAGGAATTCTTTATTCATAGAAAGGTTTAATTGGTTAGTTATTGGTCTTGTACGCCTGACAATAACTCAAATCTAATAATTATTGATCATACTTCTTTGTGTGAATTTCCCAACGTATTTAAAAATATGTTTAGATCGAAATGATGTCTAGATCTTTAAGCTTGTAGTCTGCTGAGTCCAATAAAGGAGGGATGATTGCTTTTATATGCTTACTTAATATTTCTATTGCATTTTGCTTTAAAAGAGAACTACTTGCAACAAGGCTTACCTCCCTCACGGGTACAGGTTTTTTAAAGTGGCGACAACGGTTTAATTTGACAGTTTCAAGTAGTTTGGCATAGAGTTCAGGAATAAGGGTATAACCTCCAAATTGATCACTCAGGTTTATTAAAGTGTCAAATGAATTGCTTTTAAAATTTAGTTGAGCACTTTCAGTTTGCTCATTCTTAAGGTTACATATTGACATACTTTGATTTCGAAAACAATGCCCCTCTTCGAGCAACCAAATCTTTTCATTTTTTATATTATGGGGTTGAAAATTCTTCTCTGCTGCACTTACCCCATATACTAGCATAGATTCGTAGTAAAGAACCTCTTTAAAAGTGAGCTTATGTTGGTTTGCTAGAGGAGTTGATAAAATACCAAAGTCCAATTCTCTATGGTCGAGTTTTCTTAAAATTTCAGTAGTTGTTGATTCTACAATAGTAATTTTAAGCTTGGGGTGATCCTTTAAAAATTCAGGTAGTATAAACGGCAGCAGCGTGCTTGATATAGTTGGTATAATACCAAGCTTGATCTCTCCACTTAACCTTTTTTCAGGCTTTTTTAAAGCGTAGAGATCGTTTTGAAGAGCTAATATTTCCTCTGCTTTTTTTAAAAAGCGCTCACCTTTTTCTGTAGCAACAATTGGGTGACTGCTTCGATCGAATAAGATGTAACCTAATTCATCTTCTAATCTTTTGATCATTCCACTTAAAGTGGCTTGGGTGACGTGGCAATGTATCGCAGCCTTGCCAAAATGACCATTTTCTTTAATGGCTAATACATATTGAAGTTGAGCAAAATTCATAATAGAATTTTTCTATCAAATGTATAGAATTATTCGTTTGGTTCTATGTATTAATGGCTTTAAGTTTGCATCAAATTAAAAAAAAAGAATTATGTCATTAACAGGAAAAAAATTCCCAAATGTTAGCGTTCCAGCTATGAATGAAATGGGAGATGTAAAAGAAATCAATGTGCTCGATGAAGCAGTGAAGAATAAGAAGAAAGTTCTTTTATTCTGGTATCCAAAAGATTTTACTTTCGTTTGTCCAACTGAGTTGCACGCATTTCAGGCTGCATTAGGTGAGTTTGATAAAAGAAACACGATTGTAATTGGAGCATCTTGCGATACTGCCGAAGTGCATTTTGCTTGGTTAAACACAGCAAAAGATGATGGTGGAATTGAAGGTGTTACTTACGACATTATTGCAGATAGCAATAGGAATTTGTCTACCATCCTTGATATTCTAGATGTGCAAAACATAGAATACAATGAAGAATTGGATGCTGACATTATTGAAGGTGATTATGTTACCTATCGTGCAACTTACCTAATTGATGAAGAGGGTACTGTATTTCATGAAGGTGTAAATCATATGCCATTGGGAAGAAATGTAAATGAATATTTACGTTTAATCGATGCCTACACGCATGTACAAGAAAAAGGTGAAGTATGTCCTGCCAACTGGGAAGAAGGCAAGACTGCTATGAAAGCAGACCGTGATGGCGTAGCCGATTACCTCAGTAAAAATTAAAATCAACCTAATAATTTACAATTTATTTATTTTCAAACTAAAAGTCTATGAAAGAAATGTTTGAAGAACTTAAGGAAGACACCTTAGCTGAATTAATTGACGAACATAAATTAGTGATGGTACAATTTTCTGCAGGTTGGTGTGGCAATTGTAGAATGATGAAGCCAAAATTTAAAAAATTTTCAAGGGATTATGATAACGTAGCATTTTACGTTGTAGATGCTGAAAAGCTTCCCGAATCAAGAAAATTAGCAAAAGTTGATAATTTACCAACTTTCGCAGCATTTAAGAATGGTGAACTCATTAATCAAGTTCAAACTAACAAAGCAGATAAACTTAAAGAATTGATAGATGAGATTGCCTCTGATTAAACATATTAATAAATTCATCAATGATAACGATGAAGACTACGTCAACGAAGCAATTGAACTTCTAGAATACTTATCTGAAAGTGATAACTTAAAAGATGAAGAGCTGGACGTTATCGGCGAGCTTCTATCTAATTTATACGGCGGACTTGAGGTTGCTAAAATGACCAAAGATGGAATGTCGGAAAAGGAGGCAGCCAACAGCTTTATGAAACGAGTCTTAGGCTCCATTGATCAGTAACAAATGAAAGGTCGGTTTTAACCGGCCTTTTTTTATTCCCATGGACTAACCCTAAATTCTAATAAGTGGCTCAGCTATTGGTTTTAGCGATTCAGCTTCATTTGTGCTTGTTTTGCTAATTGCTGAATCAATGGGGTAGGCATTCATTTCTCTTGCAGGATATGGCTCGAGTAAAGCGGTTATTTCACTCAATTCTGTAGCTGTACTTAAATACTTTTTGTAGTATGCTGGGGGTATGATTACAGGCATTCGATGATGTGGAATCTTCTGCATCAAGCTATTTGGGGGACATGTTATAATGGCAAAAGTTGGTAAAACTTCGCCCGTTTCAGGATTTCCCCATTCGTCATACACTCCCGCAAAAGCAAAAGGGCGTTTTTTGTCTCGCATGTAAACCAAGTAAGGTTTTTGTAACTTTTCTTTCGTTGTTCCTTCAATAAAGGCATCTGCAATGACCAAACACCGCTTTGAGCGGATCGCATTTCTAAAAAATGGCTTTTTTAAAATACCCTTAGCGCCTTTAAATTTGGGATCATTGTCGGGATTATGGTCTCCTTCTGAACGAGCGTTAATTACCCAAGTTCTTTTTTTAGACCAAGCAGGGGTAAAGCCAAAGTGGTAGGCTTGTATTTCTTGAGGCTTAGCTGAGGTTATGATAGGCGCTAATTGGCCTGCCGATAGGTTATAGTTCGGTTGCCACTTAAAACTTGCTGAAGCCTGAAATTTCTTTTCAGCGCTTTCTACTTTTGAAATGACTACATATCGCCCACACATTAGACCCTAAAATTGGACTTTCATCACGCAGATGTCATCGATCTGCTCTTCATTGCCTTGCCAAGCTCGAATTCTTTTTTCTAAAGAATTTTCAAGGGATTTGCTGTTTAGATGATTAAGCTCAATCAAGTATTCTTTGAATCTCGAATATTTGAGCTTTTTACCTTTTGGTCCTCCAAACTGATCGGCATAACCATCGGAGAATAAATAAACAGCGTCTCCTTTGTTTAGCTTGATTTCATGCGCTTTAAAGGGCTCTCTTTTAATAAACTTGCCTATTGGTTGTTTATCTCCTTTTATTTCGATCAATTCCTCATTTTTTATGAGATAGAGGGGGTTAAATGCACCTGCAAAATATAGGCTTTCATTTTTATCCCAAACACATAAGGCAATGTCCATTCCATCACTTACGGTATTTTGTTCCTTTGAAAAAGTTTCTTCCACCATCATTGTCAGGTGATCGAGAATTTCAGCAGGATTAGTCAACTTTAATTCACGCACGCAACGGTTAAGGGCGTTATAGCCTACAACACTGACTAATGCACCGGGTACCCCGTGGCCGGTGCAGTCTGCAACAGCGAAATAAACATGCTTTTCAGTGGTTTCAAGCCAATAGAAATCACCGCTAACAATATCTTTGGGTAAATTAAGCACGGCAGGATCTGGTAATGCTTTATTCAGTGCATTTTCAGAAGGTAAAATAGCGTCTTGCAAGCGCTGAGCATAATTGATGCTGTTGATGATTTCTTTATTTTGTTGAGCAAGTGTATTTGCTTGTTCACGAATTTCTTCGGTTCGTTCTGCTACCTGTTTCTCTAATTTAACATTTTGCTCTTCTTTCAAAGTGTTCACTTCTTCTAAACGCTTAAATGCTTCGTTTTGGGCAGAAATCTTTTCTTGTTGTGTTTTGCGGTACCGTCCTGCCATAGCTAGAGAAAGGAAGGTGACTTCCGTTGCTGAACCTAGTTTTAAGGCATTGGCTGCTAAAAATTCATTGTTGATGAAATTGGTGTTTGCCAAAATGAACAGAATAGAGCCAATCACCAAGCACAGGAATGCTAAGAGAATAGGAAGTTCAGGCTTATCGTTGCTACGGTATTTTAAAACTAAACCATAAAGTATGTATAGGATTGATATGAATGAAAGGCCGTTTAAAACAGGAAAAGCATATTGATAGAGAGGACCGTTTGTCAATGAAGCCAAAAGAGACAGCACAATAAGCACCATAAAGCCATTGTAGACTTTAATATACTTTGGATGGTTTTTTTGAAAAGTAAGGAAGTGCTTAACATAGAACATCATGGCAAGCATAGAAATGGCTGCCCAAATTAAAATTGCATGGTTTCCCATCCATGGATGTGATGGCCACAAATACTGGTAAGCCAATCCATCTAGCGAAAACTGGAATAAACCCAGCACAAACACATAACTGACAAAGAAAAGGTAAAGTCCTTGCCTAAGCGCTAGTCCAAAAAATGAAAATAGCACGATCACAAGTATGAATAAACCGTAGTAAAGTCCCAAGAAAAAGTTTTCAGTAGCACTAAACTGTGTAAAAGCTTCAACGTTCCAAAACTTTAGCGGCAACTTTAGTATTTCACCATCGCTTTCAGTTTCTAATAATAATGTAGTGGAGGTGTTGGCCTCAAAAGATAACGGAAAAATAAACTTTCGGTGCTGGTAAGGGCGCTCCTTAAACGGTAGATCATCACCTGCTTGAAATACCTTGATTAAGTCGCCCTCTTCATTGAATAAGTAGAGGTTTACTTTATTGGTGAGTGGACGTGCTGTTTCAAGGTAGAAAGTCAACTCTTCATCCGTAGGATTTTTGAGACTGATCTTTTGCCAAAAGGTTGAGGCAGTAAAGTCCAAATAAGGAATGTCATTGGATGGACTAGTGAATAGGCTCTCAACACTATCGCTTTCCATTATGGCATGAAAATCTAGCAGATGACTGGGATCCTCAAGGATTTTAGACTCTTTGGCCAAGTGCTGAGATTCACCTATTTTTTTTAGATTATATGCCCGTAAGTCTTGCGCAACCGACTCATTAGAAAAATGAGCTAAAACAGAGCATATGAGTAATAGTTGAAAAGCAAATTGCTTCAAATTAAAAGGGCTTTTGGGATGCTTAAAAGTATTAAGAATAATTAAGCTCAGAACCAGCAAGACCCAAAACTGTTTGTTTACTTTTAGGAATATGATAGGATTTAGATTTCAGGAGTTTTTAGAGGAAGAGAAAAAGCAAAGTCCTTTTGAGCGCTTACTCGAAATTTTTCTAGAACTCATGACCCATACTTCGGGTGACTATGAAGAGTCTTTTAGATGGTTGGAGCAGTTAGATCAGGAGTATCAGCTTACAGATGATGATTATACCCTTGAAGACTTTCGGAAGGAGCTAGAGGAAAAGCGCTATGTAAAGCAAAATGAAGCAGGAGAGAAGCTGCTTAGCAGCAAAGGGGAGCAGTTAATCCGCAGTAAAGCCTTAGAGCAGATTTTTGGTAAACTAAAGCGAAGCGGTCGAGGTAATCACAAAAGCAATTATTTTGGACAAGGAGAAGAAGATAGTGCAGATCGCAGGCCTTTTCAATTTGGTGACTCTGCAGAGCACATTGCCTTTACTGAATCATTTAAAAATGCGCAGATCAATCACGGCATAGACCAATTTCAAATGCTAGAAAGCGATTTGGAGGTTAATGAACAGTTTCACAGTGCCCAAATGTCAACGGTAATGATGATTGACATTTCTCACAGTATGATCTTGTACGGTGAAGACCGCATTACACCTGCTAAAAAGGTAGCAATGGCTTTAGCCGAATTGATTAGGCGCAAGTATCCTAAAGATAGCTTAGAGGTAGTAGTATTTGGCAATGATGCTTGGGAGGTAAAGCTCACAGATCTTCCATATCTATCAGTTGGGCCATATCATACCAACACAGTTGCAGGTTTAGAATTGGCCATGGATCTGCTTAAAAGAAGGCGCAATCCTAACCGACAGATTTTTATGATCACAGACGGAAAACCAACCTGCATCATAGAAAACGGAGAATATTACCAAAATAGTTGGGGTCAAGATCCCAAAATTTTGAACCGGACCATTAACCTAGCCCGCCAATGCAGGAAATTAAATATTCCCATTACCACCTTTATGATTGCAAAAGATCCCTATTTGCAGCAGTTCGTGGAAGAGTTTACTGAAGCGAATAATGGAAAGGCATTTTATTCAGACTTGAAGGGACTAGGCGAATTTATATTTACAGATTACGAGAAAAACAAAAAAAAGAGATTTTAATGAAGCAAGATCAAATTAAGACATTGGGCGATTTGAAAAAATCGAAGTATCAATCTAAAAGCATACACCAAGAATTAAGAGAAAACTTGATTCAAAAGATGCAGAATGGAGAAGAGGTTTTTCCGGGCATTGTTGGATATGAGGATACTGTGATACCAAAGCTTGAAAGAGCCATATTAGCAGGTCACAGTATTAATTTACTAGGTTTAAGAGGGCAGGCTAAAACAAAGATTGCACGTTTGATGACAAACTTGTTGGATGAATACATACCTATAGTTTCAGGATCAGAGGTGAATGACGATCCATTTAGTCCGTTGAGTTTTTATGCTAGAGAAAAGATCGAAAAAGAAGGAGACAAGACCCCAATTGAATGGGTTCACCGCAACGAGCGCTACGTGGAAAAGTTAGCCACCCCTGATGTTTCAATTGCAGATCTGATTGGAGATGTAGATCCAATTAAGGCAGCCAACCTTAAATTAGATTACAGCGACGAAAGGGTTATCCATTTTGGTCTGATTCCCCGTGCTAACCGTAGCATATTTGTGATCAATGAATTACCCGATTTGCAGGCAAGAATACAAGTTGCCTTATTTAATATCTTACAAGAGGGAGATATACAGATCCGTGGTTTCCAATTACGTTTTCCACTTGATATACAATTAGTTTTTACTGCAAACCCTGAAGATTACACCAATCGTGGATCTATAATTACGCCCTTAAAAGACCGTATTCAAAGTCAGATCATGACCCATTATCCTAACTCTATTAGCATAGCTAAAAGTATTACGGAGCAAGAAGCAAAAGTAGGAGATGATGTGAAGGTTAAGGTTTTAGTGCCTGAAATCATCAAAGACCTGTTGGAGCAAATAGCAGTAGAGGCTAGAGAGAGCGAATTTGTAGACGAAAAGTCGGGTGTTTCAGCAAGACTTTCTATTTCAGCCTATGAAACTCTATTTAGTGCAGCAGAAAGGCGCATGTTAAAGAATAAGGAAAAGGAAACCACTGCCCGTATTGCAGATGTAATGGCTGTAATACCTGCCATTATTGGAAAGATCGAAATGGTTTACGAAGGCGAGCAAGAAGGAGCTACTAATGTCAGCTATGCCCTTATTCGAAGTGCTATACGTGCTTTAGCAGCAACCTATTTTAGTGAACTAAAAGATTTGAAGAAAAAATCAGATGATCGTTATGCTGATGATTATAGCAAAATCATTAATTGGTTTTCTTCAAATCGGATAGACCTCATGAATGAAGCATCTAAAAAACAATACCATAAACAATTAGACCAAGTTGAGGGACTTTCGGAATTAGTAACAACGAAATTTAGCAACCTGCCTGAAGAAGGTAAATATTTAATGATGGAGTTTCTGTTACACGCCCTCGCTGAATATTCACATTTAAGCAAGCAACAATTGGAAAGAAGTTACCAATTTGGAGATTTGCTTAGTTCTTTTTTTAGTGGAGAAGAAGCCTAAAACATACTTTTATGAGACAATCGATCAGCATTACATTATCTATTTTGATTTTCCTACCACTAGTGGGTTGTGGCAATAATTCAGAACCGGGAAAAGAAGAAGCCCAAGTAGCAGAAAGCTTAATTCAAACTGAAGAAGAAGTAGACGGATCGGTCGCTTATTTTGCAAGTGGTTGCTTTTGGTGTGTAGAAGCAGTTTTTCAGTCTGTAAAAGGTGTAAAAGAAGCTATTTCAGGATATGCAGGAGGTGAAAAGGCCAATCCTACCTACGAAGAAGTGAGCAGGGGCTTGACAAAACACGCAGAGGCAGTAAAAGTCATCTATGACTCGTCCGTAATTGATTTTCCAACCTTGATCAAAGTTTTCTTCGGTTCTCACGATCCAACCACTTTGAACCGACAAGGTCCAGACAGGGGAGCACAATACCGTTCCATTGCCTTTTATGCCAATCAAAAAGAAAAAGAATTGATCGAAAAATATATCGAGCAATTAACTGAAGAAGAAGTCTACAATGCTTCGATAGTGACGGAAATAAAGGAAATTGATAAGTTTTGGAGGGCAGAAGAATACCATCAAGAGTATGAGCAGAATCACCCTGAAAACCCTTACGTACAGTCGGTTTCCATTCCCCGTTTAAAACGTTTTCAAGCCAAGTTTCCCGAGCTGTTAAAAGAAAATCATTAGGCTAAATACGTTCAAGAATTTTTAACATGGCTTTCGATCTGGCTTGAATCCCTTTGGCTTGGTTTCTTCTTTTTTCCTCTTCTATAATGAGAAAGGCCTCCTGCTTTAGTTCAGGATATCTTATACAAGCATTGACCATTACTTTCATTGAAAAGGCTTTCACAGCAATTGCCTCTAATGCTGATTGCACATAAAAAGCACAACGATCAAACAGCAAGCTTAATAGATCATCGTCTACTTCTACCTCTTGAAGTATTCTAACAATATTTCTCTTAACAGCAACATGTAGTTCCTTTTCCTGAAGTTTCAGGATCATATCTTTAATGTAGGGCTGCATCAATTCTTTTTGATAATCAAATAAAGCACTGACGACCATAGCAGCTCTTTGACTCAATCGATAAACATCACCGAAAAAGATAGCCATGAAATCATCTAGTTCTTGAGGATTTTGAATGAGATAATTTCTGATCGCTAAACTATTTATCTTTGAATGTTCTTGTAGAAGTTGATTTTTTAAGTCCATTCTACTGGTTTTGGCGCAAAGCGTTTGCTTTCTTAAGATAAGGCTGTGCTAATGTTGGTTTATTCAAGTTTTGATAAGTCATCCCCACCATCTGATAATAAGAAGGTTCATCAGGTTTAAGAGCTATTGCTCTTTTGAAGTAGGTTATGGCGGTATTGAATTCGCCCAAAGTACCAAGGGTAGAGCCATAATTGGCAAGCGCATCTACATGATTGGGATTAGCTTGTAAGGCTTTCTCAAAAGCTTGTTTCGCCTCTTGGTATCTGCCTTGCTCGAATAAGAGTGTACCCATATTTGACCACGCGTTAGCGTTGCCTGATAAATGTTTTACTGCTTGTTTGTAGTCATATAAAGCAGCCTCATAGTTCCCCATTCTGTAGTAGGCTAAACCACGTTGGCCGTAAGCATCAGAATAGGTAGGGTAGATGCTTACTGCTCGATCAAAAGCCTTGATTGCTTCTTGAATCAATTCCGTACGCTTCTTTTCATTTTTACTTTTTAAGGCCTTTTCTTTCATGAGACCTAAGCCATAATAGTATTGGCAGCGTGCACTCTCGCTGCAGTTTTTTACATCTGTAGCATAAAGTGTGAAATTATCTTTCCAAGCTTGGTTTCGATCAATGGTTTTAAAGGCATAAACCACTCCAATAAGTGCAAACAAAACCATTGGTTTACTAAGTTTTTTGAAGCTTGTTACATGCTGATTCAACTTAAAGAAGCCGAGAATAGCGTAAGCTAATAGGATACAAAAAGCCAAAGATGCAATAAAGAGTAGTCTTTCACCGAAAGGAGTCCCAATAGTGATGAATATGTTAGTGTACAAAGCTGTATTGATCAAGAAAAACGCAATACAAAAGGCAATGATCTTGTGATGTTTCCACGTTTTGAATAAGATTATGATCAAAGTAGCGTAAAATAAAAGGCTTAACCACACAAGTGGATCTGACCAGCTGCTTAATTGGGTTACGTTTAGGGAATAGTCATTCATTAAAGTTTTGGGGAATAAAAGCTTATAAGGATGCAAGAGCATAATTTTTAGTGCGCTTGCCAACTTAATGGCTGCGTTTGGCGCTCCAACCAAAACATTATCAATCACTGCAATAGCTTTATTGCCACCGAAGCTTCCAAGCACTATTCTTCTACTTATCAGGTAAATTGCCGTTGGAAGCAAAAAGGGAAGGCTTGTTTTTATCGCTTTGATGGGAGGGAAGTCACGAAATAAAATGAGAGTCAAGGGAACAACTGCAAGAAAAGCGATGGTGCTTTCTTTAAAAAAGAATGCGATTGCAAAAAATGATAAACTGAAAAACAATTCTTTTTTATGTTTCGATTCTACATAAGTTAGCAAGTAGATCAAGCTCAACAAACAAAAAGCAAAGGCCATTATTTCATCTATACTTTTAATGTTTGCTACCACCTCGGTGTGAATGGGATGAAGAGCAAAAAGGAAAGCACTAAAAAAGCTTAGCCATAGCTTTTCTTTCCCAAAAAGCTTGTTTAAAAAAAAGAAGATTAAGCACACTAAAAGGGCATATGCTATAAGGTTGGTGAGGTGTGCTAGACTTGCTTGATCGGGAGCCAATTCCCATTGCAAAGCAAAAAGACTTAAACTAAGGGGCCGGTATAGGGTGGCCGTTTGGTAGCCATAGCCATAGCGGTAATGGGTTTTGAAAATAGTTGGAATCCCCTCCAATCCTTGTTTGACAACAAAATTGTCTTTAATAACAGAAAAGTCGTCAAGAACATAGTCATGATTTAATGTGTTCGAATAGACTAAAAAGGAAAGAATCCCTAAGAAAAGGTATAGTTTGGGAAGTAGTTTCGACTTCATCCGAACAAGTTTAAGGATTTGTTCAGAATTAATTGTTGAATATATTCTTCCTATTTGTTTTCGTTATCCTACCATTAGACCTTATCTTTGAAAAAAACAGTGAATAAATGCAAATGATTAGTCCCCTAAAATTCACCAACCAAACCCAAAACGAATTTGTAAGAACCTTAAGAAAGAGGGTTGACCAATACTTTAAAGAAAATCAACTTTCAAAAACAGGTGGAATCAGAATCAAGCTTAAAGCACTTTTCATGCTGGCGCTTTATGTAGTGCCTTATGCCATGATTATGTTTAATGTAGTTTCAGATGCTTGGTTAATGTGGTTGATGTGTGCCTTAATGGGTCTAGGTATGGCCGGCATTGGCTTATCTGTTATGCACGATGCCAATCACGGAAGTTTTTCAAGAATCAAATGGCTTAATAAAACGGCCGGCTTTTCGTTGAATTTCTTAGGTGGAAATGTAAATAACTGGAAAGCTCAACATAATATCCTACATCATTCTTATACCAATATTGAAGGTTATGATGAGGATATTGCACCCGGAAGCGTTCTTCGGTTTTCTCCTCATGCAGAGAAAAAGCCTTTTCATAAATATCAATTTTTATATGCTTGGTTATTGTATGGCCTAATGACCCTCTCATGGACCTTTAAGAAAGATTTTGTGGATGTAGTGCGTTATCGAAAAATGGGTTTGTATAAGCAACTCAAAACATCTTATGGTAAAGAGCTTACATTGATCATCATAACTCGTGTGGTCTATTTCACTTACATGGTTGTACTACCCGTAATATTCCTTGATGTCGCATGGTGGCAATTAATTATAGGATTTCTAACAGTTCACTTCGTAGCAGGCTTTACCTTGGCGCTTATTTTCCAATTAGCGCATGTGATGGAAGACACTAATTTCCCGCTTCCAAAAGAAGGAAATATGGGTAACCAATGGGCAGCTCACCAATTACAAACTACCCTCAACTTTTGTAACCAAAATCGCGTTTTTACTTGGTTGATTGGAGGACTGAACTTTCAAGTAGAACACCATTTGTTTCCAAATATTAGTCATGTTCATTACCGCAAGATAGCTCCAATTGTAAGGAAAACAGCTCGAGAGTTTGGTATGCCATACAACTCTGAGTCTTCTTTCTTTAGAGCGCTATTTTCGCACGGAAAGATGCTTTATCAGCTTGGAAGGTAAAATTTAGCTTTGTCACTTCGCTTGTAGCTTTAAAAACATTTGCTTAAGTTTCTTGTTATAAGAGCATTAAACAAATTAAATAAAGCTATTTATGATTGTAGAAGTAGATGAGAGCAAGAAGATACATGACTGGATGTTAAAAGCCGTCGAATTAGTTGAGAGCAGAGGTTTCACTGATGTAAAATCAAAGCTTGATGGCTATGAAGATCCAATTTCTTTTGATAAAAAAGGTGATGATACCAATTATACACCTGACATTACTGCTGAAGGAAATCATGGTAAAGCTTATTTTGAGCTAGCAAGAAAGACAGATGAAGTTACTTCTTTGGTGAGTAAATGGAAGCTTTTATCTACAATCGCCAAGATGAAAAAAGGAAGTTTTCACATCATTGTTCCTTACGGACAAAATAAGTTTACTCAAGAAATATTGGACAAGTATCCAGTTGAGGCTGATTTAATTAAACTGCCTTCTTAGGGAGTTACCTCCATTTTTAAATTTAACTCAATTAAGTTCCTAAGCGCATTACTCACTAAAGTGGCTGAAAGTTCATTCTTGCCATAGCTTAGTAATTTAGTGTCTATTTCGCAAATTATTTTAGCTTGATCTCCTGCTTTGACCTCATTTGGGTTTGTGATCTTGAGAGCTGGATTTTCGCTTACGACATTGTAGAGTTTTAAAACTGACTGTCCCTTATTTTTAAGAATGAAAACTCGACTCATTACTTGACCTTTCTTAATCTTCTTTAAATCATAAGCAGTTGAATTGAGTTCGATTCGTGGCAGGTTTTCTTTTTCTAAGGTATTTTGGTCTACATTTTCTTTCGATTTCGTTACAGCTAATATGTTGATCTTTCTCTGTTTAATTGCCTCGTAGCTGTAAATTCCATCATTTTCATCTTGCTGTTCATTTTGAGATAAAAAAGCAAATTCGCCATAAGGCAATTTGTTTATTTGGAGGCCACCACCGTTAGCGGCTTGATCTTTCATATAAGGTATGAAAATTCCGTTTCGATATTCCTTTAGATAATTTATTAGACTCTCAATTCTTCTGGAGCTTAGTTTGAGGTTGTATTCACTTTTTGAAAGTTGACTTGAATAAGCTTTTACATTTAAAGTAATACGACTTCCTTTCTCAAGTTCCGTTAGTAGCATAGGGGTAATCTCTTCAAGTCGTTTGATACTCTCAGAAAGTTCATCGTCAAAAAAGTTACCAATTTGATCTACCTTTTGCTCTTCTTTGGCATAGTCATTCAATTGATCTAGGTAGTTTTTCTCAAGCGCTAAATAGTTATAAGCCAGCTCTAGGTAGTTAGCTTCAGTGGTAGTGTCAGAACTTGATGGTTTGGGCACATCATTGTGAAAATACAGCTCAAGAGGTAGGTACTGGTTCAGTGTTGAAATACTTACCTTTTTTACCAAAGTGTCTTTGGAAGAAGGTTCATTTTTAGTTCTAATACTTCTGGGATAATGAAGTTTATACAGGTCGTTACAACAATTATTTTTAGCAACTGCTCCTTCTGAGCGATTACTGCTTAATAAGGCTGAATCTCCGTAAGGATAAAAATATAAATCATCTAAATTGCTATTAATTGCTCGACCGAGATTTTCTGCTTTATTAGAAGAAGGAGGGAAGCCCTCGGCTTTGAAGACATCAAATCCACCGTATCCATAATGCCAATCTGAACTGAAATAGAGCTGTTGGTCTTTTTCGCTGTAATATGGACTTACTTCTTTACCCATAGTGTTAACGGCTGCTCCTGCATTAATAGGAAGATCATAGCCGAAACTTTCTTCTTTGGCTAACCAAATATCCAAATCACCAAAACCACCTTCTCGGTCTGATACAAAAAAGAGATAATTGCCAGCTTCGCCACTAAACCAATGCGGCATAGTATTATTAGACCCACTTTTATTAATATTTGCTGAAAGCTTTACCGGATCCATTAATAATTTACCTACAAGTTTAGCTTGCCATATTTCACAGCTTTTATTTGTGTCACAAACACTAAAGAATACCCGATTATCCTCTGCTATGCTAAGGTTTGCTAGGTGTTTATCCTTAAAATGTGCTCTATTTTTGCTTTCGTAGGCTAAAGCATTAGGCAATTCTTTGCTGTTAAGCACTTTAGTGTATAATAGACTAAAATATTCACGGTCGGCAATCTGGTTCCCTTTGATTATGCTATCTGCAATCAGTGCTGTGAAGTAAAGTTTATTTCCTTTTACCACACCTGCAAAGTCTGCATCTGATTGATTGGTTTCTTCTCCTAGATTTTCTACTGTGTGCTGTGGGATTTCATTCTTTCTTTTATAAGCCCAGGAAGCAGCATCTTTGGCCTGATCTATCCTTTTATACCAATATGACTTTCTGTCTCTTCTATAGGGTCTAATGGCTCTATTGTAAAACCTTTTTGCCTTGCGGTATTCGGCTGATTGGTGATAAGCTTGAGCAAGTTCAAAATGCAGCATGGGGTAAGTGCGGTCGGCACCCAATAGCTCTGCTTTTAGTAAATAGCGGCTTGCCTTTTTAAATTTTTTGATCATAAATAGGTTTCGACCATACTTGTACAAGATCTCACCATTGGTTGAGTCAAGTTGAAAGGCTTGTTTATAAAATCCTATAGAACCACGATAATGCCCTTGTTCAAATAACTCGTCAGCCACTTTTAATACTTGCTCAGGACTTTGCGCCTTGCAAGTAAAAGCTAGCAGCATGCTGATGCCGGCAAATAATATTATAGGTATACGGGACATGATTTGTATCTTCTGATCACCGGTTTAAAGGTTTGTATTATGTAGGTTACTGCAACTTCAAGACCACCCCGATTATTGCTTGCAACTTCCAGTCCTGAGGTATTGATGTCATAGCTTACACCCACATTCCATTGGCGGTAGTCTAATCCTAAAGAAGCAATTAGGGCATCTTCATTTCGTTGCCAAATTCCCAAATAAACATTCTGCTTATTAAAGCCTCCTTGTTTCAGGCGATAACGAATGCTACTGCCGTATACTAGTTCTTCAAATGGGCCTTGTTGACTGTAGAGCAAAGCAGGTAGGAGGTCTAGCTTTTCACTTATGTAGTAATCTGCTTCAATGTAATAGTTTGTTCTTTGGTCTAAGGGGATGTTACTACCTTGAAAGCTTTGATTGGCTTGATTAAGGTTGAAAAATGCAAAACCCGCTTTAAAGGTTTTACGATTTGCCACCTTGTAGAATAAATTGAAACCTGCGTGAAGATTCGTGTGATTAAAGCTTGATCGGTCAAAGTTTTCACCATTTCCCAAGTTTGGGTTAAATTGATTCCCATCAAACTGTCGATCAAAACTAAAAGCATCAAAATTGATCGAGCGTGAGTTCAAGCCTGTTTGGATACCAAAATTGGCCACTAAAGAAGAGTCCTCTTTAAATTTAAAGGCATAAGCTAGGCTGAAATTAATTTGGGTTGTTTGCAGTCCACCTTGACCTGCTTCATCATTGTAAAATAAAAGACCTAGGTGTAGATCTTTTAAATTGCGAAAGGGCGCTTTGGTTTCGGCAGAAAAAGAGATCGTTTCAAAAGGTTCTGAAACAGCAGACCATTGGTTGCGGTAGTTTGCATTGAACCTATGGGTTCCATTAAAATCTCCTACAAGGGCGGGATTTAAGTTTAAGTAAGAGCGATTAAACTGAGAAAAATGGATGTCTTGTGCACTTAGCGAGGCATCCATGGCTGCAAAAATTAGAAAAGAGAGGATAAACTTTCTCATCTAATTAGGGTAACATTTCCTTGGGTGTAGAACTCTTGCCTATCAAGGCAAATCACAGTAAGGTGATAAACAAATACGCCAGGATCTGCCTTTTTGCCCTGAAAGGTTCCGTCCCAGCCTTGGTTGATCTCATTGGTTTTAAAAACCATTTGTCCCCAGCGGTTGTAGACCTCCAATTCAATTTCTGCCAAATTATTTCCTCTTACTCTGAATAAATCATTGTTGCCATCACCATTTGGGGTAAAGGCTGAGGGAATGAAAATATCAGGTTCTGCGCAATTTATTTCAAACACTTTCACGCGCTTAAAGGCTACCACTTCACATCCTGTATTCAAGTCTGTAATGGTGACTTGATAAACCGTAGTTTGATTTGGATTGGTGTTGGGGGTAGGTGAATTAGGATTGTCAAGTAATTCGGCTGGTGACCATTGATAGATCAGGTTAGAGCCATTTCGGTTGGTGCTTAGTTGGATGAGTTCTCCTTTAAAGATAGAATCATTCGTAGCAGAAATTAGTGCATCTTCAAATGCCGGTTGTTGCACTTCAACGGTAGCAGTGTCAATATCTTCACATCCGATACTGCTGTTTGAGGTAAGTATGAAATCAAGATCATTTCGAGGAGCCACTTGTACCATACTTGTGTTTTGTCCGCTAAGAATGCTATCTGCAGGTTCCCAATCAAAACTCACCGGATTGATAAACGAAACAGCTAAGGCCTGCAAATTAAGGGTATCGCCTCGGCAAATGCTTTCAAGGTCTGTAAGGTCAACTTCTAAGTCTTCCACTCGCACAAGTACATCAGTTTGGTCTGAACAGATTTGTTTTTCTGCTAAGACAAAGTAGTTGGTTGATGATGTGGGAGAAATATTAAGGTTACTGTCTTGAGGAGCGTTTAAGGGGATACTGAAATTAGGTGTGGTAGACCAAGTAAAGCGGTTGGCAGATCCATTTGAATTGGCTATTAAATTAATGGACTCACCTAAACAGATTATGGTATCCGTTATGTTTTGTAAGGTCACCTCCGGCAGTACTACTAAACTGTCTACTATTGTGTCAGATCGGTTACAACGGCTATTTTCTCCAATCAGCCTTATTTGGTAGATTCCAGGGTTGGTGTAAGTAGTGCTTGGATTGGGATTTGAAGTAGTTGAAGAACCATTTCCGAAATTAATTTCAAAGTTAGTTGTTCCTAAAAGTGTAGTTGGAATTTGGGTGTTGAAAGGGGCACAACCGCTATCTGAACTGAGGCTTAGGTCAATTTCAAATTGGTTGTATTCTTGAAAAACTTGTTCTTCTAATTCGCAAAATTGATCAGTAACTTTTAGGTAAAATGTATCAGAAACATTATTCGAGATAGAAACAATACTATCGTTTGTAGATGCATTTAAAGTATCAGAATAAAGTTTGTTGCTGCTCCAAATGAATTCGTCAGCGGTGCCAAAGGTATTTCCAATCAGATCAACAGTGTCTAAACCGCAATAAATACTGTCAGTAAGGCTACTAATTTGTAATTGGTTGGCTTGCACATTAAGGTTAATAATAGCAGAATCAGAGAGCTGACATTGAGTATTGGTGCCTTTTAACTTTATTTGATAATCCCCGGGTGTATTGTAAATCGTATTCAAAATTTGGTCGGTAGAGTTGGTTCTGCCATCGCCTAAATTCCAAATAAAACTGTTTATGTTTTGCAGGTTTGCATTAAGCCTTACGTTGCTTTGCTCGCAAATCGTATCCTCACTTAAGGTCAGGTTAACGTCTATGGGGCTATAGCTTACATTAACCGTATCAAATCGAATACAGTCGTTTTGAGCAGAATCAGTAACCTGCAAATAATAGGTTATCCCTCCAATTTGAGGTTCTATTTTAATTGAAGAATCTCCTAGTTGGTTTAAAGTATCAGAAAATAGGGGATTGGTCGACCAATAAAATTCAGTTCCCGTGCCATTGGTAACTGCTGTAAGGTCAATCGAGTCTTGTGTGCAAGTAATTGTATCAGGAATAGGCAACAGACTTATTGGATTTGGAAAAACAGTAATGATCAATTCTGAACTGTCTACTGCATCGCAAATGGTATCTCGAGCAAATTGTTTAACGATGTAAGTGCCAGGCGTGTTAAAGAGAATGGTGGTATCCTCATCAAAGGTAAACCGCTGACCAAAAAGCTCATAAATTACTTGAGAAGCCCTTTCGCTTGAATCAGTGATTGTTGCCAAATAGGGTTCGCATCCACTGGTTCTATTTACCGAAAAATTTGACTTAGGTAAAATGTTTAAGTCATATTTGAGGAGAGCATTATTACAAGTATTTGTCCCGGAAGTTATAAGTTTTTTAGGCGCAAAACTATTAGGTGTAGTTGGCCAACCGCTAGCTGTATCTCCTGTTAGGCATGATGCACAGGCAGACTGATAAATAACTCCTTCCTTATCAAACCGGCTCGTCCCTCCATCTACATGGTCATCAGCATTAGGATCACCAAAAAAAGAGGCGAAAAGAACAGAATCCAAGTCGCGGTTTACAGCGTAAATGTAGAAAGCATCACCATCTCCTGTAGTAGTTTGATTACCACTATTATTTGCTATCCGCATGCTGGTTGGCAAAACTTTAGGTCCTTCTGCGTTCCCTTGCAATGAACCTCCCCAGCCTGAAACATATAGATTTAGGCAACGATCAACTAAAAAGGCAGTGGGAGAGATGTTGATTTCCCCATTACCTTGGGTATCTCCAAAAGTGTGAGAAAACTGAAGGTTGTCTAAATTACTGTCAAGTTTTACAATGAACTGTCCTGAATTGTCTGAAATCTGAGAGTTTAAGGTGGGAAAGCTGCCTGCTCCACCAACCAAGTTTGCATTGGTTACCCCCAAGGCATAAATTCCTCCAAAGCGATCAGTTTCTACAAAATAGATCTGATCAAAATTTCTTGTCCCCACAAAAGTTGCTTGTTCCACAGTAGATCCATCACTCGAAATAGTAGCAAGAAAACCATCCGATCTGCCTCCTTGCCTTAAAGTTTGGTAAGCGGGCACTCTCACAGGAAAATTGCTTGTACTATTCGTGCCTCCACCAATTAATACTTTATTTCCGTTTAATAGCTTTAATGAAAAAACAGCATCAGAACCGGAGCCTCCATGATATCGAGCCCAATTTAGGCTACTTAAGTCACTGCTAAATTTTGCGACTATGCCTTCTAAACCACCTTGATTTTGGTTTAACATTCCATTAATAATTGTAGATCTTGTACAAGAACCAATGTAAATCTCATTGTTTTGGTCTACGATAACTTCTCCTCTGATATGGTCTCCATAGTTATATACAAGTTCATCATTATAAGTTAAATTACTGGATGTAGAAGGACTATAATTAATTCCATCAACAGAATTTCCGCCAAAAAATGTAGATCCAATAATATTACTTCCTTGTGCGTTCAGTTTGGTTATAACCAAGTCAGACCCACCTGCAATAGTCCAGCCATAACCGCTAAAAGCTAATTGTTGGTTCGAAATATCTTTACTATTGTCATAAGCATTAACAGAAGTTGGATAATCTCGTGAACTAGATGAACCTAATACCACTAGATTTAAATTATGATCAACCACCATACTACTAATAATGTCCGACCTATTACCTCCCAAATAAGTAGCATAGATCAATTGGCTTCCATCAGGACTGAATTTGGAGATTGCCATGTCTACATTTCCTCCTTGATAACTACTTTGAAAAGCACCTAATGTTATATTGTATCCTGTTGTTAGAACTGTCCCACCCATGTAACCAAATCCTAAGGTATCATAGGTGGCAGTTGCACCGAAGTTCCCGCTTCTTGAACCAGAGTAGGTAGAAAAGATAATTGGGTCAATGATCAGTTCAAGGTCTTTTCGATAGCTATTAGGAAAGGTAAATCCAATTTCCCCTTTTTCATTCATCTCATAAACACATCTAACTTCAACCTCTTTTCCATCGATTACTTGGTAGGCATAAGGCTTTTGTTCAAGCAGTTTGCCAAGGCTGTGAGTTACTTCCAACTGTTCTTCTGATATGGTAACATCATCTGCACCTGCATATTTCACCTTGATCTGACTTGGGTCTGCGCCTATGGCAATACGGTAATCATACTTCAAGGAGTTCTGATAGGCGTATACTTCAAGGTCTATACCTTGATACAATCCTTTGTATTCAATTTTTTCATAAGAGCGAACCATGGATTGCCATTTGCTTTTATCGTTGCCCAAAAAGTAGTTATAGTAAAAGGGTGATTTTTCATGAACCTCGAACGTTGGATTCTCATTTGCTCCTATGAATTGCGCCTCAAAAACATGTCCTTTCACGAGGGTATCATCCTCACTTGGAACATTAGCGTGGTAATTTGGGCGGTAAATGAATTGGTAGTGAAAAGCGTTTGATTGGAAGTAAATTTCCGCACCATCAATTTCTGCTTTATAGTTAACCTTGGCATCCCACTGACCCTTATTTTCTGTAAAAATATACTGATGACTTTTAGCAAAAGAATCCCCTTCATGGGCAACAGAGCTGATCCATAAGCTAAAAAAGCAAAAAAGTAAGAGAAAATGCTGCTTCAAAATACTCCAGTTAAGCGTTTAGTAAAGATACAGAAAGCCTTACTTATGATAAAAGTGCAGCGTCTTTTTAGCTGAGAGTGATCTCTACTGTACCTTTACGTTTTAAATTTTATAATGATCTTAGTAGCAGACAGCGGTTCAAGCAAAACAGATTGGCGATTAATTCAGCAAAATGGAAAAATCAAACCTTTTGAGAGCAAAGGGTTAAATCCCTATTTCAATACCGAATCCAATATTATAGCGGTATTAGATAATACGTTTGAAGGAATTGAGCATTCTAAGGTTGAAGTCATTTATTTCTATGGTTCTGGCTGCAGTTCTCTTGAATCAAAAGAAATTGTAAAGCAGGCGCTGAAAAAGGTCTTTACAGCTGCAAATATTCATGTATTTCATGACCTTTTGGGATCAGCTAGAGCAGCATGCGGTAAAAATGCAGGCCTAGCCGCCATTTTAGGAACAGGTAGCAACTGTTGTGTTTATAATGGAAATGAAATTATTGAGTCTCGGCCATCAGGCGGCTATATTTTAAGTGATGAAGGGGGAGGGGTGAACCTTGGAAAGCGTTTGCTCAAAGCATACATAGAAAAGGACTTACCATTAGATCTAAATACAGCCTTTGAAAAGCGCTATGGATATTCTTCGGAAGATATTCTAGAGCATATCTATAAAAAACCTCACCCTAACCGTTTTATGGCGCAATTTAGCCGCTTTATTTACCATCACAGAGAAAACCATTTTATAGCGCAGCTTATTGAAAAAGAGTTTATTGCTTTTTTTGAGCACCAAGTTTTACGTTATGATGAAGCACTTGAGCTTCCTTTGAATTTAGTAGGATCTATTGCTTTTTATTACCATGAATTTATTCGTGCTATAGCTGCTGAAAAAGGGGTAAGGGTTGGAACTATTTTAGAAAAACCAATCTCAGGCTTAAGCTTGTTTCACCAAGCTAACGACCAAGTATAAAAATAGCTGGTCTTTTCTTTAGTTTAGGCTTTTGCTTTTTCCACTCAGCAATTGTTTTTGTTCTAACATCTTCTGAAGGTAAACTAAGGTCCATGGCAATGCAAAGCAAACTGTTAGGGTTGAGCATACGGACTAGTTCCTCAAATAGCGCTTCATTGCGGTAAGGTGTTTCCATGAATAAATGGCTTTCTCCGCTTTTAGCAACTTTACTTTCTATGGTTAAAAGTTGCTCTTTTCTTTTGGAACTATCTTTATCTAAGTAGCCATGAAAACTAAAAGACTGGCCGTTCATGCCTGATGCAATCAAAGCAAGCAAAATGGATGAAGGACCAATCAAGGGTTCTACGCGGATGTTATTTTTGTGCGCCCATTTAGCAAGGCTAGCACCTGGATCAGCTATACCGGGACAACCAGCGTCGCTAATTACTCCAACAGAATGGCCCGCTTTTAGCCAGCCTTGAATTCTGCTGTACGAATCAATTTCACTGTGTTTATTAATTTCTTCAAACTCACTTTGGTCAATTAGTGGTTTGAGTCCACATTTAACAAGAAACCGTCTACTATCTTTTACATGCTCAACTGCAAAGTGCCTTAGATTTTCGATGGTCTTGAGATTATAGCCAGGCAGGCTTTTCTCTACTGATCCTTCAGTACCAAGTAGATTGGGAATAAGGTAAAGCTTAGCGCTCACTTTTAAGTTCTTTGATCAAAACGTCGCAAGCATGGTCAAGCAGTTGATAAACATTCTCAAACCCTTCTTCACCTCCAAAGTAGGGGTCTGGAACAGACATGTTATTACCTGGTTGACTGAGGTTTAATATCATTTCAACTTTGGCTTTTTTCTGCTCATCCTCAACTAAGGCTACTGCATTGTTGTAATTAGAGGTGTCCATCACTAAAATACGATCAAATTCCTCAAAATCTTCTGCTACTAGCTGCCTGCCTTTGTATTGGCTGATATCTATGCCGTATTCTTTACTTTTTGCGATAGCTCGGTGGTCAGGTGCTTGACCAATGTGGTAATCTGAGGTACCTGCAGAATCCACTTCTACATCTAAGCCACTCTCTTCAACTTTATGTTCCAAAATACCTTGAGCCATTGGCGATCTGCAAATGTTACCCAAGCAAACCATTAAAACTTTTTTTCCCATGTATTTAAAGAAATAAAAAACCCCGCTAATTGGCGGGGTTAGGTATTATTGAATGCTAATTTTCTTTTCGAGATCTGTTATGTATCCTCTAAACCGCTTATCAGTATCTATGAGGTTATTAACTGTTTTGCAAGCATGTAAAACTGTTGCGTGATCTTTTCCACCGCAGTGCATGCCAATGTTGGCCAAACTGGATTTGGTCATTTTCTTGGCAAAAAACATAGCTATTTGTCGTGCTTGCACTACTTCTCTTTTTCTGGTTTTTGACTTCAATAACTCGATTGGTAGGTCGAAGTAATCACAAACCACTTTCTGTATGTAATCTATAGAGACTTCTCGGGCAGTATTTTTGACAAACTTGTCAATCATTTGCTTGGCTAGTTCTAAGGTAACAGCCTTTTTATTCAATGAGGATTGTGCTAACAGTGAGATCAAAGCTCCCTCTAACTCTCTAATGTTAGTGGTAATGCTGTAAGCTAAGTATTCAACCACCTCTTTAGGTAGTTCTAGACCTTCATTGTACATTTTCGTTTCTAGAATAGCAATTCGCGTTTCTAGACCAGGGTTTTGTAAATCAGCCGATAAGCCCCATTTAAAACGAGAGAGAAGTCGCTGTTCCATTCCTTGCAATTCAACAGGTGCCTTATCTGAAGTTAAGATCAATTGTTTTCCTGTTTGGTGCAGGTGATTGAAAATGTGGAAAAAGACATCTTGGGTCTTTTCCTTTCCACTAAAGAACTGAACATCATCAATGATGAGTACATCAATCATTTGGTAGAAATGGATGAAGTCATTTTGGTTGTTGTTTCGAACTGCGTCAATAAACTGCTGGGTAAACTTCTCAGAAGAAACGTACAGTACTGTTTTATTAGGATGGTTGTCTTTGATTTCTATACCAATAGAGTGAATCAGGTGTGTTTTACCCAATCCAACGCCTCCATATATAAGAAGTGGATTAAAAGCCGTTCCTCCGGGATTCTTCGCTACAGCATAACCAGCAGAGCGAGCCAATCGGTTGCAGTCTCCTTCTATAAAATTGTCAAAAGAATAATTGGGGTTCAGTTGAGAATCAATGTTGACCTTCTTTAAGCCCGGAATAATAAAAGGGTTCTTAATTCCTTTTTCTCCGTTTACATCTATGGGAACTGAAACCGGTTCATTTTTAAGTGCCTGGCGGTTGGTTGTTGGAATCTTAACAGTGTATGGCTTTGGGTTATGTACACTATTTTCCATAATAATGCTGTACTCCAATTTACCTTCTGTTCCTAATTCTTTCTTGATGGTTTTACGCAACAAAGAAATGTAATGCTCTTCTAACCATTCATAGAAAAATTGACTTGGTACTTGAATGGTTAAAATGTTGTTGGATAACTTAAGAGGGGTAATCGGCTCGAACCATGTTTTAAAACTTTGTAAACTCACATTGTCTTTAATAACAGACAAACAATTCTCCCAAACTTGGTTAAAGTCTTTACTCATTTTCTACATTTAAAATCGATTAATAATCTCGTGCTTAACTTACATAAATAATGCTCTAAATACAAACAAAAATCAACAAATCTTGGATTTTTTTTAATCTCATACCTTTGGAAGGCGTCTTGCTTAAATTGTTGATTATCAGTAAAAAGTAAAGAGCATGCGTGCTTGTTGAACACCTGACAAATATTTGAAGAAAAAAGTGAAATAAAAAACCAAATCACCCTTGATTATAAACTTTATTTTACATAACTACGCTTTCAAATTACAGGATCATGATTAAAAGTAGCGAGTATTTAAGAGTAAGGTATTCGGAAACAGACCAAATGGGTTTTGTCTATTATGGAAATTATGCTCAGTACCTTGAAATTGGCAGAGTAGTGCTAATGAAAAAGATTGGAATCTCTTATCGAGAAATGGAAGAGGAGGGGATTGCTATGCCAGTTCGAGATCTAAATATTACTTATCGAAAGGCTGCTACTTATGACGATGAAATACGGGTTGATTGCGAAGTGAGAGAAATGCCTGAATCGAAAATGCTATTTCATTATAAAGTATACCGAGAAGAAACAATACTGATCGAGGCAAGTACTACCTTACTTTTTATGGATATAGCCACTAAGAAACTGTGTAAACCTCCTCAGTTTTTGTTAGCCAAAATGAAGCCATTTTTCAGTTGAGAAAACCTTTTCTTTCCTTCAAGAAAATAGGCTTGTACGATACTTTTTTGGTACATACCCCTTAAGTTCTCTCCTTTGACCTCTGATCGGTGTTTTTCCATGCCGTAAAACGAAAAATGAGCTTTAAGGATTGAGATAGCATGAATAAAACCACTTTCAAGCCAAAGCTTTATAAAAGCTGGAAAATCTAATATTAGGCGTAAAAAGACTTTAAGATTTCGGTAACCGCTGTGGTCATTTTTATGTAAAGTGAGTAAGCTGTTTCTGAAGTTTAAAAAAGTCTTACGAGGATTGGTATTTTGCATGGTTCCGCCACCCAAGTGAAACACTTCACTTTCAGCAATATAAAATACCCGATGACCTAAGTTTTTTGCTCTCCAACAAAGGTCAATCTCTTCCATGTGTGCAAAATAGCGCTCATCAAAACCTTCTAATGCTTTAAAAACAGCGGAACGTATAAACATACATGCTCCTGTTGCCCAAAATACTTCTTTACTTGTATCGTATTGTCCTTCGTCTTTTTCAATTTTTTGAAAGATTCTCCCTTGGCAAAAAGGGTAGCCTAATTGATCGATAAATCCTCCTGCAGCTCCGGCGTACTCAAAGTACTCTTTCTCTAGGTAAGACTTTATCTTTGGTTGGGCGATACTAATGCTCGGATCATGTTCCATACAGCTAACGATAGGCTCGATCCAGTTTTCACTAACTTCAACATCAGAATTGAGCAAAACAAAAATGTCTTCCTTTAAGCTTTCTAATGCTTGGTTATATCCTTTTGCAAAACCACCGTTTTCAGGATTTTGAATTATACTAACAGAAGGGAAGTTCTTTTTGACAAAAGAAATTGAATCATCAGTAGAGCAATTGTCGGCAAGGTATACGGTTGCAGACTTCGAGTATTTTACCACTGAGGGTAGGAATGTAGATAAATGCTCTTTTCCATTCCAATTTAAAATAACTACCGCTACTGAGAGTGACATCCTTTTGAATTAGCAGACAAAAGTAAACAAAGCGAATACTTAGCGTGGATTTTCCCAAAGATCCCTAGCCCTGCGATTAATCATGGTATTTTCAGGGGTTTCTTGGGTTGGCCGAATCCCCGCATTTGATTTGCTCATCAATTGCAGTTCCCAATTTGGGTTTTGAATTTCGCCGGGAACGTTTGAGTGTAAAACCTCATAGCCTAAAACTTCCATGCTTGGGCTAAAGAAGATGAATTTCCGATTTGATATACCATTAATCTTATTGTAGTGCCAAACAGAGTAAGGAAAGGTATTAGGTTCATAAGGCACATTCTGCATGGAATTTGGTTCTCCATATTGCAGGTAAATCCTGCCACGTTCCGTTCTGTAGCCCGGTGTTTTTCCATAAGCAAACAATTGATCTACCTTTTCTAGTTCAGCTTGGTAAGCAAGCCATGATACGTAGGGCTCTTCAGGGTTCCGACTTTTCCAAAAGTTTAAGAAATACTGTTGCATAAACTCTAAGTCTGCATGCTTTAGCTGGTTTTGTGCAAAGGCTTTTTCATTGGCATTAGATATAGGATCAAGCGAGCGTATATATTCTGCCAATTGAGCTTTATTGGTCATACTATCCACAAAAGTGTTTAATGAATTGATGGCTGAAAAATTCACAAGACCAGGGTTAGACTGGTAAAACTCTACGCTTTGTTCGCATACTACCTCATTGTTTTTATTTTTTGCCTGTAGCAGTAAGGCATATTTTCCGGATGGTAGGTTCTTAAGATCAAAAGATTGCAGAACAGGGTGGATGTTTTTTCCATTTAGACGCTTAAAGCCACTGAGATTAGCCATCAGTTTTTTTGTTTTAGCATCCACAATAGAATAAGCAAGCAAAAATGGTTCGTTATTGCCTCCGATTTGATCACTAAAATACAGCTCAGTGTAAAAGTAAAGGGCTTGCTGATTAGCCCCAAAGTAATGGGCTAGGTTTGGTTCTATATCGAAACCATTTTTTACGAAAGGCCCATTTATAGAGCTTGCCGTTACTTTATTGGCCAACTGAACACCAGAGAAATTAACTACCGACGGCTTGTATAGCACCTCCCGAAGCTCTTGACTGCTTTCAACCAACTCACCACTTACTAAGTCCTTAGCTATGAGCGTAAACTTGAATTTTCCATTTTTAATCGGTAGTCGATGTAAGTCCCTCATGTCGAGGATATTTTCTGTTGTTTCGTACTGAGGGCTATTTAATTGGAACTTTTCATAAGCAATAATGCTGTCTTCTTTTTCAATTAAATAAGTAAGTTCTATAGAAGCTTGAATTTTACCACTATCATTAGCTTGGTATTGCAAGGATCTTCCATTTACGTTAAGGTAAACCTCTAAATAAGGACCCGAATCTTCATGGTAAAAACTTGCATAATCTAAGATAAGATTAAGCTGAGCAGAACTAGAAAACGAGTAAACTGCCAATCCCAAAAAGAGCAAGATTTTCTTCATAAACACTAAATTACAGATAGAAGACACGGAAAGTGAAAAAAACGTTTTATAAAAATTAATAAATATAAAAGGCTTTATTACTTTTGCCGCGGAGAAATGGCAGAGCGGTCGAATGCACTGGTCTTGAAAACCAGCGTACCGCAAGGTACCGGGGGTTCGAATCCCTCTTTCTCCGCCACCAAAATCCCGCAGTGAAAACTGTGGGATTTTTTATTTTCCAAACGTCAAGCTTGCTTGTAAGTGTAGGAAAAAGAAAAATCACTGACTTTGCATTAGCAAAGTGGGATTTTGGTGAAGCTAACCCCTTTTGGGATGCCCGTAGCGAAGCGGAGGGAATCCTAGTTACAAATAGTTAGATTTCTTTTCATTCTGACTTAGGTCAAGCTTGCTTGTAGGTGTAGGAAAATAAAAAATCACTGACTTTTCATTAGCAAAGTGGGATTTTGGTGAAGCTAACCCCTTTTGGGATGCCCGAAGCGCAGGGGAGGGAATCGCTGGCTATGTTTGAATTTTTGCTCAATTAATAAACACCCCAAAGGTTTTCTTTGCACCAACTAACACTTGTGCACGCTCTTCTTTAGTCAACTCCAACTTATTGAGGTTTTCGCAAAAAAGTGGCCAATTTATTCCTTGATTTGCCTTGGGTGGATAAAATTGTAATGGCTTGATTTGCCACTGCTTTACTTTGGCTTTTAGAGCTTTACCAATATGTCTTCTACCCAATGAAGAACCATTTATAACGTACAAAGCACCAACTGCTTGATAGGGGTTTTCAAAATTAACTTCAGGAGGCAGTGGAATAGAGCTAACTTCAAAATTATTTAGGTCATGATAAGCTAAAGCTGCAAAATCTTCTAATGGCCAAAATGAGTGAAGAAAGCTTGACCCTTTGAAAGTGTTTAGCGCTTCCTGAAGCCTTTGGTGACTAGCTGCTTGAATTTTAAGGTGGTCAATTAATTCAGCTTGCTTTAATGCAGGCGAGAATAATTCTTCAGCTTTTAAGCTTTTTTCAGCATCTTGATGCAGACGCTTTGTCTCAGTTTTAAGGAATTGATGTAATGAGTTAGCCTTACTTTCCAAGGGCGGGATTTTCCTTTTTGTAATTTTTGATTGCTTCTAACAACTCTTTAGCGTCAATGGGTTTACCAAAGAATAAGTCGAAACCTGAGCGTTCGCATCTTTCTCTCCATTCAGCATCATCAAAAGCTGTTAAGGCTGCGTAAATGGCATTTGGTCTAATGGTTTTTAATTTTTTAAGTAAGCTAATGCCATCTATTTCAGGATCACCAAGGTTAAGGTCTAAGATGTAGACATCGTAATCTTCTTTTTCAGCCATGCTAAAAGCTTTGAAGCCATTTTCTTCAGTGTCAATTTTAGCTACATGGGCCTCTAAACCACGCTCTAAAACTAAGCGATTGGCGTAATTGTCTTCAACGTAAAGTATTTTCATTTTAATTCACTTTTTCTACAGGGATGAATAACTTAAAAGAGCTACCCTTTCCTAGGTCACTTTCTAATTCTATTTTACCTCCCAAAAATTCAACGTAAGATTTTACCAAGTAAAGACCTAAGCCTGATGATTGATCTGCAGACTTTGTTAGATCTTTCGTGCTGTAAAATGGTTCAAATATTTTGGTTTGCTCTGACTTTTCAATGCCATTTCCATCATCGTGTACTTCAAGAATAAGTATCCTTTCTTCTTGCTCGTAAACCAATTTATATCCTACTTCAATGCTTGCTTCCTTTCCTGCGTATTTGATGGCATTTTGTACCAAGTTTGAAATTATTTGCGAAAGAAATAATTCATCTGTTACAATTTGATTAACAGTGTTATGAGATTGAAAAAAGATCTTTTGGTTTAACTTTTTTGCCAAAGGCCTCAATGGATCGATTACACTTTCAAAAAATTGATCTAGCGTGATGTTGTCCAGTTTAAGTTGAACTTCAGTTCTAGAGTTTTTGCCTATTTCTAACAAACGATTAAACGTTTTGAGCATTCTATCTCCACTCTCTTTGATCAATCTGCTATACTCCTGTAGATGAACTTTATTTGCGAGATCTGTTTTTTCTAATTCAGTGTTCAACAAATCTGAAAGACCCATAATACCATTTAGTGGAGTCCTCATTTCGTGACTCATTTTTGAAAGTACGTTTTGTTGCAATCCTGCAAGTTGTTCGCTGCCCAGCACCATGCTTTTTAATTTCGTATACTCCGCTGTAAGTATTCGATGTTGATTAATGAATTCCTCTGAGTCTATTTTTAAACTTTTGATCTTCTGTTCATATAAACCTTTTAGTTTTTCCTCGTCTTCATTTTCCTCTAGCTGTTGTAGAAGAACATCAATTAAGCTTTCCTTCAGCCTCTCAACCAAAACTTTGTCTGCTTCACTCCAAGTGAGGCTTTGTCCTTTAACTTTCTCAACCCATTTATCAAAACTCTTACGTGGACTTAAGCTAACCTTACCATATCTATCTTTAGAGGTTTTACCTGCCCATTTGTGTTCAGTTTGGTGCTCCTTCCTAAACAAAAAAACGGTCTTATTTATTTTATCGATCAAGGTAAAAGCTGCTAATCCCGCAACTTCTATTTCTTCACTTTTTACTAGCCCTAATTCCTCTTTCGATTCTATAAAGAGCGATTTAGTTTTATCAATTTGTAAGTCTTCAAGAATTGGTATTAAAACTTCTTTCTTAGGACAGTCACCATAAAATTCATAGTCGTCTTGATTTCTAACTGCATAGCCGCAAATGTTTAAGGCTTTAGAAAGGCTTGGCCAAGTATTCTCTAGCAGCTTAAAGCTTCCGCTAAGGGATTTATTTTCTTTTAACTCACTATCGATCTGGTTTCCGATTCGAAGTGTATTTTCTTTTATTCGAATTGCTTCAGATAAGATCCAAGAAGAAATAACTGAGCCAAAAACCTTACATAAACTGAATTGGCTCAAATTCAACCTTTTCGGTGTAGTGTAATGGTGGCAAATAAGCATTCCCCAAAGCTTACCATTTGCTAGTATGGATAAAGATTGTGAGGCACTCACTCCCATGTTTCGTAAGTATTCTAAGTGAATTGGACTTACACTCCGAAATGCTGAATGACTTAAATCTAACATCTCTTGACCTTGCAGGCTGTAGATGGCATCTCCCTCACTGTTCGTGTCTGTTATAGTTCTAATAGGGTTTGCAATGTATAGCTTTCGAGCCTGTTCAGGTATATCACTAGCGGGGTATCGCAGTCCTAAAAAAGATTCTAAGCCCACTTTTTTATCTTCAGCAATTACCTCGCCATCGCCATTCTGGTGAAATTTGTAAAACATCACCCTGTCAAACTTTGTCAATTGCCGAAAGTAATAAACGGCATTGGTTGCTATGTCTGCTAGGTTCTTGTAGCGTTCTATCCCTTCTGAAAAGTTTTCTAATGGCCTTATTGCGCTATTTATTTTAATGTTTTCAGAACGGTTAAACTTTTCTAGTTCTAAAATTAGAAAAGCTTTTGCCTTAACGAACCTTATGACATAATCATCTTCTTGCCATGATTCGGTATGCTCCCTTAAGTAATTACTGCTATTCTCTTTGACAAAGGCCTCTGCTTCCTTTAATAAATCATAGTTAAAGAGGTCCTCTAATTTTGGCTTAGGCTTAGAGGTCTTAAAAAAACAGCTCAGTTTGTTTTTTAGCCCTTCAGAAAAATGAGTCAGTTGAAAGTTTTCTAGATCGAAGGCTAGTAATAATTCATTCTCTTGAACTTTTCCAATCAAATGAATTGGCTCTTCGTCGCAATTTTCTAGGTTGGCTAAGTAATTATTTTCGAGCTTTTTAAATTTCAAGGATTTTAAATAAGAAGTAATGTATACCTAAAGCCAAAGATAATCTAAAGAAAGATTCATTCATATAGCATCAAGAATAATAAGAAAGGTCTAGTGTAACTTTAATTTATCTTTCATTTCGCCGACTTTCTTTCTAAGTAAATTGACATCGGTCTCTAAATTACCTGAAGCCATACAGATGCCCATTCTTCTAAAAGGCCTTGAGCTTGGTTTACCAAAAATCCTGAAATCAGTATTCGGATCATCACATATTTCTTCAAGACCAGAAAACTGAGGAGCAGACACACTTTTTTCAGTTGCTAAGATTACGGCATTAGCCCCATGTCTTAGTTGCTGTATTTCTGCGATAGGAAGTCCTAAGATGGCTCTTAAATGCAGCTCAAACTCATTGAAGTTTTGTGTCCCTGCCAATGTAACCATTCCGGTATCATGCGGGCGAGGGGAGAGCTCTGAGAAGTAGACTCCCTCTTTTGCTAGGAAAAACTCAACTCCCCAAATTCCTGCTCCGCCAAGTTCTTCGGTAACTTTGGCTGCCATATCTTGGGCTTCTTTTAGCCAATCTAAAGGTATCTTGGCAGGTTGCCAACTTTCTTGGTAATCTCCCCTTTCTTGTCGGTGACCAATGGGCGGACAGAATAGGGTAGGTCCGTCTTTCTGGCTAACCGTAAGCAAAGTGATCTCTGATTCAAAAGCAATAAAAGCTTCTACAATCACTTCTGCCAAATCTCCTCGACTTCCTGCCTGAGCAAATTCCCAAGCCTGCTGTATTTCTGCTTTGTTTCGAATTACTGATTGTCCTTTCCCTGAAGAAGACATAAGTGGTTTAATTACACAAGGAATTCCTACTTGCTCAACTGCTGCTTTCATTTCTTCAAGACTTTTAGCATAACTGTATGCTGCTGTTCTTAAACCAAGCTTTTGAGCAGCAAGGTCTCTAATTGCTTTGCGATCCATGGTGTAATTCGTTGCTTTGGCTGAGGGTACCACTTGAATGCCTGCTTTTTCGAAATCGTAAAGCTTTTCTGTCCTAATCGCTTCGATTTCAGGAACGATATAATCAGGTTGGTGCTTTTCAACAATGCCCTCCAAAGCGTCCCCATCAAGCATATTGATTACTTCAAATGCATCGGCAATTTGCATAGCAGGTGCATTTTTATAGCTATCAACTGCAATTATTCTTTGTCCGTAACGTTGTGCGCTGATGGCAAATTCTTTACCCAATTCACCTGATCCGAGTAGTAAAAATGTTTTTGTCATTTTTTTAAATCCTTGATTCTTTTCACGCCCTAAATTAAGCAAGCTATCTTTGCCAAATGAAGTCAAAAAAAACCATGGTGCTTGGAGCATCTACAAATCCTAGTCGTTATTCTTATAAAGCGATTGAAAGATTGAGCGCAAAAGGTCATGAGGTTATTGCAGTGAGTTTAAAAAAGGGTAAAGTAGCAGGAGTTGAGCTTCAGAAAGCAGAAGAAGACTATGAGGATGTTGACACTATAACGCTATACCTTTCGCCTAAAAATCAAGAACCTTATTATGATTATATACTAAAACAAAAACCGAATAGGGTTATTTTCAACCCAGGTACATACAATGAAAACCTGATCGAAAAACTGGAGCAGCAGGATATAGAATGCTTGGACGCCTGCACGCTAGTTATGCTATCAAATAATTTATACTAATTAAGGTGGAATTTCTGTTGCAGTAAAGACTCCTGCTCCCTAATCTTTTCCAAAAAATTAAGTTGGTTTACTAAGAAGTGATTCATTTCGGCATTATTATCCAACGAAATCAATTTGTTTTTGGTTTCTGCATCTAATTCTAACCTGTTGGCAATGTAGAACAGGTCTAGTGGTTGACTTTTAGAAATACGTTTGCCTGATGTTTTTAAGTAAGTGAGAAACTTTTCTTTGAGCGATGTCTTAGCCTCCATCGAAAATTCAATCACCTCTCCCTCTATTGCTGAGTATAATTTATCGGGATATTGCTCTACAAATTCTTCTAACTTAATTATAGAAGAACCTTTAACAATTACATCAACCGTCTCATCAGGGAATTCATTGATTATTTTATCGATGTAAACCAAAGTTCCAAATTCAGCTAATCCATTTTTATCCTCATAAACTATTGCAAACTCATCACCATCCTTATAATCTTGGAATAACTGACGATATCGAGGCTCGAATAAGTGGAGTGCGACCGACTCATTAGGCAATACGACTATGCTAAGGGGGAATACAGCGTACATTAACAAAAAGACTTTAATATTCTAACTAAATCGATGGTTGAATTGTTTAAACATAAATCAAATTACTGCCTTTTAAAATCAAAAAACAAGCAGGCTGTTTCAGTAATTTTGCAAAATGCAAACATCCAATAGTAAAACAGCGAAACGTCAGTCCAAAAAAAAGGTTCGCACTTATATTCGGTTTTATAGGAGCAGAGGAGTCTATGAGTTTATGATCAAAAACTCATTGAGGTTGATTTTGGGTTTAGGCGGATTAGCACTTTTGCTCTACTTCGGTAAGGATTACCTACCTGACTTAGATTACTATTTTGAGTTAATGACCGTTACCTTCAGACCAATTACCATTCTTTTGGTTTTTACCCTTTCTGAGTCTTTGCTAGGTCTTATACCTCCTGATCTTTTTATTCTTTGGGGAAAGCAGTTCAAATCACCTTACGCTATGGTAGCCTTGTTAGCTGCCCTTTCTTACGGTGGTGGAATAATTTCATATATGATTGGATTTTACATCGGAAGTATTCCAAAAATCCATACTTGGATGAAAGCTCGGTTTAATAGACATTTTGACCAAATTCAACGCTTAGGTGGAATCTTAATTGTTTTTGCTGCCTTATTTCCATTACCTTTTTCTCCAGTATGCATGGCTGCAGGAACTTTGAGGTTTCCCTTCAAACTCTTTTTACTGTTAGGAATTTTCCGCTTTGCCAGGTTTTTTGGCTACGCCTATGTGCTGTTTAAGGTAGTCTAAGCTATTTGCTTTATCTTTTACTTAGTCATACCTTTAAGGGACTACTAAACCCTTATTTAAATGGCTCAAAAATCCTTTAAAGAAGCACTTAAAAGTTCTCAGCTAAGTCTTCAGCAACTTTCCAAGCTTCAAAAAGAAGCAGTTTTAAGAATTAATGAACTTAAATCACAATCTAAAGCTTACATGGAACAGGTTGCTAATTTAGACGATGGGTTTGAGGATAGTGCTAAGGGGGATCAGGAAGCTTTTGATGAGAATATAGCCAAGCTAACCGAGAACATAGTGAAATTTAATCAACAGATTGGGCAGCAGCAGGAAGCGTTTTCTTCTGCCATTTCTAAACTGCTAGATGATTTGGATGAATTAAGTAATCATTATCAAGGGTTAAAAGGAGAAATGACAGACTTAATGAAATGTCGAAAGTCTCTCCTGTTTGTGGAGCTTTCTATTCGAAAGTATAAAGCAAAAATCCACAGTTTACAACTTATGAACAATGCTCTTTTTTCATTTAGTCAAGAAATCCAAGAAGCTAAGGCTGCTTATAAAGAAAACCTTATAAAGGTAAGCAAGCTTTTAAGTCAAGCTGTTGAAGATTGCGATATTAAAATAAAAGAGTTAGAAGAAATAATAGCATAAAAAAAAGCGCCACATGGGCGCTTTAAAAGAGTATTATTTTCACTTTACCTTAGTTCAGCAAAGGTTTTGGCAGCATCAAATTTCTTGGCAGCTTTTCCATTTCTAATAATTTCAATGTTTTTGATCTTATCGCCTTTCGCAATTAAATCAACTGTGCCTTGTCCTTCAACTACATAACCAAAAACCGTATGCATACCATCCAGGTGAGGAGTAGGGCCGTGGGTGATGAAAAATTGAGAGCCGTTAGTTCCAGCACCAGCATTAGCCATAGAAAGGGTTCCGGCCCTATCGTGTTTTAACCTTTTGTCAAATTCATCTTTAAACTGGTAACCTGGTCCACCTCTTCCAGTTCCTGTAGGGTCACCACCCTGAATCATAAAGTTTGCAATTACCCGATGAAAAGTAATTCCATCATAGTATGGTTCTCCCTTAGCCTTGGCTTTGTTTTCTATTTCACCTTCAGCCAACCCAACAAAATTTGCTACTGTCAAAGGGGTTTTTTCAAACTCTAGCTTTACTACAATGCTTCCTTTTGTTGTGTTGATCTTTGCAAACAAACCTTCTCCATATTGGTCTTGAGAATTGCACGACAGACTGAGTGTTGTCGCAATAAGTAAGCTAAGAAATGATGTAAGAATTTTCATGCGTTTTATATTTAATGAAACAATTAATAAAAAGGGTTAACAAATTTTACTTATTAGTCTTAATCGGTGGGTATAATCTCTTTTTTCTTGGTTGAATATACCTTGATGGTCAAGACGATCAATTCTTACCATGCCTGAGGCATGGATAATTCGATTATTATCAAGAATCATACCGACATGAGTGATTTTACCTTCTTCATTGTCAAAAAAGGCAAGGTCTCCTTCTTCAGCTTCTTCAATGAAAGAAAGCTTGCTTCCTTTCTCTGCTTGCTGTGAAGCATCTCTCGGTAAAAAAATACCATTTAGTTTGTACACCAATTGTACAAAACCTGAACAATCTATTCCAAAAGGTGAACGACCACCCCATTGATATGGAGCATTTAAGAGCATTAAGGCATGTTCGGCTAGTTTCGTTTTTGGTCCTTTTTTAGAAAGACTTAAACTGCCCCCTTCATAGATCCATTTTTCATTCCCTAGCTTGACTTTTTGGTCTTTTAAAAAAGGAAGACTTGAACCGAGTAAAACAGACATCATTTCTCCGCTTTGCTCGTGTTTGAGTATATCAGCAAACTCATTTACTACTAAGGCAGGATTACTTTGCAATGCTTTAAATTCCTCTTCTCCTATGAACACAAATTGGTTTTCATCCATCCAACATTCATAGTTGTCGTGCGCTGTTTTAACACGGTACCATGAACGCTTCTTTTCATAAACCTTCACGGTCTCGCCAAAAAGTAGCTGCGTTACTTGCTCACTGCTGTCTGAAGCTTCAGCCCGGCAGGGCACAACACTCAAATGACCAAGTCCGTATTTCATACTTGCTGGTTAAGGAACTATTTAGCAGTTCTTAAATGTTCTCAATAACAAAAGCAGAAGCACCGCCGCCACCATTACAGATTCCTGCTGCACCGTATTTTCCGTTGTTTTGTTTAAGCACGTTAATTAAGGTTACTAAAATTCTGGAACCTGAATTGCCAAGTGGGTGACCGAGCGATACTGCACCGCCATTAATGTTGACCTTAGCAGGGTCAAGTTTTAACTCTTGAATGTTAGCTAAACCAACAACAGAAAACGCTTCATTTAATTCGATTGCGTCGATTTCTTCCATTTTTAAACCTGCTTTGTCAACTGCTTTTGGCAATGCTTTAGCCGGAGCTGTGGTAAACCATTCAGGAGCTTGGGCAGCATCGGCAAAGGCTACCACTTTAGCTAGAGGTTTCAAACCAAGAGCTTCCATTTTTTCTTTACTCATCAATATTAAGGCAGAAGCTCCATCGTTGATAGTTGAGGCATTTGCAGCTGTTACTGATCCCTCTCGATCAAAAACAGGCCTTAACTGTGGGATTTTTTCAAAACGAACATTCTTATATTCTTCGTCATGATCGAATAAAATCGGGTCTCCTTTACGCTGCGGTACTTCTACAGGAACAATTTCATCATCGAACTTTCCTGCTTCCCAAGCAGCGGCAGATCGCTTGTAAGACTCAATTGCAAACTCATCTTGGTCTTCTCGACTGATGTTGCATTCCTTAGCGCATAATTCTGCAGCATTGCCCATTGGGTAATTATGGTATACATCAATTAATCCATCTTTTGTAAGACCATCAATTAATTGTCCATTTCCATATTTGTAGCCACTTCTTGCTTTATCTAAATAATAGGGTGCTTGCGACATGTTTTCCATCCCACCTGTAACCACAACATCTGCATCACCAAGCATGATCGCCTGTGCTCCTAACATGGTCGCTTTCATGCCGGAAGCACAAACCTTATTGATGGTTGTACAAGGAACATTTTCGCTTAAACCTGCAAAAATTGCAGCTTGTCTGGCAGGAGCTTGACCTAAATTGGCTTGGATCACATTACCCATAAACACTTCTTGAACCTCTTTGGGATCAAGTTCAACTTTATTAAGAGCTCCCTTTATAGCTGTGGCGCCTAATTTAGTAGCGCCAATGCCTGATAAACTTCCATTAAAGCTGCCCATTGGGGTTCTTACTGCTGATACAATGTATACTTCTTTCATAGGTAAATATTATCTGATTAAGGCTGCAAAAGTAAGTAAAAAGCTTCTTCATCTCTAAAGGGAAATCACCCTACTTTTGGCCTTCTCTTTAGCTTTATAGTCTTATTTTCGCTACTTTCTAGCTTTGTTTTATGAAACAGCTTTTAGCTTTTATTCGAGATCAACACTCCCTTATATTTAAAGTGTTTTTGTTTGTGCTTGCTGCGACTGCAATAGTTTTGATCTATCCGCATGGAGGAAAATTCAAATACGAATTCCAACAAGGAAAGCCATGGGCGCATGAGGACTTGATCGCTCCTTTTGATTTTCCCATCTATAAATCAGATCAAGCTTTATCTGCGGAAAAGGAGAAGGTAATCAAGAACCTTAAACCTTATTTTTTCAGAAATCAAGCGGTAGAGAAAAAGGCTCTAGATACTTATCAAGACCGTTTTGATGAGTTTTGGCCAAGTCTTGAACTAGATGATCAAGCTGGTCTTGAAGGGAAAATCAAACTCAAAGGTGAAAGATGGATCAAAGGTCTGTACGATCAAGGCATTATTGAATTACACGAATCTATTGAAGGCAAAGATTCTGACTTTGAAGTGGTAGTGTTAAAAGACAATGTGGCTGCTGTTCGCTTGTTGGGAAGTATGAACAACATACAAACGGCTTTTAAGCGATTAAAAGATAGTTTATCTACTTTGAATGAAACAGAGCGCAGCTTTTTAAGCAAGGTGATGGAAGATTGTTTGAGAAGAAACATTATCTATGATCAAGAAACCAACGAGCTGATGCGGAAAGAGTCACTCGATGAAATTTCCCCTTCTCAAGGCCTGGTTCAGGAAGGAGAAAGAGTAGTAGCCAAAGGAGAGCTGATCAACAACAAAAAATATCAGTTAGTCGAATCGTTGCGAGTAGAATACGAAGCCCAATTGGGCGATGATTCCCAAGTCTTTCTTGTTCTAGTGGGACAGCTCATTTTGGTAGCCTTATTGATTCTTTCATTGGCTTTGTTCTTGACTAGTTACCGGCCTGAGATTATTCGCAGTGACCTTAAGATCACTTTTTTACTCTTATTAATCGTTTTGATTGTTTTTGGGTCAAAACTGGCCATAGACATTGAAAACATTAATTTGTATTTAGTGCCTTTTTGCATGCTACCCTTACTAATACGAACCTTTTTTGACCTTCGGGTGGCTCTATTTTCTCATTTGGTAGCCATACTACTGGTTGGTTTTATTGCCCCTAATCCCTATGAGTTTATCATAATCCAAATGATGGCAGGTATGCTTACTTTGTTTAGCATCGTAAACCTGAGAAATCGATCGCATTTGTTTCTTTCTTCCCTGATTATCTTTGGTGTGTATTGTTTGGTGTATTTGAGCATTGGTTTGATTCAGGAAGGAACTTTCGTAGATACCAACTGGCGTTTTTTAGGATGGTTCTTCGGTAGTGCCATGTTGAGCTTATTTACCTATCCATTAGTCTACATTTTCGAAAAACTCTTTGGTTTTGTTTCTGACCTTACCTTATTAGAATTAGCCGATACGAACAGTAAGTTGCTCCGAAAATTAAATATGAAGGCTCCGGGTACTTTTCAGCATTCTTTACAAGTATCTAACCTGGCAGAAGAGGCCATTAGAACCATTGGAGGGAATGCATTATTGGTTCGGGCAGGCGCTTTGTACCATGACATAGGCAAAATGAATATGCCCAATTATTTCATAGAAAATCAAAATTCAGACTACAATCCTCACGAAGAATTAGAGCCGGAAGAAAGTGCGCAAATAATCATTGACCATGTGATCAGGGGAATTGAAATGGCGAGAAGGTATAAGGTGCCAGACATTATTGTTGACTTTATTCGAACCCACCATGGCACAAGCAGGACTCAGTTCTTCTACTTCCAATATAAAGAGCAACACCCTGATGAGAATGAATTTGAAGCCAAGTTTCGCTATCCGGGCCCTAAACCCTATTCAAAGGAAACCGCTGTGCTAATGATGGCTGACTCTGTGGAAGCTGCATCTAGAAGTTTGAAACAGTACGATGGGCAACGTATAGAAAAGCTAGTGGATCAAATTATTGATACCCAAACCAAAGAAGGACAGTTCGCTAATGCCAACATTACCTTTAAAGATATTAGCACGATTAAAAAGATCTTTAAAAAGAAGTTAATGAGTATTTATCATGTAAGAGTAGAGTATCCAGAATAGAAAAGTCAAAACAGCCCTTATAAGACCTGCTTTGACTTCTTTTTCTTTTACAGTTTGCCCTGCTCGCTGATCTTTTTCACTTTTAGTGCCCATGAATTAAGGCTTTCTTTCTGCAATTCGAGATTGTCTTTAAAAGGATCACAGACTATTTTCAACTCTGTAAAAACATCCACCTTAATTAGATTATTCGCATCATCTTGGATCAACATGATCTTTTCGGTGAAGTTCAAAGAGTCATAGTGGTTTTGAATATAGAAATTGCCAAAGAGTATATTAGCAAAGTCAGAAACCAAATTACCCGCACCTTCATAGTGGTAGTTTACATTCGTTTTTTGTCTCCATTAGGTGAGATGAAGGTGATTATGTGGGACGTACCTTAGACGTTTTTATTTCAAAACTCCGTAAGAAAATTGCAGCAGATGCTAGTTTACAATTAATCAACGTTAGGGGAGTGGGCTACCGTTTTATAATGGCAGATTGATTTAATACACCCTTCCCAAACTCGCCAAAATCTGCCACCAATTGGCATCGCCTTGCTTTTTTCCCAGTCTTACAATGATCAAGTTCTTTTCAGGGTTAACATAAATGTATTGTCCAAGTATACCTTGAGCCATAAAGTCGCCTGTTTTTGTTGGTAGCCACCATTGATATTGGTAGTACCACTCGCTGCCATTTGTGGTATCAATTTGAGTGGAAGTTTCAACCCAACCTTTTGAAACGATCTGTTTCCCATTCCACTCTCCATTATTGAGGTACAGACGACCAATTTTAGCAAAATCGCGAGCTCTTGCATTAACGCAACAAAAGGTTTTTTCGAGTCCATTCTTTTTACGGTCAATACTCCAGGAAGCATCGTATTCCATGCCAAGCGGTTGCCATATTTTTTCTTGTAAATAGTTAGTAAGCGTTTGTTCTCCAAGCGCTCTTTCTAGGATCAATCCAAGAATCTGACTGTCTCCGCTTGAATAATAATGTCTCTCACCTGCTTCAACTTCAAATTCCAATTTACTAATCGCTTTGCGCAAATTTCGACCGTAATAAAAAGTGGCTGCTTCACCAAAAGGGTTAGAATAACTTTCTTTGAATTCTATTCCTGAAGTCATTTGCAATAAGTGTTCAATATTTACTTTTTCAAATCCTTGTGATTTTAACTCAGGAATGTAATTGGTGATGGGCTCTTTAACAGATTTGATTTTGCCCTCATCGATTGCAATACCAATTAAAATAGATAGAATCGACTTTGCCATCGAAAAGGAAGGGACGATGGATGATTTAGTATAATTCTTCCAATATTTCTCATATTGGATAGTGTCGTTTTGAATTACTAAAAAAGCTACAGTCTTATTATCTTCAGCATATTGATCAAAAGGGTAGTCTTTTCCGTTGATATTCAAATTTCTAACCGCTCTTCCTTTTTTAGCAACGGCAAACTGAAAACTTTGATCAGGTGCTTCTAATGTTCGATTTTGGAATTTCTTGTAGTCTTTAATATCTGCATAATTGTAAACAAAAAACCGTCCTACCTTGCATGCAGGTAAAAGGATAATTGTAAAAATTATAATGGGAATGAAGAACCTTTTCATCTTTCTATTTCAATCTTGTTAAGAGAATCATGAAATTATGCATAAACCGCTTTACTTATCCTTATGAACAGCTACAAAATGAATACTTAAATGGTCTTATGCTAGATCAAGTATGCTGCTGTTTCATTATGCTTTTGCCTATCGTATGGCATGAAAGTAATGTTAAGAAGATGGCAAGAGCAGGAAAGAGTAGAACCCACCACGCTTCGAGGTCAACCCTCGCTGATGCGATCATGGCACCCCATGAAGCTTGGGCACCACTTAAACCTAGACCTAGGAAAGAAAGGCTTGATTCTGCTAAAATAGCTGATGAAACTCCAAAGCTGATAGCAACCGTAACAGAGGGTAGAGCGTTGGGCAGTATATGTTTGAAAAGGATTCGAGAATTGCCGAAGCCTAGACTTTGCGCACTGCTTATAAATGGGCTATTCTTTATTTTTAGGACTTCTGCTCTGAATAGTTTAGCAATACCAGTCCAAGCGGTAAGGCCAATAATAAGGATAAGACTCGCCACTCCACCTTGAATCAAGGCACTTAAGGCAATTACTAAAAGTAGGCTGGGTAGACTATCAATCAATTCGATCAAACGATTCAAGAAAAGGTCAAGCGGTAGGTTGAACTGCTTGCTTTTAATATCCGAATACCTTTTAAATAATAAGCGCGCTATTAAAAGTAGCAGAACAATCAATAAGCAAATCGAGAGGATTGGACTTAGCAACTGACTAGTGCTCACACCCTTTACTTGATAAGGTGGTATAAGGGTAAATGCAATGATGCTAAGTATTCCAAGTAATAAAAAGAAGAGATATTTAGGCCATGTATAGCTAAGTTGCCCATCACCAAGATAAGCTGAAAATCCACCAACCGCTATGCCTATTATGAAAGCAATCAACATACTACCTAAGCCTACCCAAAAAGCAGTTCTGCAGCCGTAAATCAATTGAGTTAATACATCCCGACCAAGTTGATCTGTACCTAACCAATGTCTCTGATTCCAAGCTTTTTTTGATTGATCATCAAATGGGCTAATGGCATCACTTTGAGCATACTCTAAGCTGCCTTCACCGTAAGGGATGGGTGGATTTAACTGCCAATGGTAATCACTTTTCTCATAAAGACCTTCCCTCAAGAATGGGAAATGCCAAGCATTTTCACTTTTTGCAATTAGAGGTTTATCGTTTGCTAAGATAGGAGCTAAGATCCCAAGAACTGCCATAAGGCCAAGGTACAGGTAAGCCAAGCTCAGCGTATGAAAGTTTGCTTTTTTCATTTCGCTTTCTCCTTTTGGTATATGCTAATCCTAGGATCGGCTGCATGATAAGCAAAGTCGCTAATTAAATTGCCTAGTAGGGTTAAGGCTGCCCCAATGAGTGTGATAGTAAAAATCAGATCATAATCACGATTTAGAAAAGCTTCTACACTGAGTTTGCCCATGCCCGGCAGGTTGAAAATGGTTTCAATAATGAATGAGCCAGAAATCAATGCTGGTATTGAACTTCCCAAAAGACTGATTAAGGAAATTATAGCATTCGGAAGGGCATGTTTGCTAAGACTAGCGAAGTAAGATAAACCTTTGGCTTGAGCTGTTAGCAAATAATCGCTCTTTAATTGATTTGCAAGGTTGCCTTTCACCTGTTCAAAAAAATAGGCCAGTGCCGCATATGTGTAACAGATCAACGGAAGAATTAGGTAAGGTGCTCGCAGTTGGATTAGGGAAAAGGTACCATCAGTTTCGCTTGCATCGCCAATTCCATATAGCGGTAGCCATTTAAGAACATGACCACTTGCAAAAAAGAAGATCAATATAGTTGCCATAAGAAAATTTGGCGTGGCGTAAAGGCTTAAAAAAATCCGCTCTAAATAGGGCTTAAATTGTTTGAATGCAGGCTTGAAAGCCAAAAGGCCAAGTAATAATGCCAAGCCAAAGGCTAGAAAGAGTGAAAGTAAACTCATGCCTAGTGTCCATTGAAGCGCTCTTAGTAGTTGTTTTCCTTGTTCTTTTTGTTGCAGGCTAGAATAAGCTCCATTGCCATTTAATACTCTTATAAGCCATTGTTGGTATTGGTTGTCAAAACCATAGAATTTAAAATTTAGCAAGTAATTATCTAGTGAGAGGTGCTTACTTTGAAGCTCAATAATTCTTTTCTTCAAAACCGGTACAGAGTCAATTTCCTTAGTCCATTTACTTTTATTGGCCTTTAAGCTGCTTTGGTGATAGCTTGAGATGAGGTTGTTGAACGCAGCTTTGCTTATTTTTTTTTGAAATGCTGCCTTTTTTAATGCTGCATAAAAGCGATCAACTTTTGGCCAATTGTTGCAATGGTAGGCAAGACTTAAGAGCGCTTCTCTATGTCTTTCAGGGATACGATAAACAGTGTCTGTTTGACTTGCGCGATGGATGTTAAAATAAAAAAGAGGTAGGTCAAGGCGCATTCTTATTCGTTCGCTCTTGTAGTATTCAGCCTCTTGTTTTAAGCTCATATTTTCTTCAAAACGAGGCGGTGAAATAGCATCCCCCTTAGTTGCTTTTGCAAGAAAAAATACAACTACAGAAATAATCCATAGAGTAGGAATTAACCATAATATGCGCTTTAAAAAATACCGAAGCATCATTTTTCCTTTTTGAAGGCAGGAGCCCAATAGTAGGGTCTTCGTTTACTGTAGAAGGGCTTAATGGAATTTCGAGCAACCATGATCTCGTCTAAGCTCCAAAGAAAAAGACAAGGTAAGTCTACCTGAAGTTGCTTGCATATTTTCTTAAAGTATTCAGCTTTTTGATTGGAATTGGTTTCGTATTTCATTGCGGTAATCAAACTATCAGTAAATGAATTTTGATACGAAAAGAGGTTTCTGCCAGATGCTATGCCATCTGAATGAAATGACCTAGAAAGGTCGGGAAAGAGAGAATTAGTGCTCACAGCGGAAAAGAAAAGAGGTAATTCTCCATTTCTCATTTTTGTCACATAGGTTTTCCATTCATAAGGTTCTAAATTGATGGAAATGCCAATCTTGGCTGCTTCTTGTTTTAAGATCAAACCAAAGGATTTTCTAGCTTCATTGCTTCCATTATAGGCATAAGGAAGCGTAAGACTCACTCTTTCCCCATTAATGAGTTTATCTAGAACCCCATCCTGATCAGAATCCTCCCATCCATTATCTTCTAAGATTGTCTTTGCCTGCTCTAAGTTGGCATAATCTGTCGGCTGACCTACTAGTTTATTAAACCTTTCAGCGTCTATTGGCCCATTGGTCATTTTTCCATCATGATTGAAAAGCTTTGCTAACATCAACTTACGGGGTACTGAATAACTTATTGCTCTCCGCACAGCCTTTTCTTTAAGTATCGGATGATCAAGTCTAAACCCGAGCATTTGGTAACCCTTTCTCGATATTTTTTTGATGCGATATTGTCCTTTTTCAAGTTTATCTATGCTTTGGCTTGGTATGGATGTGGTAAAGTCTAGCTCACCTGCTTGCATTGCTAAAAGGGCGGTTTGCTGATCTTCGATTATCTGGTATTTAATTTTGGCTGCCTCGATTTTAAAGAAACTATTGCTGTTATCTTGTATTTGCTCGCCCCACCAATCCTTTTTTTTACGTAGTTGAAGGAACTGTCCCTTGTCCCATTTTTCTAATTGGTATGGACCACTGCCACTAACACCATTACTTGTTTGACTATAGAAACTGTGGTTGAAGTTTTGGGCAAATTTCTTAAGAAGACTGTCTGATGATTCAGCATTTTTAATTTCAGCAAGCGAGTATTTTTTTAAAATGTCGTCAGGATCAAAGTGTCGTGAATCAAGAATGTAAAATGCTCCACAAAAGTATTTTGTAGAGCTTCCCATATTTTTTGTAATTAGCGCAAAGCTTGATGAATCATCAGTTTGTGGTTTAAAATCGAGAATAAAACGAAAAAACTGAGTAGAGGAGGAGTTTACCCCAGGACATAAATGAGCTTTTAAGGAAAAAAGGACATCTTGAGCGCTTATTTTTTTACCATCATCAAAACTCGCTTCTGCTCGTATGTGATAATTGAAACGCAATAGACTGTCTTGATAAACTTTACCTTCGGGGACTTTTTCTGCAAGCACTCCCACCAAAGAGTCATTTTTAAAATCGAATCCGACTAAGGTTTGATAGAAATGTAGTGCTAAATAGTTAGAGAAGGCATCACGGCAGGTTACAGGATTAAGATCATTTGCCTTGGTTTGACTGTGAATGATTAACGTATTGTTTTCTTGAACCTTTTCAGAAACACAAGAACTTAAAGCTAAGAGACAGAAAAGCGGAAAAAGTTTAAGCTTGGTGTGCATAAAACAAAGATAACCGAATGGGACATATCTTGCTTGAAAGATAGTAGAGTGTAAAAAAATAAATAATTGCTTGATTAATTTTTTCGAACTAAAAAATACTGATTACTTTTGTGCTCCGTTTGAGAAAAGTCGAACTAAAAAGTTCTTTAAAATATAGATTTAGGAGAGGTGGGTGAGTGGCTGAAACCACATGTTTGCTAAACATGCATACCTGGAAACGGGTATCGGGGGTTCGAATCCCCCTCTCTCCGCTTAGAATATTGGAAGTTGTTTAGTACTTTCGCACCAAGAATTCGGGGTGTAGCGTAGCCCGGTTATCGCGTCACGCCTTAGGCGTGAAGGTCGCTAACAAACTGTTACAGGGTGTTCTTACATATTGTATATTTGAACCTTTAAATATAATTAGTTCGGGGTGTAGCGTAGCCCGGTTATCGCGCCTGCTTTGGGAGCAGGAGGTCGCAAGTTCGAATCTTGCCACCCCGACAGAAAAAAGCCTTCAATCGAAAGATTGGAGGCTTTTTTTATTTCAGCGAACTCAAGCTTGCTTGAAAGTGAAGCTGAAATAAAAAAAGGACAACTCAGGAACTGAGTTGCAGGCTTTTTTCTGAATCACCCACCTACAAGATGGCCGGAGCAAAGCGGAGGCAATCGATTCAAACTCAAGCTTGCTTGAAAGTGAAGCTGAAATAAAAAAAAGATCAACTCAGGAACTGAGTTGAAGGCTTTTTTCTGAATCAACCCACCTACAAGATGGCCGGAGCAGAGCGGAGGCAATCGTAGTTTGCTAAAAGCGAATGAAAGTTAAAAAAGACTCAACTCACGAAGTAAGTTGAGGGCATCTTCTGACTTCAAGAGGCCTGACCGTGAAACTTCAAGCGGTAGTATAGAAGTTTAGGAGATTTATCTTAGTTTGCCCTTGCTATATTTAAAAGAATTTCAATTTTTTGTGACACTTTTTTCACATCCAACCAAAATGATAAAGGAATTCCTTTAATGGTAAACCACTAGTCTCTTTGTAGAGTGTTGGTTATTTGTAATGATGGAAACAAAATAAATGCCATTCGGAAATTCACTAACTTCAATTTGAGACTGCTTATGGCGGCTCTCAAAATAAATTTTACCAGTTAAGTCAAAGACTTGAACTTGCTTGATATCAATTGTCTCCATATCAATGCTAAAAGAATTTTTAGCAGGATTAGGATAAAGTGAAAAAGCAAAGCTTTCATTCTGAATATGATCTAGCTGTGTTGTTAAGTTTTTCTCTATGACGACAAGACCTTTGTTTTGATTCCAACTAAAGAACCGATCGGTGGAATGTACCCATAGTTCAGCAGCACCGGTAGAGTTTGAGTCAATCTGTAAGGTGTTAAAAGTAAATCCTCCATCTATGGAGTAGTAGAACAAATTAGAGTCAACACCTACTACAGTTTGATTATTTACAAAATGGAGTCTTCTCGGTTTAGGAGCTGTGCCTAACATTAACCAGCTTAAACCAAAGTCATTGCTAATGAAAGTAGAGTCATGATAATTTTCTAGGAAGCTACCGTGTTTGTGTACATAGAGATTTGAGTTTCCGTCATAATAAGTTTGAAAAGCACTTTGAGAGGCTCCTGAAACAGGCAAATTAGAAATCGAAATCCAACTTTTCCCGGAATCGACACTGTATTTCAAATGAGTGCCATTGTAATAAGAAATTCGATCATCGTAAATATCCAAAATGCACTGGTTTGTATCTATTCTCCGGTAATTGGCTCCTTTTATAACTAATAATCCGTTGGTCGATGGATTTCCTGTACCATAGGTTGACCACATGCTATCATTAAAGTAAGTGGGATTTACGTATGCTAAGTTATAGGTATTAGGAAGGTTAACTAGCTGAAAGGTACTATCTGAAAATAAAAAGGATAGATGACTAGGACCGGAAAAACCATAAAAACCCGTTACTATAATTGAATCATTCTGATGATTGATAACTTCAAGTCCGGATGAAGGCGGAATAGAAAATTTTAATTGCCAATTTTCACCTGCATCTACAGTATAAAAAATCTCAGAGTGACTAATTGCAATTCCTCGGGTAGAGTCAATGAATTTAAGGTCTTGAATTCGATGAGTAGTGTTAATGTTTACATTCTTTATCAAATAATTCGACTGTGAAATAGCTGTTGATACAATCATTAAAGAGCAAGTTAGGGATAGGATGAAGTGTTTCATGATAGAAGTTTATTACATGACACTCATTAATTCTAGATTGTTGCTTGCTGAATTAAGATTGATTGGGAAACTTAACAAAGCAATGATTTTCTAAAGTAACTCGAAGTGCTGAGAAAAGTGTTACCAAAAAAAACGAGTTTGAACTTCCTCTTCCAGTTTTAGGGATAGTTTTTGGAAGTTGATCGGTTTTAAAATGAAATCCATTCCGCAGGATTTTAAATCCTGCGGAGAGGGCTCTTGGTTTTCTGACAATTCCAAGCTATCCAATTCGAGATTATTTCATCAACTTTACTATTTATTTTACGCTTTAAGTC
>CAJXMH010000005.1 GCA_913056345.1 uncultured Flavobacteriales bacterium | reverse complement strand
CGAACTGCTGAAAAGAACGAAGTAAAGTTGAAAGGAGGAGAGCTGGTTGTTTACACTAAAAATAAAACCAATAAAGAGCTGACAAAAAACTTATTGAATGAATGGTATTACTCTCATGCTAAAAAGCGATTTAATATTTGCATCGAACAATCCATTGAAAAGTTTGGAAGCGATTTAATAGCATCAAAACCCCCATTGACGATTAAAAGAATGTCAAAAAGGTGGGGAAGTTGTACACCAAAAGGTAGAATTGTATTAAATCCTGAAATAATAAAAACGCCTTCAAAGTGTATTGAATACGTAGTAATACATGAATTATGTCACCTTGTGCATCCCAATCATAGTAACGATTTCTACAGATTACAAAAAAAAATAATGCCAGAATGGGAGAAATGGAAGTTGAAGCTGGAAAAGACACTTGTTTAACATTATGTTAAATAGCAAACGAAATCTAAAAAGCGCTAGCCTGATAGAAATGCCTGCCCGAAAGAATTATTATGGATTTATAGGTTAACCCTAGATTTACTTTCATTCAGGCGGGCTGGCCGGGAATAGAATTTAATATTTTGAGCAACATCAGGAAGGATACGTAGAATCAAGAAAGAATCCAATAACATTCAATTTTAGGTCTTTGGGATCATTATGAAAATTCAAAATCAAAGATTAAAAATACGACTCAAAGAAAAGTTAGCTGCTTTTTTCTAAGGCCATTTCCTGACGATATTTTGAATTGAGCTGTATAGTTTATGGTAAAGTGAAATTTTCGGAATAGTTGAATAGATGTAATGCCTGTTTAAGTATCTAAATAGGCTCAGGATAAACGTTAGTCAAAACCTGAGAAATATTTTTTCGGTAGCTGAATTAAAGTAATAGTGATGTTATATTGCTTCAGCCATTCGGACGGGGTGACAAAAGGGATTCAGGTTGTTAGCCGTAAATCCTTTAACATAACATCTACCGTTATTCGTCTGATGCTTCGACTTCGCTCAGCAGAACAGCCAAATAACTGATGTTATATTAAATTACTGCGTAATTACAGGATTCACTGCTTTTGTCCTATAATTAATATTATGTTAAATTGTAGTTTTTGAGTTTTACACCAATAAGAACTCATCTGTACATCTTCTACTCTTTAATAAACTTCTCTACTGTTCTGCCAGACTTGTGAATGATCTCTAGATAATATATCCCAGAACTTAATCCAGAGACAGCTATGGGTTCGGTGGTTTGTTCGGTTTCAAGAACAACTGATCCTAGTTGTGAGCGAATGATAATTCTTTCGGCTTTCAGTCCAAAAGATTTTGACACGGATAAATAATCACTCACAGGATTTGGATAAACACTGTAAACCCTTTGCTCATAGTTTTTAAGGCCCAAAGCGCTTTGTACCGTAAAATTTAAAGTATCTCGATCATTAACGGTTAAACTTGGTGCACAAGGCACAGATCCACCACTTCGGCTTAAGGCCAACGTAAAAGTATAGCTTCCACTGTTTAGGCGCCCTAAACGAAAGGTATCGGTTACATAACAAATGGCGGCTGCTAAACCCACACAATGATGCGCTGTGGCAGAAATGGTATTTCCACTAACTGTGAGGTTTTTTTGATCTAGCTGACAGCCTGTCGACCTGAATTCTAAGTCGGCCAAGACCACTACACTATCTGTCATACTTGGGTTGGCAGGCAGTGTGCGCAATTGCAGAATGCTTTGGGAATAAAGGCTTTGAGAGAGTAATAAAAGAATTAGCGCAACGGCAAACCTCATGGAATTGCTAATAAAAGATTACTGAAAGTTAGGCAAAGCTTTTCTATCCCCTTAATTAGGAGAACGGTCTGATCATAATGCCGAGCTTCTTACCCAATCCGATCAAATACTTTTCTTCTGAAGGGGTAATCAAGGCCAAGGAAAGCCCGTCCTCTCCTGCTCTAGCAGTCCGACCGCTGCGGTGAATGTAATATTCCTCTTGTTCCGGTAATTGGTGGTGAATCACAAAGCCTAAATTCTTTACATCTATACCTCTGGCGGCAACATCGGTGGCTACCAATACATCTATCCGTTTATTCACGAAGGCCCGCATCACCTTATCGCGTTCTTTTTGTTTGAGATCACCATGAATGGCATCGGTGCTGATGTTTTTCGCTTGCAGCTGCTTGGCTAGCAGTTGGGCGCCTTTCTTGGTGCGGCAGAAAACCACGCCTCTCTCCCCTGCTTTGGCCTTTAAAAATTGTACGATCAAGTTGGTTTTGTCTGCAATTTCACAGACGATATAACGGTGCTCAATGTTCTTATTCACCGCATGTTTCTTATCCACCCGAATGCGCTCGGTGCCTTTTCTAAAATGGATGTTGATCAGCTCTAAAACATCGGCCGACATACTAGCGGAAAACATCCAGCTATCGCGCTTGGGATGCGTCTGCCTGATCAAAAAGTCTACTTCTTCTCTAAAACCCATGCTCAACATTTCATCCGCTTCGTCTAGCACAACCGTTTTTACCTGACTTAGGTCTAAGTCCTTACGCTGACAAAGATCTTTTAAGCGTCCTGCCGTACCTACCACGATTTGCGTAGGCCTTTGCAAGGCTTTAATTTGCTTTAAAATGTGTTCTCCTCCGTAAACCGCTTCAGCAAATATTTTCTCCGGTAGGTATTTGGTTAACTTAAACAGGTGTTTAGAGATTTGAATGCCCAATTCCCGGCTCGGGGTCATAATCAGCACTTGCACGGCTTCATTCTTTGGATCGATCCGCTGAATCAAAGGCAATCCAAAGGCAATGGTCTTTCCGGTTCCGGTGGGCGATTGCACAATCAAATCACCTTGATGCTCGAGTAAATGCGGAATTACCTTTTCCTGCACTTCTGTGGGGCTTTTGATGTCAATTTCATGCAGGGCTTTGATAAAGTGATCGGCTACGCCCAATGATTTAAAGTTGCTCATAATGCAGGGATATAAAAAAGGAAAGGTTTTGAATTTGCGAAGTTAGCTTTAATCGCGCTTCTATGGTCTACCTCTCAGTTCATTTATGCAAGAACACTAATTTCTGTGCTTTTAGCAGCAAAAGTCAACTCGAGTTGGAAGTAGACACCAAAGGGAGGATTGATTACTTTTGGTCAATGCTTGAAATCAGTGCACAGATCGCCACACTTCTTTCCCTCGTTCTATTTCTATTGGCTTTTATTACTGCTTTTCTGATTTTGAAAGAATACCGCATTCCCAACATTCGCTTTTCACGCTACTTCAAGCTGTTTTTAGGTCAGGCCCTTTACCACAGTCTGCTGTTGGTTTTGAGTTTATTTTTTCCGGTTTTCAAAACTGCCTTTTTGCTTCACAGCTTTGGCATGGTTCCGCTTTACGGCTTATTGTTCTTTCGTTTCTACCACCTAAAGGAGCTTAAATTTCAAGCGATGCGCATTAAAAAAGCGATTATGCTGCATGAGCGGCGACAAAGAAAAGCCAAATCTGGTCAAGCTAAACCCAAAATGCGCCTTATTCGAAAGGGGCCAGAATACCGCTGGCGTTAAATGCTGCTACTCCCCTCCTTCACTTTCACCTAAAAAGTGATACGCTCCGGCTAAAAGTGCTTTGGGCATCTCTTGTCCTTCTACTTCAATCAATTGCATCCCTTTGTGCTCGGCCACTTGCTTCACTGCAATACGTTCAAACAGCATGGCTTCATTCGTCGAATCAGCAAGGGCTAAGACAAACCATTGATCTTCTAATTCATAAGCAGCAGCTTGAGGCACCGCAGGGTAAATCTGCTCATCGCTTAAGATCTGTGCTTCTACAAACATGCCGACCGCTAAGGTGGCGCTATCCAAATCTTCAATGTGTCCGTGTACCCTTACTGTTCGTTTTTCAGGATCTAACTGCTTACCAATTAAATAGACCTCTCCTTTCAGTTCTTTTTTACCGTACTCACTCAGTTTGAACGCAATTTTCTGCCCTTTCTTGATCTGCGGCAAATCTTGCTCAAAAACATCCAATTCCAAATGCAAATGGTCGGTATTGAGAATGCTCAACAAAGGATCATTCGGACTAACATAACTTCCTTGACTGACAGCAATATCGGCCACTGTACCGTCGATGGGTGCTCTAATGCCCACTTTAGAAACTAGGGCATCAGCTTGCAGTTGGGCGGCATTGATACCGATCAAGGCTAAGCGTTTTTCAAGACTCTGCTTTTGGGCTTTGGCTTGCTGCAGCTCTCTTTCAGTGCTTTGTAGGTCTTTTACTGCATTCACCTTTTCTTCCTGCAAGGCTTTTTGTCGCGCATATTCCTGCTCTAAATAAAGCACTTCTGCCTCAGCCTTTAAATAGCGTTCCTGCATTTCTAAATAAGCCGGATTACTTAAGTAAAGCAGCACTTCTCCCTTTTTTACCGGACTCCCTTCTAGCAATTTGATCTCTTCCACATAGCCACCTAAAACAGCACTCATTACAGCCCGATTTTGTGGTGGCAGGTCAATAACCCCATTGCAACTGATCTTTTTATTCAAGGAAACAGTTTCACTTTGGACCAAGCTCATTTCATTTTCATGGAAGGCTGCTTTACTTATGCTGAATAAGCTTTCAGACTCCTGAGAGGCTTCTGCTTCAGTTGCACTTTGGTCTTGGCAAGCTAAGCTGAACAATAGGCTCAGCGCAATCAGACTTTGGTAGGTTCGTTTCATTTTAATTTAGGGTTAAATGCTTTAAACGGATCACACTACAGTTATAGCGGTAAAGGGTTTCGTAATAATTGAGTTTAATTCTAATGGCACGTTGGAAGCTGCTCAGGTAATCAAGGTAACCGATCTCACCATTTTGATAGCCAGTATGGGCTACTTTAATGATTTCGTCGGCTAAGTTCTTACCTTCAGTTTGGTAATAATTCAAAGCCAATTGCTCTTTTTCTACTTCACTGCGTAATTGGGCTTCTCTGCTATTAAGCAAAATGCGGTAGTTCTCAGCTTCTTCTTCAATTTGGCGTCGGTTAAGTTTTGCAGCCCTCATCTTAGCCGCCTGACTGCCATAAAAGAGCGGCACTTTGAGTCCAAATTCATAACCGATCAAGTTCTGATCGATCCCACTGTTGGTGCCTTGGAAATAGTTGACACTTAAATCCGGCAGCCATGCCCGACTTTGCAGCTTGCGCTCCTGCTCTACCAAAGAGAGTTTTTTACGGTAAAAATCGCTAACCGCTGAATGGTTTACACTATCAAGTGGGGAAAGCATGGGCTTCATGGGCTCATATAAGGGATCAAATGGCTCTTCTGACTGCACTAAGCTGTACAAGGCCACTTTCTGTTGTTTGATCTCCTCCTTGGCTTGCTCGAGCTTTAAGCGGTATTGTTGTCGCTCTGCTTTGGCAGAAAGAGCTGATAAGTAATTGCTACTCCCCTTTTGGTAGCGACTTTCCGCAGCTGCACTAAAGTTAGCATACAAACTATCTAACTGATGGTACAACAAAGACTTTTCTTGGGCTAAGAGGAAAGCTTGATAAGTGATGGACAGCTCACGTTCAAGCTCTATCCGCTTAATGGCTAAACTGCTTTCTGCTACAGCTTTCTTCGCTTTCCCGATTTGTTTGCGAGCTCCGTAAATGGTCGGGAATCTAAAATCTTGTTGCACCCCCACAACCCAGATCGGTTCATCATTCTCTAAGGCCAAATTGTTTTCGTCAAAACCATAGTAGACTCCTGTTTTGTCCACTTCAAAAGCAGTTTTGATCAAGGCCTCTTCTCTTGCTACTTTCAGGCGCTCAGCTTGAATCAAGCCGTTATTTTCTAAGCTTTTTTGCTTGATGGCTTCAAAGTTTAACACGGGAGGCTCTTGGGCCGAAAGCGAACCAAAGGCAAGCAAAGCTAGAAAGAACAGTAGTCCATTAAGTTGATTCGATTTCATGGGTTTTCCTTTAAAATTGAGTTCAAAACGTGCATATAAGATAGGTAAGATCAGTAAGGTCAACAAAGTCGCACTAATTAAGCCACCAATCACCACCGTAGCAAGGGGCCGCTGTACTTCTGCTCCTGCGGAAGTGGAAATGGCCATAGGTAAGAAACCCAAAGCAGTAGAAGAGGCCGTTAACAATACTGCTCGCAGACGATCTTTCGAACCTTCTTTGATCAAAGCTTCTGCAGATTCAAACCCTTTGGCCTTAAGTTCTTTAAAGTGTTCAATTAAAACTATTCCATTAAGTACAGCAATACCAAAAAGGGCAATAAAACCAACTCCAGCTGAAATGCTAAAAGGCATGCCCCTGAGTTGCAGTAAAAACACCCCACCCACCGTGGCCAAGGGTATTGCAGAAAAGATTAGCAAAGCTTCACGCCATGAGCTAAAGGCAAAATACAACATAGTGAAGATCATGATCAAGGCGATGGGCACTGCAATCCACAGGCGCTGCTTGGCTGATTGTAAGTTCTCGAACTGTCCCCCATACTGCAAATTATAACCGCTTGGTAATTGCAATTCATCATCTAAAATCAACTGAATATCATCCACTACTGACTGTAAGTCGCGATCTCGAACCATGACACCTACCACCACTCTGCGGCGGGTATCATCGCGGGAGATCATGGCAGCCCCTTTCTGATAGCTGATCTCGGCTACTTCTCGCAGCGGAATCTGTTGACCATTATCGAGGCTGATATACAAATTCTGCAATTGTTCCAGACTCTGCCGCTCTTGGTCTTGTAAGCGCACCACCAAGTCGTAGCGCTTCTCGCCCTCAAACACTACTCCTGCCTTGGCTCCGGCAAAGGCCAAATTAACAGCCTGATTGAGCTGCCCGATCTGCAAGCCGTAGCGAGCGATCTTGTCTCTTTTGTAGTTCACCAGCATTTGGGGTAAGCCAACGGTTTTCTCTACCACGATATCGGCAGCACCCTCTACCCCCTTGATCAAGCGTTTTATTTCCTGCGCTTTTTGATTCAAGGTTTCAATGTTTTCTCCAAAAACCTTTATAGCAATATCAGAACGAACCCCGGTGATCAACTCATTGAAACGCATCTCGATCGGTTGGGTGAACTCTACACCCACGCCCAAAATCTCGACCTTTTCTTTGATCTTTTCCGCGAGCTCATCTTTGCTAGAAGCTGAAGTCCATTCGGATTTGTCTTTTAAGGTTATGATCACATCCGACTGTTCCATTGACATGGGGTCTGTTGGTACTTCGGCGGCGCCTATTCGACTGACTACCTGTTCTATCTCAGGAAAGTTCTTCAAGAGGATCTTTTCCATTTTGGTGCAAACCTCTATGGTTTCAGTCAGGGAAGTTCCGGTACGCAAAACCGGTTGGATCACAAAATCACCTTCATCTAGAGTGGGGACAAATTCAGCACCCATGCGAACAAAACTAAAGATGGCTATTACTAGGATAAGAGCGGCTCCGATCAATACTTTGCCTTGATTCTGCAAGCTAAAATGCAGGGTGGGCGCATAAGCACGATTCACCGCAGCAATGATCTTTGCTGAAATGCCGTTGGGATTTTCCTTTTTAGGCTTTAGCACCAAAGAAGCCATCACCGGTAAATAAGTAAAACAAAGGATCATTTCCCCGATCAGGGCAAAGCAAAAGGTCAAGGCCATGGGTTTGAACATCTTTCCTTCTACCCCTTCTAAACTGAGGATGGGAATGAATACTAAAAGAATGATCAACTGTCCGAAAATGGCTGAGCGCATCATTTTGATGGAAGACTTTTCACTGATTTCATCCTTCTTCTCTTGCAGCTCCTTTCCGCTCATTTTTAAGAGCTTCTCTGAATTTAGGCCAAGCTTAAATGCCACAAATTCCACTATGATTACCGCTCCATCGATGATGATCCCAAAGTCGATCGCCCCTAAGCTCATTAAATTGGCATCTACGCCGAACAGGTGCATCATGCTAAAAGCAAAAAGTAAACAAAGGGGAATGATGCTGCCTACCAACAAGCCGGAGCGCCAATTGCCTAACAAGAGTACAACCACAAAAATCACGATCAGACAGCCTAGCAATAGGTTTTCTTGAATGGTATAGGTAGTGCGACCAATTAACTCACTGCGATCTAAAAAGGCATTGATGTAAACGCCTTCAGGCAAGCTTTTAGAAATAGCGGCCACACGATCTTTTACCGCTTCGATCACTTCTTTGGAGTTTGCTTCTTTTAGCATCATCACCTGACCCATCACCTTCTCGCCTTCTCCATTTCCCGTAATGGCTCCAAAACGATTGGCATGTCCCATTCTCACTTCGGCTAGGTCTTTCACATAAACCGGCAATCCTTCTCGTTTGGCTACTACAATATTTTCAATATCCTCAAGCGATCTGACCAAACCATCACCCCGAATAAAATAGGTTTTAGGACCCTTTTCAATGTAGCTTCCGCCTGCAATGCTGTTGTTGTTCTCCAAGGCTTCAAAAAGCTGATCAAGTCGAATATTCATAGCATTGAGTTGGGACGGTTTGATGGCCACTTCATATTGTTTCAAATAGCCACCCCAAGTGTTGATCTCTACCACACCTTCAATACCGGAAAGTTGTCGCTTTACCACCCAGTCTTGAATGCTTCTTAATTCTCTTGCCGAATAGAGGTCCTCGTAGCCTGCTTTGGTGTCTAAAGTATATTGGTAGATCTCGCCCAAACCGGTCGAGATAGGTCCCATTTCAGGTTTACCAAAACCCTCGGGGATTTTTTCTGCTGCCGCTTTTAGCTTTTCTGCAATCAGTTGACGGGGCAAATAGGTCCCCATATCATCTTCAAAGACAATGGTCACCACAGAGATACCAAATTTAGAAATAGATCTGATCTCCTTCACTCCCGGTAAGTTAGCCATCTCTAATTCGATGGGATAGGTAATGAACTGCTCCACATCCTGGGTACTCAGGTTCTGCGAAGTGGTGATCACTTGCACCTGGTTATTGGTGATATCAGGCACCGCACCAATCTTAAGTTGACTCAGCGAATAAAGGCCGTAAGCAGCCAGAAATAAGGTTCCGATCAGTACCAGGAATTTATTCCGGATACTTAGTTTAATAATAGAATTGAGCATGATTTGAAATAATGCGTAGGGTCAATAAATTGATAAGGGAAGACAAACAGATCTTGCTTGCCAGAGTCGCATTAAACCAATCGTGGTGGTTGAAAGATATCGCTCAAGTTGGTGTAGGAATAATTTTCTACATAAGTAAAATAAACCTGAGTGGGAGGAATAGTTGCTTGTAAATTAAAAGTTGGCAGGCTTTCCGTTAAGATTACAAAAGGCACACTTGCGGTTAAGAGTTGCTCGTGATTGGGTAGGTTTTGATGCTTTTCTTCATGTTCATGATGCAGGTGCATCTCACTTTCGCTACCAAGGTGTTTTTGAAAAAAAGTAAACCAACTATCACCGTATGCCTCTTTGTGGTATTGAGCATGCTCGATCATATCATCAATTGCTGCCAAATCACTGAAACGGATTGAAGTGCTCTGACTGAGCAGTAAAGAAGCTAGAAGTATGGCAAAAAACCCGCGCATAAGACAAAAGTAAGAAAGATTAAATTGGCAACATTCCTTTCGTTATTTTGTCAATTGAATAAGAAAAGCACGATGAGAATTGATAAATATTTATGGTTTGTAAGACTGGCTAAAACAAGAAGTAAGGCCGCTAAGTACTGCAATGCTGATAAAGTGAGGGTGAATGGAGAAGTATGCAAAGCAGCCAAAAACATCAATAAGGGCGATGAAGTTGAAGTTAGGCAAATCCCTATTTGGCGAAAATATAAAGTGATCGACTTCCCTAAATCGAGGGTTGGAGCTAAATTGGTTGCGGACTACCTAGAGGAGTCAACCACTGAAGCAGACCTCAAGCTTTTGCAACAAGTACAAGAAACTAATCGTGAAAACCGGCAAATGGGCTTTAGAGGTCGTCCTACTAAGAAAAGCCGCAGAGACTTGGATCGCTTTAAGCGTTAAACTACATAACTTAAATCCACAGTTTTTTTGCAATTTTAAGCCATGAAAAATACCCTCTTCTTGGCTTTGCTATTCGTTGTAATTAGCTTATCAGCTCAAACTGAAAAGCAAATTTTTGGCCCGCGTTTAACCAATACAGCTCTCTACCTAGATCCTACTGAATTGATGGTGAATGGAAGCCTTACAGCCTTGCCTGAAAAGGCCATAGCAGACTATCAATACATCCCCTTTGCTTTTGGTTTTTCTCAATCACTATGGGGTAAAAAGCTTGAAAGCGGAAAGGCTTGGGAAGTTTTTACTGAATTGGGCACCTTCACGCAATTTGAGTGGAAAATTGTTGACGGAGAGCAGCAACGTAACTTGATCAACACCGACTATAAAGCTGCGATAAGCTATGCAAGAAAGGTCTCAGCTAAGTTCACCTATCGTTTGCGCTTTTTTCATGTCTCTTCTCATTTAGGAGATGATTTTATCATCCGTAATGGAATACGTTCCTACACAGAAAATAAAGTAAACTATGAGCAATTAGAAGCGAGTGTTTTCTACCATTATGAAGAGAACCTTAGAATAAATGCAGGTGTTGGCAGTGTAGTAAGACCGAATGCAAAGCGTCTCCCCTTTTCCTTTCACTTAGGAGCTGACCATAATTGGAAGAAAAACGACAAATGGGGAATCAGTAGCGGTTTCTTGATCAAAGGGAAGCAGGAGCATGCTTTCCAAGCTTCAGGAAAAGTAGGTGTAGGACCTGCTTTCTTTAGTAAACATAAAGCAGAGCCCATACGCTTGCTATTTGAATACTATGAAGGGCATCTGCCCTACTCACAATTCGAAGCGAATGAGACAGAATGGTATGGAGTTGGCTTGTATTTCTACCTGTAGCAAAAAGAAAAGCCCGGTCGCTTTCGCCTACCGAGCCTTCCATGAGTTTAGTTACTCAATTTAGGTTTAGAAGAAGCCCATAGCTTTCTTATCGTAAGAAATAAGCATATTCTTGGTCTGACGGTAATGATTCAACATCATTTTATGCGTCTCTCTTCCAATACCAGACTTCTTATATCCACCAAATGGCGCATGGGCTGGATACAGGTGGTAACAATTTACCCATACTCTTCCAGCTTGAACAGCTCTAGAAATTTGGAAAGCTTGGTGGGTATCTCTTGTCCAGACTCCTGCTCCTAGACCAAATTCGGTATCATTGGCGATTTCGATTGCTTCAGCTTCATCTTTAAAAGTGGTTACACAAAGTACTGGTCCAAAGATTTCTTCTTGAAACACCCGCATCTTGTTATTTCCTTTTAAGATCGTAGGTTGAATGTAATATCCTCCTTCTAGGCCTTCGTTGTATGCTGTGCCACCACCGGTTAGCACTTCACAACCTTCTTCTTTGCCTAACTCAATGTAGCCTAAGATTTTCTTGTATTGCTCTTCAGAAGCTTGAGCTCCCATCATAGTGTCACTTTCTAAGGGGTGACCCAATTTAATGGCCTTTGTGCGTTCCACTACTCTTTCCATGAACGCATCAAAAATGCTTTCATGCACCAATAAACGAGAAGGACAAGTACATACTTCACCTTGGTTCAAGGCAAACATAGTGGCACCCTCTAGACATTTATCAAAAAACTCATCGTCGGCATCCATGATGTTTTCAAAGAAAATATTTGGTGACTTACCACCTAGTTCAAGGGTCACCGGAACCACATTTTTTGCCGCATATTCCATGATTTTTTGTCCGGTAGTGGTCTCACCGGTAAAGGCAACTTTACTCACTCTAGGATTGCTAGCAAGAGGTTTTCCAGCTTCTAATCCAAAGCCATTAACCACATTTAAAACACCTGCTGGTAGAATATCCTCGATCATTTCCATCAAGATCAACATTCCTACCGGTGTCTGCTCTGCAGGTTTAAGAATAACGCAATTCCCTGCGGCTAAAGCTGGAGCAATTTTCCATGCTGCCATTAAGATGGGGAAGTTCCAAGGGATGATTTGAGCTACTACGCCAAGTGGTTCTAATACATTCATTGAAACTGTATTCGAATCCAACTCTGAAACGGTTCCTTCCTCAGCTCTGATCACTCCGGCAAAATAGCGGAAATGGTCAACTGCTAAAGGTAAATCGGCGGCCATGGTTTCCCGTACCGCTTTTCCATTGTCCCACGTTTCAGCACGAGCAAGGGTCTCTAAATTTGCTTCCATTCGATCAGCGATCTTCAACAAAAGATTGCTTCTTTCTCCTGCAGAACTTACATTCCAGCTTTTGGCTGCTTCCCAAGCTGCATCAATGGCTTTTTCCACATCCTCTTCTGTTGAACGGGGAATTTTAGTAAAACTGGCACCGTCTATCGGTGAAATGTTATTAAAGTACTCTCCTTTAATAGGGGCTGTCCATTTTCCTCCAATAAAGTTCTCGTATTGGGCTTTGAAATCGGGTTTTTTTATAGCTGTTTTTTCAGCTGTCTCTATATGACTCATGGTAATAGAATTTAGTTAGTAAAAAATTTCTTTTCCAAACGTATCCATCAAATAGTTCAAAAAGGTGAACGATTCTATCACTTTGCTGCACAATTCTATCTTTTAAGCTTTTTTCGCTACCTTTAGGCTGCTTATCTTTTGATTTACATGAAATTATCTAAAAAGTTCTTTCGCAACCGAAGACTAGAAACCTTAGTTGAAAACCAAACCTCTTATACTTTAAACCACGCGGCACTGCACGTTTTTGAGACTCACCAGCAAGCAGATCAAGTCCTGCTGCAATTTGCACAACCAGTACTTGCTAGTATGTTGGAAGGTAAAAAAGTGATGCACCTTGAGGAGCAAGATTCTTTTGAATTCTTACCTGGTGAATCCTTGATTTTACCTTCTGATGAATTAATGTGTATTGACTTTCCTGAAGCACAACGCAACAATCCTACCCGCTGCTTGGCCATGGCTATTTCGCAGGCCAAGATCGAGCAAGTCATCAATTTGATGAATGAAAAAATGCATAAAGATGAAAGCTCGGGCACCTGGCAAATGCTAGACTATAACTTTCATTTTACCAACGATGCTGCGATTTATCAAATCTTAAATCGGCTGCTGTACCTCTTTACGGAAGATCATCCGTCAAAGGATCTTTTCGTCGATAATATGTTGCAAGAACTTGTCGTGCGGGTGTTACAAGCTAATCAAAGGAAGGTGTATCAAACACAATCCAAGGATTTAAGCAGCTCAAACCGCATTGCTTATGTCGTTGATTACATGAAAGAAAATTTTCAAAGTAGTTTGAGCATTAAAAAGTTAAGTGAATTGGCCTGCATGAGCGAATCTCACTTCTTTAAAGTCTTCAAAAATGAAATGGGTCTTTCGCCAACGGAATATTTAAATCAATTACGTATAGAGCAAGCCGCTACTCTATTGAATAATCCAAATAGGAAGATAAACAGTATTTTCTTGGATTGTGGTTTTGAGAGCAGATCCTACTTCAACCGTTTGTTTAAACGAATGAAAAAGCTCTCTCCTTCGCAGTATCAAAAACGATTTAAAAACTTAAGAAAAAGGGAAGACTAAACCTTCTTCACCTTCACGGCATTCAAGCCTTTCATGCCTTTTTCTAGCTCAAAACTAACCTTATCACCTTCGCCAACCTCTTCGGTTAGGCCGTTTACGTGAACGAAGAAACTCTCTTGGGTATTCAGATCCTTAATGAAGCCATAGCCTTTTGAATCATTGAAGAAGCTAACTTTACCTTCGTGAACCGGATCAATTTCTTCTTCTTCTTTTGGAGGTATACCAATTTCGATATCTTCAGCTTTTATTTTCTTCTTCTTTTTATCTGGATCTGGAGGTGTATCAGTCGGGTTACCAAACTCATCTACATAGGCGATCATGTTTTCAAGGCCACCACCATCAGAGTTTGCTTGACGCTCTTCTTTGCGCTTTTGCTTTTCCTCTTTTCTTTTTTGTCTTTTCTTTTCCTTTTCTCTTTTACTGAAGGTTTCTTGAGATTTACCCATATAGTTAAATAATTTTTTAGTGAATATTTATGTAGCTAAGCCACTGCTTTTAAATTTATCTTCTTTTCCCCTTTCGGTCACGGCTTTTGTAATGCTTGTTCTTACTTCTAAATCCGCCTTTTCTTCCTCCACTTTTCCTTTCACTGTTGCGGTTATTTTCTTCATTGACTTTTATTGCGTGTCCATTTTCTAACTCTAAACCAACAAACTTTTCCGGGAATCCGTTCGTTTTTGTGCGCTCTAGGTCAAAAAATGCTCTGCGGTCCTGAATACTCAGGTCTCCAAAATATTTTTTCTGAATATCGCTAACTTCTGCTAAAAAGTCAAGCATATCGCGTTCGTTTAAGCCATCATTCTTCCCTAAGTTTATAAAATAGCGCTGTGGGCCATTTCCACTTTGTTTCTTCCCTTTACCCTTTTCTGCACTTACGTTTAGGTTGCCACCTGAAGTATTCTCTAAATTCTTCAGTTCAACAGACAATAATCGCAGCAGTAGGTCTTTTTTCTCTAGACCTGTAAAATGTCCTTCGATTTCTTCGAACATTTTCTCTGCCTCTCCTTCTATTGGCATATTGTGGAGCTGCTTGATCCATTTTTCTATGCGCATATCCTTGATCTTATCGATCGAAGGAACTTCTATCACTTCGAAGTTGATCTTTAGCTTCTTTTCTATCTCGCTGATTCTCCTGCCTTCTCGAGAATTAATGAAAGCAATCGATAAACCTTTCTTTCCCGCTCTTGCAGTTCTTCCACTACGATGGGTATAGGCTTCTAATTGATCTGGTAGTTTATGGTGGAAAACGTGAGTAAGATCATCTACATCTAAGCCTCTAGCCGCCACATCTGTAGCAACTAAAAGTTGCATATTACGAGCTTTGAAGCGTCGCATAGCAGCGTCTCTTTGTGCCTGTGATAGATCACCGTGCAAAGCTTCCACTGCATAGCCGCTTTTGGCCAATTGATCGGTAATTTCTTGAGTTTCTCTTTTAGTACGACAAAACATGATGCCTTTCATGTCAGGTTGTATATCCAAAAAGCGTTGTAAGGCAGCTAGTTTATCACCAGTTCGTGTTACAATATACTGATGTGTGATGTTGGCATTACTCTTTACTTCTGTATTTACCGAGACCTCTGTTGGGTCTTGCATGTACTTTTTCGTAATGCGACGAATCTCGTTCGGCATGGTAGCTGAAAAAAGCCATGTGGAATGTTCTACTTTAATGTTAGAAAGGATATCGTCGATCTCTTCTTTAAAGCCCATGTTTAGCATCTCATCTGCTTCATCAAGCACAACGTAGCGTACTTTCTCTAAACTAATGGCTCTACGTCTGATCAAATCGAGTAAACGACCAGGCGTTGCGACTACAATTTGAGTGGGTTTTTTTAAGGCTCTTATTTGATTGGTGATGGCTGCACCACCATAAACTACTTCAACGTTCAGTTTTTTATAATGCTCTGAAAATTCGACTAATTGTTGCGCCGTTTGTTGACCTAGTTCACGGGTAGGTGCTAGAATAAGCGCCTGAGGGTGCTTGCTTTCGCTTTCTACAAGATCGATCAAGGGTAAACCAAAGGCCGCAGTTTTGCCTGTTCCGGTTTGGGCTAAGCCAATGAAATCAGATTTGGTATTCGATAATAAGTAAGGAATCGCTTTTTCTTGGATTGGGGTAGGTTCTTCAAAACCTTTTTGGGCTAGTACTTTTAAGAGATTTTCTGAAAGTCCTAGCGATTGGAAATTCTTCAAAAATGAGGGTATTAAATGAAATGCAAAAGTAACGAAAGCAAACTTAGCAGCTTAGAAAAGTAAGAAAGATACTAGAACCTCTGCTAGCACAACGAAGATGCTTAATACAAAATAGGAAAAAAGCAAGAGGAGACTCTTAATAAAAGTGCGTAGTCGACTTTGTTGATAGACTTTTAACAAAGAGCGATAGAAATAAATGAGGAAATAGCTGATAAAAGCAAAAGTTAGTAGGGGGCCATACGTTTTGAGAGTGGGAAAATTGGAAGTGAGACCCAATAAGATTCCAAAGAGTAAGAAAAAGAATGCTTGCAAGTACAAGGTATGGATCAAATGCGCCACAAAGTAAAGTTTCCTTCTCAAATAGAAGAGTTTGAGAACTAAAGCAATGAGTGGAATTAAGACAAACATAGCAATAGATAAGTTACCTATGATGAACTTTCTTAAAAGCGCTTCATTTGCCCTTTTGATCCGAATTAAACGTTTGTAAAAGATCTCTTGATAAAAAGGCAGTTCGGCATCACCGACTACTCGCTTGTAAACGGTTTGATCCGAAAGGTGGATGCTATCTTTGTAGCTTTCGATTTCAAAAATGCTGATGTTGGCCGAAGCTTCTTCTTCAGGACTCAAGGTATAATTACGGTCCAATAGAACAGTATCGCCCAGTATGCCTAAATCCTCTAAGGTGTTTCGCTCCAATGCGATTAGCAGTTGCTTTTTATGGATCGGTTCCATTTTAGAATAGGCTTCTTGAAAGCTTAAGTCTTCATTTTTATTAAAATATTGTTTCGTTCTTTCATCAAACTTGCTTTGTAGCACTTCCATGGTTTCTGACGACACCCCTTCTATGTCTTCTAATGCTGTGGTTTTTATATCAAGAATGGGTTTGTCGCTGCTTGTGCGTTGAATGGTGGAGTTAACTCCAAAAAAGAAAAAGATACTGCAAAGTATATAGAGTCGGAAAGGATTGGCAAAGTTTGTCCGTTTACCTTTCATAAATTCAGCAGCAAGGTAACCAGGCTTAAATAAAAAAGGATAAACGCTTCTACCAAAGCGACTATCCAATGAGAGGTAATTTTCGAAAAACTCATTCAAAACATCCTTCAGGGCAAGCCTATTATCGTCAACCTTCTGACCACAATTGGCGCAAAAAGAATCGCTTGGCTCAATGGAAGCACCGCAATTCAGGCAGTTATTTCGCTCTCCTTGTCGTTGTAACTCTTGCACCAATCAAAAATAGCAGAATAGATTTCAATCACCGTATTTTATTGCCGTGATTTCAATTTTTTGCAATTGGTCGCCCATTTTAAATGCTACCTGATCTCCTACTCTTTTACCCATCATTACCCGCGCAATGGGAGCCGTAAAGGCAATGCGTTTATCTTTTACCTTGGATTCGTCTACCCCAACAATGGTAAAGGTTCTTTCAAATCCCTTTGACTTTCCTTCCTGTACCACAGAGCTGACTGTTGCCCCAAAGCGCACCTCCTCTTGCGGCTGCTCTTCTTCTTTGATCAACTGAGCGGATTGTATGCGTTCTTCTAATAGTGCCAACTTTCCATTGACCACCGCTAAGGTCTTGCGCCGCTCACTTTCATTCGCTTCATCAATTTCTTTACGTTCTTTCTCTAATCGAGCTTTTTCAGTTTCTAAAGCTTTTAAGCCCCTTTTTGTTACGTAGTTTGGGGTATTCGGAGGTAAAGGAGCTCTTGGTGGTATAAAGGGTGGTTCCTCCTGATCTTCTTCTTTAACGAATCCTCTACTCATAAAGCCAATTTTTAGAAAAGATAGGGTTAAGATTACAATTAGCGAAACTCTTTAGCTTGGAAAAGATCCCAACGCAGACCAATAGAAACCTGCTGACCTGCATCAACTATTCTAAAATTATAATCATCGTGTCCGTAAATATACTCCAAGTAAAAAGCAGTGATCCAATCTTCTGGAAAAACACTAACACTTGTTTCAAACCGCCAAGGTTCAATGGAATTATGTTGCCCAATCAACCTTTTGGTGGCTAATTTGAAAGCATAACTAAAGTTCAGATCAGTGTTTCGGTTGTATTCATAAGAAAATCCAACTTGATGCCTACCAATCACCTTTACATCATTATCAGCTGAGCCGTTATACTTAAAAATTAAAAATAGAGCCTCATGATTGTAGGTATAGTCAAGATCAAAACGTTGAAAATAGGCTTGATTTCTTCTTTTTTTGGGGCTCACATACTGCAAGCGTATTCGACTTAAATTGGTTGAAAAGTTACCATTGATCCTATTCAGTCGTTTGGATAGGTCTTCGTTTTCCCCAAGCGCTTGAGCTAGTCTTCGGCAGTCAAGCGTTCCGTCAATACTAGTATCAGCCCAAGCGCAACCTGATTGTCCATTTGAATAATGACCGCTTTCCAAGGCAATAGAAAAATAGCCATCTTCTAGTTCAACACTCCTCTGATAGCCAACCATGGCCTTGTAAGACGGCATGCGCACCGGTTTTGATCGACCTTGAAACATACGAAAATGTGAGCTGTAGTTGACATAAAAGGCCTCTACCTTTTCAGGTTTAGCGAGTGAATCATAATAGGGATAGTTGTTGTATAGGCTAAAATAGATAGTAGGTTCAGCCTCAAAAATAAGTGGTTCTTCATCTACCATTGGGCTGCTCCAATTGACTTCAGCACTTTCTCTAATAGGCAGATAAGCGTTGAAAGGTGTCTGCTTTTGGGCACTTAAACCATAACACACTAAGAAGAAAGAAAAGAAAAGATAAACCCTAAACATGTCTGCGAAAGTCGTAAAAGTTGTGCAACCACGATTGCTTATGCTTTAGCTAATCACTTAAAAACATTACCACAATTCCTTTAAACTGCGTTCAAAACCCTCCGCATTTTCCCATTTCTGTTGGTGTGCCATTTCAATCACTGTACTGATTCTGGCTGTGAATTGAGTTTCAAAACCATGTTCTCCAATAAAGACTAAAGCATGGCGAAATGACTTTAACATGCTTTTGTAAAAAGCAGCTTGTTTGATCGGATACTCGGCCGTGTATGTTTGAGCGATTTCAAGATTAAACAACATCAGATCGGCAATCAATTCCGGATTTAGTTCTAGCTTCAAAAAATGCTTAAAAATATTTTGCGCTACCGAACGGCGTTTTTTGGCTTTTCTCCCATTTTCGGGGAAATATTCTTTGGCTATCTTCTGTTTCGCTATTTGATAACGCTTGTCTTCATTCGGATTGAAAGAAAAGTCGTAAAACTCTTTTACATTTTTAAAGCGATCATAAAGATCAACTACTTGAGCCTCTAATTCTTCACGCTCTAATTCTTTCAAAAAATGGATCAGCTGCCTTTTTCCCAATTTATAAGCTCATGTCTTGAAAAGCCCGCATCACATCACGTTGACTGAGCTGTCCCACCACTTTTCCATCTTCCATAACAGGAAACCGACGCAACTTGAGCTTTAGAAATTTTTCAGCAGCCTGCATAATGGTATGATTGGGTGATAACACTTCTACTTCTTTTACCATGTGATCTTCAACTTTACCACTTAAAGTTGGCACATTGCTGTAAGCAGTATTCATGACTTGCTTCAAACAGTCTCCTTCTGAAATAATCCCAACTAACTTTTTGTTTTCGTCACAAACAGGTCCACCGCTAATACTGCGATACGTCAGAATCCTGACCACTTCGTCGATGGTTTGATCGGGTTTAAAACTAATAAGTTGTTGCGTCATGTAATCGCGAACAAAGTATTGCTTGATTTCTTTTTCCTCTTTAATTCGAGCTCCTTGATAACTTTTAACCATGGTTTGATTTTGAACCTTAAATTACGAAAATAAACCAAAGGATGCTTGATCTACTAATCTGCGACCACAAAGGCCTTTCTAATTTGAGCCCTGAGTCGTCTGAGGTAATCTTCTTCTAACCAAACCAAATAGTTTTTGGTGGTTTTGATGGTGCAATAGGAATAATGCTTGATGCGGTCTTGAATATCGTCATTTAAAAGGTCAGCTAAATCTAATGCATCCCACATGTCCTCAGCATTCTCAATACACATTTTAGCGTGCTGGTCAATCGACTTTTGAATTACAATTTTAGAATGCTCGTGATTCGACATGGCCTTTTTATACTCTTCTTCAACATTGAAACTAATGTCATCCGAATTACTAAACTTGGCTTTTAGCTCATCAGGCATTTCATAGATAAACTGTCTTTCAATGATCTCATCAGATTTTAAATCATCATAATACTGATGAGGAGCTTGGAAAATATGGTACCAATCTACCGGATCATCCCACAAACCAAAACGGTGCAGGTTATTACCTAAGTCAATTACCGTAAAGGTTTTCTTCTTAGGTAGAATTCGAGAACCCCTGCCGATCATTTGATGGTACAAAGCTAAAGAGCGAGTGGCCCGATTCAGTATGATGGTCTCTACAGTAGGTTCGTCAAAACCGGTGGTAAGGATTCCCACTGATGTTAAAATAGCATCAGGGGTTTCTTTAAACCATTTTAAAATATCCCTCCTCTCCTGCTCTGCTGCATGATGGTCTAGGTGACGAATATCATAGCCCGCCGCTTTGAAAGTATCATAAACCCCATAAGAAGTAGAAATTCCATTGTTAAAGATCAAAGTCTTCTTGCCTTGAGACTTTTCTTCATAGGCACGCAGCAACTTTTCTTGCATCATGTAGTTGCCGTAAAGCTGCTCAGATGATTTCACGGTATAATCACCATTGATTCCGACTTTTAAGCTGTCAAGGTGCACATTGTAGCTGTAAGTAGTTGCCTTGGCTAGGTAACCTTTATTAACTAGACTAGAGATTGATTCACCGATTACTAGCTCTTGGTAATTTTCATTCATCGGAAGTTTTATGCTTGAGCTTAGCGGAGTTGCAGTAACGCCAAGAATATTCACTTCTTCAAAATATTTGAACAGCTTTCTAAAACTGTTATAATGAGCTTCATCAATGATTACAAGTCCAATGTTATTGATGGTTACCTTTTCATCTTGTAGTCGGTTGTTCAAGGTTTCAACCATGGCTACAAAACACTGGTAATCATTATTATCAGAAACCTCCTTTACCTTGCTGTTGATGATCTTATTCTTCACCCCAAATTCTGTTAGCATGTTTGAAGTTTGCTTGCACAATTCAATGCGGTGAGTCAAGATCAAGACTTTTTTACCGCTCGCTTTAATGTAACGCCTAGAGATCTCAGAAAAAATAACGGTTTTGCCACCGCCTGTGGGCAGTTGAAACAAAATGTTATGGCTGTCTTCTAAGTGATTTAGTTTTTCTGATATTTTACCAATAGCTTCGTTTTGAAAGGGATACAAGTCCTTTCCTTCGTCACTTTCGGCAATTTCCGTAAGGTCAATGGAGTTTTCTTCGCTCATAGAGTTTTGCAAAAGTAGGCAGAATTAAAAGTTTAAACTGCCTTAGGATGCAGTTGTTCGACATTCAAGTCTAACTTTTTTTACAAGCGAGTTCTAGCCTTGTAGAAACATCACTGAAAATCAGACTTTTCTTCTATTCTTCAAGCCTGTCCAAATTATTACCTTTGCAGCCCAAAAATCTAGGAGAAGCCATGCTAACAGAAGAAATAAATAAGCGAAAGACTTTTGCCATTATTTCGCACCCCGATGCGGGTAAAACTACCTTAACAGAGAAGTTTTTGCTTTTTGGAGGTGCAATACAAACAGCTGGTGCGGTAAAAAATAATAAGATCAAAAAGACCGCAACTTCAGATTTTATGGAAATAGAGAAACAAAGGGGGATTTCGGTTGCCACCTCGGTGATGGGGTTTGAGTACCAAGATAAGCTGATCAATCTTTTAGATACTCCAGGTCACAAGGATTTTGCTGAAGACACTTACCGTACCCTAACCGCCGTAGATAGCGTGATTTTGGTGATCGATTGTGTTAAAGGCGTTGAGGCACAAACTGAGCGGCTCATGGAGGTTTGCAGGATGCGCGATACTCCGGTAATCGTATTCATCAACAAACTAGACCTTGAGGGGCGTGATCCTTTTGACCTCCTAGATGAGCTAGAAGAAAAGCTTGGTATTAAGGTTAGGCCAATGAGTTGGCCCATTGGTATTGGGGTAACTTTTAAAGGAGTTTATAACCTTAGCCAACAAAAAGTAAACTTATTCCAATCTTCTAAAACTAAAATCGCTACCGATAGCATTGAGATCAATGACTTGAGTGATGCTAAACTTGATGAATTAGTAGGAAAAGAAGCTGACCAATTGAGGGAAGACGTAGAATTGGTTGAGGGAGTCTACGATCCCTTTGATCAGCAAGCTTATTTAGAAGGTAAAGTAGCTCCTGTTTTCTTTGGCTCTGCCGTGAATAATTTCGGTATTCAAGAAATGCTCGATCAGTTTATAACAATTGCTCCCCATCCTAAGCCCCGGCCAACGAATAACGGTGAAATTCAACCTGAGCATAAAAAATTTAGTGGATTCGTATTTAAGATTCATGCTAATTTGGATCCTAACCATCGCGACCGAATTGCCTTCTTGAGAGTTTGCAGTGGAAAGTTTGAACGCAATAAATTCTTTCACCACGTGCGCCAAGAAAAAAAGCTGCGCTTTAGTAATCCTACCTCTTTTATGGCAAAGGATAAAAGTCTGATCGATGAAGCTTTTCCTGGAGATGTGATCGGTCTGTACGATACTGGTAATTTTAAAATTGGCGATACACTTACTGAAGGTGAAAGTTTTACCTTTAAAGGCATTCCTAGTTTCTCTCCCGAGATCTTTAAAGAGGTGGTAAACGATAATCCGATGAAAACTAAGCAACTTGAAAAAGGCATTCATCAACTGACTGAAGAAGGTGTTGCTCAATTGTTTACCGCAAGAATGGGTAATAAAAAATACATTGGCACGGTTGGAGAGTTGCAATTTGAAGTGATTAAATACCGTCTAGAACACGAGTATGGTGCCTCAGCAAGTTTCCATCACATGAATTTTTACAAGGCCTGTTGGTTTACTTCGGACAATGAGCAAATGATGGAAGAATTTATTCGGTTAAAATCCAACTACATCGTTTATGACAAGGATAAACACCTGGTTTTCCTTGCTCAAACGCCTGGTATCCTAAGAATTACGCAGGACAATTACCCTGATATCGAATTTCATTTTACTTCTGAATTCAAAAAGGAAACTGTCTAATCAAGTAGTTTGACCAATTCCTCGCGGTATTTTTGCATGCTTTGCATGTCGTTGTGAGCAGCTCCCTCTATGGAAATAAAGCTTATGTTAGGGTTCACCCCTTCTAGCTTTTTACCAAGGTGGTAAGGAACTTTTCTATCTTCAGTACCATGAAAAATATATAAAGGACAGCTGGCCTTTTTAAGGTAACGGTTGGTTCTAAAATGATATTTGCTGATCAGCTTAGCAGGGAGATAAGCCTTGTGGTACTTTACTAATTCAATAAAATTAAAATAGGGCGCTTCTAAGATCAAGGCTTTAGGTTGATTTTTGCTTCCTAGTCTGGCTGCTATACCTGTTCCAATTGAAAAGCCATAGATGATCACTTTTGACTCTTCGTATTCTTCCAACATTTTTTGATAAAGGATCTTGGCATCTCTTTGCAGGTTCTTCTCCCCTTTTATTTTGCCATTGCTTTTTCCAAAGCCCCGGAAATCATACATAAAAACATCATACTGTTGCTGGTTAAAGAAAAAAGCAAAATCACCCCAATAGCGCAAGTTATCGGCATTTCCATGTATATAGAAGATCAAGCCTTTTGGTTTTTTTACCTTAAAAAGTAAAGTGTTAAGGCTCACACCCTTTTCAACTTCGTAAAAACGCTCCTCAAAATCAGCTTTAAAGGGAAATTGGTAGTTCTTCGGAAGCCTGATCGGATTGAAGATTATTTTCTCTTGCAGGTAATAAAAAGTAAAAAGTACACCAGTAATGATACCAGCCAAGATGAGTAAAACCAGAAGAGTCCAAGTTAAAACTTCCACGCTTGAAAAATACGAGAAACTCTCAAGCTTTAAGTTAAAACAAGCTTAATTCGCTAGCATCCTTGTTTATAGCAGTTAACAAGCATTAACAGCCAAAAAGTACCCTTTAATGTTACTTTTGAAGCAAACTGAATAAAATGAAAAAGATTTCTTTCACCCTCCTATTGGGATTTTGCTTTATTGGTCTGCTATCAGCGCAGGAAAACAATAAGAAAGGTTACTCGGTAAGCGTAAAAGTTGATGGACTATCAGATACGATGGTTTACTTGGCCTATTATTACGGTAAAGGCCAATTTTACCGCGATACGGCAAAATTTGATGAATCAGGTCTTGCGGTTTTTGAAAAAGACGATTCCTTGGAGCACGGAATGTATACGGTTCTGCTAAAGCAAACAAAATTGTTCGACTTTATGGCTGATAGTCAGGAAATGAGTTTTGAAACAGACACAAGCGATTACTTGCGGAACATTAAAGTAAAAGGGAGCGAGGAAAGTAAGTTGTTCTTTGATTATCTACACTATTTAAATAAGCAACAACTAAAAGCTAAAAGACTGCAAGACGAATTAAAGTCTGCCAAGCCTAAAAAAGCAGCAGAGCTTAAAGAGGAGCTTGCTGAATTAGATACTGAGGTGAAAAAATACATTGCTCGGTTGCACGAAGATCATAAGGGAACTTTGACAAGCAACTTTGTAAAAGGACTTGCCTACCCTGAGGTACCTGAAGCGCCTAAAAACGAAGATGGAAGCATTGACAGTACTTTTGAATTTCGCTATTTCAAAAACCACTTTTTTGACAATATTGATTTCAGCGATGGCAGATTGGTTAGAACCTCTATTTTTCATGAAAAGATCACTTACTATCTAGACAAATTAACCTACCAAAATGTGGACTCCATTATTGAGTCTGTTGACTTGATCTTAACAAAAGCGGAGCAAAGTCCTGATCTATTTCGTTATGCTTTAAGCTATATGACATCAAAATACGAACGCTCTGATAAAATGGGGATGGATGCCGTTTTTGTTCATTTAGGCAAAAACTACTTTATGAAGGGAAAAGCCAAACCTTGGTTTAGTGATAAGCAATTGGAGAAACTTGAGGAACGTGTAAAAGCCCTCGATCCCCTCTTGATTGGCAAGAAAGCTCCAAACATTGTGGTCAAAGACACTGCAATGGAAAAGTTTATTCAACTTTATGATGTAGAGGCTAATTATACAATCGTTTATATATGGTCGCCTGAATGTGGACATTGCAAGAAAGCAACTCCTAAATTGAAGAAGATCTACGACAACTATAAAGACAAAGGAGTTGAAGTTTTTGCCGTGGGTAATGAATTTGAAAATGAAGAATGGATACGCTTCATTCAAAAACACAAGTTAGACTGGATCAACGGTTCTGATGGAGAGGATTTTACCAGTAATTTCCGTTCCTTATATGACGTGTACAGTACTCCTCAAACTTATTTACTTGATAAGGATAAGAAGATCATTGCTAAGAAGGTTAGCGTTGAAGCGTTAGAAGAAATCCTTAACTATTACCTAGAAAAAGATAAAAAGGACAAGAATGAAGAATAAACTAGCACTCATCATACCTGGATTGCTTTTAATAGTTGGCATTGCTATTGCCTACAAGATGATCAAAGCAGATCGTAGCTTACCAATCTATTCCCCTTTGATGATCAATCCTGAGCTGGTAGATGAGTCTGTGCAAAATGTAAAAAAGAATCACCGTATCGCGGATTTTGAATTGATTGATCAAGATAGTGCCCTTTTTAGTCAAGCTGACCTAGAAGGAAAGTATTATGTGACTGATTTTTTCTTCACTACTTGTCCCACGATCTGTCCGGATATGAGCAGCCAGATGATGCGTGTGCAAGAAGCTTACGCTGATGCGGAAGATTTTATGATCGTTTCCCATTCCGTTACGCCCAAGATCGATTCCCCTTCCGTTCTGAAAGAATATGCAGCACGTTATGAAGCCATTCCCGAAAAGTGGATCTTTTTGACAGGCGATAAGAAAGTAATCTATGATCTCGCGAGAAAATCCTATTTTGCTGCAACCACAGAAGGTGATGGTGGCATAGATGATTTTATCCACACCGAAAACTTTGTTTTAGTTGACAAAGAGAAAAGGATAAGAGGCTTCTATGATGGTACCGACCCAGCTAGTGTTGACCAGCTAATTGAAGACATTGAGATCTTACAACAAGAATATAATCCTTAGTTTAACGTTAGTAGCTTGTATAATGCTGTTTTCTAACGCTTGTAAAACCGTAAAGAAATCAAAAATGAAAACTTACAAGCTGCCAGAAACAAAAGAATTAAGGAAGAATCATGGTCGTAAATAGTAAGAGAAATATAGTTTTTACTTTGACCCTACTCCTTTTTTGCTTCGCTTGCAATCCTTATAAAGGCTCGAAAGGAGTAAACCCTAAAGGGATGAAGGTCAATAAAGCGCCGAGTCAGGAGTTAAAAGAAGATTATAAAAAAGCCTCTAAAAAAATGCAACGAAAATACAAGCGTTCCATGAAAAAGAGGTTAAAAAGAATGGGCACTAAACCTGATTAGTTAGCGCTACAGTTTGATCCTAAAACGTTTATCTGCTTGATCGTAGCGGTAAGCATCTCCTAGAAGAATTTCTTGATAAATACAGTCGTTGTAGAAGTCATCGGGAGTAATTTGGTGTACCTTCTTATCTTCTATCAACCAAACTTTATCGGCTATTTGCAATGCCAAGTCGAATTGATGTGAAGAAAAAATCACTGTTCGTTCACCCTCGGCAAGCTTTTTAATAAGACGCAGTTGGGCAGTAATGTTCTTAACATCTAAGTGAGTTGTAGGCTCATCTAAGATCAACAATTGGGCTTGCTGTGCAATGGCACGAGCCAAGAAAACGCGCTGTCTTTCTCCATCACTCAATGCATCCATTTTTTTGTGCCTTAAAGTCTGCAACTCACAGGCAGTCAAGCTATCCTGAATTTGTTTAATATCTTCTTTTTTAAGTTGACCAAGCCAATTGGTAAAAGGATAGCGCCCAAAAGCAACAAACTCTTCAACACTCAAAAGTGCCTGATAGCTCTGATCAGTAAGTACCAGAGCCATTTCTTTGGCTAGCTGCTTTCTATTCCATTGCTTCAAATCCCTTTGTTGAAACATCAATTCACCAGACAAGGGCTCAATAAGGCCTGCAATAGTCTTGATCAGGGTGGATTTTCCCGATCCATTTTCACCAAGAAGTAAAACGATCTCACCTGCCTCCACATGCATGGAAGCATTTTCAACTACTTTACGCTGCTCCTTGCCGTATCCAACGCTCAACTTCTCTATGTTTAAGAGTTCTTTTTTCAAAATCCTGAAGAGAGTTTACGTTTCTTAAAAATAATCCAAATGATAATGGGAATACCGATTAAGCTTGTAATTGAATTAATGGGTAGTAGCAGTCCATTACCCGGTATTTGACTGAGTAGGTCACTCAATAAAAGAATACTTGCTCCTATCAGCATGCAAGCGGGGATAAGTTTTAAATGATTGGTGGTTTTGAGCAACATACGCGCAAGATGTGGTACTACAATTCCAACAAAGCCAATTGGTCCACAAAAGGCAGTGATCACGCCTGCAAGTCCGCCACTTATAAGAATGAGTGTAATACGTAAACCAAGGGTGCTAACACCAATGCTTTGGGCGTAATCTTCACCGAGTAAAAAGGCATTTATGGGCTTGCTTTTTACAAAGGCCCAAAGTATCAACAACAGACAAACGCCTGCCACCAAGCTGACCTCCTGATAATTCAGGCCTTCTAAACTACCCATCGTCCAAAGTAAAAAGGCTTTTAATTCAAAGTCGGTGCTGAAGTATTGCAGCATACCAATAATAGCTGTTGCAATAGCTCCAATCATAACCCCCAAGATCAATAAGCTCATCACATCGTTTAAGCGCAGTGAAACCCAAAGCAAGATCAATAGAATTCCTACTGCACCAATTATGGCTGCTACGCTAATGCTTATGCCGGTGGAGACACTAACTCCTAATACAGTAGCTCCCATGATCAAAAAAGCTACACCTAAACCCGCTCCAGAGCTGATACCAAGAATATAAGGGCCTGCTAAGGGATTACGAAACAAGGTCTGCATTAACAAGCCTGAAACCGACAAAGCAGCACCGCAAAGAATAGCAGTAATTGCTTTGGGTAATCGCGATTGAAAAATGATCAATTGTTCAGTTTCACTGCCTGCGCCACTTAGTAAGATCTTGAGACTATGACCAAAACCAATACTTGCACTACCAAAGCCTAGGTTCAAGGCAAAAAGTAGCCCCAAGCAGACTAATAAAGCATAAAAGAATATACTTCTCTGCATCATTCTTTTAAAGCTTGGTAATAGTGTAATTCATGCTCAGGCAGAAGTGTGGGATGCAGTAAATGAATTAAATCAGCTAAAACCAACTGAGGTTGATAAACGGCAGACTCCCAATAATCATTTCCACCTGCGGCGTTTACTCTTTTATAAATATTGAATACTTGCCTTTGTTTAACTGCTTTGAAGTTTTCAAAACGTTGGTCTTGCTCAAATAAATCTTGGTAGGAGGTTACATTTCCCGGATTAAGCCAATAGTCGGCAGTTATTCCTTTTTCAAAAACAGCCTCAATATCAAGTGCAATACTTGCCTTACCTGCTCGATCTTTCCAAATATAGTCTGCAGCAGCATCAGCTAAAAACTTGGCCTGAAATGAATCACCTGCTCCAACGTACCAACTACCTTTCCATGGTAAACTGAGCAATACTTTAGGTCTGTATTTGGCTTTCTGAGCAAGCTCCTTCAAGTTCTGATAATCCTGCTTGATTGAATAAATTTGCTGTTGAGCTTTTTCAACGGCTTCTGAACCAAAAAAAGCGGAGAATGCTAGCAACCACTTGGCCTTACTCAATGGGTCACCTTCCATGTATTCAGCTATGCTAACAACTTTAACACCCATTTCTCTTAGGCGCTCTATTTGCTTGTAATCAGCTGCGCTCACCGCAAAAGAAAACAGAATGTCTGCATTTAAACTCAATACTTGTTCTTGGTTAAACCTTTGTTGACCAAGGCTAACTATTTTCCCCTGCCTAACGTTTCTTTGAAAAAGACTATCGTAGTACAAGTTTAATTGAGAGGCACCCACTACTGATGCTGCTTTTTGTAAGCCATTTAAAAAGCCTAGGTGGGTTGTTGAACTGATCAAAGCGCGCTTGATTGGCACTTTGATCTGGTGTGTAATGTCAGCTCTTTGCTTGGGTTTTTCTTTGGTGTAGAGTTGAATTACTTCTACTTTGCTAGAAGCAGGAAAGGGATTTTGGATGTGTAATTGGTAATTGGTTCCCTCCTTGTATAATTTAAAGTGTGCAGTTGAGTCAATTAACGCTACAGTTAACCCCTCTTCTGCTGATTTTCTTTCTGTGCTTTGATTTTCACCTTTACAAGCACTGAAAGCAAAAACATAAATGAGGCAAATAAAAAGAATGAATGATCTATCGGCTCTCCTCATCCCAAATTTCTTTGGTGATGTTGGCACCGTTCTTCGTGTAGAAAATACCTCCCCAAGTGTATAAGGTTTTCTCGTAAATGTCTGTTTGGGTGCCTTCAACTACAATTCTTCTAATGGTTGTACTTCCATTGCTATTCTCAATGATCTTCTCAGTAACTCCTTGCGGATAGTCAGCTGACTCTGGGTCTTGTCGCGGTTTTGCTTCACCTTCATAAAACTCTCTGTCTTTATTATCCTGTCTTCTTTTTTCTGCTTCTTGGTTCAGCTTTTCCGCTTCTTCTTTTAGATCCACGGTTTTTTCTTCGATCGCCTCTTGATTATCTTTAAAGTGATCTTGCTTGTTCATTTTAAACTGTCGTTCTTCTGTAGCAATATCATTAACCTTTTCTTTCTGGTTCATGATACGTTCGTCGGCATCTGACACTAACTCTTTATTGTAGTCTGGTACATTCTTTTTCTTTTCTTCAACTTCTTCCTGACCATCTTTAAAGGAGCTTTGCTGACGTTCTTGCTCAAATTCACGGATCTCCTTCTGCTTTTCTTCGATCTCTTCATCTTCTGTCTCAATTGCCTTTTCGTCTTGCTCTTTGTAGCCTTTGATCAATTCTTGATAATCCGCTTCACGTTCATCTAGGTCCGATTTATTTTCCTGAATGAATTTGCTGCTTCTATCTTGATTAAATTCTCGAATATCTTGGCTCTTATCCTCTACTTCCTCTTTTACCTCGTTTATACGTTCTTCTTGCTTACTGTATCGGTATTCATTGGTGAGCTTGATCTCTTCATGTTCTTCCTCTATGGCTTCTTTTTTACCCTCAATAATTTCTTCTCCTCTCTTTTCATTGTAGGCTTTGGTTTCCGTAAGTAAATCCTCCTTTTCAGCCATTACATCTTCACGCAAGCGTTTAGCATCATTGCGGTTTTCTTCCTCTTCTTGTTTTACACCCTTTTCCTTTTCTACCACTAATTCATAGTTCTGTAGGTGCAATTCATCTACTTCTTCTGCTTGTTTGCGCTGACTAACTTTTATGTTTTCGATTTCTTCAAGTGCAGAAGCTCTTTTCTTCGCTTCTTTCTCTCGCTCTTCATCGCTTAATGACTTAATTAACTCTTGTTTCTCTTCGATTAGCTCGTTCTTATCAGCATTGCGTTTAGCCCACATTTCTTTATACATGGCATCTATACGTGCTTCGGCATCACCATCAATGGTTGCCTTTGGTCCTTTTTTAATTTTAATGGGCTCATCCATTTTCTTAAGCTCTTCTTCTCTAGAGAGTTTTTGTTCTTCTAATTTCTCTTTAATTAGGGCAAGCTGATCTTTAGGGTAATCTTCCTGCTTGATTCCAAGTGCTGATTGGTAAGCAGATTTAGCTGATTGATAATCCTCACCTTTAAAGGCTTGGTCTCCCTCATCAATCAAGTCTTGGTAGCGTTGAGCAGCTTGCATTGCCTTTTGTTTTTCGGCTTGCTTCGCTTGGAGAAGTTCAGCTATCCGGTCCAACTGCTCTTGTGGGTAAGGTTTGGAAGGTTTTAGGCTTTTAGCTAATCGGTATTCATTCTCTGCTTCATTGTAATCCTTTGCTTTAAAAGCTTTATCTGCATTGGTAATGGCTGTTTGATAGGCCATATCGTTTTGAGCTTCCTGTTCTTGCTTTAAGCGAATTTCCTCTTGTTTAGCTTTAGCTGCTATTATTGCCGCTTCAGCCTCCTCAATTTTCTGAGCCGGTAATGTTTCCTCGGGAATTAAGGCTTGTGCTTGCTTAAACGAGCTGATAGCCTCTGAATAGGCTTCATTACTTAATTGCTCTTCGCCTTTTGCCATGGCTTCATCGTAGGCAGCCTGGTTCTGTTGTGATTCAAAAGCTTGTTCTGCTAGAAGATCATTGATTTCTTCGACTTTCTGAGTCGGATAGCTTTCCTCAGGTTTTAGTTTCAAAGCTTTTTGATAGGCTACCAATGCATCCATATAGTTTTTAGCTTCTAACTCTTGATCTCCTTTTTCTATGGCTGCTAAGTAATCTTGTTCTTTCTTTGCCGCTTTCGCCTCGGCGGCTTGTTTTTCAGCTAACTTCTGAAGTTGGGCTTCAATTTTAGCAATTTGCTCTGCAGGATAAGGATCTTCCATTACGCCAAGTGCCTCCTCATATTTTCCTTTAGCTTCTTCTAGTTTGCTTTCCTCAGCTAAGGCATCTCCTTCAGCAATTAAGGCTTGGAATTTGGCTTCTTTTTTTGCTTTTTCAGCTTCAGCAGCCTCCTTTTCAGCATTAGCAGCTAAAGCTTGCTTTCTTTCTTCAATTGCCGTAATCTGATCTTTTGGGTATTGCTCCTCCTTCACCGCAATGGCCGCCTCATATTTTGCTTTAGCTTTATCTAACTTTTCTCCTTCTAGTAATTGATCTGCCTCCGAGATCAAAGCTTGATACTCAGCATCAATTTTAGCTTGTTCAGCCGCCGCCGCTTCTTTTTCTGCCTCAGCAGCTAAAGCTTGCCTTCTTTCTTCTATTGCCGAAATCTGATCCTTCGGGTATTGCTCCTCTTTCACCGCAATGGCTGCTTCATACTTTGCTTTAGCCTCATCAAGCTTTTCTTCATCAAGCAGCTGATCCGCCTCTGCGATCAATGCTTGGTATTCAGCATCAATTTTGGCTTGTTCTGCAGCAGCTGCTTCTTTTTCCGCTTCAGAGGCGAGTGCCTGTTTTCTTTCCTCAATTGCCGAAATCTGATCTTTTGGATATTGCTCCTCCTTCACCGCAATAGCCGCTTCATATTTAGCTTTAGCTTCATCTAACTTTTCTCCCTCTAGTAATTGATCTGCCTCCGCAATCAAAGCTTGGTATTCAGCTTCGATCTTGGCTTGTTCTGCAGCTGCCGCTTCTTTTTCGGCTGCCTCAGCTAGGGCTTGTTTCTTTTCTTCAATCGCCGCAAGCTGGTCTTTTGGATACTGCTCATCTTTTAAGTTCAAGGATTCCTCATACTTCTTCTTTGCTTGATCAAGATCAGCCGATTCAAATAACTTGTCCCCTTCTGCAATTAATGCATCATATTGAGCATCTATTTCAGCCTGCTCTTGTTGCGCTGCCTGCGCTCTTTTCTTTTCTGCAATTGCACTAATTTGATCTTTAGGATATTGCTCATCCTTTATTTTTAAAGCTTCTTCATACTTTACTTTAGCCTCATCGAGCTTTTCATCTTGAAATAAATTGTCGGCTTCAGCTACCAGCGCCTGATACTGCTCATCTTTCTCTTGCTGAATTCTGATTTCTTCTTGCTGCGCTGCTAGTTCTGCTAGTTTTGCTTCAATCTCACTGATCTTATCTTTAGGATAGCTCTCTTCACTTTTAATGGATGAAGCCTCAGCATACTTTGCCTTAGCTTCCTCCCATTTTTCGTCACCCAATAACTTATCAGCTTCTTCTATTGCTGCTTGATAAGCCTCTTCCTGCTTTGCCGCATCAGCTAAAGTTTCGTTGATCTCATCAATTTTTTCTTGTGGGTAGCTTTCTTCGCTCTTAACCGCTAAAGCTGCTTGATACTCTTTACGTGCATCTTCAAGTTGCTTGCTTTGGTAGGCTTGATCTGCCAAAGAGATCAGAGAATCATATTGCGCTTGCAACTTAGCTAAACGGGCTTCTTCTGCTTTGGCTGCTGCTAACTTTTCTTGTTCGGCTTTTATTTCTTCTATTTTCTGAGCAGGATAAGTCTCTTCCGCTTTTAAGGCCAATGCTTTTTCAAAAGCGCTCAATGCTTTGTCATACTCCTTACTGCTTATAGCCTGATCACCTTCAGAAATGGCTGCTTGATAATCCGCCTCCAATTTCGCGGCAGCTTGTTCTTCTGCCTTTATTTCGGCTAACTTTTGTTCAATTTCTTGAATTTTACTTTTTGGATAATCATCCTCTTTGATGCTTAGTGCATTTTCGTAAGCCGATTTAGCCTTTTCCCATTCTTCGTTCTTTAGGGCTTCGTCCCCTTCTTCAATCGCCTTGTTGTAGTTCTCTTCTGCTTCAGCTTGGGCTGCGATCAAACCGTCGATCTCTGCAATCTTATCTTTTGGATACTGCTCTTCATTTTTTAGTTCCAAAGCTTCTTCATAGGCTGCCTTAGCATCTTCTAGTGATTTGTTTTTTAAAGCCTCATCCCCTTTTGCAATGGCAGCGGTGTAAGCTTCCTCTTGTTTAGCCTGCTCCGCTAGCTTGGCTTCTATTTCTGTAATCTTTTCTTGCGGATAGCTTTCTTCAGCTTTCAAGCTTAAGGCTCTAGTGTAAGCTGTTTTAGCCTCTTCTAATTTGCCATTTTCTAAAGCTTGGTCTCCTTGTGTAATGGCTTCTTGATAGGCAGCATCTTTTTCTGCCAATTCCTTCTGCTTGGCTTCTATTTCAGCGATTTTATCTTTAGGGTACTGCTCTTCTGCCTTTAAGGCGGAAGCTGCCTGATAAAACTCGATAGCCTTTTCATAATCTTGATTAGCCAAAGCATCATCGCCATCTTGAATAGCTTTGTTATACTCTTCTTCAGCGGCTTGCATTTTTACTACGATTCCTTCAATCTCATTCAGCTTCTCTTGGGGATAGCTTTCGTCAGCTTTTATGCTTAAAGCTTCTTGGTAGCCGGCTTTAGCTGCTTCATAATCTTCGGCACTTAGGGCCTGATCACCTTTAGCAATTGCTGCTTGATAGGCCTCTTCTTGCTTGGCTTGTTCTGCCAATAAACCATCTATCTCACTTATTTTTTCTTGTGGATACGTTTCAGTGGGTTTTATAGCAGATGCGGCCTGATACGCTGTTTTGGCAGCTTCTAGTTGCTGATCTCCAAATGCCTGATCTGCTTCCTTGATCTTAGCTTGATATTCTTGCTCTTTGGCTTCTTTTTGTGCAATCGCCTGATCGATCTCTTTGATCTTGTTCTTAGGGTATTCTTCTTCAGGTTTGATCTTGCTTGCTTCTTCATAAGCTGTTTTTGCTTCATCAAGCTTATTGGCCTGCAGGGCGTTATCGGCTGTTTCTACTGCAGCAAGATAGTCTTGTTCTTTTTTCGCAGCCGCAGCCATTAATTCACCCAATTTGGTGATTTGCTCAGCAGGATAACTTTCAGTGGGTTTTAGTCCTTTAGCTTTCTCATAAGCGGCTTTTGCCTCAGGATAATTTTTAGCTGCTAAGGCTTCATCAGCCTTTTTAATTGTCTCTTGGTATTCCTGTTCTTTAGCCTCTCTCTTCGCTAATACATCTTTGATCTCTGCTAACTTATTCTTGGGATAAGATTCTTCAGGTTTCAATTCGGTAGCTTCTTTGAATGCTTCTTGAGCCGTGTTGTAATCACTAGCCTTCAAGGCATTGTCCCCTTTCTCAATCGCTGCTAGGTAGTTTTGTTCTACTTTAGCTTGGTTAGCCAAAAGGTCTTGTACTTCTTTTAACTTATTCTGCGGATATTCTTCGTCTGGTTTATAGCCACTCGCTCTTTTGAATTCTGCAACCGCTGTTTGATAGTCTTTTGAAGAAAGCGCGGCTTCTGCCTTTCCAATCGCATCATCATAACGTTCATTGGTTTCTCTGATCTTGATCAACTTGGTTTCCAGCTCAGCAAGTTGAAAAGTTGGATAGGTTTCGATCGGCATGAGTTCTGCCGCTTCTTTGTAATACTTTTCAGCTTCTTCCCACTGTTCTGACTTAAGCGCTTTGTCGGCCTTTTTTATCGCTTCATCATAAAGCTCTTGTTTCTGCTCTTCGCGCTTAGCTTCTTCTTCTTTTTTGGCCAAGTAATTCTCTTGCAACTCTTCAAGCTGCGATTTCATCTGCTTGGTGTAGCCGCGATCTGCATCAAACCCAGCAATGGAGGGATCATACATGATCTTACCTATGGGTTTATTGAGAATATTGTAATCTAAGCCATCTAACTTTTTAAAGATGTCCACTTCCGCAGGAAAAAAAGTTTCTCCTGAAAGATCTTCAGCAGGTACATTCTTGGTATTTATTTCAAGCTTTTTCTTGATTAAGCCTTGGTTTCCTCCAATTTCAATGGTGTAAACTCCTCCCGGCTTCATGGGGATGTCTGCCAAACCGCGGTCATCGGTCAATACTTTTTCTACAAATTGCCCATCTCGGTAAACGTTTACTTCTGCACCTCCTCGCTTTTTACCATCTTCGGTAACCACCATTTCCATGATCAAAGTAAAGTTTTGGGCATGCAGCAATGGTGCTGCCAAAAGCAGTACAGCTAAGGAAATGAGTTTGTATAAGTGCTTCAAAAAGACCTCTTTTTTTAAAGGTTAACAAATATCGTAAAATGAACCGATTGACCACCATGTAAAATACGTCAGGTTTTAACGAATCCGATGTTAATTAAACCATTCATTCTGCGACTTCTAGATCAAGAAAGTGAAATCCTAAATCTCCCTCCCCATCTGGGTTTGGGTAATGACGAAGCACCTTCTTGCCTTTTTTAAAACGAACTGCCTGTTCAAAGATTGGACCATCATAGCAAAAAGTGTGGAATTCTCCATTTTCCCCACAAGGGTCAACTTCTTTGGGCAGTTTACTGATAAAGTCCTGATCTAATTCAGTTCCTAAGAATTTGTCAGTAAAGAATTTAGCTGATGCTGAAACAACTATAGCTTTAAATCCTTGCTGAATAAAATCTTCAAGAATTTCTTTACTGTCTTTACCCCAAAGTGGAAAGATCCCGTGCATTGCTACTTTTTTCAATTCCTCCTCCCGATAGGCTTTAAGATCTTCCAAAAAAATATCTCCGTAGGCAGCGCAATTGATTCCCTCTGCTTGAAAATTTAAAAGCGCCTGACGCATTAAGCTATTGTATTGCTCCATATTTGGCTCTTCAGGAAGGTAGCACTTATGAGCCGGAAGTTTAAGTGATTCAAATTGTGCATCTAAAAGGGTTTCACTGATTCCGTGAAGCCCAATTCTTCGATTTTTTCGACCTAAAGTGGTCAATAAAGCCGCCACTTCATATTGCTTTGATTGATGCAAATAATGCAAGGATAAGCTGCTGTCTTTACCACTACTCCAATTCAAGAAAACCTTTGAACTAGCCATATTTTGCTTGCCAATTTTTGAGGTGCTTGAAAATGAGATCAAAACCATCTCCCAAGGCAGCAGGTCCTGGTTGTAAAATTATGGAAGAGTGAATTTCAAAGAATTGTTTGTTTTGGTATGCCGTAATCTCTTGCCAATTGGGACGTTCAAACATCTTTTTCTCTTTAAACATTTTACCGCACCAAGAAGCTAAGATCAAATCAGGGTTTAAGTCTACTACCTCTTGAGGGTTTGCAATAATCCGATCCTTGGCTAAACTGTGCGTCTTAAAGTGGCCGTAAAGGTCGTTCCCTCCTGCCATCTCGATCAATTCACTTACCCATCTAATTCCTGTGATCAAAGGGTCGTACCATTCTTCAAAATAGACCTTAGGTTTACGTTCCCATTTTTGAATTTCTGTCCGAGCTGATTCAAATTGCTTTTGGTAAGTCCTAACCAATTCGATAGCTGCTTCTCTTTTACCCACCATACTGCCCAATTGCACCATGGTCGACATGATCTCGGCGATGCTTCTTTGATTGGTGATCCAAACATTTAAACCTTCTTTGATCAAAGCTTGGGCAATGTTGGCTTGTAAATCAGAAAAGCCAACCACTAAATCAGGTTTGAGCTTCACGATCTCATCGGTTTTAGCCTCTAAAAAAGTAGAAACGGTGGGCTTTTCTTTTCGGGCCCTTTTGGGTCTTACCGTAAAGCCAGAAACCCCCACAATTCTTTCTTCTTCTCCAAGTAAGTAAAGGGTTTCAGTAGGTTCCTCAGTTAAACAAACGATGCGTTCTGCCTCAAAGCTCATATCAGGGTTTAAAGTAAACATCTCCAGGAATTATTCCAACGCTAAAGTCATTCAATAAAGCTCCGCTAGCAGCATATTGATATATCCTACCGTTTTGTTGAAAATCAATGGCGTCACAAAGGTAGATCTCTCCGTTGCTAGGGTTTACACTAAACCCATAGATATTGCGGTTTTGACTGCTTATAAAGTCCGTAGCACTTAAAAGACTGTCTGTAATGCTAATTTTCTTTAGGCCTGTATGGCTAAGGTAGTAGAGTTCTTCCTTGTTCGGACTAAGTTCTATTTCGCCAATAAAGCCTGCTTGGCTTTGATCTGTCAGGCGCTTCTCAATGTTCAGGCTGCTAGGGTTAATTTGCAGCAGGGCACTTGGCTGATCTCCTCTACCGGTGCAACTTACCCATAGCTTTTGGTTTTTATCAAGTTCAAGGTACCTAGGTGAAGCAGCTGTCTTGATTCGATGGATGATACTGTCCTGTTGGGTGTCGATCACCAAAACCTCATTGCTGTCGACTTGTGTTACAAATGCCCGACCGTTCAGTAAAATCATTTCTTCTGTATGCCCTCCTGCCGTAATGCTTCCAACTACTTGCTTAGCTTGAAGGTCTACCACATAGATCGCTTTTTCATAGAGATCAGATACGTAGGCTTTTTGCTGACTGATTGGTAGCATATACCGAGGAGAATTCAATTGATCGATCCTCCCTAGGGATTTAAAAGTATTTAAGTCCACTAGCTTGATGTGGTTTGAATTATTCATTACCAAATAGCCTGTAGAACCAATTTGAGTCATACTTTGAAATACATCACCTAACGGAACATCTTGATTGTTGTTACGGAAAACCTCTTCTAATACTTCATCCGTTTGGCTGTTGTAAAGGCTTACGGAAGCATTTCCCCATTGAAAGTTTCCTTCATTTACAACTACAACATCTGCTGCGCTTATCCGATTGGGATCTATGGGTGTAATGGGTTCAGTTTTTTCACAAGCCATGAAAGCAAAAAGGCCGAACGCTAAAAGGAAGGTGCAATCACGTCTCATGAGCTGATCCTCCAATTGATCCTGATCAAGTAATTTCTTCCTGGCATCGGTCTCCATTGAATAGCTTGGTATTCAGTATCCCACAAATTCATCGCAGAAAGGGAAAGCTGCAGTTGTTGAGCTTTAAAGGTAAAAGACCTAGAGAAAGTAAGATCAGTCAGGTTGTAATAAGGTAAAAAGTTTTCATTATCAGTGCTGGTGTAGCGTGCACTTACAAATTGATTGCGCACCCTGATTTGATAAGCGTTGTAGCTTAGTGCTGCATGCAGATTATACTGGTGTTCAGGAATGTAGATCAATTGTTTTCCGATTGACTGATCTCTAAAATAGGAGGCATCGGTTTTAATTGAAGAACTGTAGGTGTAATTTCCTTCTAAAAGCAGCTTTAAGCGGTTAATTTGTCGTTCTACTTTCGCTCTTAGTTCTAGTCCTCTTGTTCTTACTGCCTTGATGTTTCTCGCTTCCCAATAACCAAAAATACTTGGCTGCCATAAGATGAAATTTTCAATATTGGCTTGATAAAAAGCAGCCTCTATTCGAAATAAATCGGTCTTATCTCCTCGCCATTCCTTGCGTATGCTCAACTCTAGGTTTTCACTGATCTCTGCTGCTAGATCAGGATTTCCACCTGGTTGCAGATTAAGGTCGTTTAATGTGGGGTATTTCACATTTTGACCAATGTTCAAGGCTAGCAAAAGGCTTTGGGCTGAATCAGGTAAAAAACTAAGCTTAAAATTAGGCATCCAGTAATTCTGCTCTTGGTCTACCAATAATTGACGCACTTGGGCACTCAAGGTGAATTTTTGCTTGGGTGAAAAACTTAGGGCGTGAAAAGAAGAGAATTCATTTCGATGATTTTCCGTTAAGCTAAGTTGGTCTTCCAATTGATAAAGGTCAAGGTTTAAGCGACTGTTCCACTCCCATTTTTTGTTCCAGTTGTGTTTCAATTTGCCAAGAAACTTATAGGCTAACATATTATTTTCACTCAAAAGGTCACTTCTTTGGTTGCTGTAGCGCAGAAAATCGTTTAGGTGGCTAGCCTTTAGTTCTACCACAGATTTTTTGAAGTAGTGAAGGTATTCAACTAAGAATCGATGCGAACGATCAGTTTGACTTTCCCGAAAGGCAGTGCCTGTCATAAGGGGTGGTAAGTTTCTATCAGAATCGTAAAACCAATAATGCGCGTTGATTCGACTTTGTGGTTTGATCCGATAGTGAAAAGACTGCATAAAACCTCTTTGCAGTAGATCGGCATTTTGCACTTGCTCTTCCGGAAAACCCTCCTTTGCCCTATTTTGATAGCTAAAATCTTGTGCAGCACTGCGGTAAAAGAGCTTACTCTCCGATTGCCATTTAGCATTGCCAAACTTTGCTTTAATTGCCGTAGTTGAATGACCAAAGCTGCCTATATCTTGCGTAATACTGAGCGTTTTTTTGGGCACAAATTTGGCAGTCGTATTTAAACGAACCGAGCCACCTAAACCACCGCTTCCGTAGCGCAAACTGCTTAATCCGTAATCAACGGCTGCCTCGTCTATAAAAAAGGCAGGAAATAATGATAGATCAGTACCTCCGTAGGTGGGAGAATTTAAACTGATATCGTTCCAAAAAAGCTTGGTTTGAGCCGAATTGGTTCCGCGCATGGAAATGCTTGCAACACTTCCCATGCCATAAGATTTGACAAAGAGATTTGCATTTTGCTGCAAGCTTTCACCGAGATCTTTGTAAGTGGCTGCCTGCAAGTTCATGCTGTCTAAAAGCTGCACCTGAGGTTTGCTTGAAACCCGATTGGCTTCAATGGAAACAGTCTTCAATGCAATACTATCAACGACCTTTATTTGGGCAATAGCTGACTTTCCTAAAAGCAATAAAAGCAGGCAGTAGGTTATGCTTTTCATTGCTTGATCAATTTTAGGGTTTTGGCCGCAGCAGCTTTTCGAAGTACTATAAAATAAACGCCACTTTTTAAGCTTGAAAGATCAATTTGAGCTGCTTCAATTTGTCCTTCACCCACTAATCGACCATTCAAGTCTACAAGCTCATAATCAGCATTCTGATCAACTCCATTAAGGTACAGCAGATCGCGCACCGGGTTGGGATATAGCCTTACATTGGTTAAAGAGTTTTCATCTAAACCTACTGGATTGAGGTGAATGGCTGCCACTGCATCCAAATCAAACCCACCACCGGGAAAAGCTGTGGGATAAGGATCCACCACTGCCCTACCTGCTGTATCTCTGCTTGCATGTGGCCCTGAATGAGCCCCCACAACATCAACAATCCGAAGGTGTGAAATTGCTTGAATGTCCAAGCCATTAATGCCCGCTAATTCTGCTAGGTCAAAAGGGGTTCCATAACCGCTGCGGTATTTACCTGCTAAGTTATTGAGTTGCCTTGGTTGAAGTGTTCCAAAACTATTGAGACCACTTGAGGTATCTGTCAAAGAATGAGCAGGAAAGCGGAAAAAGTTTTGACCGTCAGAACTAACTTCTACAAAAGCTAATTCAAGGTAATACCCGCCTGTTTGGGCTTTAAAACCATTTTCAAAAATGGCGAAATCAGGTCCGGGACCATCGAATAAACTAGCATCAAAGCGAAGCGTTGCATAACCCGAATCGCCAAGACTGAGCACTCCATTGCTTAAAGCCTCACCCAGGGCTGAAGTTGAATCACCAACCGAGGTAAAACCTGCTGCAGGATCTGCAATATTGAGGTAACCTCGCTTCAGCTTGCAAGAAGTTGCCCATCCTTTGATCAGACTAGAATCTTTGTGAATGGCGTCACTTCCCGCTTCACCTGCTGCAGCTGCATAAGGAGTTTGCGCCAAAAGGCCTAGATTGGCAAACAATAGGAAAAGTATGGTAGTGAAACTTTTCACCTTATTGGATTATAATGGGTTTGGCAAATCGCTTCTGCTGGGTAGACAGCTCGATAAAATAAAGGCCTGAAGGAAGGTCTTCCACATTAAGAGTGGTGCTTTGATTAATCAAGTTCATTTCTTGCACTAAGCGACCTTGCTGATCAAAAAGCCGAAAGCTGGCACTGCCCTTAGTCTGCTTTTCTATTTGAATAAAATCAGTAGCCGGATTGGGATAAACGAAAAAGTTTACTTCTGCCGCAGCAGCTTCTTCGTCAATTCCCACAAATTGGTCGTAATACATGCGCACCACTTCAGGAGAAAATCCCACTTGTAAAGTGTCCGTTCGATTGCCTGCCCGATCGTAAACCCGACCGCTTGAAAAGCTAAAGAAATCCGTTTGGGTTACATAAAATGTTCCATTAGTAGTGTCGTACGTAAAAGCGGTGACCACCGTATCAATTAGATTGCTGTCGAGCACTGAAAAACTGCTCAGGTCAATAGAACCAATCCCGTTGTTCATGCTTGCAAATAGGGTGTCATCATGAACAGTATATTGTGATCGGTTGCCAACTCTAAGGTCAGCTCCAACTGAGTTAAGCGTAGCACTTCCACTGCCAAAGTCGTAGCTTAGAATGGTATTTGAACCCGAATTAACCGCGTAAAAACCTGAAAAATCTCGTTTGAGGATCAACTCTCCGATTTCTTCCGTATAGCCTGTATGTGTAATGGTATCAATAACCGTTTTGCTGCTTATATCTACTTCTATAATGTAACCCAAGGTATCGGTAAAGTTGGCGTTCACTGTATTTTGAGCTACATACAGGCTGTTGCCACTCACCACCATGGATTTTGCTCCTTTGCTCACTGCAGGAACAGAATCGACCAGGTTTAAACTAAACAGATTGTAGAAATAAAGGTTACTGCTGCTCTTTCCATACCAATTGCCGACTATCAGCTCATTGAGACCAAAAGCCATGGTTTTGGTGCTTGGCCCTGGAAAACTGCTAGCAGCAATCCTTCTTTGGTTAACCAGATCATACGTCACAATAGAATCTTGCGCGGCCACAAAAGCTAAAGCTAGCGGTAGGTCTATTAGTACCTCTTGCACCGACTGGGTTTGAATGGTATCAATGATCGTGGTTTGCTTGGTCAGCGGATCGTAGAGGGTGACCGTGACATTTTCAGATGGATTACCAAATTGTCCACCATTTAAAATGATGGTTTTTTGAGCGAAAGCTGCTGTTGTTAAGGTTAACAAAGCGAGCAAAAAATAATTTCTTTTCATTTTGAAATAATTTTTTGCAATTAAAAAGGTCGGCAACAGTTTGTTTGGTGTTGCCATTTTTTCCTTCGGTTTAATTGCATGATTAAACATAAATTAATTAAACCGGGAAATCACAAAGGGTAGAATCCGCCTAGGATAGAATAATACTCTTCGCTTTTGTCCCGAAAGCATTTTCATTATCGGCAGGTCTTCTGACTTACTCCCCTTTTTGTGGCCTTCCCGTCGCTAACAACTGCAACAGTGGCATAAGGTGTACAAAAAGGTTATTAGAGCTTACAGCTGCGGGAACAGTTCCGAAATCTCATCGGATTCCCTTTTAATTTCTCGAACGCATTCAAGAAAACCAATAACAAGGCAAAGGTAAAACATTTATTTACAGTTGTAGATAATTGAATTGGAATTAATCAACAGGCATGGTTAATTTCGTGCGAAAGCCAATAAGCATGGGAAGAAAAAATAAAAACAACCGGGTAGTTTATTCTACCGACCCTGATTTTGAATACCAAAAAGAAAACGAAGAACAAGCAACCCTCCCTCCTGCTCAGCAAGAGCTTAAGGTTTATTTAGACCGAAAGAACCGAGGTGGAAAAACAGCTACTTTGATCAAGGGTTTTGTTGGAACGGAAGCAGACCTAACAAGCCTTGGAAAACAGTTAAAGGCTGCCTGCGGGGTTGGTGGCAGTGCCAAAGATGGGGAAATCATCATTCAAGGTGAAAAGCGGGATAAGGTAATGCAGTTACTGCAAAAAGAAGGCTATAAAGTGAAAAGAGTTGGTGGGTAGTGCGGTGGTGAAGTATTGAGTATAGAGTATAGAGTAGTGAGTATTGAGTACAGGGTAGTGAGTAGATAGTAAAGAGATTTGAGAAGTGAGAAGAAAGAGAACTGCCTGACAAATAATTAAAGCTTGAATTGCATTATACAGCCATAAAAAAACCTAAGCTGAACGATTGATAGGCAATGCGTTCAACAAATACAAAAACAATTAAGCTCTCCTTTGTCTTCTACCTTTAATCAAATCGCTTCGCAATTAAATCTCTAGATCTTCCAAATAACTGTCAATGATCTCGTCGCGGTTAACCACTTCGATCCACTGAATAATATTGATGCCCATCGGTTTCCATACTTCTACGTAATAACCAAAGAGATCGTATAATTTGATCTGAAATCCGCCATGAGTTCTGGCTGCCAAGTACTTGCCCTTATCTTGGACAATCTGGTAGCGTGACTTTAATTTTAACCTTCTAAATTCTTCTTTGGTCATACCTTTGCGCTCTTATGCAAAATAAGCAAACAGCTGCTTTAAAAAAATTGTTGGAAGAAAATTTCCAACGTTTTCACCATTCAGGCTTTATTGAGGAAGACCCCATTGCCATACCGCATACTTTTAGCAAAAAAGAAGACATTGAAATTAGCGGTTTTCTAACGGCCATTATCGCTTGGGGACAACGCAAAAGCATCTTAAACAACGCCAGGCGTTTGCTTGTACTGATGGATGATTCACCACATGATTTTATTGTCAACCATACTGAAAAAGACCGTGCTAAAGCGATTGGTTTTGTCCACCGGACTTTCAATGCCGATGATCTGATCTATTTCTTAGCCGCTCTACAAAACATTTACGTGCAACATGGCGGACTAGAGCAAGCTATCTCAAAAAGCTCGGGAAGTATGGCAGAGCGCTTGGCCGCTTTTAAAAGCTTGTTTTTTGAAATGGAGCACCTTAAACGCACCGAAAAACACGTAGCTAATCCCTTGAAAGGATCCTCGGCCAAAAGACTCAATATGTTTTTACGTTGGATGGTGAGAGATGCCGCTGCAGGAGTTGACTTTGGCCTTTGGCAATCCATTAAAGCATCTGAATTGATGATCCCACTTGATGTGCACAGTGCTAAAGTTGGCAGAAAGCTAGGATTGCTTAAACGCAAGCAAAACGATTGGAAAGCAGTAGAAGAGCTAACAGAAAACCTTAGAAAATTCGACCCTCAAGACCCTGTTAAGTATGACTTTGCATTGTTTGGGATGGGGGTTAATAATGTAAAATGAATAATGTAAAATGAATGATGAATAATTAATAATGAAAAATGAACAATGAATAAGGCGTTATTCCAACTAGATGGCTATCGTAGCAGTTTTGGTTCATCAAGAACTTAGCTCCTTTTTCTAAGGTTTTCTTTTCGTTTTTTAATTATGCTGATCAGCAATTTGATAAGGCTTGTGTTTTTAGCTTGAAAATTAAACTTCTCTTCTTTACTCATCCAACCTCCTCTGTAGATCAACTCTAACCAATAATCAGTTTCATTTGCTTCCTTTAAAGCAATTGATAGTTTGTGAATAAAATCTGCTCCACTTTCAGCGAATTCTGCCTCTCGTATGTTTGCACCTATAGACGTTCCACTTCGCATGATTTGATCCGCTAGAGCATATTCCTTTTCTACATACTTCAACCTTTTGCTTAAGTCAACAATCTCTAAAGCAAAATCCAAGCTTTTTTCTTTAATAACGTTTTTACCCACTTTTTTTAATTATTCATTTATAAATTATAAATCGTTTCTCACTGCTTATTAACTATTCTTTATTGACCACTTTTCGTTACTCATGATTCATTGACCATTTTTCATTACTCATTAATCATTGCTCATTTTACATTATTCATTACTCATTCTACATTATTCATTACTCATTTCACATTATTCATTACTCATTTCACATTATTCATTGCTCATTTTACATTATTCATTGCTCATTTTACATTATTCATTACTTATTGACCATTCTCTTTCAACTTATTAATCACAGGATTGGCGTACATTTCTAAAAAAGTGTGGTAAGCAAAATTGTGCGGACCTTCAACGCTGGTAATTTTTTCTTCTACGTAGGTTTTAAAAGCTTGGAGTTCACCTTCGGTGTAGTGCTCGCTGAAGTTTGTTGTTTCAAAAAGCAGGTCGTAGGCCATGTAATTGGTTGGCATGAGATGATAGGTGGTGTGGATCTGCTTGTCAATAATTCGCGAAATCGCTGCTAATAAATCATTTCGGTTGGCAATGCCTTCTAATTGGTCAAGGGTTTGGTTAATGGGCTTGCCAAAACTGACATTTATCCTACCTTTTTGTCCTTGAATACCTTCAGCCATGTGCATCAGGTCTTCCATTGGTTGTTTTTCGTAACGCTCGCCTTTGGCTACAGTCATCAATTCGGGTAAGGTCAGAGCATCGCAAGGATTGTATTCATAGGCCACTGAAATGGGGCAAATGTTCAAGGACTTGATCTTTTCAAGCGGTGTTGCTTCTTCGGCTCCTAGGCTAAACATTTTCAATAAGCTAGGATTGGTTTGATCGTTACCGTCCTTGCTGCGCCCTGCTTTTTGGGCAATCCAAATGGAGTTCTGCTTATCTTTTATGGTGTAGTTGATGTAAGAAGAAAGCTGCATAGAGGCTTTAACCTTATCTTCTTTGGCAACATTTCGCTTTACGATAAAGGTCTTGTTCAGCTTTACTAGGTCTACAATCCAAGGAATTTTCATCAAATTATCACCAATGGCGATTTCAGCTGTTTCAAATCCTTCTTTTAAGAGGATGAAGTTCATCAAGGCCGAATCCAATACAATATCGCGGTGGGTAGAAACGAACAAATATGCCGTATCTTTTTCAAGGTTCTCTAATCCGTCTACGTCAACACCCTTGGTAGTGAGTTTGATCAAACGCTCTAATATCGGTACAATAATTTCTGCCTGAAACTGCCGAATATTTTCAATGCGCTGCATTTTCTGCTTGAAATCTTCAAGGGGCATGTCAGGATTAACCTGCTGGATTACGCCAAGGAATTGCTCTTCTTTTAAGAGACTTTTTATTTTATCGTGAACCTCTTCATCGTGATAAGGTCTGATTTCATCAAAATTCATTGCTTTGTGTTAAGTTAGAAACGACTAATTTACCATTTCAATGAAGATCATAAAAAGAGAAAAAATATTTGAAGGTCACTACAGCTTGCATATTGTTGAGTTAGAGACTGCCAAGGGAAAAGAAAAGCTGGAGCGCGAGCAGTTTCAAACTCCAAATTCGGTTGGCGTATTGGTGCACGATACACAACATGATGAGATCGTTTTGGTACAACAGTTTAGAGTTGGACCTGAGAAGGAGCTCTTGGAGATTGTGGCAGGTAAAATTGAAGGAAAGGATAAGGATCCCGAACGAACAGCGCGAAGGGAAGTGATGGAGGAAGTGGGTTACGAGATCGATGAACTTACCTTATGGTGCGAATTTCATACCTGTCCGGGACCCGTGACAGAACAAATGAGCCTATTTTATGCTAAAGTGAGCAAGCAGGTAGCAGATGGCGGTGGTTTAGCCATAGAGCATGAAGAAATTGAAGTAATCAAAATGAAGCGACAGGACTTTTTAAAAGCTGCTTTCTACGATGCCAAGACTTTGATTGCCCAAGGTAAATTGCAGCAACTTGCTTAAGCGGTCATCATACGCTTTACCTGACGCTCCACGAAAAAAGGGGCTAAAGGCAAAAAAGCAGCAATGAAATAAGTGATGAGCCGCTGAAATTTCCATTTTAGGATTGCGGTAAGGTACAAGAGTTGAAAAACATAAGCCATAAACAAAACCCCATGTGCCCAGCCGACATACTTTACCATTAGCGGCATATCTGCAAGGTATTTTAAAGGCATGGCTATTCCCAACAGTAAGATAAAAGAAACCCCCTCAGCCAAGCTGATGTAAGCAAATTGTTGCAGTTGTTTGTTTTTCGCCTTATCCATAAATGTCGTTTAATATAGCAGCTAGACGTAAACCAGCCCGATGAAGTTGGTCCTTTACGGTAGCCCAATTTTTATACATGTATTCGTAAGAAAGGTACTCCTTCTCGCCTATGGCATAAACCTGGGGTCTTAAAGCCATAGCCTCCTTGACCCAACGGTCTTTGTCTGTATCCCTATATTCAGCGGGCATTTCTTGATGAGGATGATCAGTTTGCAAGGCAAGCTCACTGTAAGCGTACTGCTTACTGTCGATCATTTCGCTATCCCAAATGCGGTGCAAATTAGAGCGATCGTAAAACCACTTGATCTTCACATCATTTCCACCACGGTCCTCTCCATTGCCCACATGCAAGGGTTGGTGAATATCTCCCACTAGGTGCACAAGCATGCGTAGCGCCTCTTTTTGCGCTTGTTGATCAGCTTTTTCATTCTTAAGGGTTTGAATCATGCGTTCAATGGCTTCATAAGCATCTCCTTTTTCGTTTTTTTCAGCAGTTTGGTAGTTCTGCCCATCAGGAACGGTAACATAATGCCAGGCATGGGTATGGTCATAGGCGTCATCACTTTTAATGTCATCCATCCAAGTTGAGGCTTCTACCAAAGATTCATGCCCCATTAAACCATGAATGGCCTTTTGTGCCTTTTTACTTAAATGATTTTGGGCAATTTCAGCCACCACTCGGTGACCGGTTTGTCCCCAGGCTAATGCCTCTGTGCTAAGGCTGAAAAGGAAACAAATTACTATGCAACTTCTGATAATCATAAGTATGAATTTGAGTTCTAAATTAAGGGTAAAAGAACTACAATCGGTCTTTCACATATTCAACTTTGGTTTTACCGTGTGGCTTGGGCTTGCCATCGTCTCCTAAGTTCACCATAGTAATGTTTTCGATGGTAATGATGTTTCTACGACTCATTTTGTTGCGGGCAACGCAGCTTAGGGTTACGGAAGTACTGCCAAATTTTTCTACTTGAATACCTAGTTCTACTATATCGCCCTGTTTGGCAGAAGAAACAAAATTGATCTCCGACATGTATTTGGTGGCAATCTTTTTATTCTCTAATTGGATCATGGCATAAAGCGCTGCCTCTTCATCGATCCATTGTAGCAAGCGGCCTCCAAATAGGTTGTTATTGGGATTAAGGTCTTCCGGCTTGACCCATTTTCTGGTATGGAAGTTCATCTTTTTTGTAGCAAAGGTAGGCTGAAAAGGCTTGCTACACTCACTAATTAGGCGCTTTAGTAACTCACAAAAGGCATTTGTTGGTTGAATTGAGGGGCCTCTACTTCTTTCATGATAAAATCAGCCAAATCTGCTCTAGAAAGTTTGGTGCCTGAATTTACGCCCACCCAACCCATGCGGTATTCTCCTTTAGCGACGTCGTGAGTAAGCCGCGGGGCTCTTACAATGGTCCAATCCAAACCGCTATTTTTCAAGACTTTGGCATGCTGCTTTGCATCTTCTAGCACTTTAGGAACGGCCAACTTCATAATGCCTCTGATCAGATGATCTACAAACTTGGGTTTATCTTTTTCGGGGAACGACAATCCTCCGCCAGATAAGGAAATAATTCGTTCAATCTTGTTTTCTTTCATGGCTCTTACGAGATTCTGCGTTCCTTTGCTTTGCAAGTCTTCGGGCGAACCCTTTACTTGCCCAAACAAACTAACTACTATTTCGACACCTTCTAAAGTGTTTCTAACATCCTCGAAATTGAGCACATCGCCTTTAATTACTTTTAAGTGATTACTTTGAAAGTCTCTCAATTTTTCAGGACTCCTAACTAGAGCCTTGACCTCATGACCTTTTTCAAGCGCTACTTTTAAAAACTCTTTTCCACTGCCACCACTAGCTCCTAATAATGCTATTTTCATCTTTTTTTTGGTAAAATTAGGTTGAGCAATCAATACTTACTACTTTTAGGGTACTAACCTTTTTGTAAGTATGGAGAAAGTTGAATTAAGTCCCCGTTGTCCCATTCGCACTACCCTAGAATTATTGGGCGGAAAATGGCGTTTGGTGATTATTAGCTCTTTGGCTGATCAACAGCTTCGTTTATCAGCCTTAAAGCGGAAAATACCCGACATCAGCGAAAAAATGTTGATTCAAGAGTTAAAAATCTTAACAGAAAATTATTTAGTAGAGCGCATCAATTTTGGAGAAGTGCCTCCAAGAGTAGAGTATCGTTTAACTGAAGCGGGCAAAAAAGCCTTGCCCTTAGTAGGAAGTATGGCCGAATTTGCCTCCAATTATGAACAAGATATAAGGAGCCTTTAACAATCAAGACTACCCTACTCAACATTCACTTTACTTCAATGATATAGATGTACTTGGAATATTCCTTGACGATCTCACTCACTTCCTTTTCGGAATCAGCCGCTGCCTTATAGTTAAAATCGATGCCTGATTGGTTTAAAAACAGCTTTAAAAATTCTGTCTTCCTAGCATAGTTTGCATTGTCAGCAAGGTCTTTTCGGATACCAGAAGAAATGACACCCAAGAGATTCCCTTCTTGGTCAATTAAAGGACCACCACTGTTTCCTCCTTGAACACTTGCTGAAAACTGATAATTTGAGATACTGCCCTTGATGCCACTTTTGGAACTGATTATACCATCCGTTACTTTTAGTTCGTCTCCCATTATAGATTGAATAGGATAACCCAAGGCATATACCGCTTCGGTTTGGTTGACTTCTGCTGAGGCTCTATACTTAAATGGTGGTTCTCCGAAATTGATTAAAGATGAATTGATTTTTAATAAAGCAAGGTCTAGGTAGGCGTCAACTTGTACGACACTGGCTTCAAAAATACTGTTGTAATCGTTTTGAATGCCCCTGATCTTGATTTCACTAGCGTCTTGAACAACGTGATAGTTGGTTACAATATAACCGTCTGAATGAACCAAAAAACCGGTTCCTTGACCCTCTCTCAATACCTTGGTATCCTCTGAAATGGGATTAGTTAGATCTTCCTCATAGTCTACTTGTTCTGGTTCTTTTCTATTGATCAAATACTCCCAATCAGAATCAGACTCTTTTTTAAGTCCCCATTGGGTGGAGTATACATAGTACAAAGGCTTGCCGTGCTTTACTTCTAAAATTTCTGTCGAGCGACTTCCTCCCACCACATAAACCAATTTTATTCTTCCTTCGGAGTATAGTTTACATGCCAGAACCTCTGATGAACTAACAAAACCTATTTTTTGATCGTTCAAGAAAACCTCCATGATGTTTACAGCTATTCCTTTTGGATAAATGTAGAGCATAGAATGGTTGGATTCTGGCTTTGGTGCAAATTCACTTGCTTTGTAGTTGTAAACTACTTCGCGATCTATTTTATTTTCTTTCGACTTCCATTCAAGAGAGTCAACCTTTTTAAAGGAATAATCAAGCGCACGCATGATGTAATATTGATCATTCATTTGTCCTTCAATTTCAATGGTTAACCTTTGAACAGAGTCTTCATTGAGCACGAAAACCAATTCATACTGTCCTTTTTTGGGAAAACGGATTTTTAAATGATCGTGATTTTTAATCTTTTCTATATTTTGTCCCTTTATAACAAGCTCTAAAGTCATGTTAGAAAGCCCTCGCGCTAGGAAGTTAATCTCAGAAGGCTGAGCGCTTAAGGTTGAAAAAGGTAAGAAGAGAATAAACATCCAGAGAAAGGATTTCATAGGCTTATTTTTCGTCTAAAGTAAACAAACTTGCAATTTACCCTGTGCTATTAATGATTGAACTAGGCAGCTTTTTCAACAAGCTAAGGCTTCTCTAAGACTAAACTAAATTTTCCGTTTACAAACTCTTGGTCTTCTCCTAATTGAAAAGCCCTGCTATGCGGTTGCCATCGATCTTTTAGCTTAACAAAGGATAACGGTTCATCAATTTTTGTGGTACAACGTATTCCCTTTCCAATTAATCCATTAAACTTAAAACTATGAGCCGGCAAAAAAACTGAGACAAACAAACCACTATCAGGATAAACTATGGTTTTATCCACAATCCATTCAAGAGTGTTGGAAAAGGGTTTCTTATTGAATTTTTGTTCTTTCTCATATATCATTTCACCGGGGTATCCATCTTTATTTACCGAATATAAGCGAAGTATCAAATTCACCGGAAGACTGTCTAAAGCAATTCTAGTTTTTACCCCTCTTAAATAATAACCCGAGTATTGTTCAAAGTCAATCAATGTGGCAAATTCTATCGATAAATTTCCCGAAGTTATAGTGTACTGAGTCAGAAAGCCCTCCTTCAAGTAACCGATCTCAAAATGCTTTCTTTTTCGATCAGCCTCTATTTGCACCTCCTTGAGGTCTAAAGTAAATACCGGTTCTTGAGCCTGACTATGTTGGAAAGCTAAACTGAAAAGGAATAAGCTAAGTATGTTTTTTGGCATCCGTCTTAGTCGGTTAGATGGCTTAAAGATAAGCCAACACTTTTTTATATCTTGTAGTCACAAACCAAATAAACCTTTAAACATGCATTTAGAAGAAGAACGGATCATAAAAACCAGAGATTGGTTCCTGACCATTTTTTTAACTGCCATACCAATTGTTGGCTTGGTGCTACTTTTTGTTTGGGCTTTTGGAGGGAATGCCAAGCCTTCAAAAGCCAATTGGGCTAAAGCTACTTTGTTATGGTTAGTTTTGGGCATTGTGGCTTACGGTGTTGTTGCCTTAACTATTGGCGCTGCATTTATAGCGACACAAATTCCTTAATGCCAACTAATAACCTTTTACCTTTTCGATGAAGCAACTTCTTTTTATTTTGTTGATGGGATGGCTCTTGCCCTGTTTCAGTACCCACACCATTGGGGGTTATATCCACTATCAACAAGTCAATCAATACACCTACCAAATTGAAGTATCCTTATTTCAAGATGTGTCTAGTCCTGCCTTTCAAAGAAGAGAGATTGTGATTGACTACGGAGATGGTATTCAGGATAGTATACAACGTCAGAATGTTATCCCACCTAATGCAGGAAGCTCTATTGGGAAATCTAGCTTTGTTACTTTTCATACCTACTCTCAAATAGGAAATTATACCGTTTCTGTTAATGACCCCAATCGCACAGCAGGTATTGATAATATGGCTAATTCCGCTAATGTTCCTCTTTACGTTGAAACTACCTTAAGCGTTAAATTAGATTCTAACTTCCGTAACCAAAGTCCAACCTTATTAGCAAGCACTAACAGTTCCGCTGCAGTAGCTAAAGAACTTCAAATCAATTTAACGGCCATTGATGCTGATGGTGACTTCTTAAAATACCGTTTAACTAACACCAAGGGTATAGCAGGCAATGCAGTACCGGCTTATTTCATACCTAATGGAGCTCAACTAGATACGTTAAGCGGTCAATTCAGCTGGACACCTTCAGCAGCCGGTATTTATGCCTTTACCGCTGAAGTGTTGGAGTATAGAGATGATATGCTGATTAGTAGAACTGCAGTTGACTTTTTGATTAAGGTAGTTGCAGGAATCAATTCCACTGCTCAAATGCGGTTGATCAGTCCGCACTTAAGTCTGGATAGTTGCGGAACTAAAAGCCTGAGGGGAAAAGCAGGTGATACACTAAACCTAAGTTTTACTTTCTCAAAAGTGAATGTTAGTCCTCCCCCATTCACCCTTGACTTTTTGCAGGATGGCGGACCACCTGCCGCTCAATTAAGTACGACTTTATTCAGCAATAATAACGACAGTATGTCTATTGAAGTGCAGTACATCTTAGATGGTAGTGATGCGCGTTGCGCTCCTTATCCGATCTACGCTAGAGGCACCATGCTAAATGACTTTTTTCACGATGAACAGCTTTTTATTTATGTGCAAGATTCAAGCTTGAAAGCTTGTGATTCCATTTGTTACATTGAGTCAGTTAATCTAGCAGAACACAAAAACCCAAGGGAAATTGAGCTCACAGTCCATCCTAACCCCATGCAGCATCAAACCGTATTCAGCATCAGTTCTCAAGCTGAAGCAGACCACTACTTCTTGGAGTTATTTGACCCTTCAGCTAAGCTGGTTTTTTCGAAAGCATTTGGAAGTCAAAAACAACTTATAATTGATCGGAATGGCCTTAAAAGAGGAATCTATTTCTATAGAATTTACAAACAAGAAAACAGCCTGCTTAAAAGCGGTAAATTGGTGATTCAATAATTTACTATGACTTTTTGAGGCTTTGGTAGTCAATAAAATAGAGCAAGCGAATAGAAAAATTATTGATCTGTGGCCCCCTTATTACATTGTTAAACTCTCTAAAGTAATTGTCCTCTAATGGCTCACCATTCTCTAAAATGGAATTCTTCCAAGCAATGATCAAATCACTACCCGGAGCATAGCGCCATCGGTAGATCAAGTCAATGTTAAATGCATTGAAAGAGACATCATTTTCTGTACTTCTATCTGCTCTAAAGGTAGTATAATCGGTCTGTCCAAGGGTTCCATCTTCTTGCACTTGATTAAAACGATTATAACGGGCGGTTGACCAATAGTGTCGCAGGTTTAAGGATAAAGACATCACATTGTTGAAGATGTAACTTCCGTTGAGGAAGGTTTCGTGAATCTGCACGTTGCGCCTTCCAAAAATAATTGCACCATCACTCCTGGTTTGGAGGTAGCCCATTTCATTTAAGCGTCGTTCATTGTAATAACCAGGTACAAAAAAGAGCTTGTCGTTTGGTCTAAAGCGTGGTTCAATGGTATAAAAGGAAAAGCTCCTTCCGCTTTCGTCAAAAGTTCGGTAACGGAAGCGAGCATCAAGCGCAAAAGGCTTACTGTAGTCGGAAGAAATAAAACCGCCAATCCATTGATTTTTAGGAAAGTCATAATACTGATCGAAAGTTCTAGTTTCAAAGTAATCGCGGGTATTGATAGGCTCTAGACCAAGGTTTAAACCGAAGGTGAAGAAGTTGCGCAAGGTGTAAACACTGTTGTAGGAAAAGGCAAGGTTGAAAAACTGTCCTGTTGCTGCAATACGCTCATAGGTGGCATCTAACTCTTGCCGCATGCGGTTGAAGATCCCGAAAGGTTTGAATTTTTGATAGGAAAGGTAGCCGTAAGTGGTGTTGGTATTGCGAATGACTTGAAATCCCAGATCATTGATGTCGTAATCCTTATCAATTACAGTTTGTTGTAAGTTCCAACGGAAGTTACCACTGATCTTGGCCAAAGCGGCATTGAAAGAGTTTCCACTGATGGTTTGCTCTTCAAAAAAGCGGTGGCTCATAGCTGCATGACCCGAAACCGCATAGCGGTTGCTTTCATCTGCTAATTGCAAGTCTAAACGGCTCACATTGGCGTCGTACACACTGCCCTGCCGCAGGACGTTGGTATTGGTAAAGGTGACAAAAGAGTTATTACGCAGGATTTGGTCAAAAACCATCACATTGTAATTGGTTAGCGGATTGGTTTGCACTGTTCGACTGCTACCGTCTTCAGTATCGCGAATTTCCGCCCGGCTTTGGTCTTCAATGGCATTAAACACCCCTATGCCCAAACCTTTTTTATTTCTTCCTGAGACTTTGCTCGCATTGATTAACCTGCCTTGACGAGGGTTGTCAATGATGGTCTCAGTGCTATCAAGCTGATTTACAACTTGACCACGATTAATGGGGATTCCACCAATTCTTCTGGAGTAAAAAAGATCAGCCTTATTGAACAGCTCCACTCCTTCCGTAAAAAACTGCCGATACTCGTTAAACTGCACTTCAAAGGGCGTGAGGTTCAGTACTTGATTATCAAAGCGAGTTTGACCAAAATCAGGAATCAAAGTCATGTCAAGCGTGAAAGCATCATTCAAGCCGTATTTTAAATCCATACCCACATTAAAGGAGTAACCATCAGTGGTATTGGGCGCAGAATTGTATTCGGAATAAGCCGAAGTGTAAGGAAAGAAAAACAAGCGCGTGGGTGGCTCAATGTTTTTGATTCCTTCTACTTGTCCACATTGGGTTAAAAAGCCATCAATGGCAGGATTAATGAAGTTCCACCAAGCTCTTTCACGCTTTCTGCGAATTTCCCTTCCAAAGTTAATGCCCCATAGCTGCTCATCAAGCTCAGGAAAACGCAAAGCAGCAAAGGGAATTTTTAATTCTGCTGTCCATCCCAAACTATCAATATGAGTGGCACTTTCCCAAACGGCATCCCACTCAGAACTTTCACCAATGGTTGAATACTTAATGTCAATTTGTACCCCCGCAGGTGTAATGGCAAAACCCTCTCCATTGATCCCATCACGGTAGGAGTTAAAGACCACAATAAAAAAATCTGCATTGCCAAACCAATCCCTTTCAGTTAAGAAGTTATAGATACTATCAGGCTTGCGTTCAAACATACGAGCAGCAATATAAATGGCCTCATCGTCATAAGTCATTCGCACCTCCGTTTCCTGACTACAGGCCTCACCTGGTTTCGGGGTATTCTGAATAAACTCAGTTAAAGGTTTTGTGTGAAGCCATACCGAATCTGTCAACAATCCATCAAGTTCAGGCGCTTGCTTGGTCATGTTCACTCCAAAACGCTTCATCATGATGCTGTCCTTTTGGGCCTGAACGAAAAGGGAATGGGTAAAGAAGAGCATGAAAACTAAGAGACGTAATGGCATCCTGCTGATTTAGCGGCTGCAAATGTCGCCCTATTTTAAGCTTTTGAAAAGCTTTTTAAATCAATTTGAGACTAGCTTATTTCATTTCAATAACGGGTCTAAAGCCAATGGTTGGATGAGATTCTTTGAGTGTGTCATTTATTGCCGCATCATAACGCAATTTTTCAGCTACATCTGCCCAACTGCCTCCAACTGCAGTATACTTTCCTCCATCAAGCTCAACCCATTCAGCTGCATTGCCTGCCAAATTGAATAGCTCAAAATTAGAGATACCATAAGCATCAACCTTTACGGTTTGAAGTCCTCCATCAGCTACGAAGTTGTTTTTCATGGGTTTATAATTAGCTAAGAAACAGCCTTCCTTGTTCCTGAGGTATGGCCCACCCCAAGGATAAGGCATTTGGGTGTAGCCGCTTGTGTAAATGTATTTCCACTCATCGTAAGTCATTAAGCGGACTTTCTTTAAATCATTTTTATTTTTTTCATGCTTGCTAATTTCTTCACTTAACCAATTACAAAATAAGTTTGCACCGCTAGCACTAATATTTACAACCGGAAAGTTTTCATACGCAGGGTGCCAATGGTATAGATCCTTCATTGGCTCCATGTAAGACTCGGAAAATGCTTCAGTCCAGCGTTCAGGATCAACTTTTGCTTTCAGATAGGTTTTTGCATCTTGTTTAACAAGCAAATCATTGATAAATAATTGGTATTCTGCATTGGAAATCTCCGTCTTCCAAACCACTAAGTTGTATGCGCTGCCTTTTGCTGAATAATTAAAATCATAGAATTTTTTCTTTTTTAACTTCAACAGCTCTTTTAAAAAATCTGCTTTTCTTTTTTGATGTGCTTTAATTTGTTCAGGAGTCAAACTTGGTATTTCAATCACCTCGCCTCCTTGGTAAACCTTAACCTTTTGTCTCTTTTCTTCTTTTTCACTGAAAAGGGAGTCAGAACTCAGAGGGAATGAATTCATTTTGGCTTTAAGCGGTTTGGGAGTTTTTGCTTCATTATTAAGCGTATGGTAGGAAGCAGATTGTAAAACCTCTAGCTCTTGGATTTTTTTCTGTTTGGTTGGCTTATCGGTAAGACTAGTTGTTTTGCGTTCTTCTTGAATTGAGATATTATGATAAAAAATCACCATAAAAAGCCCCACTATTACGAAGATGCTCAAGAAAGTCCATTTACCAAACTTTGATAGAAAGGGGGTCTTGCTGCTGAGTATTGAAGTTGAAAACGCATGCAAAACAGACTGATTTTCTGCTTGTTCAAAATCAAGTTCAAGAAAAGCCTGATTTAATTTATCGTCAAAACTTTGAGTTGATTTATCCATTTTCTTGCTCCTTTAATTTCTCTAAAAGTTCTTTTTTTAAGCGACCGTAATAGACTTTTAAGTTTTGAGGCGTCTTTCCTGCATACTTGCTAATCTCTCGGTAAGAGAAACCTTGCGCACGCATCAATAGCAGAATACGCTGCCAACCTTCTAATTGATCGAGTAGTTTTTTCAAGCATTCTACATCCGATGAATCCTTTGGTTCTTTTTTACTATCGGCTAGTTCATCAACCGCTTGATCATCCTGAACTGGCTTGCCTTGTTGACTGCGAAGGTGATTCTTTAGGCAGTTGATATAAACTTTGAAAACATAAGCTTGTAGTTGTTTTTCAGAGCTAAACTTTAAAGAATGTTGCTTTTCTACCACCTTATCAAGGCATTGATAACAAAGCTCCCAAGCCACATCTTCTTCGACTTTCCAAGTCTTGATCCCATAGCCTACTAATTGCTTGGCAAAGGCTTTAAAAAGTCGCTCGTGCAGTTGCTTGGAAGTTGAATGATGTAAGTGGGATAGCTTCATTTAAAATTTTGTCTCTACACTTATAACACAAAAGGGTAACAAATCTAAGGACAAGTGTAACTTTAACCTTCTTGCAACGTCATACCTAAAAATCGAAATTGAAAAAACGACTGCTTTTTATCTTCTTGTGCTGCCTGAGCTTTCTTTTAGCCAAGAGTCAAGATTGTAAACTCTCGGGTCAAGTGCTAGATGAAGAAGGAAAGCCTGTACCCTATACCAGTATTTATATTCCTGCTTTAGCGGAAGGTGCCATGGCCAATATTGAAGGGAATTTTTCTATTAGTCTCAACTGTAAGCGCTACAAGCTTATGGTGCAAAGTATGGGCTATAAAAGCCAAACCTTGGAAGTTGATCTGCAAGATTATCAAGATCTTGAGATTGTGTTGCAACGCGCTACCTATCGGCTCAATGAGGTAGTAGTCGATCCTAATTCAGAAGATCCTGCTTATAACATTATTCGCAAGGCAACTGCCATGGCGCAGTACTACAAAAAGCAGATTAATGCCTATGAAGCTACCTTGTACTTGCGCAATTTCTTTGATGTAGCAAACCTGCCATGGATTGCGAAAAAGTTTGCCGAAGAAGATGAATTAGCTGAGTTAAAAGCAGGCGACATTGAAGAAACGGTGGTTGAATACTCTTACCGCCGTCCCAACCAAGTAAGAGAAAAGATCATTGCCCGGAAAACCGGTCGCTTGGATACTTTTAAATCAGGCTCCTCTTACATCAACCTCTCTTTTTATAATTTGGGTGGAGCGCAAATGATCAATCCCCTTAGTCGCGGAGCATTTACAGTTTATAAATTCGAATACCAAAGTACGGGCTTTGAAGGTGCCCAAAAAGTGCACAAGATCAAGATCATTCCGCGCCGAAAGGGCAATGACCTGATGGAGGGTACCATTTTCATTAATGATGGAATCTGGAACATCAATAAAGTAGATGTTGCTTTTTCACAGCCCATGGCAGACATTAAATACAAACAGATCTACAATGAAGTAGAGGAATTGGTTTGGATGCCCACCAACCACCAACTTGAAGTAACGGTTTCCTTAATGGGTTTTGAAGCTGAAGTGCAATACATGGCTACTTTAAAGGACCTTACGGTAGAAGCAGATTCAAGCGTTAATGCCTTTATTCGTCAAAATTTAACCAAGAGAACAAAAGCAGAAAGGGATACCATACAATTTAAAAAGAAAGACAGACAGCTCAGCAAGCGGCAAGAAAAGATCGAACAGCTAATTCAAAAAGATGAACTGAATAAACGCGAAACCTACAAGCTCGTTCGCTTAATGAAGCAAGAGTCTGAAGCCAAAGAAGACACTGCTAAAAAAAGTTTGGAAGTAAAAAGAGACTATTTGGTTGAATATGCCGAGGATGCCTTTGAGCAATCAGACAGCAGTTGGAACACTTTTCGTCAAATTCCACTATCTGAACAGGAAAACAGCATTTACACTAGCCGAGATTCCCTAAATAAAGTACAAAGTGGCGATACGGTGATCAATCAAGATCGCAGTTTAGTGGGTAATATTTTAAATTTTAGAGGCACATTAAGAGGAGAAAGCAAGCTTTTCAATTACCGTCCTCGTGGTTTGCTTGTAGGGCTAAATGCTGCTTTTAACACTGTTGATGGTTGGCTTTTGGAAAAAGAGTTGGGCGAATTTGAGTACAATAATTTGAAGGGAAGTTACTTTAAACTCACTCCAAATGTAAGCTATGCTTTTGCGCGTCAACAATTTATGGGAAGCCTTGATTTTGACAGTCGCTACAACCACCGCAAACGAGCGGGCTTTTATGGCTCTATTGGACGGCAAACCACCGATTTTAATAGCCATTATCCGCTAAACAGTTTTGGTAACACCTTTTCCAGCCTGATCTTTAGAGAAAACTACGCGAAACTCTATCTTGAGGATTTTTGGCAAGTCGGACACCGCATTGACCTGCTCCCAGGTTTGGAAGTCGACTTGAGCTTCAAATACGCTGATAGAAGTCAATTACAGAATAATACCGATCAAGCTTGGTTTACCTTTTCGGAAGAAGGCTACACCCCTAACCTGCCCAATCACCTTACTCCTTTGCAAAACACAGCTTTAATTCAAGATCATACCGCTCTAAATGCTAGACTTGAACTTAAGTACACCCCCATGCAGTATTACACTTTTAGAGGCTATGAAAAGCGCTTACTGAACTCTAAGTTCCCCACATTTGGTCTACGCTACCGAAAAGGCATTCCGGATCTTTTGGGCAGCAATACCGATTTTGACCAGCTCAGCTTCTCAATCGAACAATCTTTTTCTTACCGCCTAATCGATGAAATCAACTACCGCTTTGAGGCAGGACATTTTCTAAACACCAATAACTTATTTTTTGCCGATTATCAGGATTTTCACACCAAGCCCACCTACTTGATGCTAACTTCTGCTCAGCATAGTTTTAAACTTTTGGACTACAATGGTTTCAACAGTGCTGATTACTATTTCAGTGCAAACTTGGCAGTGCAAAATAATTTTCTACTCTTAAAGTACCTTCCTTTATTGAATGAGACAGAATGGCGAGAGCAAGTAGAGTTTAATTATCTCTTCACCGAAAGAGAGATCCCCTATTATGAATTCGGCTATTCCTTAACTGATATTTTGCTGCTAATTGATGTGGGCGTTTATGTGAGTTTTCAGGAGCATCAATACCAAGATTTCGGCTTTCGGATCGGGATTGACTTAGGTGATGTGGAATAATGTTTCTCCTAATAACTCTGCTTAAAGCGTTTTGCCACTGAATAATCGATCAAATTCATGAAGTTTTCATGCACCCCTAGTGTCAAATCCAATTGCAGTTTGTCGATCAAGGTTAAGATCTGATCTGGTTGAAACTGCAAATCAGGAATGGAAACATATTGTTCAAAGAGACTCCCAATACTTTTGTAGTAAAGGCTTTCAAAAAAGCTTAGATCTTCCGGCTTTCGGTCGATGTATTCGTAGGACTTGATGTTAAACGCTTCCAAAACCTTACCCACATAATCTTTGTGCAAGATCTGTTTTGGGTTTACAATGTTCAGTTCCTTGATTTCTGCTTTGCCAAAAGCATAAAGCACTGCTTTGGCCACAAAATCAACCGGTACAATGTTCAAACCACTTTTAGGATCGATCCAAATTCTAAAGCGATCCAAGGATTTCTTGGCGTATTTATCTAAGAAAATAGCCCAGGAATAAAACACATCGTACTTAGGGGTTTCAAAAAAGGGTTTGTCGAGCAAGCGACCACAAATTATGCTCGGTCGTAAAATTTGCGTTTGAATCTGCTTGGCTTTGCAGCTTTGTTTAACGTATTGCTCACTTTCGTATTTCGACTGCTCATAGGGATTTCGAAAGGCGGTCACCTGATGCTCCTCCATCTTGTCGTTTACCTTCTGCGCTTGAATGCCAAAAGAATATGCGGTGCTGATGTATAGAAAACGTTGCACTTGCTGAGGCAATTGAGCAATCAAATGTTGGGTGACCATGAAATTTTGTTGATGCACCTTGGCCTTAGTTTCAGCGCTGTGCTGCAAAGAGGTTGAACCAGCGCAATGGATCACGGTATCAAAATCAAATTGAGCCAAACTAGCTTGAGTTAAACTAGCAAGGTCTTGGGGAATGACAGTGATTTTTTCAAGGCAAGTTTCCAGCGAAAGCGAATCCAAAAAAGCCGGTCGTGAATTGGCAGTTAAAACTTCCTCCAAGCGGGCTTGAGCAGTTTTATGGGTATTGCGGATCACCACAAAAAGATGGTCGACCGTTTGTTCGACCACTGCTTTTCTAACCCACTCAAATAGAATGTGGCTTCCTAAAATTCCAGTTGCGCCGGTTAGTAGACAATTCATGCTAGTGGTTTCGCTTTAAGGGCGCTAAAGTAAGGATTGCCTTTTTTATTTAAGGAAAAAATTGAGTTTCCCTAAACTTACTGATCTGACTTTAAAGTGGCTTGGTTTTGATCTAAGAATTCTTGGTAAGCCGCAAGCAGCGTTTGCTCTCCATCAATTACATCAGAAAGCAAGTAAGAAAATTTGATTTTCACTTCTTCGCTTCTTTCATTGATGTTGTCGTAGGCAAAGTCGCTTAGTCTAGAAACCTTCGTTTTAAGCAAATCAGACATAAACTCAATGTCTAACAATTGAGAGATTATCTCAAATTCCAATAATTCTGCTTTATTGGAAATAAAAAACCGTAAACTAACATTCTTAACTGAAGCAACTTGAAAACCTCCCGAAGAAGCTATAAACTCTGCTAAGGTCTGTTCTTCATTAAAAGCTTCTGTCTGAAGTTTTTCAAATAAAGCAAGATGCTTGTTGAGTACGGTATCAACATCTGATCGACTGGTCTTGATCTCGTTTTCAATGGCTAACAAGGTTGCCTCTACATAGGCTTCATTTTCAGTATTTTCTTTGTATTTACCAATGGAGACAGCAATCAAGACCCCAATTACTACGATGGCTACCTCTTGTATAAAGTATAAAAATCGATTGTTCTTTTTCATGTTCTACAGTCTTGATGAAACATTTGGCAACCTAAATTAAGGGATTAAGATTACATTTTGAATAAAGGAGCTAAGCTTATTTAACCCTTAAAGTTAGCCAACTATGGCATCCACTGCCTGTTTTGCTGAGAAGGCAGCAGTATGCACCGAAACCCAATCTTCACCATCAGTAAAGGCTCCTCCTGCAAAAAAGATCCGATCATCAACACTTGCTTGCAATTGCTTTACCTTCCGCCAATCGGCATGGTCGCTCAGGTAACCACTTTGAATAAAGGGCTCTTTTTGCCAATCTTGCACCAAATGGGCTGAATAATGTTGACTAGCTTGTTGATCAAATTTTTGGTCTAAGTCGGTTAAGAGTTTTTGAAGCAATCCGTCTTCACTCAATCCCTGATAAGCCTTAGCTGCCTTACCCATGGCCAAAACACCGATGATAAAGTCTTTGCTATTCTGCCCTTTGGTAGCGTCATAAATGAATTTTTGTCCGCTTTGATCATCTTGTAATTTAAACTCAAAGTCCTTTTCATAAAATCCTTTGCTGAACTTGACAAAAGCTTTAAAGCCATCCCAAATCTTAGCCTCTTGAATCAGCCGACGTTTTTTTGATGGTAGCAGAGGCTTAAATTGAATCATATTGGCTTGCAGGACTTTTAGCGGCACTGCTAAGATCAAATAATCAGCTTCCCAAATTCGATCTTGGGTATTTACTTTAATTTTCGCCTCGCTGTAATCAATGCTTTTAACTTGCTGTTGGAAAGTGATTTGACTGTGTATGGAAGGGAGAATGTAATCCTCAAAAAACTGCAGCCAAGAGTAATTGATAAACTTATAATCCGGCTCATCTGCTACAAGCTGAAGCGCTATTTTCTCCTCCTCATCATTTACTAAAGTATCAAAAACAGTAGGCTTACTTTCCAACCATTCAGCTCCTAAAGGCAAAGGAAAGTCGGTAAAGTTGCGGTCGACCTTCATGCGGCCACCTATGGTATCACTTGCTTCTAAAAGGTCTGCTGTAATTCCCCTTTGTTTTAAATAATAGGTAGCAGCTAAACCGGCTGCCCCTGCTCCAATCACCAAGACCTTCCCCTTGAATGGAGTGGCCGATTCCTTAATCCACTCCTCAGCCACGATTAACTTTTGAAAGGGCAAACTTAAACCAAACAGACTACAGGCTTTGAGGAATTCTTTGCGTTTCATAAAAGAAAGTTAATTGTCCTAAAACTCATACCATCAGGGTAAATCCACGATCACCTCATTCTTGCGATTAAAGACTTCAAAAGGGGCATTGTAACCCAAAAAGTAAAAGCGATCGGTATGTTCAATGCCTTCCGCTTCCAGAGCGGCAATCAGTTTGGCTTTGTATTTTTTGATCTTCTCATCATTGGCCCAACCACCAAAGCCAATAGCCGCTACCCTTTTGGCTGGCACTTCGGTAAACTTGATCTGCTTATCATCAGGTTCAGGCAAATTAGCTTTTTTACGCTCCTTGGGAACCATAAACATCATGGTCATGGAATCTTCTAAGGTCATCGCTACCGGAGCTGTCATAGCGATTTTTTCCTGCTGTTCATTCTGACCAAAAATGTAGCCTGCCAAAATGGAAAAGCCTTGCCCTGAGCTTTTCTTGTAATCACTGCTGGGAACTTTTACTGAGGTAAACAAAGTGGCTTCATACTTTCTGATCTCGAATTCATCATACTCCTGCTCCACCTGAAACGGATAGGTCTCGATCTTGCTTTGGGTGTTGAGGAAATACACCTGCACCCCAATAAAGGCAAGTAATACGATACCGAGGAGGATTAAAAGAATTTTCATGCTTTTGGATATTGTGTTTGCCATTGGTGCTTGTCTTTTATAAGGCTTTTAAAGGCTTGCAAGCACCTAAATGTTCGAACCTTTTAAAGATAGGACTTTTTGAAGGCTTTTTACTATTTTAATAATAAACACGGTGTTTACCAAGCTGGTCTTTTATATTTAGTTTATGCCTTGCTTGAATTTCGACATCAGCGCCTCTTTCAACTCCTTCTTTCAGGAATTCAACCACTTCTCTTTTATTAGTATAAGGTGCAGCTACATTGTTGCGTTTTATTTCTCTCATAACCTCTCTTAAACGATGTGGCTTAGCTATATATGTGCCATCAGGGACGTAAGTAATTTCCTTTAATTCACAATTTCCGTAAAATAAAATGACCGAAAAGAATGGTATGTTTCTAAATTGTGGTAACTGCCTCTTTAAGCTTCTAATATGACTTAGATTCTGTTTAATCGGATTGTAAAAGCGGTACTTTCTTTTACCATAAGCTAAAACTTGAGTCCAATTCGTTTTACCCCCATCTCCAAAGATCCAACCGCTATAATCTTTTACTTCAAATACTATAATGCCCTCTGTGGTAGCTAAAACAGCATCAATTTGCGCATATGCTCCATCTCTCTTCTCAAAATATAAATCATGAAAAAGTGTTTGTTTAGGTATACCGCTTTTGAGCAATTGAATGATTAAAGCACGTTCAGATGGAGTGCCACGCTTGAAAGAACTAACAGTATTCAACAATTCCCGATCTTTTATCTTTCGAATCATGGGAACTACTACAAAGACAAGAATAATGGTTAAAAAGGAAAAGCCAAATAAGAAGTAAGGGTTTGAGAATGCAAGCTTTAATTGCTCCATAATAGCGACTAAATTAATATAGTCATATAGAATAGCTACTTCGTAATTGAGTTTTTAGGGCCACAAACTTGGACTTACTACTTAAGCCTGCTTTAATCGCTTATCGATAAAGAGGTAGATGATAGCGCCTAGCAAAGGAGTGGCGAGTATAGCAAGAAAACAAGCAATTTTGATCAAAGTCGATTCAAAATGACTGAAAAGTACATCGGCTAGCGCATAGAGGATAATAGCAAAGGGGACTAAAATCAGTGCTCCGATCAAAAAATCACTTAAAACAAACATATTCCAAAGATAAGGAAGTCTAAAAATTTGCTCAAGTGACGAATAAGAAGCTTGCCAAGACAAGGAGCACTATAACTTTCATCCACTTCATGCCTTTAACAAAACGCGGATTTAAAAAATAGCGCCGCAATTGATGAGCCAGTAAGGCCAAACTGCCAAAGGTGGCAAAACCGATCACTAAGAAACTCAGTCCTAAAATGCAGGCTTGCCAAAACAAGGGCAGACTGCCTTTACCCAAGAATTGGGGTAAAAAAGCGATAAAGAAAAGCGATACTTTAGGGTTAAGCAGATTCATAAAAACTCCGGTGCGGTAAAGCTTAAGAGCAGAGGTATTTTTCTCCGCTTTTACGCTTTCTGTTTCAAAACTCAAGTCTTCCCGACTAGCTTGATAAGCCAAGTAGAGCAAATAAGCAGCTCCTAAGTAAGAAACGACGCTAAAAGCCAATTCCGATTGTTTCAAGATCAAACTCAAGCCAGTAGCCGCTAATAAAGTGTGCACCACTACTCCACTGTTCAAGCCAAAAGCGATCCACAAGCCGTTGCGTGCCCCTTTCGCCAAGCTTTCCGTCAATACATAAATATTATCAGGACCGGGTGATAGAGCCATGAGAAAAGAAGCCAAGCAAAAGGATAGAAAAACACCAATTTCCATGGGAGCTAAATTATAGGAAATGAAATAAAGACCTTCTAGGTTTTAAAAACCTAGCAGGTCTCTGACTAATTAGCTTTAAGCTTTAAGCTCGCCGATCACTGCTATTTAATCCGAAACCGATTCGTCATTTCCACATAGGACTTCCCTTTTACTTTCACCCCATCGATCTCACCTTCTGCATAGCTCATTCCTTCCCAATAATAAAACTTAGAAAAAGGCGTAAAAGGCAGGGCCAATTCTTGTTCGGGAAAGGCCACTTTTAGCTTGGTGCTCAACTTTAGGTCAGGGATCTTAATCTCCCACTCTGTCGGGTACTTAGCGTCTGAATCAGGACTGCGCCAATGGGCCACTTCCTCAATTTGGATCTGCGCATCTTCTAAATCAGTACGATTGCCTGCTTTGTCAGTATAGGTGCCACCAAAAAACTGCACACTGTCTTTGATGTGGTACAAGCGGTATAGCATCAATTCCGACTGACTTTCTTCAAATTGGATGGAAAACCAATCCCAAGCTACTTTACGCTCCCATACCCCACTGCAATTCCATTGACGGTCGTACCACAAATCACCTTGCATTTCATAAGACTGATCCGCGATTTTTACCTTGGCTTTGGTGGGTAAGCGCGGATAAGTGTAATAACCCGCTTTAGCATAGTCGCCATAGTTTTCATAACCAACCCCATCGTGCAGCACTACCCCTTTTCCTGCTTGGGTTGACAATTCATAACTCACCTCATGCTCACTCATTTGTGCTTTGATCTGGTAAACCCCTTCTTGTCCACTAAAACTGCTCACTACTCCGCCCTTATCCCAGCTCATTTGCAAAGGCAGGGAACCAAACTCCTCTTTCGATTTCATGAAAAATTTATGGTCGTAATAAAAATCGCCTGTCTCAGGATCGCTCACCGCCATGTTTAACAACCAACCGCCTTTCACATTGGTGGGATTAAAATGAAAGACCACATATTCCACACCTAGCTGCTTGTTTTTAACCGTATCTTCTAGATGACCGGTAAAGTACCACCACTCCAAGGAGTTTTTGGTGTGCGGTGCTTCATCCTTCGGCAGTTCGGCCTTTTCTTTAAATACATCAGAGGCATTGTAAGATACTTGGCAGCTCAAAACAAGCAACATACAACAGGCAAAAAGTATTCTCATGCGTTTTTTCTTCTCTTAACAAAGAATCGACAGTTTGGTTGAAGCATCTCTATAAAATCAACTACTTTTGCGCCCAATTTTCAATGGCATGATCGAAGCACAAAATATCTCTCTACAATTCGGAAAAAGGGTTCTGTTTGATGAAGTTAACATCAAATTCACCGGTGATAATTGCTATGGCATTATCGGCGCAAACGGAGCTGGAAAATCTACCTTTTTAAAGATCCTTTCGGGCGATGTTGATCCCAATTCAGGGCACATCTATTTGGAGCCCGGCAAACGCATGGCGGTTTTAAGTCAGAACCACTATGCTTTTGATGATCAAACGGTTTTAAATACCGTGATCATGGGGCACGATAAACTGTGGAAGATCATGCAGGAGAAAGATGCCATTTATGCCAAGCCTGATTTCTCGGAAGAGGACGGCATCAAAGCTTCTGAGCTAGAAGCTGAATTTGCGGAAATGGACGGTTGGAACGCAGAATCAGACGCAGCCAGCTTATTAAGCGGCTTGGGCATTGAAGAAGCTGAGCACCACAAGCAAATGAGCGAAATGAGCGGTAACCAAAAGGTTCGGGTGCTTTTGGCGCAGTCCCTTTTTGGTAATCCGGATGTGCTGATCTTAGATGAGCCCACCAACGACTTGGACATTAAAACCATCGGTTGGTTAGAGGATTTCTTACTCGACTTTAAAAACACCGTGATTGTTGTTTCACACGACCGTCACTTTTTAGATACCGTTTGTACCCACATTGTGGACATTGACTTTGGCAAACTCACCGAATTCTCAGGTAACTACAGCTTTTGGTATGAGTCTTCGCAGTTGGCTTTACGTCAGCGCCAAGCACAAAACAAAAAGGCTGAAGCCAAGAAGAAAGAGCTGCAAGAATTTGTAGCCCGCTTTAGTGCCAATGCCTCCAAATCCAAGCAAGCCACCAGTAGAAAGAAATTGTTGGATAAGATCAATGTGGATGACATTAAGCCTTCTTCGCGCCGTTACCCAGGGATTATTTGGACTCAAGAGCGCGATGCCGGTAACCAATTGCTACAGGTAGAGAATTTGGCTTACCAAGATCAAAATGGGCAGACCCTTTTTAGCGACATTAACTTGAATGTAAACAAGGGCGATAAAATTGCCATTTTGGGCGACTCAAGAGCGGTAAGTGCGTTTTTTGAGGTGATCAACCAAAAGCTTGAACCAAGCAAAGGCGAATTCAATTTCGGACAAACCATTACCACCGCTTATTTGCCGGCTGACAATGCAGAATTCTTCGATACCAAGATGAACCTGATCGATTGGCTGCGGCAATACACCACCAATGATGAAGAGAAAGACGAAGTGTTCATCAGAGGCTTTTTAGGCAAGATGCTCTTTTCAGGCGAAGAAGTACTGAAATCGGCCAAGGTGCTTTCAGGAGGAGAAAAAATGCGCTGTATGCTCTCTAAAATGATGCAGGCAGAAGCCAACTTCTTGATGTTGGATGAACCCACCAACCACTTGGACTTGGAATCCATTACCGCTTTGAACAACTCCCTGATCGATTTTAAAGGCACCATGCTCTTTACCTCGCATGACCATACCTTTACCCACACCATTGCTAACCGCATAGTGGAAATTGGACCAAATGGCATGTTGGATAAGCACATGAGCTACGACGATTATTTAGAAAGCGACAAAGTAGCTCAACAAAGAGCAAGTTTGGCTATGGCCTAGGTTATGAGGCAAGACCCATAAATCAAAAGCCTGCAAACCCTTGCAGGCTTTTTTGTTTTCCACCGCTTTAACGACTTATTAACAGCTAAACTGCTGAAGCTTAATTTTTTGTATTTTGCAAGGGAAATGGAAAAGCCGCAGGATAGCCGACAAGAAACACTTATAAACGTTTACTGTAAATTAAATGCATACTGTCATTTACTACTTGGCATTATCGCTGATAGTCAACTAAATAACGAAAATACAAACTACCGCTATAAAAGATATATGTTGCATTCGTGCAACATATATACTTGTTGTAGCAAATTCGATTACATGAAAATAATTTCTCTTTTTATCACTTTGCTGTTTTTATTTGGATGCGATAATAGTAAGTCTGAAATAAATAGCGGCTATATAATTGGCTCTTGGGTGCAAGACTCGACTAACAGAATCCCTCATAAAAATGAACATAAAAAAATACTTGTATACCAATACAGAAATGATGGTACAGGAACCATTTATACCGCAAATAAAAGACAAGGAAGGATATATGAAAATCAATTTAAAAACTATAAATCGACAGACACTTCCTTGACATACGAACCTGAAAAGGAAGGTGGGTTGATATTTCCTGACAATTTTGGGGAATATCGATTAATTAAGAAAGAGCCTAATAATTTGATTTTGATAGCAAAGTTCAATACAACAAAAGTTTTCTACCCAGAACCTGACTCCATAATTTACCTATCTCGGGTTGACAAACCTAAGGAGTTTCTTGAATCAAAAATTGAAATTAAGCCAATAAGCAATGAAGTCAGTATTGCACCTTTTTCTAAGTTAAAAGGTTTTTGGAAAAAAGACTCTACTGAAAACAAAAGCTATACTTCAATTCACAAATACAACTTTTTACAATTTGACAAGGTAGAAAATGATTCTTCAGAAGTTAAATTGACAATTTATTGGACGGGAAAAAGGCCGAATTCACGAATAAGCAAAGTCAGAATAAAAGACGGAGAACTCTTTGTAAAAGAAGAAAAGATACCTTTCTTCTTAACCTCTGACAGTCAATTACTACTAAAATATTCAAGTAAAGCTCAGTTTCATGCTGAATATTACAGCAAAATAAACCCAAAGGACTTTATACCAGACAGTTTAATAAAATAAAAACTTGCTACAACAGCAACTATAGCAAATGCTACTACTGCAAAAACCGACACTTCCACTCTATTTGCTCGCCAATTCGCCTGCGGCGTATTGCCTTATAAAAAGTAAATTAGCCAATCGCCATGGCAATTGGCTACCGACAATGCAAATAGATATTGAAGTAGGTTTTAACACGCACTTGCCATAGTCAAAACGTTAACAACCATGCCCTAAAAATATACATTATGAAATATAGCATTTTAGCATTGTTATTACATCTTTCCATATTAGGATTTAATCAGGACAATCATTTTGGTATAAAAGGAGGTTATATTTTATCAAATCAACAAGATGGATTAGAAAATATTAAATACAAGTCTTTATCAAGTTTTCAAATTGGTGTATTATATTCTATTAATATTTCAAAAAAGATATCATTGATACCAGAACTATTATATTCTAATAAAGGGACTAAAATAAACGATAGTAAATTGATTTTAAGAACCTTTGAAGTTCCACTTCTAATGTCATATAAAATTAAATCTTTCGCTTTAGAATTAGGACCACAATATTCTCAAATCTTTAAAGCTAAATGGGTAGATGAAATTGAGATTTATAAGGAGAATTTCTCAATGTCAAATATTGGATTTGTTATTGGTTTGAATTATTCAATTAGTGATCGATTACTTTTAGGCAGTAGGTTTCAAAAGGACATAACCAATAATTTAAGTTTATTAGATTATTTTCCTAAAACTATTAGTATAAATAATGGTAGTGAAGATCCATCCATACCTGCAGGTTTTCCTGTTTCAAAAACTCAAGCTTTCCAAATATTCTTTACTTATACTATTTAAAATATTAAAATTTTAATTGATATTTGTGTGTGCTAAATCCCCAGCTGCCGCGCGATTTAATCGCTTGGTAAAATCAAGTCCTCCATCCTATTCATTCTTTTCAACGAATCATTTCTTTCACTAATTTAGGTGCTGAGCTCAAACATTCCAGCCAAAACGTTGAAAAACTGAAATGCACAGAATAATATTCATTACACTGTTATTTGTTTCATCAAATGGAATTTGTCAATCGGGCTTTACTGATTCAACTGCTGTAAAGAATAAAAGACTTGCAGAAAAAGAAAGATTGCATCGACTGTGGCGTATAAAACAAGACACATTAGATGGTGTGTACATACCCAAGAATCTCGAAGACTGTTTCAGAGAACTTGACCTTATGATGACCGAAAAAAACAAGGAAGATTTTCGAACCAGATATCCTATTGCGTATCACATAGGACTTGGAAGAAATCTGCGAAATAATTGGGGTTTATGGTCAGCTTCTAGGCTGCGAGAATATTTTTTAGACTTAGGAGTTACTCATCCCGATAACATGTCAGGAATTATTTTGGACAGCTATCATAGATACTTGAACGGGAAAGACATTGATTTGGATAAGCAATTAAGTAGGTATCATTTAACTCCGAGACCCAAACCTAAAAGACCTAAAGGCTATAGTCTCCCACCACCACACGATTGAATCACCTGATAAACCTAAATCTCCCCCACTGTTCCTGCTTTGCAACTAATCATTTCCTTTCACTAACTTAGGTGCTGAACGAAATCACAAGATCCAATCAAAACCTACCCTGTTAAAGCATGATCACGGACAAAATGAAAGCAGCTATTCGAAGAAACTAAGGCTCACCTACTCACTTAAAGATTGCGGAGCTTGAAAAACCAAAGCCAAAAGACCATGAGGTTTTAATAAGGGTTTATGCTACTACTGTAAACAGGACAGATTGTGCCAACCTTACTGCTAAGCCCTTTATTATGCGATCTGTACTTGGCTTAATTAAACCAAAGCAAATTATAGTGGGGACAGACTTTGCAGGAGAAGTGGTTTCAATTGGTAAAAAGATCAAAGCGCTTAATGTTGGTGATCGGGTTTTTGGCTTCAAAGACTCAGGCTTGGCTTCTCAAGCTGAATACCTCACAACTACAGCGGAAAACATTTTTCCGATTCCGGAGAATGTTGATTTAAAGACAAGCTTAAGTGGTGTTTAGTGCATAGCACCCTTCGGGATGGTACGACACCATAAACGAAACGTTGTAGGTTATTCCGAAAATAGTTTGTCTTTCAAATTTTATCACTAATGATAATCAAGACAGTTTGATATAAATTCGTGAGCGGCAAACCACTTTGATTATCATTTTTCAACGTATTTGATCATCAAAGCATCTTGAGAAACATGAATGAACATCAAAGCATCTTGACTATCATATAATCAATAATAATGTACTCAAATCGATTTGAGGTTATTATTAATCCGTATTTTTATGTCAAAACGCAATCATGGATTTTGAAAATGAAGTGAATTATCATTACGATAAATTTCCCCCAAAAGGGTTAAATTATAATCTAATTGTAGATTCCTTAGTGAAAGCAACAGACTCATTAGCCAGATATGACCAAATGCTTAAGAATATGCACAACAGTGAAATATTACTTGCGCCTTTAAGAAATCAAGAAGCTGTCATTTCATCAAGAATGGAGGGAACAATCAGCACAATGGATGAAATTCTGAAATTCGAAGCTGATAGTGACAATGATTCTGAAGAAGCTAAGAATGTTCGATCCGAAATTTTCGAAACAATTCTCTATCAAAGAGCACTATTAAATGCTCAGAAAGGAATGAAGGATGGTTACCCTCTTTCTCAGCATCTAGTCAAAACGATGCACCAGCAACTACTATCATTTGGCAGGGGTGCACTGAAATCACCAGGAAAATACAAGGTGGAGCAAAATTATCTAGCAGACAAAATCAAACAAAAAGTTCTATTCACACCCATTAGTCCCGAGAAGCTGAATGACGGTTTAGAAAAATTATTCAACTACATAAATAATAGCCCGGACCCAATCTTAGTCAAAACAGCCCTAATGCATTTAGAATTTGAAGCACTTCATCCATTTCAAGACGGAAATGGAAGAATCGGTCGCATGTTGATTACACTGCTCCTATGGTCTACAGGAACAATTTCTGAACCCCACTTCTATATAAGTGGGTACTTGGAAGAGAACAAAGACGAATACATAGATACTATGAGAAATGTGTCTAAAAATAATGATTGGGAAAAATGGTGCGTCTTCTTCTTGAATGCAATTGATAAACAAGCAATTAGAAATTTAGAAATCGCTGAGAATATTAAAAACCTTTATGAAGAGATGAAACATATCTTTTCTGATACGTTATCATCAAAATGGAGCGTTAATGCTTTAGATTTTATTTTCACAAACCCAATATATAGGAACAACAGATTTACTTCAAAAAGTGGAATACCAGGGCCCACAGCCGCAAGATTCACTAGAATGTTACTTGACAAAGAGCTCATTAGGACGATGGAGGAATCTTCAGGGCGAAGACCTGCTCTTTATGCATTTGAACCATTATTAAAACTAGTAAGAGTATAAAAACAACCCACAACAATGGTAGCTGATACATGCTTGCGCTGAAACTTTAGCATAGGCGCCACAACCCCCAATTTTGTCAAAAAACAACCTATTTTAAGCCGTTTTTAGAACGGCTTATTTTTCTATTACTCCTAGATTTTCTAACTATTCAACGTTGCATATCGACTTAAAAGAAGCCGTATTTCCATTATTTTTTCAAGCAAGTACTTTTCCACCCCTATTCCTGCTTTGCAACGAATCATTTCCTTTCACTAATTTAGGTGCTTTAATCAAGCTAGTTAGGCATTAACTACGACTTAAACACATAAATGAAAGCACTACTAACCACTATCCTTATTTTCATTGGCACTTATGGTCTCAGTGCCCAAGAACTATACGCTCAGGCATACGGCAATCCTGAAGATCAAGCTTTGGTGTTTCTTCACGGTGGGCCGGGCTACAACAGTGTAAATTTTGAACGCTCTACCGCTCAAGCATTAGCCGACCAAGGCTTTTACCTGATTGTCTACGATAGACGCGGTGAAGGGCGCAGCAAGGACAATAATGCAAAATTCACCTTCCAACAGACCAATGATGATCTGCTAGGTCTTTACAAAAAATACAAACTCAAGAAAGCGGTACTACTTGGCCATAGTTTTGGTGGGATAGTGGCCAGCAAGTTTGCCGAAAAGCATCCGAACAAGGTGGAGTCCATTATCTTGGTAGGCGCACCGGTATCTTTGCAGGAAACCTTTAAAACCATTATCACAAGCACCAAATCAATCTATGAAGCCAAAGCGGATAGCGTTAACTTGAACTACATCAACATGCTTGAACAGATGGACCATAGTTCGTTGCAATACAGTTCATATTGTTTCATGCATGCCATGCAGAATGACTTTTACACCCCTAAAGACTTGTCGGAAGAGGCGCTTGCCATCTATAATAAGCTTAAAACAGATAGTGTGATGCTAAAATATGCAGCTCAAATGACTTATGAAGCTCCACAGGGTTTTTGGAAAAACGAAAACTACACGACTATTGACCTCAAAAGTAATTTACAGGCTTTTATACGAGATGGAATGAAGGTTTATGGAATTTATGGGAAGGAAGATGGGCTCTATTCAGAAGCTCAAGTTGCTGAACTAAAAGAAATGATTGGAGCAGATAAGCTGAAGTATTTAGAAAACTGCTCACACAATGTGTTCATCGATCAGCAAACTCAATTTATTGAAGCCCTAAGTAATTGGGTCGAATAAATTTTACGCCCTTTTAGGCTAAGCAGAAAAGCAGTTGTAAGCATGATCAACTACCACAATAAAACCTTTATACCTGTTAGCAATACAGATAATGGCGAAACCTCAAGTGAAACGGTTTTTCGCTATCAACAAGCAGGAAAGGTGCTTACTTCTACCTATGCTGGGGGTGAGATCTTGAAAGGGCAATTGATCGGTTTGGTAGATGAGCAAGGCTGTATCGAAATGCGATACCAACAAGTTAACCGCAAAGGAGAACTACGTACCGGGAAATGCCACTCCACCCCTGAGATACTTAAAAATGGCAAAATCCGTTTGCATGAAAAATGGGAATGGACCTCCGGTGATCGATCAAAAGGGACATCCATGCTTGAAGAGCGTTAAAGCTCCCCCTTCACTCCTGCATTTACTCATGACTATCTTTCACTCTCACTCTCACTACCTTTACCCTTGTTTTACCCTTGTTTCTAGTTTATTGCTATTCGCTTAAGGTTAAGCTCCCTTGAAAAAGATTGAGGTCGATCTGAGAGGTGAAATTGCCATCCGCTTTCGGATTATGGCTGCTCAAGATCTCTTGTCGGTTCCCGCTGTTTTGACTTTGGCTTTTGTCTAGCTCAAGCAGGTCTAAGCGGGCTGAATTACTTAGAAGGCGCATTTGATAGCTGCTGTTTTCGGCTAGCTTAAAATCTAAATTGGTGTATTTGGCGGTCATTTTGAGTAGACGCAACTTCGGACTCAAGCGCCCTACTTCCACATTGCCCCTGAAGCTCGTGAGTTCCAATTCATTTTCAAGGTGTTCAAGCGTCAGGGGCGTGTATTTTAGCTTGCCGCTTACAGAACCCACCTTCTGCAAATTCAGCTTCGATTGAAAAGCATTTTCTATACTCAGCTGCTCCACATCTGCTGCGTTTAAACTACTGTATGAGAAACTAATTTCTGCTTGCTTTATACTTTCAACTTCCATTTTTGCATGAAAGCCCTTTAGCTTAGCCTGCTCAAGATCTGAGGCTAGTACAAGCTTCCCATAACGAAAGTTGGTTTTTAATTCGCTTGCAATGCCCGCAAAGCTGGCATCTGTGTGAAAACCTTCTAAATCAACTTGCTCCACTTCCCCAATCTTCACCTTGGAGTAGTTTGCTTTTAGGTCTACCGTCTCGCCATTATCTAACTCTAAACCTCCATGAAAAAGCCTGCCATTTAATGACTTAAAGTCTTTCATTTGAAGTTTTCCATAATTCACCGAAACTTCCAAATCTTCGATCTTTCCGCCTAGCAGGTCAGCATGAAAGAGCCTTACTTTAAGCTTGGCATTCCAATCAGGCAGTCCAACCTTACCGTAAGAAGTCGAAAGCTCAAGTGCAATCTGCGAGGGTAAATAAACATCATACTCAAGCTTTAAGTCCTTTACTTTTACTTTCTCACCATTGGCTAGCTTTACTTCATCCTTGCTTTTTGAAGTAGTACAATTGCAAGCGTAAATGTCTTCCCAATTGCTTTCTACTTTTACCACGCCCGCTTCTTCTTTCAGTTCTAGCTGAAAGTCCTCCAAGGCCATAGCTTCATTTTCCTTCTTCTTGGTTTTCAGTTGGACTAAGCTCACTAGCTTGATCTCTTGCTGATCCCAAGCATGGATGCGGATATCTCTTTTATAGCTCTTGAGCAAAAACCGTTTCACTCCTGCTGCTGAAAGGCTTTTCACAATCTGCTTCTGGGCACCATCATACTCTTCTTTTTCCTTTAAAGTAAGCTCTGCTTCCTCCTGTTTGCTTTCAGCTTCCTGCGTAGGAATTGTTTCAGTAAGCGCTTCAAATGGGCTTTCAGCTTCTGTTATTTCAGGCATGGGAATGGGCAAATGCGCCTTTCTCCAAAGCGGATCGTAATGCTGCTGCATCACTTTTTCTTGCTTTTTGGGCATCAAGGCAATGCTTTCATCCTTTGAGGGACTTGGTTGTTCTGATGCTGCAAGCACGACATTGAGCATAAGCAGCTCTTCCTCTGCTGCTGTTGCTTCAAGAACCATGGGTTCAACTACTGTGGCTTGGTAGCTGCTAACTTTAGTGGGACTGATAAAATAAATAGCAGCGAGGGTACTTAAAAGTGCGGTTGTGGTCATCATAATCAGGGTGTTAAGGTTCCACCACCATTTTTTAGGTGGAGCCGTGGATACTCCTTTTAAGCGCACAAGGGCTTCAACCGACTCATAAGAAGTGGCTAAAGGAATACCTTTTGCCTTCTCAAAATACTGCTGTAGGGATTGCTTACTCATGGCTTAAAAGCTTAAAAAAACAGACATTAAATAGGGTGACCGCTTGCTAGTGGACTCTTGCTTGAGCTCGTCAGCTCCCAACAGTTCAGCTAGCTTCATTCTTCCGCGTTTCAAGCGCTGCTTAACTGCAGACTCTCCCGCTTTTTGAATTTTGGCCACTTCTTTAATTGAAAAACCACTAATCTCAAAAAGGATCAAAGCCTCTTCTACCTTTTCAGGTAATTGAGCCAGGGCTTCATACAGCAGCTTGACGTCCATCAAATCATCACCGCCTAATTGGGTGCTGGCTTTTTCAAGATCATCCAAGTGCTGTTCCCCTGCCCTAAACTTTAGTCTCCTGTTTTGCTTGTGCACCAAATTGCTTGCAATAGAGAATAAAAAGCTTAAGAAGGCCTTTTCATTTTTAAGGGTATGAAAGCGTTCCAAAGCACAGGTAATGCTTTCGGAAATCAGATCTTCCGGCTCTACCAAACCATAAGCCTTTGCATGACAAAAGCGCGCAAATGCGTCATGCACGGGTTTATAAAGTTCTAAAAAGCTATTCTGATCCACTTTCATTTTGGGTTCTTCTGTTAGTATGTACCCTTGCGCCGCAAAAAGTTACATCCCTAGCTAAAGTGCTTGAAAGTTAGTGAATTCAAAACACTAGCTCCTACAAGGCCACTAGCCCCCGCTCCCGCGCGATTTCCTGCCTACCAGACGGACAGGCCTGGATAAAGCCAATCCCTACACCTTTATTCAATCAGCTAGCTTCTTACTCAAAACCCTTTTCTAAGTCCTCCATTTGCTGCTTAATGGCTTTTAAGCGGCTTGAGGTTAGGGCTTGGTAATCTAGGCTGACTGCTTTTTCCTGTTCAAAAGCTTTCCAAGCATAAAGCAATTTTCCTTTCTGTTGTTTGATCGAAAAGAGCTGGTACTTTTCCTCATTGGGAATCCGCTTAAAGATCAAGACTCCTCCTTTGGCGTTCCTCGAAATTTGCGTCTTATGTCGGTAAGAGATTAGCTTAACTGTGCTGCCTTTTGTAAGTCCATTGACCCTAAAGTTTTCTCGTTTTCCTTTTCCGGGAAATAGTCGGTCACAATTCATCCATCCAAGCCTAGAACTGCCAAATAAGTAATACTGACTGTGGTTGATTAAAGCTGTTTGCGCTTTGTTAGCAGCTACAGAATCAAGCTGATCCATCAGTTTCGCTTCAAAAGCTGCTTCCTCTTCTTGATGCCTCTTTTTCAACCGCTCCATCTCTGCTTCAAATTTCTCAAAACTGTATGTTCGATCTCCTGCAGCTTCTTTAAAGACTATTGGAACCGTGTATTGAACCCTTACAGGCACTCCTCTTTGGGTTCCGGGATTCATTTGCGGTAAGCTATAAATGGCCTTTATAGCAACTTGGTCCAGCACAGGGTGCAGTGAACGTAAAATCCTTGTCCCTTGGATCAACCCTCTTTCATCAACTACAAAATTGACGTAAACTTTTCCGTCAGGCAATTGCTCTTTGGTATAAGGAATCCGAGTGGCAACTTGAATTCTTTTTTGAAATTCTTCCGCTAAACTTTTCACATCACGATTGGAACCTCCCTCAAAGCTTGGCATATTCTCCACCATGGTAAATATTTCCGTTACTTCATTGAGGGCCTTCTCCTGAACTAATGCCTTTTCCTCTCCTGCTTTTTCCCACTTTACGGTTTCTGCTTGCTCCTTTCCATAGTAAAGCGCCATACCTGCCTTGGGCTCTCCTTTTACAGGAAAACCAATTTGATAGTCCTTCGTCAAATAAGCGGTATCGCCACTTGCCGTATAAGCCTCTAATTGCAGCATTCCCCCACTTTCCAAATAGTCTCCCTCAGTAGTTTCGGTGCTCAAGCGACTGAAAAGTATATCGGCTTGGCTGTAGTATTCTGTTAGCTTTAAAGTGATCTCTTCTTCCTTTTTTCCAAAAGAATGGGCTTGAAAGATTAAGCAGCTACCCTCTTTTCCAAAAACCGTGTCTAGCCTTTGGTTATTCAACTTCAGTAGTTGAAAGTCTTGAGTAGGCAAGGCTGTTAGGGTGTCCTCTTTATGTTGAGTTTCTTTCAATACGGCTTTTACATCTGCTTTTGAAGGTTTGGACTCATTTGCCTGAGGCGAAAAAGTAAAATCTATCGCATTTTCTTCTTGCTCTTTCTCTAACGGCCGCTCTAAGGTGCTCGCTTGGTAGCGTTTTACGGCTTGTTCTTCTTTTTGAATACTGAAAAAGTAGACAGTGACCGCCAACGAGCTTAAGAGAAGTAAGATCAAGCCCATGGTCTTAAATCCTTTTTGAGGTTTTGCTTTCGCTTTTTGAATGGCCTGCTTGAGTACTTGTCTTTCTGCAGCACCAATTAAGCTTTCTGTAAATGCAAGTTGCGCCTTCAAGGCAGGATTAGCCTCAATTTCCTTTCTTTCTGCTGCTGTTCCGTTTCGTAAATAACGGTCAATAGTGTCTTGTGCTTGTAAACTCATGCTTCCTCCCTTTTTTGGTAATGAACTTGAGCTTGCTTCAGGCACTTGTACTTTTGGTTTTTAGCCACCTTAGCCGATCGTAGACCTAATTTCTTGGCAATATCTTCCATTGACGCCTGCTTCAAATAGAATAAGTTGAGCAATCGCTGACACTTTTTTCCAAGCTTTTGAAAGGCTAATTCGGCTTGCATATAACGCTGCTCTTTCAGCATCAATTGCTCCACTTCTTCCTCTAGCAAAGATTCTTCAGCGGTCCATTGTGCCGCCTTTTTCGCTTCTTTGCTAGCCTTTTTTCGCAAATCCCACCATTGGTATTTAACCACCGCAATTAAAAAAGTAGAAAGTTTAGCTTTCAGGCTAAAGTCATCTTTTTGCACCTTTCGGTAAAGCACAATCAAGGCTTCTTGAAAAAGGTCTTCAGCATCTGCCTTACTTCCGCCTTGAGCTTTGATAAAGCTTTCTACTTGTGGAAAATAATCAAGCAGCAAACGAAAAGCTTGGCTGTCTTTTTGCTTTTTGAAATAGTCTATGATCTTTTGATCTTTCAAGCTCTTTTTTAAGTTAATGGTAAAAAGGCCAAAAGGTCACCTCAAAAACTTAAAGTAACACCTTTGGACCACCTTTTTCTAATAACTCTTTCAGCTCAGGAGGACCGTCAAAAAAGTCGTCTTTAAAGCCATTTAAAATATCCAAGGTTTTGGCAGAAAGCAACTGTAGCATTTCATCTAAGGCTTCTGAGGTGATCATGTAAGGGAATTCATGGTATAGCATTTTGTCTCCGAGGCAAAAAGCATAAAGTTGACATTCTTCCTGCTCTCTAGGCGGTCTGTGTTTCACCAAACAGTTTTTGATCCATTCACTTTGTTCTGCATCTTGCAAGGCTTCTCTGCGTGCATTAAAATGAATGTGTGTCTCAAAGTACTGGGCAATTTTTATCCTTGAAGATTCAGACAGACTTAAGTTCATTTGCTCAGCACAACCCAAACAAACAGCATACTCAAAAACCGTCGACAGTGCTTGTCCCCCAACTATTCCTTTTACGGCCTTTTCGATCAAATAAGGTTGTTGGCTTTCTTCAAAATTGGTATTGCACATCAGGCAAGTCTGAAAAGGAAGCTGATTCAGGTCAGACCAAAAGATCTTTGGGATTTCTTTCCAAGCTTCTTCGGGATAAGGTAATTGCATCTTCAACAAAGCTAAGCAAAGTGAAGACAATCAAATCAAGTAGAGATTCCTTTTATCCGGTTGCTTACTGCTTCTGCCACCCGCTCACCGCTGATCATGGCTGCATTTAAAGATGCATTGAGCTGTTGGTCTCCTGCTAAGTAAATACTGGGCGTTAATTGAGCGGTGGTATAAGAATAGTCGTATTGCATATTGCTAACGTCGGGTAAGGCCTTGGGAATACGGTAGTGTTTTAAGAGCCTAAGTGGTCGTAAGCCAAGAACTTGTTTCACTTCTCTTTCAACTTGCTCATAAAGCGCATCATCACTTAATCCTTTGCGGTCAACTACCGTTACACTTAGCAATTCTTTACTGCCCTTACTAGCCGGTTTTAGACTTTGCGGAAAATGATAGTTATTGACCAACTTATCTCTGTCTCCTACCAAGCCGATCAAGGGTTCTTGAAAGCCCCTTTTCTCAACTTCGAAGTAAAGGTTGTCGCAGCTACGCCAGGCTTGCTCTTCTCCGCTCAGGTTTGCAATTAGCTTAGTGGCCTCAGTAGCCACGATCACATATTCTGCTACTATTTCTTCAACTCCTTCAATAATAATCTTCTGGTTTTGAATTTGATCGATTCTAACTCCTGTGTGAATGGTAGTTTTCTTCAAACGCTCTTTTAGTTGCAAAGCAATTGCTTGGATGCCTTCACGCGGTATACACGCATTGCCTTTGGCAAACATTTTAAAGACAAACTCAAACATTCGGCTTGAGGTTTCAAGCTCATTTTCCAGAAAAATGCCCCTATAAAAAGGCGCTAAAAAGTATTTAATTAGTGAATCACTGAAGCCATACTCCACTAAATAATCAAGGGTGGTTTGGGGTTTATGCTCAAATATGCTTTGTAGGTCCTTTTTCTTTAAGGCTGACCTTAAGCGGTTCAAGAGTAAAAAATCCTTAGGCTTAGCAATTGAAAGTAAAAAGGGTGTGCTCCAAAATTGCAGATCACGACTCAAATCACCCCACTTAGAGCGGTCTTGTTCATGATGGATATAAGCACCAGGTAAAAACTTCTGCAATTGTAGCGCCTCTAAATCAAGGTATTTCTGTGCCATCGGATATTCGTCAAGTAAAACCTGAAATCCTCGATCCAATTGATAGCCATCGATTAGTTCAGTTTGCAAGCGGCCACCTACTTCTTGGTTTTGTTCCCAAATTATAGGAGAAAACCCTTCTTCTTCTAACTGAATTGCAGCAATCAAACCACTTATACCTGCTCCTACAATGTGAATTTTTACATCTGCTAGTGAGTTCATGTCTGTAAAAGTATCATTTAAGAATTTTGTTCAGGGTTTAGGGCATAAAAAAACCCCGCGGGTGCGGGGCTCTCTGTATGGTATAATCAAAACTTAATTATGAAAACCGACTTTCTCAAGCTAACGTTGAAAACCATACAGATGTGTTAGCAAGGAGATACAATATTAAAGAAATAATCATATTCTACAAACTTAACAGCTGTTAAAGTTTCTTGAATTTAGGCAAAAAAAACCTCGCCGAGTGGCGAGGCTTGTTTGTATGGTAATCTGTATGGTGAAAACGACTTCTCATAAAATTGCATTGCTGCAAAGAAACCATACAAACTGTGATGGAAAAAACAATTAAGTCAAATATACAAAACAGTTTAAATTAAGCAAATAGAGCTTTGTGTTCTATTTACCTTGAAGCTTTGTTTTCATGCTATTGTACTTGTCGTTCTCGCCTAAAATAGCGTAGATCTTAACAAGAGAAGCCATCGTATTTTGATCAGTTTCATCTAGCTCATGCGCTTTTTCAAGTGCAGGTTTTGCTTTCATAAAATATTCATTGGCTTTTTTAGTGGCTTCATCATATTTATCCGTCTCCTCGATATCATAAGAGGTTGCTTTATTGTTCCACTCAACTCCAGCATTGTAATACATCGCACCTAAATTGTAGGCCGCGTCAAAAAAGTCGGGCTTTAGCTCTAGGGCTTTCGAATAATCTGAAGCGGCTTCATCAATTTTTTTTGTTTGATCGTAAATAAACCCTCTGTTGTAATACAAGGCAGAGTTTTCAGGCTCATTGGCAATGGCTTTATCAAAACTTGCAAGTGCCTCTTCTTCTTGTCCTGTTTCCATCAAATAACTTAGCTCTTGTAAAATCAAGTTGGTGTTATTTGGATAAACCTCTAAGCCTTTACGAATTGTTTCAATATAGCTTGCGGTGTCTTCCTTTTTTTGGTGAATACTCGCCATGTATAGGTAAATGTCAGCACCACCGTATTTGATCTGGCTTAATATGCTGTAGTAGGTCAATGCTTCATCGTACTTTTCTAGTCGCTCAGCAGCGAGAGCTGCATTATACATTCCTAAAGTGTCTACTCTACCTGTAATTCCATTAACCATTACAGATTTGCCATAGTAGTCAAGTGCTTTTTCATAATTACCTGCATTAAAATACTCTACCCCATTGTTGATAAAGGCATTAGCAATGTAAGGGAACTTACGCATTAAGATATCTTGGGTGTAAGTTGGGTCATCAAACTTCGTGTCCTTATTAGTTAAATAACCCATAAACTTCATTTGATCAGCAGGCTTTTCAAAATCCAAATCATTTGAACCTTCTGCTTCAATGTTATATTTTAAAGCTGTTAGGTAAAAGTCAAGGGTGTTATCCAAGGGCTCTTTGATCATCTCTTTACACGCCTCATCTTCAGAAAGGGCTGCATTGAAATACAAATTACCACCATAGTACCAGGTTTTCGCCCAATCTTTGGTTTTATCATCCTTAACTGCTGACTGAATTGCCTCAACCCCTTTAGCTAAGTCCTCACAGTCTTTCTCATCTTTATCGCTTTGCTCGTAAGATTTATTGTAGTTATATGCCGTCACAACCTTTGCTTTTTGAGCGCTCGCATTAAGACTGAATAAACCAATGGCAAGGCTAGCGGCGATGGATACTTTCACTTTCATAGTTACTGTTTTATTTTTTATAAAATTACTTGTCTGTGTCGTCTGTATCAAATTCTTTGCCATTTCCTTCTGCGTCTTGATTTTCAGCTTCATTTCCCGGGTTTTCTTCACCTTCTAGGAATTCTTCTTCGTCGTCTGAAACTTCAACTTTAGCCACAGCTGCAATGGAATCGTTTTTCTTTAAGTTGATTAAGCGAACTCCCTGAGTTGCTCTTCCCATCACACGAAGGTCAGCGGCAGCAATTCGAATAATTACCCCAGAACGGTTTATGATCATAAGGTCATTTTGATCTGTAACACTTTTAATCGCGATCAAGCTACCGGTTTTTTCGGTTACGCTTAAGGTTTTCACTCCTTTTCCACCTCTGTTGGTGACACGGTAGATTTCGGAATTGTCTTCAGGATCATTTAAGAAAGAACGTTTTCCATAGCCTTTTTCAGAAACCACAAGAACCGTTTCTTCTTGTGCCTCGCGAATGGTGATCATGCCGACCACTTCATCGTTTTGATCATCAAGAGTGATTCCTCTAACGCCTGTTGCGTTTCTTCCCATTGATCGCACCTTGCTCTCATTGAATCGAATCGCCCGTCCACTCTTAACAGCTAACATGATCTCATCAGAGCCATTGGTCAGCTTCGCTTCAAGCAGCATGTCGTTCTCTTTGATGGTAACTGCATTAATACCGTTAGATCGTGGTCTAGAATAAGCCTCTAGGCTTGTTTTCTTAATGGTTCCATTTTTAGTCGCCATCACAATGAAGTTATTATTGATATACTCTTCATCATTCAGGTCTTTCACACAGATGTAGGCTTTCACATTATCATCAGGCTCAATACTGATCAAGTTTTGAATCGCTCTACCTTTAGAGTTTTTGGTTCCTTCAGGAACTTCAAATACTCGCATCCAGAAACATTTTCCTTTCTCAGTAAAGATGAGCAGGTAATTGTGGGTTGTAGCCACAAACAAATGCTCCAAGAAGTCTTCACCTCGAGTTGAACTTCCTCTTGAGCCTGTTCCACCCCTATTTTGCCTACGGTATTCGGAAAGTTGGGTTCTTTTAATGTAACCAAGATGCGAAATGGTCACTACCACTTCTTCATCAGGGATCATATCCTCAATACTAAAGTCCTCTGCTGAATATTCAATTACAGAGCGTCTATCATCACCATATTTATCTTTAACCTCTTGCAACTCTTCCTTGATGATATCCATGCGCATATCCTCATTGGCTAAAATGGCTTCCAAATGCTTAATCAATTCCATTAACTCAGCATACTCTTCTTTCAACTTATCTCTTTCAAGACCGGTAAGTTTCTGTAAACGTAGGTCGAGTATTGCTTTTGCTTGGATCTCTGAAAGCTCAAATCGACTCATAAGGCCTTCACGCGCATCTTCCGGCGTTCTGCTTGCACGAATCAACTCAATAACTTCATCAAGGTTATCAATGGCAATAATCAAGCCCTCAATCACATGCGCCTTATCTTGTGCCTTTTTAAGTTCATACTTGGTTCTTCGAACAACCACCTCATGCCTAAACTCCACAAAGTGATGAATCATGTCTTTCAGATTCAACATTTCAGGTCGACCGTTAACCAGGGCAATGTTATTGACAGAAAAGCTAGTTTGCAGAGCAGTATGCTTGAAAAGGTTATTTAAAACCACATTGGTAATCGCATCTTTTTTCAGGTCATAAACAATACGCATCCCATTTCTGTCAGACTCATCATTAATATCAGAAATACCTTCAATTTTCTTGTCATTAACTAAATCAGCTGTTCTTTTAATCAAATCAGCTTTGTTAACTAAGTATGGAATCTCTGTAACAATTATTCTCTCTCTTCCGGAAGATGTGGTTTCAATTTCAGCTTTGGCGCGCATTACAATTCGACCTTTTCCATTTTGGAAAGCATCTTTAACACCCTCATAACCGTAAATAATCCCCCCTGTAGGAAAGTCAGGTGCCTTAATGTGTTGCATAAGGCCCTCTATTTCAATCTCACGATCGTCAATGTAGGCTATTATTCCATCTACTACTTCTGACAAGTTATGAGGAGCCATATTGGTTGCCATACCTACTGCAATACCTGAACCACCATTAACTAATAATTGTGGAATACGCGTGGGTAGAACAGTTGGCTCCTTTAAAGAATCATCAAAATTCAATCTAAAGTCAACGGTTTCTTTGTCAATATCAGCAAGCATCTCTTCCGAAAGCTTTCTCAAACGTGCCTCGGTATAACGCATTGCTGCTGGACTATCGCCATCAACAGAACCAAAGTTACCTTGACCATCAACCAACATATATCGTAATGACCATGGTTGTGCCATTCTAACCATAGAATCATAAACTGCTGTATCTCCATGTGGGTGATACTTACCCAAAACTTCCCCTACAATTCTTGCTGACTTTTTGTAAGGCTTGTTCGACAAGATTCCAAGATCTTGCATTCCAAAGAGAATTCTCCTATGAACAGGCTTTAATCCATCGCGCACATCAGGTAAAGCCCGACTTACTATAACCGACATTGAATAATCAATGTAGGCTGATTTCATTTCCTCCTCAATGTTAATGGGAATAATCTTTTCTCCTTCTGCCATAATTTCAGTTTTTCTTTAGTAATTGATCAAGCTCTTTTTAAGCAAACTTATAAGCTTTCGAAAATACAGACTTAATGCAGGTTTTAGGGTCAAAATACTCCCTAATTACTAACAAAATTCTGTTGATAAAAGCGCTTTGGATAGACTTTTGCATAGAACACAAAAAATACTTTTGATAAGCGCATAAAATCGTGAGATTATTCCTACTTTGAACAACCAAATAGGCACTCCGAGCGTTATAACAATAAAGGAAGCATTCGTATGGAATCAAACTTTTCACAAAGAGTAAAAGACGTAATAACTTACAGCCGTGAAGAAGCGTTAAGACTTGGACACGATTATATAGGTATAGAACACCTGCTGCTAGGTATGATTAGAGAAGGACAAGGAGTTGGTATACAGATCTTAAATTCATTAGGTGTAGACCTAAATGAGTTGAGGAGAAAGATCGAACACTCTACCAAATCAGGAGGTAGTTCGCTCAACCACTTAACCAACATTCCCTTAGTAAAACAAGCAGAGCGAGTTCTGAAGATTACTTATTTGGAAGCTAAGCTGTTCAACCAAAGTTTAATTGGAACCGAGCATTTGCTCCTTTCTATATTAAAGGACAACAACAACATAGCTACACAAGCTTTACAAGAACAAGATATCGACTACGATTCGGTAAGAGAAGAGCTTGAGAGTATTCTTTCTAATAAGCCAAGAACAAAAAGTGAGTTGCCTGGAAGCCCGACAAACGACGATGATGAAGATAATTTCATGGGCGGTGGTCGCGGAAGCGGGAGTTCTAGAGGTTCATCCTCTTCTTCTTCTAAATCTTCTGATAGTAAATCTAAAACACCGGTGCTCGATAATTTTGGAAGAGACCTTACTGCATTAGCGGAAGAAGATAAATTAGATCCCATTGTTGGTCGGGAAGAAGAAATTGAGCGAGTATCACAGATTTTAAGTAGAAGAAAGAAGAATAACCCAATTTTAATTGGTGAACCGGGAGTTGGTAAATCAGCTATCGCTGAAGGTTTAGCCCTAAGAATCGTACAACGAAAAGTATCTCGGGTATTGTTTAATAAACGAATTGTCACACTAGACCTGGCTTCTTTAGTTGCCGGAACTAAATACAGAGGACAATTTGAGGAGCGGATGAAAGCAGTCATGAATGAGTTGGAAAAATCTCCAAACATTATTTTATTCATTGATGAGATCCATACCATTATTGGTGCTGGAGGAGCTTCCGGCTCTTTAGATGCATCCAACATGTTTAAACCTGCACTAGCGAGAGGAGAAATTCAATGCATCGGTGCCACTACTTTAGATGAGCACAGACAGCATATTGAGAAAGATGGAGCCTTGGAAAGAAGGTTTCAAAAGGTATTGGTAGAACCGACTACTGCAGAGCAAACCAAGCAAATTCTTGACAACATAAAAGAGCGTTATGAAGCGCACCACAATGTTAATTACACGCCTGAAGCAATTGATGCTTGTGTCAGCTTAACTGACCGTTACATGAGTGAACGTCATTTGCCTGATAAGGCTATTGATGCGCTAGATGAAGCAGGCTCGCGTGTGCACATCACAAATATAAAAGTTCCACAGAATATCATCGATATCGAGGAACAAATTGAAGACATCAAAAAACAGAAGAATAAAGTAGTTAGGAGTCAAAAGTATGAAGAGGCTGCCAAGCTTAGAGATACTGAAAGGCAATTAACAGAATCCTTAGATGAAGCAAAATTGGCTTGGGAAGAGGAAACAAAGAATCACAGAGAAACGGTTTCTGAAGAAGATGTAGCAGAGGTTGTAGCCATGATGACAGGTGTTCCTGTTCAGCGTGTTGCTCAAAAGGAAGGTAAAAAGCTTGTTAAACTATATGACGATATTCACGATAAAATCATTGGACAAAATGATGCTATCAAGAAGGTCGTAAAAGCTATTCAGCGAAACAGAGCAGGATTAAAAGATCCTAACAAGCCTATTGGCTCTTTTATTTTCTTAGGTCCAACCGGAGTTGGTAAAACCCAACTAGCAAAAGTGCTTGCAAGGCATTTATTTGATAATGATGATGCTTTAATCCGTGTGGACATGAGTGAATACATGGAGAAGTTTGCAGTAAGCAGATTGATTGGAGCACCTCCGGGTTACATTGGTTATGAAGAAGGTGGACAACTCACTGAAAAAGTGCGCCGTCACCCCTACTCTGTGATTTTAATGGATGAAATCGAGAAAGCGCATCCTGATGTGTTTAATCTTCTTCTACAAATATTGGATGACGGACAAGTTACTGACAGCTTGGGCAGAAAAATCAGCTTTAAGAATACCATCATCATCATGACTTCCAACATTGGTGCACGTCAGTTAAAAGACTTTGGCCAAGGTGTTGGTTTTAGCACTGCAGCTAAAAAAGCTAGTTCAGACGACTATGCTAAAGGAGTTATTCAAAATGCTTTAAAGAAGACTTTTGCACCTGAGTTTTTAAACAGAATAGATGATACCATGATCTTCAATTCTTTGACAAAAGAAGATATCCATGAAATCATTGACATTGAGCTTGAAGGACTTTACAGCAGAACCAGAGAAATGGGCTTTACAGTTGAAATTTCAGATCCTGCGAAAGATTACATTGCTGATAAAGGATATGATGCCGATTATGGCGCTCGTCCGCTTAGCAGAGCAATTCAAAAATACATTGAGGATCCTTTAGCTGAAGAAATCATTCAATCAAGATTAGAAGAAGGTGATTTGATCAAGATCAAGTTTGATCAGAAAGCCAAGGAAATCAAGATCGAGATTGAAAAGCCAAAGAAGAAATTGAAGAAAAGTGCTAAAGATGAGCCTAAAAAGCTTGATGCATCGAATAACAACCAATCCTCTGATGAGAAAGAAGAACCTGAGGAAGAAAAGTCAGATAAATAAATACACTTCTATGTAAAATAAGAAAGGGCTCTCAAATGAAGGCCCTTTTTTTATTTCAAATCAAAAAGAAAATTAGTCTTCCATAAACCGATCCATCACCTTTCGACTAACTCCCGTTGAAGAAAAACCTCCATCGTGAAAAAGATTTTGCATGGTCACATATTTGGTAAGATCACTGAATAAACTAATACAGTAATTGGCACAGTCTTCTGCAGAAGCGTTACCCAATGGAGACATTTCTTCAGCATAATTGATAAAGGCATCGAAACCTTTTACTCCACTACCCGCCGTAGTTACCGTTGGCGATTGCGAAATGGTATTAACCCTTACTTTTTTCTCTGTACCGTAATGGTAGCCGAAGCTTCTGGCAATTGACTCTAACAGTGACTTAGCTTCTGCCATATCATTGTAATCTGGGAATACCCGCTGAGCTGCAATGTAAGTCAAACCAAGCACTGAAGCCCATTCGTTCAGCGCATCCATTTTTTTAGCGGTTTGAAGCGTTTTATGAAAAGAAAGTGCAGATACATCTAGTGTTTTTTGAAACCAGTCGTAGTTGGTGCCATCATAAGGCTTTCCCTTCCTCACATTGGGCGACATTCCAATTGAATGCAAAACGAAATCTATTTTACCGCCTAGAACTTCTTGTGATTTCTCAAACAATTGCTCTAAATCCTCCAATGAAGTTGCATCAGCCGGAATTATTTCAGCCTCACAGCTTTCAGCCAACTTTTGGATTTCACCCATGCGCATGGCAATTGGGGCGTTAGTTAAAGTAAAACTAGCTCCTTGTGCTTTGGCAGCTTCAGCTACTTTCCATGCAATTGATTGATTATTCAAGGCTCCGAAAATGATTCCTCTTTTTCCTTTTAACAGATTGTTTGACATCCTTATTTTATTTGTGTTGAAGTGAGCAAATATATAATTTATCGGCTAGTCGCTAATAAATCTCGAGCATTATTCATTGCTGCTTCTGTTGTTTGCTTGCCGCTTAGCATCTTAGCGATTTCTTTCACCCTTTCCTCCTCTTCAAGCAACCTTATTTTGGTAATAGTCTGCTCAGCTTCCTGTGCTTTGTAGACAAAGAAGTGCTGCTTTCCTTTTGCTGCGATTTGAGGAAGGTGCGTAATGGAAATTAATTGGCGATTGTGAGCCATTTGATGCAAGAGGTCCCCCATCTGATCAGCTACCTCACCAGAGATTCCCGTATCTATTTCGTCAAAGAGCAAAGTTGGCAATCCTTTTTTACTCGCCAGCAAAGACTTAACTGCTAGAACCAATCGTGAAATCTCCCCTCCTGATGCAGTATTGGCTAACTTTTGAGGCGGTATACCTTTATTAGCTGAAAAAAGAAAAGTAAAAGAATCTAAGCCATTTTGGTCAGGCTGTTCTTTTATTTGATGTTCTACCTTGAGGCGCGCATCAGGAATTCCAAGCTTCCCAAGAGTGGTTTCTATTTCACTTTCCAATAGATCAAGTATACTTTGTCTTTTCTTGCTTAGCTTTTTACCCTGATCAATCAGCTCTGCATATAATTTTTCCTGCTTTTGTTTCTGTTTTTCAAGTTCATCATCGTAGTTGCCAATTTGCATTAACTTCTCATCAAGTAAGTTGTATTGCTCAATCAACTGATCCGCTTCTTCTAATTGATGTTTCTTCAGCAAACGGTGAATTTCCGCCAGACGCTCATCTACCACTTGTAAACGATTGGGATCAAATTCTAGACCATCTCCCAAAGCAATCAGCTCTTGTGCAATGTCTTCTAATTCAATCGTGGAAGAATTTAACCTTTCTTTTACATCACTATAGGCGCTAACTAAAGCAGCATTTTTGTGAACAAGGCTTTGCAGTTGTTTCAATTGCACGATTAAATTACTTTCCTCCCCATCAATTAAATAATTGATCTGATTTTGCACTTCAATCAGATCTTCTGCATTAGCTAAGGTCTCTTGCTCCTTCACTAATTGCTTCTCCTCTCCTTTTTGATAATTTAATGCTACTAGTTCATCAAATTGGAATTGCCAATAATCTTGATCTTTTTGCGCCTTTTCAATCTCATCTTTAAGTTTACGGTAAGTTTCCTTTTGAATGAGCCATTCACTGTAAACCTTTTGGTAGGCTTTGTATATCTCTTGCGATGAAGCTAGTGCATCGATCACAGTTAACTGAAAAGCTGTTTGATTGATTTGCAAAGATTGATGTTGCGCATGAATGTCTAGTAAATGTCCTGAAAGTTGCTTTAGTGTATCAAGCTTAACCGGACTGTCATTGATAAAACTGCGACTCTTGCCCTGGGGATTAATTTCTCTTCTAAAAATAGCGTTTTCCCAATAATCAAGTTCGTTCTCCTTAAAAAAGGAAACCAAATTGTAGGCTGCTACATTAAAACTTGCCTCTACAATGCACTTTTTAGAATGGTCCTTTAAATGTGAATGGTCTGCTCTTTCACCTAAGACGAGTTTTAAGGCACCCAATAAAATAGATTTACCAGCTCCTGTTTCTCCCGTAATAACGCTAAGCCCCTTAGCAAAGTCAATAGAGAGCTTTTCGATCAAGGCATAATTTTGAATGTAGAGCGATTGCAACATTGAGTAAAATTAAGCGATTAGAGCTAACAGCTGGAGTGAATATTTATCTTTTTCTAATCTTCTCGTAATTATTGGCATTACCTGGATCGATGGTAATTAAGAGCTCGGTGATTTCCCTTATTTCTTGCTCAGAAGCCTCTCTGTAAAGGTTCAAGATCTCTTGCATTTTAGCATTGAAAAATGCTTGCATGTTGTAGGATGAGGGATTAACATTATGAACAGGTTTTAATCCCTTTAGGGTGTTGGTAATAGTAGTTCTGCCTTTTTGCAGGTTTTGCTGCATTTCGTCCATGCCCATCCGATGGTAGTCATAATAAGTCTTCCTTAATGGCTTAAATCGAGCACTTAAAGCATTTTCGATTAACCAATAACGGTTTCGTTGACCTTCAAAGGCCTTCCAACCTCTTTCTGGTGAACTTTGGGCATTATTAACAATTCGCTGAGCTTCCTGGAAATAAGGAGTTCCACCTTCTAAGGAAAAAGAATCATAATCATAGCCTAGAATCATGTAAACGTAAAATGCTAGAATAGTCGCTAACTCCCCGCTATAAGTACCTTCATTGTAAAGCAGTGGTTCAAACTGGTTGTAATTGATCACAAAATCTTCATCCCTTATGTTCATAATGGGCGTTTTGTAATCAGTGCTGTAAACCGGTCGAGAGGCTTGCACTTGAATGTTTCCGCTAAATTGGTTTGTCCCCAACCTTTCTTCAAGTGTGATTAAAATACTACAATCTATGCGTTCATAGGTTTCGTACTCATCTTTTGTCCATTTACGACCATTTATCAGTTGAAATACGGCCTTTTGCATTTCATCAAATACAACCCTTTCACTTCCTTCTATCTGCCTTGCCTGCACATTTACCACACAGTTAAGCTCTTGAGCTGAAAGCTGAAAAATGATAAACAAGGGTAAAATAACGAGCAATCTCCTAATCATAAAACTGCTGAATTTCGTTTAGAATATCTCTAGCGACTAAGCTTTTGTCCTTTAAAGGAAAAGATTTCGCCTCTTGCTTTTTGAAAAAAAGCGTTACCTGATTTTTTGCAGAATCAAAGCCTGCTCCTTGATCATTGAGTGAATTCAAAACAATCATATCGAGTTTCTTTCGCTTGAGTTTATCCTTCGCATGCTTTTCTTCTTCATGCGTTTCCAAAGCAAATCCGATTAGTTTTTGTCCTTCCTTTTTATTCTCACCCAACCATTGTAAAATATCAGGGTTTTTTTTGAGCTCAATACCTAATTTCTCTGAAGACTTTTTGATCTTTTGATTGGCTTGTGTTATGGGTGAGTAATCAGAAACTGCTGCTGACATGATAATGATTTCTGCCTCTTCCTGCAGGTCTTTAACTGACTTGAACATTTCCTCCGCAGATTCAACCGCGGAAAAACTGGCTAAACCCTTAAGTTGATCTAACTTACTAGGCCCTGAAATAAGATGAACATCTGCTCCTAGCTTCATAGCTTCACTAGCAAGGGCATAACCCATTTTACCTGAACTTCGATTACCTAGAAAACGAACCGGATCTATAGCTTCATAGGTTGGGCCTGCTGTGATCAAAATTCTTTTCCCTTTTAAAGGAGATCTTGAATTTAACTTCCCCTCTAAGTATGTAATAATATGCTCAGGTTCAGCCATCCGACCCTCACCCTCTAATCCACTAGCAAGTTCCCCTTTTTCAGCAGGAATAATGGAGTGTCCAAAGCTTTCAAGCTTCTTCAAATTATCTTTTATCGCAGGATGCTGGTACATGTCTAAATCCATTGCAGGTGCAATGAAAACGGGATTTGACATGCTTAAGTATGTTGCTAAAAGCACATTGTCACAAAGGCCATTGGCCATTTTGCTGAGTGTATTGGCAGTAGCAGGCGCTAATAAAAAGAAATCTGCCCACTTAGCGAGTTCAACGTGGTTGTTCCAGCTACCATCTTTCTCATCAAAATAATCAAGGTAGACCGGATTCTTAGAAAGGGTGGAAAAAGTAAGAGGCGTTATAAAATTGGCTGAATGAGGGGTCATCAGCACCTTTACGTTCGCCCCTTTTTTTATTAATAACCTGCACAAAAAGACAGATTTGTAGGCTGCAATACCGGCACTGACAGCCAGTAACACATTTTTGCCTTGTAGCATTATTATTCTTCTGCGTCTAAAGCAGGGTTTCTAAAATAAGTTTCTTCATCCATGTACTCACTCAAAGCAATAGCATTTGGCTTTGGTAGGCTTTCATAGAACTTAGAAATTTCAATTTGCTCTCTGTTTTCGAAAACTTCATCCAAGTTATCAGTAGTGGTAGCAAATTCCGCTAGTTTACTGTTCAACTCTTCCTTCATTTTCACACTAATCTGGTTGGATCTTTGTGAAACAATAGCGATTGCTTCGTAGATGTTTCCAGTCTTACTGTCAATGTCTACAAGGTTTCTTGTAACTGTTGAGCCTGGTGCTTCTATTTCTTTATAATTCATTTTCACTTGGATTTTCTTCTAAAAACTGTTCTCTAGCCCTTACAATTTTTGCGTAGATTGTTTCGGCCTCGTTAACATTCTTACCGTCTGCAAAATTATCAATAAAATCGTAATATGCCTCAATCCCTTTATTGAAACGCTCTAATTGCTTTTCCTTGATGCTGTTGATCGCTAATTCATAATATGATTTAAGGATTAGCATTTTGATTTCCTCTTCATATCTAGAGTTAGGATAGTCGGTTAAGGTATTTTCTAAAGCTACTATAGCTGATTTGTACCGTTTGATCTTGTAGTACTGCTTGCTATTAAGGTAATCTTTGGTTTCTAGCTTTAGGCTTAATTGATCTACCAAAGTATTAGCACTATCCACTAAAGGGCTATTCGGATAAGTGTTTACAAAAACCTGAAGCTCATCGATGGCTTTGTAGGTTGGAACCTGATCTAAAGTAGGCACTGGCGAGTCTAAATAATTACAGTAGGCACTCATAAACAAAGCATCCTCAGCAAATTCGCTAAGTGGGTAGGTTCGTGCATATCGCTTAAAGTGATAGGCTGCTTGAATGTTGTAATCTAAATAGTAATTGGCATAGCAATAATAATAGTAGATCAGCTGCCCTTTATCAGTTCCTCTATAAAGCGGAATTAGTTCTTCTAGCAATGGCATTGCTTTTAGATATTCCCCTGCTTCATAGTACTCTACCGTTTTTTGGTATTTAAGCTCAGGGTTTGGACTTTTTAAGACACGGTTGTATTCACTACAAGCCGCGAGCATTAGGAGCAGGATAACAATAAAACTATACCTTTTTAAAAGCATGGCGCAAAAGTAAGTTTTAGAATAAACTTATTGACGCTTGTTTTTTAGTTTTAACGTTAATTGAGCTAATTAAGAGCGAAATGTTGAAAAGAGCTTAACTGAATTAGAAGTACACTTACTTACTAGAGTATTTTTACTAAAAATTAAACCTTATGAAAGTAATTAGCTTTATCGCATTATGCTTTTTCTCATTTTATTCAGTAGCCCAGCACAGTATGGTTTTAAATTCAGGAGACAAGATCGAGGGAGTTGTGCTTGGTCTTGAGAATGATGAATGGACTATTTTTACAGCAGGTAAAGAAAAAAAGGTGCATATGAAGGAAGTAAGTTCTGTTTTCTTTAAAGAGTATGTACCTTATGATGGCACTTTTGTACCTGACGCTGAAGAAAAAACCCTTGAGGTTGATGGTTTTACAGTAAAGTACCAAGTAAAAGATCGCACTATGATTAAAAAGCCTACCGTTTCTATTGGTACAGAAGATCACGGAGCGGTTGTGGTTAACATTACAGTTGACCGTTATGGAAATATTCGATCTGCCGAACCTGGTGCATCAGGCTCTACCACCTCTAGCAATTACTTGTACGTAAAAGCACAACGAGCGGCAAAAACCGCTCGTTTTGATGAAAATCTTAAAGGACCCTTAATAACAGAAGGAACCATTACCATTGTTTATTGAGTTTTAATAGCAGGCACTGATCTAATGGTCATAACCAAATAGATTATTGGTGCTAATATGTGCATTGGCATTGCTAAACCTGCAAATTCAGGTGGCATTGCCGAACCATCAGGCAATTGATTTGATAAGGGTGCCCAGAAACTTAAAATCGCGCCTATTATTACAATAGAGAGATATAAATTAAAAGATGACTTGGGTAATGTTCTTCTCAGCGAGAAATAAATCAATCCACAAAACACACCGGGAATAATAGAGGCGATGGATACATTTAAGATGTTAATGTATTTTTCCATACTAAAACCTGTAGCACTTTGATACAATAACATATAACAGATATTTACACCTGCTGCAATTATACCTGAAATTAGTCCTGTTGTTAAAAGTTTTGCTAAACGATCTTGTTCTAATTGAATGGTAGAGGTTGTCATATTTTTTTATAACCTAACACCTTGTACCTAAATTTGTTCTATCGTCTAAATTATAGGCTTACTTGAACCAAGGCTATGGTGACTTAAAAATACATCTTGCAGGGTATTTGCGTTCCACTTGAATCGAATGGTATCTTGCCCATTAGCGTAATTTACTGACAGTTTTAGATCGTTAACAGCAGTGTCAAGTGGTATTCTTACATACGATATACTATGTGGTAATGATTGCCAATTGCGGGTATCTGCCTTTTCTGTTACAGCATTTAAAATACTGACTAAAGATCCTAGGTCTTCATTTTCTTTCCTTACTGCAGCTTGAGCAGCTTGCTTGATAGCTAAACGCCCAACTGACTTTGCTAATTCTCTTGCCAAGCGATCCTTTAAGGTTGAGCGAGCGATGGATTCAATATCTTCTGCCAAGGCGAGTGGAAAGTTTTGCTCTTTGTAGACTATGGCTGCTCCTGATGCCATAGGCTGCCTTGTATTATATCTTGGTACTGCCATGCGAATAAAGTTCAGGTCGTTCAAGTCGCCTTGGCCATTTAATTGATTGGAATTAACCGGTATACTGAACCCTTCAGCTTCGTTAGCAAAAGTCAGCACACCATTTTGACCGTTACTCAAACTAGTAAGATTCAGTGAAAACTCTCCTTTAACTGGACCTAAACCATTTAGCCAAAAAAAGTTTAGCATTGGTTGCTGCGGCGACTGTTTTTGATATTCTATGCCAAACTGTTTTTCATACATTTCTTGCTCTTGCCTGAATCCATTGTAAGCAGCCATACGAATAAGATCATGCTTTAGCTGCTGTGGAACTGATACATTAAAAGCATCGGCATAAACTTCAGCGTATGCCACATAAGCGTTTCTATATGCAATAAAAGCATCATTGTAGTTGCCTCTTGCTTCATAGATCATACCCATTAGGTTTAGGGCAAAAGCATCAACTTTATAGCGATTCTTCTTATCCTCATACCGGTCATTTAATTTATTGAGCTTAATGTTAATTCTTCTCACCTCAATCAGAGCATCATTCAATCTCCCAAGCTTTATAAAGTTTAAGGTTTTGTAAAAATGAATCAGCACCACTTCAAAATCTTCTCCCCGGTAAGGACGAAGCATCGGATTAGCTGTCATTTCTAAAAAATCACCAGAAAATGATTTCCTAAAATCTTGTGTGAAGATGTAGGCCTCTTCGAAATAAAAATTACTCTCTTGGTAGTTTCCAAGTAAATGCTCAACCACTCCCCGATCTAAAAAGTAGAGCAAGCGATCCTTTTTTTCTGCTTGCTTATCATGCTGTTCAAGGTAACGCTTAGCTGCTTCTAAATTGCCAGCCGTAAACTTTTGATTGAAATTTGCTTGTTGCTGGTAATAGCTTGCACAAGCTGAAAGAAATAAAATTGCCGATAAGAGTAAGACACTATTTTTCGGAAAAGTCATGGGTACTTTACTCCACAACTTTTTTGATCTTTTTATCGCCAATCCAAACCTTTTCATTGGTTTCTAAGTTGGTCAACTCTAAGTCAGTTTGGTAGAAAATAACTTCCATTTTATTGTTTGAGTCAACTATAGAGTTTACCAAGCCTTGAAGCATAAAGTCAGCGCCCAATTCTTTACCCCATTTGGCAGCTGTAGCGGCTGTAGCAAATTCATTTTGATCTGCTCTTTCTTTTCTTAGCTCTTCTCTTGCTTCTCCCGCTTGCACTAACCTTACTTTTCCTGAATTCAAAATTGCCTTTTCAATATCTTTTATATAGGTATCTGTAGCAATGTGCTCATGGCTTTTATTCCTTACCAAACCAACAATGATTACAGGTCTTCTATCATTTCCTTTTTCAAACTCTTCCAACCAGGGTCTGCTAAGCATATCACTTACCATTTCTTCTGCTACCAATCGGGAATCCGTTTCATTCCATCTGCCACTTAGGTCGATCACAGCATCTTCTTGTACTCTAGTTACTTGTTTGGTATTGTTGCAAGCCGTAAAAAATAGACTTGTCGAGATAAATAGGAGTGCAACTATGTTTTTTTTCATCTTTTGCTTTTTTTAGTTTGGTACGACCCAAAGTTATGCCAAAATAATGCCAAAAGAAAAATCCAAGATGAGCTAGCCAAATTAATTTCTCCTTTCTTTTTGTATTCTCCAATTGTAGTTGGCTTGCCATATTTCGTAATTTCGACAGCCATGAAATTACTCTATCCTGAATTTCTCTATGCCTTGGCTGCACTTGCTATTCCTGTGCTGATTCACTTGTTTAATTTCAGGAAATACAAACGTATACAGTTTTCTCAGGTTAGGTTTTTAAAGAATGTAAAAAAAGAAACCAATTCTAGGTCTAAAATCAAACATTGGTTAGTGCTGCTAAGCAGAATTCTTTTCATCATTTGTTTAGTACTCGCATTTTGCCAACCCTACTTTGTTCAAGATGATCAAGCTGTGAAAGAAGGGAAAAAAGGCGTTAGTATTTATTTGGACAATTCATTCTCTATGCAAGCTAAGGGAGAAGAGGGCGTATTATTGGAGCAAGCAAAGAATCAAGCCATAGCAATAGTTGAAGCTTTTGGACGAAGCGATCGTTTTCAGCTTATCACCAATGATTTCCGAGCAAGTGAAAGACGTTGGTTGAGCAAGGAAGAAGCGATTAATTTGATTCCCGCTATTGAATTCAGTTCTTCAAATAGGCAATTAAGTGAAATTGTAAATCGTCAGAATGCGCTTTTCGAAGCTGACAAAGCACTTTTCCCAGAGCGCTATTTGATCTCTGATCTACAATTCAACTTCTTTGATTGGAAAAAGCTAAACGATTCCCTTTCTTTCAAGCTGATAGCTTTGCAAGCAGAAGTTTTGCAAAACATTAGCCTAGACTCGATGTGGTTCTCCAAACCCTTCAGAAGCTTAGGTTCAAAAGAAGCAGTATCCTTTTCTATTCGAAATCACCAAGAAGAAGGCAAAGATGAGCTCAATGTACAATTAAGCTTAAACAGCCAGCTAAAGACACCCATGCAAGTCAATTTGCCGGCTAAGGATAGTATCCAAAGCAAGATTGTTTTTAAAAATTCAAAGCAAAGTTGGCAATTAGGCAAGCTGAGTATACAAGACTACCCAATCAACTTTGATGATACCCTATTTTTTGCTTATCGGCAAAAGCAAAGTATCAAAGTGCTTCATCTTTATGAAAGTAAGGCCTCTAAAGCCATTCGTAATTTGTTTGAGCAAGATAGCCTTATTAATTATCAAGCGAATTCCATCAAACAGCTTTCTTTTAACGATTTCACAACTAGTTCCTTTATAATTCTAGATGGAGTTAGTCAAATTAGTAGTGGTTTACAAAACGAATTGATCAACTTTTTAAAAGAAGGTAAGTCACTTAGCATCTTTCCTTCAAGATCGATGGAGAAGGAATCCTTAAATCGATTTCTTGCAGTACTTAATATCGATCAATACACCAATTTTCTCACAGATGAGCTTCGCATCAGTGAATTAAATCAAAATGCTCAACTCTTTGAACAAGTATTTACACAGATTCCTGAAAATATAAATTTACCTAAGGTCAATTCCTTTTGGAAGATGAGCAATAGAAACACCACAAGTGCAGAAGTCTTGATGCGCTACAATAATGGTTTGGCTGCGCTTACAAAATACAAGAGTATGGATGGGAAAGTATACCTCTCCTCTATTCTATTAAATGATAATAGTTCAAACTTCACGCAACATGCGGTATTTGTTCCCACATTGTACAACATGGCGCTGCAATCTGAAAAGGCCAATAGACCTCTTTTTTATCTTGATGAGGAATTGATTACTGTAGGGCCAATCTCAGAAGCAGAAAGTCCGGTTAGCTTAAAAGGTGGAACAATTGAGTTGATTCCACCACAAAGAAGAAAAGGAAAGCTAGTGCAAATAGAATTGGATCAGGCAGAGTTGAAATCAGGTCACTACGATTTACTTCAGGGTGATGAATTAATTGCCACTCTTGGTTTAAATTACAGCAGGAAAGAATCAGCCATGGACTTGTATGAACTCGAAAAGCTAATGGAAAAAAGTAAAGAGGAAAAGGTGAAGTTAGTCCCATTTAGTTCCACAAATGAAGCGCTAACACAAGAGATCCAAAAGGCTTCAGAAGGGACAGCCCTTTGGAAGCTATTTATCTTATTGGCTTTGTTATTTTTGGGAACAGAAATAGCGCTCTTACGCCTCTTAAAATAACGCTCATGAACCTACTGATCAAGTCAGCCAAGATTATTGACCCACAAAGCGAACACCATCTAAAAGTGATGGATTTGCTAATCAATGACGGTAAATTAATAGAAATTGCCCCATCACTTAGCGCTAATGATCAAACTGAGGTATTCAATGCACCAAATCTGCATGTCTCAGGAGGTTGGATTGATCTTCATGCAAATTTTCAAGACCCTGGCTTCGAGCACAAAGAAGACCTTAAATCAGGTATACAAGCGGCAGCTGCAGGTGGATTTACAAGTGTTTGCTTGTCTGCAGAGACTAATCCTGTAAGAGATTCAAAAGCAGGCATTGAGTACACACTCAATCGCGCTAAGGGTGCAGTAGTAGACTTATTACCCTATGGTGCTATTTCTAAAAATGCCGAAGGCAAGGAATTGGCTGAATTACATGATCTTAAAGTAGCAGGTGCTTGTGCCTTTTTTGATGGAAAAAGATCCATCAAGAACCCTAGGTTACTGCATCATGCTTTGCTTTATTGTCAAGCCTTTGATGGCTTAGTCATGAATTTCCCCTTCAACGCTGCATTAGCTGAAAATGGGGTAATGAACGAGGGGACAGTCAGTACTAAAATCGGCCTTAAAGGTATACCTGAACTTACTGAAGAACTAATGCTAGCTAGAGACTTGTATTTGGTAGAGCATTGCGGAGGGAAAATGCACTTTGCAACAATTAGTGGTTCCAAAAGCATAGAGCTGCTTAAGGCTGCCAAAGCCAAAGGCCTTAAAGTAAGTTGTGATGTTTCCGCAGCTCACTTATGGTTGACTGATGCTTCTCTTGAAGGATTTGATAGCCGATTCAAAGTGCTTCCCCCTTTTCGATCTGAGGAAAGCAGAAAAAAGCTTATCGAAGCTATAAAAGATGGAACAATTAACGCTATTTGCTCAGATCACCTACCGGAAGATATCGAAAGCAAAAAAAGGGAAATTGACCATGCTGCTTTTGGCATAATCAACCTTCAAACTGCTTTTGCTGCAGCACGAATGGCTACTAAAGATGATCTTAGCATTGAAGCATTGGTTAAACTCTTTACAAGCGGTCCTGCCGAAGTTTTAGGTTTGAATCCTAATCGAATCAAGCTTGAAAAACAAGCCAATCTTACCCTGTTCAACCCTGATGAGTCCTTTACCTTTGAGAAATCGAAAGTTATTTCTAAATCACTCAACTCGCCATTCTTTGGTCAGGAATTAATGGGTAAAGTTTACGGCGTGATCAATAATGATCAAAAGCTGCTAAGCCCTTAGTGATCGTGCTCTCTACCTTTTATTTTCTGTCCCTCAATTAACTTCTCAAGTTCTTCTTTTTTAGCTTGTATCTCCTCTTTTGAGAGTTTTTCGCCTAAAGTAGAAAGATCGGGTTGACCTGCATTTACCCAAGCGGTATACCACAAACAACCAACCATCACAATCGCTTTACGCATGCGACTCTCTACCATATCACCCATTCTATTATAATACGCTAAAGCAAATTGCTGGGAGTACTGTCTAACGGTACTCTGTCCCCTTTGCTCAAAGGCATATTTCTGGTCTGAAGGCATTTTGCGGCTTAATTGTTTCTCTATGTAAAGCACTGAATCTAAGTGGGAATGACTTTCCTCAACCGCGTCCCAAATGGCATTTAAAGGACTCTTAATGTAAATTGCCCTACCCACTAAGTAATCGTATTCTTCAGCTGTAAGTTCAGGAATTCTAGACTCCCATAATCCATGAATTCCCTTTTGTCCTGTTAATTGTCCGTTGTAGTTTTCAGTGGTATGCAGTGGCACATGCGCATCAGCTATGTAATGTCCCAAGTCCGCAGAAAGGTATAAGATCTTATTTGCATCTTCATCTTCAAAAGCCTTGGTCAACCTCTTAGTCATAATGGCAACATGCCAAGGCACTATTCCATAGGCTTGAAGTGTATCTTCAGAGTACTTTTCAACGGCTTCATACCACTTACGGGGCATAGCTTCAAAGGGATCATCATCACCATGGGCATAATGATCAATGTCGATATAGTGACGAGGAGCTTCTCCTTCAGTGGCATACCTTCTTTTATCAGGATCTACCGCATGTGCTGTGATGTATTCTATATTTTCTTTGTAAAAACCAATCATTTCAGGCGGTAAGGTAAAAACAGCCATGCGGTTAATTCTACGATGCCCAAAAAACCCCCAAGATTGAAAAAGAATCGCAAGCAAACAGATCAGAGAAAGCCTTAAAATATACTTCCCCTTCATGCTACAAGCTTAAGCCATTCCCCTTGAAAACGGGAACTAAGTCCATGGTGTTGGTTTGTAAACAATACCTAATATCTTTCTCCAAATCTAATTTAGCTAGTCTATTCCTATGTGAAGAAGACTTTAAGAAATCATTTAGATCTGACTTTGCTGAATTATAAATATTCAAAGCAGCTAGAGAAGAATCTGCCAAACCGGTATAAACATCAGTTTGTGCAAGTTGCTCTACCACTGCTCCGGCAAATAAAGAATCTTCTAGATTAAAACGATCTTTCCAACCTGCACAAAGCAAAATCACATTCTTGTTCAATTCTACTAAATGCTTGCAAACGGCATCTAAATTTAGAAAAGAACCTATCAGAATATGGTCTGCTGCCTTTGCTCTTTCAATTGCTTTAGTGCCATTGGTGGTAGTCAAGACTAATTCTTTACCCTTTAAATCCTTATCCATATAGTGAAAAGGAGAGTTTCCAAGTTCAAAGCCTTCAACTACTTCCCCTTGGCGCTCTGCTGCAGCTAAAAATCCTTTATCTTGATATTGCCGAGCCTCATCTACAGTTGAAACCGGAATGATCCGCTCAATTCCTGCTTGAAAGGCAGTACAAATAGCAGAAGTAGCTCGGAAAACATCTATCACCACCACTACACAGTTGCGACTGCTGTAATAAACCGGAAAAAGAGCAGGTGAAAAACAAACTTCTACCTTTCTTTGATGGGCTAATTCAGTTGTTTCCATAGGTAAATTAAACAAATGGCAATTTCACGATCTCAGCTTTTACCTTTTTACCGCGAACTTCTACAAAAATAGAATTACCAATTTTTGCATCAGCTGTTTTTACGTAACCCATGCCTATTCCAAGCTTTAAAGAGGGTGAACTGGTTCCTGAAGTAACTTCCCCTGTTTGCTCATCTTCTTCATTAAATAAAGGATAATGCTGTCGCGGTATACCCCGATCAATCATTTTAAAGGCTACCAATTTCCTACTCACTCCATTTTCTTTCTGCTTTTTTAAGTACTTATGGTCTACAAAGTCTTTGGTAAACTTCGTAATCCATGATAAGCCGGCTTCTATGGGTGACGTTTCATCAGTTATATCATTGCCATAAAGGCAAAAACCTTTCTCTAACCTGAGAGTATCTCGAGCGCCTAAACCTGCAGGCTTTATTCCAAATGGCATTCCTGCTTCCATAATGGCATTCCAAATTTTTTCAGCGTGCTGGTTCTCAAAATAAATTTCAAAACCTCCACTACCCGTGTAACCGGTAGCAGAAACCAAGACGTTTTCAATACCTGCAAAAGTTCCTTTCTGAAAGGTATAGTATTTCATTTCAGCAAGCTCCATATCTGTTAAGCCAAGTAAAGCCTCAGCCGCCTTTGGTCCTTGAACTGCTAAAAGCGAGGTACGATCAGAAATATCTTGCATTTGAACCCCAAAAGAATTGTGCGACTCGATCCACTGCCAATCTTTCTGAATGTTAGAAGCATTAACAACTAACATGTAGGCATCGTCTTCAACTTGGTAGATGAGTAGATCATCAACAATCCCTCCTCTTCCATTTGGCATGCAGGAATATTGAATTTTACCTTTTTCCAATTTTTCAGCATCATTGGAACTAATTTTTTGGATAAGGTCAATTGCTTTACTTCCTCTTAAAATAAACTCTCCCATGTGAGACACATCAAACATGCCTACCCCATTTCGAACCGCTAGGTGTTCATCAGTTAAGCCACTGTATTGAATAGGCATTTCATAACCTGCAAAAGGCACCATTTTAGCGCCTGCAGCTAGGTGAATATCTTTTAAAGCGGTACTCTTCAATTCTGTCATCTCTTAATTCTTATGGTTTAATAATTCTTCAAAATAATTTAAATAATTGTGTTTTTGGGCTTCTACCGAATAATATTTTAAAACACTTTCCCTTGCAGTTTCACCAAGCCTCTTTCTCAGATCAACAGATTCAATAAGTTGGCCGATCTTGTTGATCCACTCCTGATCGGAATTGGCAAAAAAGCCGTTTTTCCCATCTTTCACGATTTCTTGGTTTACGCCAACCGGGGAAACCACAGGAACTGCTCCAACTGCCATGTATTGCAAGGCTTTAAAACCACATTTACCTCTGCTCCATTCGTCATCAGAAAGCGGCATTAAGCCAATATCAATGGCTTGAAGTTGTTCAATTTCATGCTCTTTTGACCATCTTTCATTTTCTACTTCAAAATCAGGCTCCTCCCATGGCCTGTCGCAGATGATCTTGAACTGAATTTTGTCCTTGTACTGCTCTTTAAGGCTTTTGAGTGCGTTCTTAATGCTGTTTAAATACCTTCTTGTGGTGTCAGTACCTGTCCACCCTATACAAATCGCTTCAGTTGAAGCTTTCGGAGCTGCCGGTTTATGGTAGTCCGTGTCAATGGTTGTTGGTATAACCTTTACTGAGTTATTGTATTGCTTGGCAAAAGACGCTAGGTATTCATTTCCTGCAAAGACCAGATCTACTAAGGGCAGTACTTGCCTTATCTTATCGGTACTCTTTAAGCGGCTTAAATTCTTGTTTCCAGTCGATACATTTGGCAACCAAATGGCATCATCAAAGTCGAAAATAACCTTGGCATTGCTTGCTGTAAAGGCTTTTTCAAAACGGACACTTTTAGTAAGAAGGGCTTCCCTGAATATAAAAATCAAGTCAAAGTCATTTGATCGCGCCACATCTTGCCTTCTAATTTTATGCGACTTTAATTCAATTGCCGCCTTTTTCAAGTATTTGCCCTTTTGATAAAGTATGCGGTCGTCCTCTTCAGAAATAATGTTTGAAAGCGTGCATTCGAAACCATTATATTCTAAAAAGTCTAAATACTGTTCAAATCTAAACCGCTGCCCGGGCGATCTACCCAAGCGATGATTGGCGATGAAGAGTACTTTTTTCTTTCTCATGATACGTTCAAACGGAAGCTAAGTGTAAACTCAACTAGAAGCTGCAAAAAAACTAAAGATTTTCATACACTTCCATGTATCGGTTAACGGCAGACTCCAAAGAAAACCTCTTGATGGCTTCAGACCTAATGCGTTCTTTTTGATAATTGGAATCCAACAATTGTTTAGCCGCCTGCTTCAAACTGCTTTCTTCGTAATCTTTTACAACAATTCCAACTGCCGAATCTGCTAAAATCAGATCAGTATCGCCCAGGGCTGTATTCGCCACTATGGGCAATCCCATCCCCATAACTTCAGCCTGCTTGGTAGGAGAAACCGCTTTACCACTGAAAGATGTTACAATAAAAAAGATGCTTGCATGACTCAAGCCAATGTATTGGGGTATTTCTTGGTAGCTTGAAGCTTGAATAACCAATCTATCTTTAGGGATACTGGCAATTTGAGCATGCTGGAGTATGTAATCAGGGTCGTGACGGCTAATAAACAAGAATTTTGCTTTGGGCTGAAGCGCTAACAGTAGTTTAAAAAAACGCATCATTTCTTTTAGCTTGTAACGTGTACCAAGAGAACCAATGTAAGCTATAACAAACTCATCCTTTTCAATACCTAGCTGTGCTGCTAATTTTTCTTGATGATGCGCTTGTAATTTTTGGTGATCAAAATGCGCTAGATCAGCCGCACAAGGTATTACCTGAACTTTCCCTTTTGATTTAAAATGCGTTAAGATATGTTGCTTAGCGTTTTCGGTAAGGGAAACAATATAATTTGCTTTGGCAAAGAGCTTTCTTTCTTGCCCTTTGAAATAACGGTACATTATGCTGTAAATGGGATTTTTCAAATTCCATAAACCACCTTCTACGCGTTCATCTGCCCAAAAGCCTCTAATATCAAAAATGAGTTTCTCATTCTCCTCATCCCTAACTTTATCTGCAATCATCGCCGGAATAATAGACCGACAGTGAAAAGCTTGAAAAGCCTCTTCCTGATGCCATGCATTCAAGGCCTTTTTCATTCGACCTATATTAAGCAAGGTACCTATAATAGGTGGCTGGTTTTGGTATTCCACATAGCGCCAATTAATTTTTTCTTTTGCAAGATGCTTCTTGATGGTTGAAAGGTTCTGCTTTATGCCTTCAGCCTTTTCATTACTCAGAATGCTTATCTTAAATCCCCTTTTATTCAATTGAATCAAATAAGGTAGAATTTGAGATTGACCAAGCGGATCAGTTAAGCCATCGTAGGTCACAAATAGCACATGAAGCTTATTAGCTGATTGACTGCTCATAAATGGCTACACTTTTTTTCCCACGGCATGCCAATAGGGTGTTTTATTGGAGAATGTAATATCAACTAAGCCTGAATCTCGCATCATTTGGTTAATCTCTTTCTTGGAAAAACGCTGTTCCAGGGGAGTGCCAAATCGATCTAGAGCGTCATTTCGAATTACAAAAAATGATTTATTGGCATAATAGCTCAAGGGTAGTTTTTTCCAACTTTTAAATCCCACAGTTTTTACAAGTCTAGCAAGCATTACAAGCGGAAAGTAAACTAAAGCAGCAATTAGATCACAAAGGATCTTCTTAATAGTAGCAGGCATTTTAGAAATAAACCACCTAATGGAATTTGAAGCTTTAAATAGAAGCTTGTAAGCTGAACCGCGATTGTCGAGGCTGTAATAGAGGTAAACTAAAAAGTACCCTCCTGACTTGAGCTTTTTTACGCAAGCCTTCATAGCTTCTGCTGTGTTAGGAATATGATGTAAGACTCCAAGTGAGAAAACAAAATCAAAACTTTCGTCTTCAAAAGGTATATTGTCTACCCCTGCTTGACTAATACGAATATTATTCAACCCCTTGGCATTAGCAGCAGCAGTCAAAACTGCTTTACTTGGGTCAACTGCCTCCACAAAACCGAACTTTTTTGCTGCGTAAAGCGACCAACGCCCACTCCCACAGCCAACATCAAGCGCTACTTTTTCTTCGCCATAGATACTTTCAGAAACAACATCAAAGTATTCATCTCCAATGGTTGCTATTTCCGCTTCATCAAAAGAATCAAAAGCACTCCATTCCTCTCCAAAAGAATCAACTGTTTGCTGGTCTAAATTACCTCCTTCTTCAGCTTGAAAAGAAGCTATTTCGACCCCATTTACATAAATACTGGAATCTGGTTTACGGTTGTAAGGGCGCATCTATTTATTTCTTATTTCGAGGCAAAAAAACTACTTCTTAAAGGAATATTAATCCTTTGAGACAAGATAGTTTGAGTTTATTGAAAACTTTTTGAAATAAGGGCGGTGATTACGCCGATCAAGGTGGCAAAGAACATGGCTATTAAAAAAGCAACTACACTTACTACCAAAAGCTTCAAAACACTAATGAGAAATTTTTCTTTAAAAGTTTTATTGTAAACCCAAGCCATTGCGACAATAGTAGCGGGAAAAGAAACTAAGCCATTTATAAAAAGCCCATCTGGAAGTAAAACTAAAAGAATGAGCGGCCAACTGATCACCAAAGAGAAGGAATAAGCATAACAAGCAACGATTAGGTGCTCAGTAAAATTTAATTTCCTTTTTGCATAAAACCACTTAGCGACCATGGCATAAAAAGGAATCACTGCAAGCATAATTAGCGATAAATACTTTTTGATAAAGTCAAAAACTGCTTCCACCCGTTGTACACCTTCTTCCGTTTTTTCAGTAGCAAACTGACTAAGATCGGTGGTTTCAAAAGCTCCGCTTAAAATGGTTAACAAAGCTGAAAGTGTAGCAACAATGAAGGCAAATCGAAAAGGATGCACATACCTTCTTGTTGCTTTGTTCAAGTAATCAATTGTAATTTCTCCCGGCTTAAGCAATAGCTGCCAAATGGTGTAAAAAAAGCCTGCATCTAAATTGAAAATCTGAGCCAAAATCCATTCAGCAGACTCTTTAAGTTTGAAGCGTCCTTCCATGTATCGCTGACCACAACGGGGACAGTAAAAACCCTCATAAACCATTTTACAATTTTGGCAACTGTGCTCAGGAAGGTCATCCAATTTCTTTAATTCTTGCTGTGAAGGAATTATGGCCATTGTTTAAAATTGAATGCTAAAAATAAAAAATTACTGAGTGAAATTTATCAATTTTATATAAGTGGGTTATTTTCAAAAGATGAAGGTTAAGTTAAACCGTGGTTTTTATCAAGATCCTGATGTAGTTTCATGCGCGAAAGCACTTGTAGGCAAAGTCCTTTGCACAAATGTAGGAGGACAATATACAAGTGGGATCATAACAGAAACTGAAGCCTATTCAGGATCAAATGACAAAGCCTCACACGCTAATAATGGTAAGCGAACCAAGCGTAATGAAAGCATGTATTTAGCAGGAGGTCATGCCTACGTTTATTTGTGCTATGGAATCCACCATCTTTTTAATGTTGTAACAGCACCCAAAGATCAAGCAGATGCAGTACTTATAAGAGCTATAGAACCTTTGGAAGGATTGGAGATTATGCTCAATAGAAGAAATCAAAAAGAACTAAAAAAAGATTTATTTAAGGGACCGGGAAAAGTTAGTCAAGCATTGGGAATAAGTTTAAAAGAGGACCGTAAAGACCTGCAAGGTGAATCAATATGGATTGAAGATCGAAACATAAATGTAACTGACGATGCACTAAAAGTCTCTGCACGAATTGGCATAGGTTATGCCGGTGAAGATGCTCTGTTACCTTGGAGATTTGAGCTTTGAATAAAAAAGAACAATGGATTATTTCAATTTAGAAATACTTGAATTATTCAATTGAAAAAATCACCTTCAACCATTGTGCTTCTTGATATTTTCTCATATTTGTGAAGCATCAAATATCAAATGCTATGAGTCAGTCATCTAAGCCACGCTTAATCACTTCTTTTGAAAAACTAGACCCAAATCTTCAAGAACAGATCAAACTCGAAAACCCTGAAGGATTTAGTGAGAATTTGATCAAATTCACGAATAAAGATGGCGATATTGTTTCTGCCTTAAGGTTTGAGACCGAGGATAAGATCTACCTTGTAAAAATGTCAAAGATTACTGCAGAGCAAATTATTGAAGATGATGATGACTATGATGACGATGGTAATCTAACAGATGAAGCAAGAGAAGAATATGAAGACAAATACGAAGAAGACGACTTAGATGACTAAATTCTATTTGGCTCTATTAAGCGCGTTGATTACTCCTTTTGCCCATGCACAAACCTACTATCCCTTGCATCCCTCAGTAGGAGATACTATTGAATTGATTGAAAAGTTGGACTATGCACTCTTTCCAAAAGCAAAGAACCCTGAGCTGATTTATTGCCTGATCGATTACGTTGAGGAAAGTGGAGATTTTAAGTTGCTAGTGAAGTACAAAATTAAACAGCAATACACCATGCTTCCGCTGAGCAAGAACGAGTTAATCGAAGCTCAAAAAAATATTGAGAAGATCAATCAATTCTATAAACAAAAAGCAATCCGTGACTCTACACAGGCTTTTGAGAATCAGTTTCCCAATAAACCAAGTGGTAAAGCTCCCGTGCTGATGACAGGCCCCATGCTGGAGCGCGCCAAAAAACAAGCTAGAATGTATCAAAGGCTTGAAGAAGACCGTCGAGATCGAGAAATGGACATTCGTAGAGTTGATCCTCATGTAATTCCGGATTTTAATCGATGAGCTACCCAATTATTCAACTTAAAAAGAATCGAGAGCAATCACTTAAACGCTTTCACCCTTGGGTGTTTTCAGGAGCCATAGAAAAAGTAATAGTGGATGAAGAATCTCATCTAGAAGATGGAGCAGCTGTTTGGGTGCAAGATTATAAAGGCAAGATCAAGGGCACTGGACTTTTTGCAGAAGGGAGTATTGCCGTCAGGCTATTAAGCTTTAATAAGGTTTTGCTTGACCTTGACTTTTTTTACCAAAAACTACAACTTGCCTATCAGCTAAGGCAGCAGTTACACTTAACCGAAAGTAATAAGACAACTGCTTACCGTTTAATACATGGTGAAGGTGATGATTTGGGAGGTTTGATTATAGATATATATGGAGGTCATGCAGTAATTCAAGCACATACTTCGGCTATGTACATGCGCTTGTCAATCATTGGTGAGGCTCTGCAAAAAGTTTATGGTAAAAACCTCAAGGCCATTTACAATAAGAGTGAAGAAAGTCTGCAGCAATCAATTGGAAATGCGGAGAATGCTTACCTGTCTGGCAAGGCGACTTTGCCCGTAAAAATCCTTGAGAACGGCCATACTTTTCTGATTGATTGGGAAAAAGGACAAAAAACAGCTTTCTTCTTGGATCAAAGAGATAACAGAGCCTTATTGGCTAAGTATGCAGCAGGTAAAAAGGTATTGAATACGTTTTGTTACAGCGGTGGTTTTTCCGTTTATGCCTTAAATGCCGGCGCCATAGAGGTGCAATCGGTCGACAGTTCATCTCTAGCAATTGAGATGCTAGAGCAAAACATTGCGTTTTGTCAAGCAAAGGCAAAACACAAGGCAATAGTTTCCGATAGTTTAAAATACATTAACCAATCAGATGAAACCTTTGATATCATCGTGCTCGACCCTCCTGCCTATGCCAAACATCCCAGAGCAAAGCATAAAGCAGTGCAAGCCTACAGAAGACTGAATGAAGCAGCCATAAAAAAACTAAATCCTGGAGGTTTGTTGTTTACTTTTTCGTGTAGTCAAGCCATTGATAGAAAACTGTTTGAAGATACGCTTAGAGCTGCAGCAATTAGCGCGAAACAAAGTGTAAAAGTGCTGCATCATCTTTCACAAGGCGCTGATCACCCTACCAATGTTTTTCATCCTGAGGGGTCATATTTAAAAGGTTTGGTTCTTCAACTGTCCTAGATGTCAAACCTTGTTCGCTACCCCAAAATTTGGAGTGTCTCTTATCCTATCATTTTAGGCGGTATTGCTCAAAACATTGTTAACGTTACAGATACCGCCTTCCTTGGCCGCTTGAGCATGGTTGCTCTGGGTGCTGCAGGTAATGCGGGCATTTTCTACTTTGTTTTAATGGTTGTTGGCTTAGGGTTTGGAATAGGAAGCCAAATTGTGATTGGCAGAAGGAATGGAGAAGGTAATTTCCATCGGATTGGGCCAGTTTTAAATCAAGGTGTCGCTTTCTTGATTCCACTGGCTTTTTTACTTTTTCTTTTTATACAGTTTATCTCTCCTATTATACTAGCTCAGCTTACCTCCTCTTCAAACATTTTAAAAGCCTCAACCGCATACTTAGAAGTAAGGTCATATGGTATAGGTTTTGCCTTTTTAAATTACGCATTCATCGCTTTATATACAGGCATTACAAAAACAAAGGTTTTGACTTATGCCACCTTTCTTCAAGCAGGAATCAATGTTTTTCTTGATTATGCCCTCATTTTCGGAAATTTCGGTTTCCCCGAATGGGGAGTAAAAGGTGCCGCCTTTGCCTCAGTCATATCAGAGCTTGCAGCCTTAGTTTTTTTCTTGGGCTACAGCAAATTCTTTTTAGACTACAAGAAATACCATCTATTTCGAAGCTTTAGATTAGAATGGACAAAACTCAAAAAACTTGTTAGCTTATCTGCTCCCATTATGTTGCAGAACTTCTTGGCATTAGCCTCTTGGTTAAGTTTTTTCATGATCATAGAGCAAATGGGAGAACAAGAATTGGCTGCCTCACACATTGTAAGAAGTATTTATATGGTTTTGATGATTCCTCTCTTTGGATTTAGCTCTGCTACTAGCACCTTAGTTTCAAATTTAATTGGTTCAGGTTCGATTATCTACGTGGGCTCCTTGGTTAAAAAAATAGTTCTCCTTTCTATTAGCTGCACCTTAGTGCTTCTCCCATTTATCCTGATTTTTCCTGAAACAATCTGTGGTTTTTACACCAACGATTCAGCTTTAATTCAAGCGTGTCAGCCTATTCTACTAGTAGTTTCTGTAGCCATGTTACTCTTCAGTGTAGCTTACATTATTTTTTCAGCTGTAACAGGAACAGGCAAAACTAAAGTTTCCTTACTGATTGAGCTATTCAGCATTTTAATCTACCTTTCAGCTGCCTATCAAATTTCGATCAGCAAAGAAGATACACTTACTGAAACATGGATGTCTGAATTTATTTACTTTGGCATAATGGGTAGCTTAGCGGCTCTATATTTGAAATACGGCAATTGGAGAAACACGAAGGTTTAATATGGATAAAAGACTACGTATTATTTTTTATGGCACACCTGAATTTGCAGTTGCAAGCCTTAAAGCAATACATGAAAATAATAATCAAATTGTAGCTGTTGTTACAGCCCCTGACAGAGAAGCAGGAAGAGGTAGAAAAGTTCAACAATCAGCAGTAAAGAAATATGCGCAAGAACATGAATTACCTGTTTTACAGCCAAAGAATTTAAAATCTCCGGAATTTTTAAATGAACTGAAAAATTATAAGGCAGATCTCCAAATTGTTGTAGCCTTTAGAATGCTGCCTGAATCTGTTTGGAATAGTCCACCTTTGGGAACCTTTAACTTACATGCCTCTCTTTTACCTCAATACAGAGGTGCAGCTCCAATAAATTGGGCCATCATTAATGGGGAGAAAGAAACCGGTGTGAGCACTTTTTTTCTAAAACACGAAATTGATACGGGGGATCTACTTGATCAAAGTAAGCTAAAAATAGAAGCTAATGAAACCGCAGGCAGCCTTCATGACAAATTAATGGAAGTTGGTGCGAAATTGGTTTTAAAAACTTTGGAAGCAATTCAAAACAACAATTATAAAATCAGACCACAATCTGCTGAACAGCAAGATGGCCTTAAAAAAGCGCCCAAGATCTATAGGGGTGATTGTGAAATTGACTGGACGCAGGATGCTAAGCAAATTGATCGCTTAGTAAGAGGACTTTGCCCCTATCCTGCAGCATGGACTTGCATACGCCATGCAGTTAATGATAAAAAATTGAATGTTAAGATCTACCAATTAAGCGAATATTTAGGGGAGGAAAAACTTGGAAAGGGTGACCTTATGCAAAAGGACGGGATGCTATTGGTTGGCTGTAAAAATGACACGCTTGTAATAGAAGAGTTGCAGGTAGAGGGAAAACGAAGAATGAAAACCAGCGAACTGTTAAACGGCTTTAATTTCGATAACTATAAACTATGTATGTGAAAACTTTTGTTTTTTTAAGCGCCATACTTTTAATTGTAAATACTACTTCAGCCCAAACTCATTTTTCTGCTGACAAGCTTGAATTTAGCACTCAAAACAACATAGAAGTAATTCAACTAGATACGGATGAACGCTGTTCATCATTTGGGATCAAGGTAAAGGATAGTGTCAGGGTACATTTCCATCAATGGCATACAGAATCATTGCAAGTAATAAAAGGAGAAGCAACAATGCAACTAGGCGATAGCTCTATTCAAATAAAAGTAGGCGACTTTGTTGTTATACCTCCTGAAACCATCCATGCTGTTAAAGTAAGCTCAAAAACACCCTTAGAGGTGATATCCATCCAAGCTCCAGAATTTAAAGGCGAGGATCGCCATTTTATAACCGGTCATTAAAATTTCAATCAGAATATTACTAAAAGCCTTTACTAGCGTGAGTTTCAGTGCAGTTATTAACATTCAGTTGTACTTTTCAACAATATTGGGTGTTTTTAGCTAGAATCCTTGCACCACTTGTCTTTTCGTCTATATTTGTAGATGCTTCTAAGGAAGTATTAAAATATTTTATTAACCTAAATTCTTATCAAATGAACAAAGCAGAATTAATTGAGGCTATGGCCGACGGTGCAAATCTTTCTAAAGCAGACGCAAAAAGAGCGTTGGATTCTTTCCTAGATGTAACAGGTGGTGCACTTAAAAAAGGAGACAAAGTGGCTCTAGTTGGATTTGGAACTTTCTCTGTATCTAAAAGAGCAGCAAGAAAAGGAAGAAACCCTCAAACAGGAAAAGAAATTAACATTCCTGCTAAAAACGTGGTTAAGTTCAAAGCCGGTAGCGAGTTATCAGCTAAGGTATAAAACACCAAACCAAAAGAAAAGGCCTGCACATTGTGCAGGTTTTTTTTTGCCCAAATCCTTTACTTTTGGCTTAGAAGTCAAAATTTATATCTTTGCCAAGTTGGAATTTTAAACGTAATTAAACTAGACTTTATGGGTAAAGGAGATATTAAGACTAAAAAAGGAAAGCGAAGAGCAGGATCATATGGCGTAAGTAGACCAAAAAAAAGCAATAAGGATAATCCCGAAGCTGAAAAACCAAAAAAAGCTGCTCCGAAAAAAAAGAAAAGCAGTAGTAAAAAGGCTAGCACAAGCACAAAAAAAGCTGCAAGTAAAAAAACTACCACAACAAAGAAAAAATCAACCACCACTAAAAAGAAAACCACCAAGAAAGAAAGCGACTAGACTAAAAACTAGTAATAATGAAAAAGGTCACCAAATGGTGACCTTTTTTTATGGCATATAACTTCTAGCCTTCGGTAGATAGTTTTTTATATTTTGAATTCTACGCTCATCACTAGGGTGAGTACTTAAAAATTCAGGAGGTGCTTGACCGCCTTTTTGACTCGCCATACGAGACCAAAAGCCGACAGCTGCTCCAGGATCATAACCTGCCATAGCCATAAAAACCAGCCCCAGTTTATCAGCTTCAGATTCATGTAAACGCGAAAATTTCAATACCCCTAACTGCGAACCAACACCGTAAGACGATAAAAATAAGTTCTGGGCCATTTCAGGCTTTTCTTGAAGAGCAACCGACAAAGCCATTCCACCTGCTTGAACGGCCAAACCTTGGCTCATTCGCTCGTTACCATGTCTTGCAACAGCGTGAGCTATTTCATGACCCATTACAGTTGCAATACCAGCTTCACCATCACATATCGGCAAAATACCTGTATAAAACATGACCTTACCACCGGGCATGCACCAGGCATTAACCGTATTTTCATCTGTGACATTAAACTCCCAAGAGAATTCCTTTACCCGATCTTTCATTCCATTCTCGGCTAAGAATTGATCAACTGAAGCGGAAATCTTACTTCCAATTTCTTTAACCATTTTCACACGTGGATCACTATCCGGCAATAAATTACCTTGCTGCTTTACTTGGTCATATTGGCTGAAGCTCATACTTTGCATCTGACTGGTCGGCAGCAATTTCACTTGCTTTCTTCCTGTGATTGGCACAGTTGAACATTGCCACAATAAAAAACTAGTGGCTAAAACTATGAGTGCTTTTTTCATTTATTCTATTTGATTTTTGCAGATAGATTTTGCTCTTGCAAAGCTAATAACATTGGCATTAAGATTTCTTTGCTTCCCTTTTTTACAGCACACTTTCCTTTATAATGAATGATATAAGTGCACTGCTCTGCTTGTGTTTTACTATGCTTACAAATACTAATTAAGCATTCGATCACATGGTCGAATGTATTCACGTCATCATTATAAACAATCAAGTCATGCTTGAAATCATTAACCTTCTCCTCTACCAATAACTCTTCTTCTTGAATATGTTGTTCTGTGCTCATCATATTATCGATTCTGAATTCTTGCAGCTTCATTAATGCTAATTCTTTTTCCTTTGTAGTAGGCAACCACAAAAGCATCCTTTACTTGGCTAACAATACGATTTTTAGCTTGTTCAGCTTCAGCAGCAGTTTGATAGACCCCTGCGTTGTATCGAATAAGTCCGGCGGGAAGCTCTTTCACGTAAAGTTCATCTAAATTAAAGGTTTCTGCTTTCACGGGTTTAGAGAAAACACCAATTTGCACGCTAAAGATCAGGTTGCTCTGGCTTGCTATATTTTGAACTTTGGCCATTCCTGTCTTATTAAAATCCCTGCTTAGAGCTTTATTATCTGTAATACTTTCATTTGAAGTAGCAGATGAGTTGTTGTTTGGATTAGTTGAGTTTGCATCGATATTAGCAAGCGATCCTTGAGGATTAGTTTGATTGGGGTTTATCCCTCTTGCACGATTAATAGAGATTCTTTCACCATTAAAAAAGGCCACTACAAAAGCATCACTGTATCCCAAATTTCTTATTTTATTTCTTGCTTGAATAGCGGTAGTTTCAGTTACAAAGAAACCTGCCGTGTAACGTGTAATTCCTGTTGAAGTTTTTTCTGCCATTAAGGGCGCGAAACCTTTAAAATGAGCCTGAGAAATAGGGTTTCTAAATGCGCCAACTTGTACCTTGTATATCAAACCTTCGGGTAATTCTTCTTTGCTTGCCACAGGAATAGGCTTGCTGCTATTGTAGGCTGATTCAGTTGGAGATAAAGTCTCGAAAATAGCTGATTTTACCATACGGGGTATCTCTGTCGGGGAGAAATTAGTTTGTTTAGCTTCTAAAACTCCCGACTCCTTCTCACTTCTATCTGTATTTCCTATCTCAACGGCGCTTCCTTCTTCTTCTTGAGTGGAATTCAATTGAGTGTCCTCCGCAGGCTTACTGGGTTGATTGTTGTTTATTGGTTTACTCTCTTGCGAAGTAGCCGTTTCCTTACTGGGCTCAACTTCAGCTAATTGATTATTGTCCTGCGTCGCAGTACTTTCATTCAAATCAAGCTCATTTTGATCTAAAGTTTCTGCGGCTTCAATTGTCTGGCTTTGCTCTGAGGATGCAAATTCACCTTGGTCTATTCTGGCTGTGTTGTTCTCTGCCAATGCTTGTGGTTCAAGTACTATCGGATCAGCTTGTACATTTTCTAGTGCTAATTTTTGAATTTCAGCTTGCTCTATCTTACTTAAAGAGGCTATGGCATTGCGCATATCTGTCTCTGCTTGTTGCACCATCAGGTTTTTCACCTTCATCAAATTATTCAGCGAATCGATCTTAGCTTCATTTTGAGTAGCTTGCTGTTCAATTACGGTAGCAGACTTGATCAGCCTTCCTTTTTCTGCATTGTCTTCGACTTTGGCTGCTTTGGAACGAAGGGCGATCGCTTGTTTCTTAAGGTTGATCTGTTCATCTTGCAAACGGTTGCTTTCTTCATAAGCTACGGTAGCTTCTTTAGTCAAGTTAGCTCTTGCTTGTGCTCGGTTTACATAATTGATATAAGCCTGTGAATTCAGGACTACTTCAGCCCTTTCATCGTCAACATCTACTGTGTCAAGGTCAATCGTTTGGCTAATATTAGATTGGTAAGGTTTAACAAGCGCAACAGCTAATTCTTTATTTAACTCCTCATCCTTTCCTGAGTTGATCTGCTCTTCACGCTCATAATAAACAGAGGCCTTAGCTTTTAACTGCTCTGCTTCTTCTATTTGCTCATTGTATGTACTGACTAAAGCATCTCTTTCTGCTCCAACAGGAAGTTTTTCAGCTGCCAATTTCATTGAATCGACCGCTTTTTGAAGGGTGCTAACAGCAGCAGTCAAGGAATCTGCTTTTTGCCTTGCAACTGATGCATCTTTCACTGATAGAACTTCTGCATCATAAATGGTTTGCTCTCTTTTAAGTTGGTTAAGTGCATTGTTTTCTTGAACTGATGCAGTGCTTGTTTCTTGAAGATCAGACTCGTATTCTGTGTTTATTATATCGAGTTTATTAAGCGCTTCTCCCTGCTTTTTCAAAGCCAACATTTCAAGATCATAAGCCTTTTGAAGATCAGCTTCAATTCTTGACAATCTTTCAGTGGTATCAACCTGAGCCCTTATATTAAGTGCTTGCTCGTAATATGATTTGGCTTCATCTGCCAAGAGATTGGCAATATCTAAATTATTGGACTCGAATTCTCTTTCATAATCATTGATTTGCTTCAACATATTCGCATTGTTGTAGAATTCCTCTTGATTTACTCTTGCATACTGATAGGCAGCTTCAATTTGCTTTTTCTCTGCTTCATCCTCTAAACTATTGGCTTTCTCAAAAGCTTGATTACGTGCTTCTACTGTGGGTAAGCTAAAGGCATCCTCTTTTGATCTTCTCGCCTCATCATTAAGCAGTTTTGCTTGTGCCAAGGAACGCTTAGCACCTTTAAGTTCACCTAACGAAGCCCCTGAAGCATAGTTAAAGGTTTGTTTAAAATCAAAGGCTCCTCTTGGATCTTCAATTACACTACTAGCATCTATATCGGCTAAGTCTTCTTCGCTAATAACTGATGAAGCCTTGGGTTTGCTATCAGGATCTTTTATGGCTTGCTCTTGATTATTAGCAACCATGTTAGAGGCTGACTGATTCTCAAGCTGAGTCAACTTATTCTTCTTAGAGCTCACGCGCTCTAGATCAAGATTAAGTTTAGCTACATTCTGTTGATACTGCTGCTTATCTTCTTCTTCAGTGGCAAGTGCTAAAGCAGCTTCTTCCTTTTTAAGCGTCTGTTGCAAATCAGCTTCCCATGCATTATAAACCTTTAATCGCTCTTGAGTCTGAGTAGGATTAAGATCTTCTGTTTCTAATTCCCCTGCTTGGTTTAATTGGTTTTCATAATTGGCATTTAAGCTGTTTAGACTTTCTGTAATGTCTTCTGCCGCAGCATCAGGATTGGATACAGTTGCCAAATCAGTTTCTTCAACGCTTTCGATTGCAGGCGCAGCTTGGTCAACAGCAGTCGAATTCGAATCCCCGCTTGAAACCTCACTTTCGCCTTGAGCATTATCTGCAAAAACCGATGCTATTTCCAAATCATAAGGCTCGTAGAATGGTTGAGATTTCAATTCATTGGCTTTAGCTTGTAGTTGATCAAATTGATCGAGGTCGGCTTCTTCAGGGGCATATTCTTTGCTCTTAATCTTGCTTTCTGCCAACTCTACTTCTTGCAACTTTAATTGCAAGGCTGTTTCTCTGTCAATAGAATTTTGATAGTCGTTTGCTGCTTTAACATATTGATAATTCATGTCAGCTGAATCTAGTTCTAGCTGACTAATTTTCTCTTTAATTTCTTCTCGTTTAGATGAAGAGACCTTCTTTTGAGCACTCCTTAAAGTGCTTAACTGATCATTAATCTGTTCTTTTTCAGCCTGAAGTGCGGTTTGCTTGCCACTAAAGCTTTCTGTTTTGACCTGATTCAATTGAAGCTGTTCTTTGATTTCAGCTTTGCTTCTATCCAAGTAACGCAAAGCATCCATCTCATCTTTCGTATCTGATTGCTGCTGCATTTGCTGCAATAGCTTTTCAGCCTCAGCTGTTTGACCTTGCTCCAAGGCCTGCTCCAATTTTACTTTTAGCGAAGCAGTATTTTGATAAGCTTCTTGCTTTTGCTTTTTAATACTTTGGAAGTCATCGACTAATTCATTGTTGTGCACTAAGCCTGCAATAGATTCCCCTGCAAATGATTGATTCGCTTCTAGTGTAGCCGCTGAAGCTCCAGCTTTCTTTTGTTCTTCAAGGTCTTCTAAAGCAATTTTTGCCTCATTCTGATCTTCGACGGCTTGTTCATAAGCAACATCTACTGCTTTATCTGCCAAGTCTAAAGCTACTTGCCGTTCGCCTACTAATTGATCAGCAGCTGCAAGCAATTCCTCATTATTAGCGGAGACAGCAGCAGGATCTTCTTTTTCGTTATATGTATTCGATGTTTCTGCTTCAGAATTGTCAGAGTTAGATCCTGCAGCTACATTTTTCAGATTTTCAGCAGATGACTTTTCCTCTTCCTTACTTTTGACTTCCTCCGCAAGCTGTTCATTTGCTTGGTCAGTAGTAAGTTGATCCTCTTTTATGTTTACTTCTAGTCGTGCTTTTTGTCTAAGCACTTCTGAAGAAACGACAGGACCGGAAGTATTTTGATTGCTTGCAGCACTGCCATCAAATATGTTTTTAATGGCCAAAGTCTGGTCTTCACCAGTCCCAACTAAGCGAAGCTCTTGACCCAAAACAGCTAACTCCTCCTGCTTCGGTATTTCAATCATGCCTGTATGAATAGGAGCATCTTCAGACGTTTCTAAGTTGAATTGATAGGTACCCCCATTTGAAGGAATCTCAATAGTATAATTACCATTCTTATCCGTTTCAAAAGTGCCGACTGTCTGATTGCTTGCAGCATCGATCACGGTAATCTTTGCCTTTAGGTTGCCGCTTTGGTCTTCGGCAGTAAATTTTCCTTTGATCACAGAAAGTTCTGCGGGAGCTTTCTCAACCAATACTTTATAAACCGTGTATTGACCTGCTTCATTGTTTCGGTTTGAAGCAAAATATGCTAAACTCTTTGACTGGTCAGTAATAAATAAAATGTCATCATCGGCTGAACTGAAGGCAAAGTCAAGATTTTCAGGTGCTGTCCAATCTGCAACACTTTGATCAAAAGTAGAGCGAAAAAGGTCATAGCCTCCCATACTGCTATGCCCTTTAGAGGCAAAGTATAGGGTTCTTCCATCAGGATGCAAGAAGGCATAGTCTTCATCAAAAGGTGTATTGATTGATGCCCCTAAACTAACTGCATCACTCCAATTTCCGTTACCTAGCTTTACTCGCTTATAAATATCTTTCCCATTTTCTCCTTTCTTACCGTATGAGGCATAATAAACCTCACTCCCACCTGGAGCGAGGTACATAATAGATGCTTCTTCTCTTTTCTTATCCTCTTTACTCAAAAACTCTTCAGGCACAGTAATTACCTTACCGTCTATTCCTTCTAGGTCGTAAATTCTAAAAAAGTCAGCTTTAGAAATCGATTGTTTATCGATCACCTGAACCTCGTTTAAACGACTCAATAGGCTATTACCATTTTTACACATCTCGATCTTCCGCTCGATCTGATACTTTTCCTTCTGATCTGTGCTTGCCTTATTTTTAAAGCGGCTATAAAACTTTACAGCCTTTGCAAACTCATAATTTAAGTGATGCGCCCTTGCTCGATAATAAAAAGCTAAGGGATCAGTTCCGGGTTTGGCAGTTGCAAAGGTCAAGTACTTTAAGGCTTTTTCTTTATCCTCATCAGAGGCCAGCAAACAGGCTCCATAGCGATAGTTGTAGGTGGCGTCCTGCGGATATAAACTCAATAACTGAGCATAGAGAGAACTTGCCTCAACCAATTTCTCTTTTTCAAATAATTCGTTGGCTTTTTCTTTCAGCTCTTCTTCGGAACCTACATTGTTCTGCGCAGTCAGCTGAAAAACTGATGCGAACAGCAAAGCAAAAAGGATGGCGATAAATTTTCTCATTTATAGTTTAAGCAAATAGCAGACTGTTTTACAAATATTGTGACATTAAAACACTAGCAGAATATTTTGATATTTTTTCATTAACAAAGGTATGTGAAAAGAAGTAGGCTAATTAATTGTGAATCAAACAGTAATTAATTTGCTAGAATTCACTTTCAAAAGCACGGTCAAAATCTCTTTTCTCTCTTTCTGAACCAAACATAAAGGTAAAGGGCGCTTCGCCCTTAGCATTATTATAACGTCTTTTATCTCTTTTTAATTCTTTTATCTGGGTGTTGAATTCCTCATTAGAGGAAATCACCTTCATTAAGTTTCTTCTGTAGTTAAAATAATACCATGTATTAGCATCAACTTCTAGAAGAATGTCAACAATATCTCCGCTGCGCTTTTTGGTGATCATGATTGCGCCATTAACGTACTTATTGACTTCCTCTTTATTTATATTGGTCAACCCTAGCGGTCCAAAAGATTTGAAGGCATTCAATTCTTCATCCCACTTGAATTTTACTTCACTAAAAACCAATCTCTTATTCAGTTCATCAGGCATTCTTTTTATTTTACCATTTAAGCTCAATTGCGAGATGATCTCATCTGCCTCCTCTACCCCAACTATTTCCTTTAATCCTTTTTCATAAGTTGCTTTACTGAAATCGACCGGATTCAAATTAATGTTTTCATTAAGCTCATCAGCCATTTTCTTTGCAGCATTGTCATCAAAGAAAAAATCTACGGTCATCAGCATTTCAAATACCGCCGACTCATCTTTGAGATCCTGAATAGCAGAACCTGCTGCATCAAATGTCAATTGACCTGTTCGGGCACCAATATCGATAGCGCCTTCACCATATACTTTACAGTCTTTGGTATTCAAACGCAGGTAATTACCTGCCAAACTCTGTTCAGCTATTTTTTCTTTGGAAGAAATGGCAAAAGTTGCCTCAGTAGTATCATAGTGTAAATAACCGTATGCGGGCAGCACATTAATGTCACTATAATTTGAACGGTTTACCATAAAACCGGAATACAAGTAGATTGAATCAACATTTAAATTAATGCTAGAAGTAAGTCTTGCCCCGGCAGAGTCCTCCATGGTTGAATCAACCGGAATATAGATTTCGAAAGGGTTGACTTCCGCTTCGAAACGAATCCACGGTCTATTCAAGCTTTCGCAATTGTGGTTGATCTTGGTCAAACCGTCAAAAACTAAGAACTCATTACTGGCAAATAGCTTCACTTTGCCGTCAAAGATAAACTCAGGACTTAATGAAAACTCTACCGTATCTGCAATCTCTCCATTTCCAATGGTCTGTCCTGTTGTATCAACGTTAATACTCTGCAAGTAAATGGTTTGAAGCATCCCTTTTCGGTCTTGGTAGTCAATGTAACCGGTGGCCGAATAATCCTTACGACCAAATATTCTTGTATTGGCATTGTATATATTGTGGTACTCTGTAACAGAATTTGCCACAATAACTGAATTCAAAAGGGGATCCATTTTAGCTTTCTTTTCAATGGTCACAAAACCGCTATCCGGATATACCCTTGCATCTGCAGTGTTGATGTATTGTACATCCTGCGCCCTTATGATATGCCTTCTTGAATCATATTTTGCATAGGGTGCATAAAAAAGTAGGCTGTCCTGGTCAGGATTGATTGAAATAAATTTAGATCCCTCGAGTTTCACGTCTGCAGAAACCTGCTTCGAGGAAGAACTGGTAAGGGCGATAGAACCATCATCCATATACCATTTAAACTCTTCCATAAAGCAGATATATTGGTTGAGGCCGAACTCAATTGGGTCAGCTTCTCCATTCGACTTGAATTCCGCGACCCTTTCCCTATAATCAACATGAGCATTAACATTATTGGTTTTTAACGCAAAACCACCTGCATTAGGATCGTTCAATTGAAAATTAGCGGTATCTGAGTCAAACGTATTGTGCTTGAATTCAAAGATGGAAGAAGAAAGGTCTGCTCGATCAAAGTGATAAACACCCTCACCACCTACTCCATCGGGCGTAAGAGAGGTGGTGCCTTCAAAATTGGCTCGATCATCATACATGATCATTCCACTCTCTGTAGTACTTGCATACATAACATCTTCGCTAGGAAGCCAACGCATTTTGGTTTTTTCAGCTTTAACCGGCGGATATTCAATGCCGTCTTTTTGCTTCTCTACGAAGTACTGATCGGCTTGTGTTAGCATAGAGTCAGGGTAAAAGATAAAATCTTTAGAGTAAGTAGTTGAAGTGATGTATTCAAGGCTACCATCACCTCTTAGCCCATCATGACTCAACTTGATTTGATCGAAGAACTGTCCTTTACCGTCATACATGGGATAGCCGCCCGGAGGTGTTGACCTTTTAAAGCCAAGGGAAAAATCTTCTTGTAAAGTCAATTGCTCTTCAAATTCTGGGAAAATGTTTGCCGAAGAAAAGGTTCCTTCAAAGCTCAGCTTATCGTTATTGAAATTATCAATACTGTCAATTTTGAAAGGTTCTAACTTAAAGTAGAAGTTATTTCGATTATACACCCCATCCAAGACTTCCTGCTTGTCGTAAAAAACATAGCTGTCGGCAGTACTATTAATAATGGGATAGTCAGGAAAGTCCTTTAAACCTGATTTATTTTCGAAGTTATCAATCAACAGATCACCTTTTATGCCTTCAATTACCGTTCTCACAGGTTTGGTAAGTGGGTTTCCTTGCGGATCCTTCTCACCCGTAAGTGCTTTGACCTGCATCGAGTCAATATTATTCAAATTGACCTTAAAATTTTGGTAATCAAACTCAAAGCGCTTTCCGTAAAAATCAAATAATCCTGCTTTTACTCTACCTCCAAATTCGAAAAAGCGGTTGCGTTTCATTTTGATTTGACCGCCGCTAGGCAAAATAACCACTTGCTGAGAGTCACTCACCACTATGCCAGGAATTCCATTTATAGTGAGGTCATAATTTAATAGGTTTAGCTTACCATTTGGCGCGCCTTGAATATCAGAATAGATACTGATTACATCGTAGTCGATTTTTTCATTATTTGCCAATACATAATCGAGTAGTTTTTGCCTAACCGTGAAGGTGCCCTTATCAAAATCGAAACTTAAAAAGCCAAAAGTACTGTAATGCACAATCAAGTTCTGGGTAGAAGGAATGTCCATATTCATTTGATAACTGAGTTCTTTGACCGTTAACTCAAGGCTGTTGTAGCGTTGCACCAAGCCATTGATTTCATACATTGGATTTATTCTACCTCTTCCTCCAATTTGATCAAACAATTCTTCTTTAAAGAAATCTGCTGAAGTAAAAAATGCATCAGTTTTAGTTCCCCCAACTAAATTGGTAAAAGTAATTTGCGGTTCTTCTCGCTTCCAATTCAAAACTTCAAAATCCATCTCCAATTGATGAAAGGTATTACCGTAAGGAGTTCTAGATATCCCTTCTCCCTCTCGGTAAAGCGTTACTAGGTTGTCTTCTTTTAAGTATTTAAAATTTAAACCAGGATGGCTAATAGAATCCTTACCCAGATAAAATCGAATCCCTGCTTCTGTTGAAATGATCCGGTCGGTGCGAATAGAGAAGTTTTCAGACAACACCTTAAGAAATAGGGTGTCATTCCTTGAAAATTCAATTATGGCGGACTGCTCTTCATTACCTTTTCCCAATAATTTTGCCCCTCTCATAGAGAAACCACCGTCAAAGTTTACGCCGGGCATGATGTTTTCAATCCTAATCCGTTTATCATATGAATCAAAACGCGGATAAGAAGTGTTAGAAGGAGTCATATTGGCTAAAAGCTTGTTTTGCAATTGACCAACTAATGGCTTACTTAAATAGAAGGAGTTATAAAACGTCACTGAGTCTATGGTGTAATCATAAGATTGTGCGTCTATCGTGTAAGAGCCGATCTCAGCATAAACTTCATCAGACAGCAGACCTGCTTTAGCCCAATTTATCACTCCTCCCTGACCAACCCACTTCTCCTCTGTTGGGTAATAAGAGCCCTTTGTTTGATAGATTTTCATGCTATCTCGCTTTGAGTAACAAATCAAGTCTAGTGATTGAAAGGTAATCTTTGGCAAGCTATCAAAGCCGAAGATATATTCGCTATTGCTTGCTCCCCAACTTACAGATGGAGAATAATAGATTGCATTTTCACGGAAAAGGTCGTTGCAAAAATTTAAAAAGTCTGTAAAGTTCTTTTTCCGCTTTTGGTCAATCAAACGAAACAGAATACGCTGCCAAGCCATGAAACTTTCATCAGTCTGGTTTTCATCAACCACAAAACTACCAACAGTAAACAGGTAATTACGAAAGTCGGGAAAAGCCCTAAGTTTTCGCTGCAGCATTTTGTTGGTAGTTGCATAAACCCCTTGCCTTTGGGATTCAGAGAAGTATCCTCCATACCAGACCTCTTCAAATTGTTTCATAAAATCTTTTCCCTCCTTTCGGGAATCTACCAGAAATCGCTCCATCTCTTCAAAAAAAGCTATAGAGTCGTTGGGAAAGCTTGCAGGGGTTTGACTTTTAACTTGAAATAAGCTGCCTAAAAACAGGCAAATTAGAAGAACTTTTCTCATCAATTTCAAGCAGTGCATGTAATAGGTTGATTAATTTGTAAATAAAGTGAATAATTCACTCTTATCAAAACTCATTCCAGGCTTTGAGAGAGGGCTTAAACAAGCTTTAAGGCAGTCCAATCATCTTTAACCAGAGCTTTAGCAATCTTCAATCCATTTTGCTTAGCATAGTCTTCGAACTCAGCTTGATCGGTTTCAAAAAATCCGCTTAAAAATAGGGCTCCTCCTGCTTTTAATTTAGACCGATATTTATCAAGCTGTTCAAATAAAATATTCTTGTTAATGTTGGCAATGACCAAGTCGTAGTTATGGTCTAGCCCTTGCAAAACCTCTATGCCTCCATGATAGGCGTTAAAAGCCTTGCATTGATTTCGCTCGGCATTCTCAATCATGTTTTCGTAGGCCCACTCTTCAATATCAATCGCATCAACCACTTTCGCCCCCATTCTATCGGCCAAGATTCCTAGGATACCTGTTCCTGCACCCATGTCTAAAATGTTCTTCCCTTTCAGTTGCTCAGCCGATAGTAATTCAACCATGAGTTGGGTTGTTTGATGGTGGCCCGTACCAAAAGACATCTTAGGCTCTATGATCAATTCAAACTTAAAAGCATTTTTTGCTTCATGAAAAGGTGCACGGATATAGCAGAAATCAGATATGGGTATTGGTTCAAAATTTGATTCCCATTGTTGGTTCCAATTTTCTTTAGGTAACTTTTTTTGATCTATAGTTTGAATGGCTTCAAAATCCTCCATCAGGCTATCAAGCTGCTGGGCCATTGTTTCTGTAAATTCAGCTTCAGGAATATAAGCATTGAGCAGGGGTTCCTCTTGCGTAAAGCTTTCAAAGCCCCATTCTGCTAGTTGCGCTATAATAATTTCATCATAGGGCGCATAAGGCTTTAAACTAATCGTAAATTGCAAATAAGACATTTAAAAAGCATTTACTATGGCGGCAAAATCTTTTGCCTTTAAGGAAGCTCCACCAATCAAGCCACCGTCAACATCTTCTTGAGCAAACAATTCTGCTGCATTCCCTGGCTTACAACTTCCTCCGTAAAGAATACTGCATTGAGCAGCAAGGGTGCCGAAATTTTTCTGCAACTGTGCTCGAATAAAGGCATGCATTTCTTGCGCCTGCTCGGCTGTAGCTGTCTCTCCCGTGCCAATTGCCCAAACAGGTTCATAAGCAATGATTACTTGCTCAAATTCTTTCGGCTCTAGCTCCCATAAGAGCTGAAGCTGCTTTTCTACTGTTTCGAAATGCTGCGAATTCTTTCGTTCGCTCAGTGATTCTCCACAACAAAAAATAGGATTGATTCCATTTTTCAAAAGCTGTTGCACCTTGGCAGATAGCGTCTCAGCATCCTCTTTCTGATATATTCTTCTTTCAGAATGGCCAACTAAACCATAAGACACACCCACAGATTGAAGCATCTTAGCCGAAACTTCTCCGGTATAGGCTCCTCCATTTACTGCATGATTGTTTTGACTTCCTAATTTTAGTGTAGTTTGCTCAGTCAGCTTACTGACTTCACTCAAATGGACAAAAGAAGGGATCAGAATACACTCCACTTCAGCCGACAAATCTTCTTGGATTAAACTTCTGACTAATTCCTTTCCTTCTTCAAGGTCTAGGTTCATTTTCCAATTACCGGCAACAATTTTTTTTCTCATATTATGATTTGATTCTAACTCTCGGATCTAAGACCCCATATAACAGGTCTACAATAATATTTATCAAAACAAATATAGCCGCAATCAAAAGAACGGCTCCCATTACAATTGGCAAATCATACTTTTCCAAGGCGTTAACGATCTCCCATCCTATTCCTTTCCATGAAAAAATGATCTCTACAAAAACCGCTCCTGCCATTAAAGAGGCAAACATACCTGATAAGGCTGTAAGCACAGGGTTCATCGCATTTTTAAGAGCATGCTTCAAAACCACTGTTGATTGTGCTAACCCCTTTGCTTTAGCTGTTCTAATGTAATCCATTTGCAATACTTCTAAGAGCGCATTTCTGCTTAATTGCAAAATAACTGAAAGTGGTCTAACGCCCAAGGTTAATGCAGGCAAGATCAAATTAGAAAGTTGCAAATACTCTCCCCTCCCTAAATCGTCTACTTCATATAAACTACCTGTCATGTTCAAACCTGTCAAATCGGACCACACAAAACCGAATAACCATGCTACAATTACCCCAATAAAGAAGGATGGAAGAGCCATTCCTAAGGTGGCTATAAAAAGCAGCGCTCGATCAAAGAAGCTATCTTGAAAAAGTGCAGCCAGTAAACCGAATAGTATACCCACTAGGCCGGCTAATAAAATTGAAGCCAAGGCAAGAACTGCAGTTTCTCCGATACTCTCAGCTAAGATTGCCGAAACCTCTTTTTGACTTTGATAAGATCGTCTTAAATAAGGAGCTTTAAGAGCAAGTTTGTATTGCTTGATCGAGAGAAGAACCGTTCCCTGATATTTTTTCGCATCATAGTAGGTGGAAGCGTTTTTATTTTGATGATGAAAAGATAGCGGAGAAAGGTCATTCAAGTAAATGGCGTATTGCACCAAAATGCTGCGATCCATGCCAAGTTCTCGCTTAATCTCATCCACAGCAGCTTGATCAGCTCTTTGACCAAGCATCATTCTTGCAGGATCGCCAGGAAGAATATTAAAAATAAAAAAGACGACAGTGAGAACTCCCCATAGAACGAGTAAACCATAAGCAAGACGTTTGATTACAAAATTGATCAAGGTCTATATTACTTAAAGTTCTTCGATACTTGGGATGTCATTCTCATGCCACTTACCTTTAACGGTTCCTTGCTCCAAATACACAATGCCTGGATTAGAACGGACTATAGTCTTGAGCACGATTCCATCTGTAATGTGGTACGGTAAACCTAATTGATGCTGCTTTTCAAAAGCGACTGTCTCCTCACTTCCTGCTGAGGAGAGCACCATAGTTTGGATTCCATTTTGTTCTGCTGCTTTAATCAGCTCTTTTAGCTCAGCAGTATGAGCTGTTTCCGTTTTACTTAGATCGTAAGCAACAATCCATAAGACCTTATTCTGACTAAGCACAATGTCGGTAATGTCATCACCACTCTGCGAACTAATAGAAAAATCTGTTATCTTAGGCAAGTCGCCCTCTTCTATTAAATTATTCTCCGTGCTTACCCATTCCCAAGCAGGGTTTTCCCATAGCTTAGAAGCTGTATATTCTTCTGAAGTAAATTCTTTCTGCTCACCGGTTTCTGTGTTTTTATAGACTAAAAGCGTTTCATAAACAGGTGGTTTTGCTCCTTCAGGTAATTGCATTTGTTCATCAATGTTCTTTCCAATGGCGTAGGGTCTAAAATCGCGGTAAGGCAAGTGCTCTATAGCGTAAATTGAAAACACTGTACTCAATATCAAACTAAGTGCAGTTCCAACAGCTGCGGCAAGCTTAGGCTGAACGTATTTTACGATCAATGCCCCTCCTAAAATAGCTACTGTTAGGTAAAGCGTAGCATTCCAATCGAGCATAATAGAAAGTAAAACCATAACAAAAGCAGAAACTCCCAGGTAATAAAGGTCATTTTTTGGCTGCTCAAAAGGTTTGATGGACTTGCTTTTGGCAAAAAGAATTAAAATCAAGGCTAATAAGACTAGATCCTTATAAAATGACTCCCAGGGGGTTAAGGGAATGGCATCTCCAAAACAGCCACACGAACGTACAATTTCAAAAATGGCTGATGCACCAGTGAGAATGGTGAAGAAAATGATCATGAGGAGAAGTACCCAGCTGACGATTCGCATGCGGTAGCCCAAAAGCACGGCAGCTCCTAACACTATTTCAACAATACAAAGTGCAGCAGCTAAGGGAACTAAAAGTTCTTCTAGCCAATGCCAGTTCATGCCAAATTCAATAAAGTACTCTTCAAGTTTGTAAGAAAAACCTAAAGGGTCATTGGCTTTCACCACCCCACTGAAAATAAATAGATTACCTACGAATAGCCTTGAAAAATGAAGGAGAAATTTCATACATCTTGTTTTTTCAAATATACACTGCAATGACTTCTGAGTAAAGCGCAAAAGGCAGCCTTAACACTTATTCAGATTTTTCTGACAATTGGATCAAAGCAAAAATCGCATAATTGACCATGTCTAAATAGTTAGCATCTATGCCTTCAGAAATTAATGTTTTACCTTGATTACTTTCTATTTGCTTCGTCCTCAATAGTTTTTGAAGGATCATGTCTGTAAGAGAACTAGTGCGCATTTCTCGCCAAGCTTCATCGTAATCATGGTTTTTATTTTCCATCAAACCTTTTGCCTCTGCGATCCAATCGTCATACAATTTCAAGGCTTCTTCAGCTTGCAGGCTGGTCTCTTCACTGTAGCCTTTATCCAATTGAACTAAGCCCATGACTCCATAATTAACGATAGCCATAAACTCCCCTTCTATCCCTTCTTCTACCCGGCTAACTCCTTTTTCTTCTAAACTCCTAATGCGCTTAGCCTTAATGTATAACTGATCAGTAATTGAAGAAATTCTTAAGATACGCCAAGAGCTGCCATAGTCTTTCATTTTTTTCTCAAAAATGTCACGACAGCGCTGAACCGCTTGGTCATATTGTACTGAAGTATTTGCCATGCTTTAGCTAATTTTGAATCATGCAATTGACTCACGAAAATAGCCCTTTTGAACTGAATTACTCGCTAAATTGTAAGGGTACTTTAGTCGACTTATCCACACCTAAGGTGATGGGGATTCTTAATCTCACCCCTGACTCCTTTTTTGATGGTGGACGTTACCAAGAAGAAGATCGCTTACTTAAGCAAGCCGAAAAATTACTAGAAGACGGAGCAGACTTTCTCGACCTTGGTGCCTTTTCCTCTCGACCTGGAGCAAAGTTGATTACGGAGTCAGAAGAAGCAGAACGCCTCATCCCTGCTTTAAAAGCTTTGGTTAAGCATTTTCCTAAGGTGCTATTTTCCATAGATACCTACCGTTCGAGTATTGCTAAGAAAGCGGTAGAAGAAGGCGCTTGTATGATCAATGATATTTCGGGCGGTAAATTCGATGAGCAGATGTTTGCTACCATCTCAGACCTCAAGGTGCCATATGTGATGATGCATATACAAGGAAAACCTGAGAACATGCAAGATAAACCCACTTACGATAATGTGGTAAAAGAACTTTTTATCTATTTTAAATCCCAGTTGGATCGGCTGCATGCTTTGGGCGTGCAAGATGTTATTGTTGACCCTGGCTTTGGATTCGGCAAAACTTTAGCACACAATTACCAGATCTTAAAAAACATGAGACACTTTCAGCAATTAAAAGTTCCTATTCTGGCAGGTCTAAGTAGAAAAGGAATGATCCAAAAAGTAATTCAAGCTGATGCACAGCATGCATTAAATGGCACCACAGCCGCAAATGTATTGGCACTGCTAAACGGAGCCAATATTCTACGGGTGCATGATGCAAAGGAGGCAAAAGAGGCAATTCAGATCGTAGACTATTATCAAAAGCATTAATATTGCTGAACATGACAGCACTTATACAAAGTATTCTTTTTATCAGCATTGGTTGGCTAGATGTGCTGGATATTTTGCTTGTCGCTATTTTGCTTTACCAGCTTTATAAATTGATCAAGGGAACGGTTGCCATCCGGATTTTCCTAGGCATATTGGCCATCTATTTGATTTGGAAACTCGTTTCGGCCATGCAAATGGAGTTATTGTCTGAAATTCTGGGGCAATTCATAGGCGTGGGAGTATTGGCCTTGATCATTGTATTTCAGCAAGAAATTCGGCGTTTTTTGCTCTTACTTGGTTCACAAAGCGCATTTGCAGGTCCGGGAATCATTAAGAAGATCCTCTCTTGGAGCAAGAATAAAGTGACGGAAGAGCAGTTAGATGTGGGCGCAATCATCAGAGCTTGTTTTGACCTTTCCCGCTCAAAAACAGGTGCCTTATTGGTGATCAGCCAAGAATCTGAATTACAATACCAAGCTTCAACAGGTACGGCAATAGATGCCAACCTCTCTGCTAGTTTGCTCGAAAGTATCTTTTTCAAAAATAGCCCCTTGCACGATGGAGGGGTAATTATTTACCAGAACCGAATCAAAGCAGCACGCTGCATCTTGCCTGTGTCTGATAGTCCGAAAATACCGCCACACCTAGGTTTACGCCATAGAGCAGCGGTAGGCATTACTGAAAACACTACCGCTATTGCTATTGCAGTTTCAGAGGAAACTGGTAAAATTTCAGCTGTTAAGGCAGGAGACCTTCAACTTGATATTAGCGCTGAGGAATTAAGAAGTTTTCTTGAGCGAGAACTGAAAGAAGACTAAGCGGCTCCTTGCGCTTTTCGAATACTATCTTGTCTTTCAAATTCTTTGATCAATTCTTCGGGACTTTTTCCCATATTTTTTATCGAATACTCAGCATCATCTGCCATAGCGTGTGTCGGATACTCTCTTAAAAATTGCTCGTAAACTACTTTAGCTTGCTCATAGCGTCTTGCTTGATTTTCCAATACAAAAGCCTTCATGAATAAAGCATAAGGCCGTTTATCGTAGTCTTTAAAATTGTTGTAAACTCTATCAAAGTGCTTAATTGCTTGAACTTTATGACCTAGTCCCATGGCCAGTTCTCCTGCTTTGAACAAACGCTCGGCAGCAGAGGGGTAATTAGCAAAATTTTCACCGTAGACTGCATAAGCTTCCATTAAACGAGCTGCATTCTGACTGTTCACCAAATTGGAATCTTTATCCAAAGCTGCTTCTCTCCGCTCAATCTCTTCGTTTAAGCTTTCGATGTTCATTTTATGAAGCGGAACGTAAGCCTCCTCTTTATCTGTCTCCGTTTCCTTATTTCCACTTTGGTTGCAAGCCCCAAAGAGCAGTCCCACACTAAATAAACTCAATACTACTAACTTTCTCATTTCTGGTTAAGATTTAGGAAATTTCATACGGTAAGGAACTTTCACATTTCCTTTTGAAATGTTGTTCAGTCTACCTTTTAATAATCTTCTTTTCAAAGGGTTAATCAAATCAGTGAAAAGGACTCCTTCTATGTGGTCATATTCATGCTGAATAACACGAGCAGCAATCCCTTTATAGGTCTCTTCGATCAATTCAAATTTTTCATTGTAATATTCAATGGTGATCTGAGGTTGCCTTTTTACATCTTCTCTTATTCCTGGGATACTTAAACAACCTTCATTAAAATTCCACTCCTCTCCTTCTTCTTCTACAATTATGGGATTGATGAAAACCTTTTTGAACCCTTTCAATTTGGGTTCTTCCTCTTCAAAAGGAGAGGCGTCTACAATAAATAAACGAATGGATTTTCCAATTTGCGGAGCCGCAAGGCCTACTCCTTCTGCTTCGTACATGGTCTCAAACATATTGTCGATCAACTCTTCCAAAAAAGGATAATCTTTATTAATCTCCTCTGCTTCTTTTTTCAAGACTGGATCGCCATATGCCACTATCGGTAAAATCATCCTGCAAAAATAATCAAAGAGAACTAACATTATACGCCTATCCTTGTTGATTATGGGAAGTGATTTAGCCTTATTTACTACTTTTGTAATCCAATTTAAAAATTTCCTGAACCTATGAGCAAAGATGTTGTAGCCGCCACTAAGAAAGAAGCAGATCTGTCTAAAGAGGACTTTAAAAAAATTGTTCTAGAAGACTACCGCTTAGCCAATGTTAGCAGGGAAACTTCCCTTTTAGGAAGAAGAGAAGTCTTAACCGGAAAAGCAAAGTTTGGCATCTTTGGTGATGGAAAAGAAGTTCCTCAAATTGCCATGGCAAAATTTTTCGAAGATGGTGATTTTCGCTCAGGTTACTACCGGGATCAGACTTTCATGATGGCCATTGGTCAAACAGATGTAGAAAAGTTCTTTGCTCAACTATACGCTAATCCTAATATTGATGAAGAGCCTTCTTCTGGCGGACGCTCTATGAATGGCCACTACTCTACCAGAAGTTTAGATACAGAGGGTAATTGGAAGAGTTTAAAAGAGATGAAAAACTCTTCTGCCGATATTTCGCCCACTGCAGGGCAAATGCCAAGATTATTGGGCTTAGCACAGGCGTCTAAAATTTACCGAAACAATGACTTAATTGCCAAAGACAACCTTTTTAGCCGTAAAGGCAATGAAGTAGCTTTTGGCACCATTGGTGATTCTAGTACCTCAGAAGGTTTGTTTTGGGAAACCATAAATGCCGCAGGAGTTTTGCAAGTACCCATGGTGATGTCAGTTTGGGATGATGGTCATGGTATTTCGGTTCCTAAAAAATACCAAACTACCAAAGAAAGTATATCAGAGGTATTAAAAGGTTTTCAGCGTGACGAAGGCCAAAAGAATGGCTTTGAAATCATAAAGGTTAAGGCTTGGGATTATCCTGCTTTAATTGCTACTTATGAAAAGGCCGTAAATCTTGCTAGAGAGGAGCATGTTCCTGTTTTAATTCATGTAGAGGAAGTGACGCAGCCTCAAGGTCACTCTACTTCAGGTTCGCATGAGCGCTACAAATCCAAAGAGCGTTTAGCTTGGGAAACGGAATACGATTGCATCGCCAAAATGGGCAATTGGATAGTCGAAAAAGGGCTTGCAACAGAAGAAGAATTGAAGGATATTCAAAATGCAGCTAAAAAAGAGGTTCGTAATGGCAAAAAGGCAGCTTGGGAAAGCTTTTTAGGTGCCATTAAAAGCGAAAGAGATGAGGCTGTTTCAAACCTTTCTGCTCTTGCAGAAACTTCAAATCAAGGAAATTTTATCAAGCCCCTGATTACTGAACTAAAAACCAATCCCGAACCTATTCGAAAAGATGTTTTGGCGTCAGTGCGTAAAGCAATCCGAATCAGTCGAGGAGAATCTTTAGCAGAACGCAGCCAATTGATCAATTGGTATCACCAAAATCAAGAATTAAATGCAGCCCGCTTCAACAGTAAGCTCTACAGTGAATCAGAGCACAGTCCTCTATCTATTGAAGGAGTTGATCCTGTATATGCCGACGATGCTGAAGAAGTTGACGGCCGCGTGGTGCTACGCGATAATTTTGACAAGATCTTAGAAAAGTACCCTGAAGTCTTGATCTTTGGGGAGGACTCCGGTAAGATTGGTGATGTAAACCAAGGCTTAGAAGGTCTGCAAGAGAAATACGGAGAGTTACGCGTGAGTGACACCGGAATTCGGGAAGCAACCATTGCCGGACAAGGAATTGGGATGGCGATGAGAGGCTTACGCCCTATTGCTGAAATTCAATATTTGGATTACCTACTTTACTGCTTACAAATCTTAAGCGACGACTTGGCCACGGTTCAATACCGCAGTGCTGGTGGACAAAAAGCTCCTTTGATCGTTAGAACTAGAGGTCATCGTTTAGAAGGAATTTGGCATTCAGGTTCTCCAATGGGGACTATTATTAACTCCTTGAAAGGAATGCACATTTGTGTACCGCGCAACTTGACTACTGCCGCAGGTTTTTACAACACCCTGCTGCATGGCGATGACCCTGCTTTGATCATTGAGCCATTGAATGCCTACCGTAGTAAAGAAAAAATGCCTTCTAACTTGGGTGAATTCAAAGTTGCACTAGGGGTTCCTGAAATTGTAACAAAAGGTGATGACCTTACTATTGTTACCTATGGCTCAACTTGTAATTTAGCTGAAGAAGCAGTAAAAGAGCTAGCAGCTTTGGGCATTTCTGCCGAATTGATTGACGTAAGAAGCCTGATGCCCTTTGACGTTCATCACAGTATCGTTGAATCATTAAAGAAAACCAACAAAGTGCTTTTCTTAGATGAAGATGTGAAAGGGGGAGCTTCCGCCTTTATGATGCAGCAAGTTTTGGAAGAACAAGCAGGCTACTATCACTTAGATGTAGAGCCTAAAACATTGAGTTCAAAAGACCACCGTCCTGCTTACGGAACAGATGGAGATTATTTCTCTAAACCAAGCATAGATGATATGGTTGAAGCGGCTTACGACCTGATGCGTGATGTTGATCCGGAAAAATTCCCTGCACTTTACTAAAGCTAAAAGCCTAAAGTGGAAAGCTGAAAGCTAATCCTTTGAGTTCTTCTTCTCTTCCACTTTCTATTCTTTTACTTTACGCTTGAGGCTTTCAACTCTTATCACTAAAAGCGAAGCGATCTCGTACCCTATGTCTCAAAAGTTACAAAAGGAGAAAATTGAAATTGTGAACTTAGTAGTCGATATATTTTAACTTTTCTACTACCTATGAAAAACAGAACATCATTTAAGAATCTTGCAGTGGCTAGTATGCTTTTAGCTCTAACGGCAATCATTTTACAAGCCTGTGTAAATGAGGCTAAGTCAGAAGAGTCAAAGGCCTTAGCATTAATGCAAAACAAATGTTACAGCTGCCACCACCCTACTTCTCCTGAAAATAGTCGATTAGCACCACCTCTTTTTGCGGTGAAAAAACACTACACCAAAAAATATGCAAGTAAAGAGGCGTTTGTTACTGCGATCAAATCGTTTTTAAATCAGCCTACTGAGGATAAAGCCCTCATGAAGGGTGCAATCGAAAAGTTTGGCTTGATGGCAGCCATGAATTTCCCGGATGAAGAAATCGACTTGATTGCAACTTACATGTATGAACAAGACCTACCTAAGCCAGAATGGTTTGACGAACACCACAAACAAAAGCACGGCAAAGGCAAAAAGCATGGAAAGGGTAAGCATAAAAAACAAGCAGAAGGTCAATCAGAAAGTCCCTTGGCAAAAGGAAAAGAAATGGCTTTAAAAACCAAAGCTGCTTTGGGTAAAAACTTAATGCAAGCCATCAATGAAAAAGGTTCAGCCGGTGCCGTTGAATTTTGCAGCTTAAAAGCTTTACCCATTACCGACAGTCTGGCAAAGATGCAAAATGCCAATATTAAAAGAGTTTCTGATCAAAATAGGAATCCGCTTAATCAAGCCAATGAGGCAGAACTCGCTTACATCCAAGAAGCCAAAGCCAAGATTTCACAAGGTAAAAAGAACAAACCACAGATCAAGCAGGTAGATGGGAAATGGGTTGGCTATTACCCTATCATGACCAACACCATGTGCCTACAATGTCATGGCAAGCCAGGTGAAGAAATTAATCAGGCAACGCTGGCCAAATTGCAAGAAGAATACCCGAATGATCAGGCTACGGGTTACGATGTAAATGAGTTAAGAGGCATTTGGGTAGTAGAGTTTGAAGAATAGACTGTTCTTCTTGATATTGCTTTCCGATTCACATTAATTCGAGGTTTATTAGATAAAAAGAACAGTTAACTAGCAGAACAATTTGGCCGTTTTTTCTTTTAGAATACAGTATTAAGTCTTTATAGAGTTAATCTAATGGGAATCAATCAAACCAAACCATGAGCACCATTCGCTTTTCGCTAATTTTCATTTTAGGGCTGCTATCGGCTTTCGTTAATGGACAGTCTGCTACGGTTGAAGGCTATGTCTACGACAAAAAAGGCGCTCCCCTGATCGGAGCAACGGTATACATAGAAGGAAGTACCCAAGGTTCTTCTGCTGACCTTGAGGGTTACTACAGCATCTCAGGAGTTGAGCCAGGTAATTACAATTTGATTGCCAGTTTTGTTGGTTACGAATCCCAAACCAAGTACAACATCTTGGTTAAATCAGTAGGTAACCAGCTCTACAATTTTGAATTAGAAGAACAAACTACTGGTTTGGAAGAGGTAGTGGTTATGGCTGAACAAAACAAGATCAGTCGCCCGAAAGAAACTCCACTTTCCACTCAAAAATTAACCGCCAACGAATTAGCCACCTACCCCGGAGGAAACAATGATGTAGTGCGGGTTGCTCAATCACTACCCGGCGTCTCCCCTTCCACCGGTGGCTTTCGAAACGACCTGATCATTCGCGGGGGTGCACCAAATGAATCGGTTTATTATTTAGATGGAGTTGAAATTCCTAACATTAACCACTTTAGTACGCAGGGCGCCGGCGGTGGACCAGTGGGCTTGCTCAATGTCTCTTTCATTGATAATGTGACGCTCTCCTCCTCTTCCTTTGGCGCTCAATACGACAATCCGCTATCCGGAGTATTACAATTTGAGCAAAGAGTGGGAAACCGCCGAAAAGCCAGCACCAATATCCGCGTAAGTGCAAGTGAGGCTGCCTTAACCTTTGATGGCCCGATATTTAAAGGCGAGAACGAAGCTTCCAAAACCTCTGTGATCGCTTCCGTAAGGAGAAGCTACCTGCAGTATTTATTTGAGTTGATTGGCTTACCCATCCGTCCTGATTACTACGATTACCAATACAAAGTCACCCATCAGATCAATGATTACAATACCTTAAACCTAATCGGGGTTGGCTCTATAGACGATTTTACTATTGAGCCCGATGAAGACCTTCCCCAAGAGGAAAGAGCCACCCAAGAGCAAGTGCCCTTTATTGAGCAACAGTCTAATACCATTGGTCTAAGCTGGAAAAAGCTGTTTAAAAACGAAAAGGCCTTCATGACTACCACCTTGAGTAACAACTTTCTAATCAATGATTTTTCACGCTACCGTGATAATCAAAATCGTGAAGGGCTATTTTTCAATAACAATTCCACGGAGATGGAAACCAAATTACGTTACGCATACAATTATTACCAAGATGGCTGGAAATGGGTTAGCGGTTTTAACGTGCAGCGCAGCGATTATGAAAACACTACCAGAGACCTAAATCGGAACTTTCGCTACCAGACCGATATCAACTTTATTAAATATGGGTTCTTTACCAATGTCACCAAGTCCTTTTTTGAAAAGCGCTTTGATGTTTCCTTTGGGATTCGAGCAGATGGAGACAGCTTTACGGAAGACAATAACATCAGTCAGACCATTTCCCCGCGCGTTGGCTTGTCTTACAGCTTAACTGAAAAATGGAAGCTCAACGGTACGGTGGGACGTTACTTCAAGCTAGCTCCCTATACCGTTTTAGGCTATCGAGATAGAAACCAAGAATTAGTCAACCGAGATGCTGACTACACCCAAAGTGATCATTATGTTGTGGGCATAGAAAGAATTTTAGGTCCTGCGGCTAGCATAAGCTTAGAAGGTTTTTACAAGCAATATGAAGATTATCCGGTTTCGGTGCGCGACAGTGTTTCTTTAGCCAATAAAGGTGCGGGCTTTGAAGTCTTTGGCAACGAAAATGTGGCTACCGTAGGCAGAGGCAGAAGCTATGGCTTGGAATTGCTCTTTCAGCAAAAGCTGAGTAAAGACTTTTACGGAATTTTCTCCTACACCTTCTTCTACAGCGAGTTTACCGGTTTTGATCGTTCTGAATACTTACCCTCGGTTTGGGATAGCCGTCATTTAGTTTCATTTACCGGTGGTTACAAGTTGAAGCGCAATTGGGAAATCAGTAGCCGTCTGCGCTTTGCCGGACCTAGCCCATTTGTGCCAGTTGATCAACAAGCCACCCTAGCCAATTATCCTGAAGTAATTGTGGACTTCCAGCAATTGGGTGACGACAGATTAGAAGCTTTTACTCAAGTTGACCTCAGGGTGGATAAAAAATGGAACTTCCCCAAGCTTTCCTTTAACCTCTTTTTTGAGATCCAAAATCTCTTAGGACAAAACGCCCCCGAGCCGGCTTCCTTCGCTCTAGCCCGCAATGAAAATGGCCAACCTTTAGACCCGCGCCGCTTGGTGCAAAACCCCGCCGACGAAGGCTCACCGATTCCTAGCATAGGTTTGGTGCTGGATTTTTAAGCTTGTAAGTTCAAGTATGCTAATTGCACTTTAAGTGGGTTAAAATTTAATAGAATGCTGTTTGAATCTTGCTTTTATAAGCAATCGAAGAACTGAATAATAAAAATAACAGGCTTGAGCAACTTGGAGCAAGCTGAACAAAGAATGAATCAGAAGAATTGTGGACATTATCAGATTGAGCTAAGCATGAACTAAAAGAGTTGTTAGGCTTTGAAATTCATAAAATTAAAAGAATTATCATGCCGAGCTGAGCAGCAATTAAGAGGATTGTCAGGCTGAGCAGATAATAAATTAAGGGAATTGTCAGGCTGAGCGATAGTCGAAGCCTAGGCAATTACCCACTCCAATCTTTATCCCTTTTATACCCTTTACGTCTTGTTGAACTTTCATTTTTACATTCAGCTAATTCTTTCAATTTTTCCCATTCCTTGTTGATTACCGCCTCTTTTTTCTTCCTCGACCATCCTTTCAATTGTTTCTCAAACGCTATGGCTTTGTCAACGTATTTAAACTCAATGCTAAAAACCAATTCAATAGGCCGTCTATTGTAGGTATAGGCTTCTTTATTTACTCCCAGATCATGCTGTGCAATCCTTAGTTCTAAATTATTTGTCACTCCAGTATAATATGACTTGTCAGAGCATTTAAGAATATAGACGTAATAGCAATGTACTTTGGTCATGATTTAAAGTTAAGGGTTATTTTGCTTGTTTATGCTTCGACTATCGCTCAGCATGACAAGCAAGAAAATCCTTTATGATCTATTTACCCATTACTCAGCATGACAAGCAAATCTTGAAAAAATAAAAACTCTCCCACTAAGCATAATGGTTTTTGATGCCTGTCTATAGTAAATAGTAGTTCCAGAGCTTTTCTCGATCCCCATCGGAATGGAATCTATCCTTGGAGCTTTCTATTTGATCCTCGAGAGGTTTAAACGATGAGCCCTGAGCTTAGCAGTCAAAGTCTAAAACCACAAGCAGATTAATCGTACATTCAGGCTTCAAACCAGTGAAGAATTATAGCTCACCAACTGAATTAATAAAAATGGGCAACTACCGACATAAACTCTCTAAATCTGCTTACATCAGTGGTAAGCAATGCCTGAAGCGCTTGTATTTGCAAAAGAAATACCGCCATTTAGCTAGCGCTCCAACTGCTACTCAAGAAGCCATTATGCAGCAAGGGACTACAGTAGGAGAATTGGCACAAGCTTATTTTCCGGGAGGAGTGGATTGCACTCCTGAATCTTACTATGATTTTGGCCCTTCCATTGAGCAAACGCAAGTATTTATTAGTGATGGCAAGCAGACCCTTTACGAAGCATCATTTTTTCATGATCAGGTCTTAGCGGCTTTGGATATTTGGCATCGGGAGGGAGAAGAAGTTTGGGCCATAGAAGTAAAGAGTTCTACCTCTGTAAAGGAATATCACCTAGACGATGCTGCTCTGCAATATTGGATCATGGAGCAATTGGAACAGGCACCGAATCGCTTTTTTATCATGCACTTGAACAATCAGTATGTGCGTGGTAAAGCGTTAGACATTAAGCAACTGTTTACCCTAACTGACATCACGGAATTGGTAAAAGAGAAGCGAACAGAAGTGGGTAAAAACCTCCAGAGCTATAAGGCGGTATTGGCTCAAGCTGAAATACCGGAAGTGCCCATTGGTCCGCATTGTGGTGATCCCTTTGCTTGTGAATTCATCAACCATTGTTGGCAGCACATCCCCTCTCCTTCGGTTTTTGATTTGTCGCGTATCGGGACAAAGGCTTACCGCTTTTATGAGGAAGGAAAAGTCAGTTATGAGGACTTGAAAGAAGAGTCTGAACTGAGCGGCAATCAAAAGCTGCAAGTAAGGTCTTATTTAAAAAATGAGGTTCAACTCAAGCCCGAGGGTATCAAACAGTTTTTAGGAAAATTGGAGTACCCACTCTACTTCTTCGATTTTGAGACCATCAATCCGGCGATTCCGCTTTATGAGGGCAGCAAGCCCTATGAACAAATTGGAGTGCAGTATTCTTTGCATTGGCTGGAAAACGAGAAGGCAGAACTTAAACACCTTGAGTTTTTAAGCGAATTCCAAAGCGATCCTCGCCCTGAGTTGGCCGAACAGCTAATTAAAGACCTCGGGAGTAGCGGAAGCATCATCGCCTACAACATGAGCTTTGAGCAGCGGGTGATTAAGTCTTTGGCTGAATCGAATCCAGAAATAGCCCCCCAACTCTTAGCCCTGCTCCCTCGTTTTAAAGACTTAATCATTCCCTTTAGCAAGAAATACTACTACCACCCTAAGATGCATGGCTCAGCTAGCATTAAAGCGGTCTTGCCGGCTCTCTTTCCCCATGATTCTGATTTAAGCTACGATTCGCTTACCGTTTCAGAAGGCGGCACTGCCTCTACCCTGCTGCAAGCCGTGGCTGAAAACACCTTAGACCCTAAAACCAAAGCACAAGTCCGCCAAGACTTGCTAGCTTACTGCAAATTAGATACTTTGGCAATGGTGAAAATTTGGGAGAAGTTGCGTGAGGTTGTTTAGTTCAAGTTCTTTAATAGAAGCCACTCAGCTAGTTTGCAATTTGGCACTCTCGAAGACCTTGCATCCTCTCCACATCCTAAGTCTCACAAGCTGAGTGTTAAAAAAGGCAGCTGATAGCTACTAAACCGAAATGAATACTCATTCACAAGTCAATCTCTTGTTTCAAACTATAAAAAACGGTTAAGAAACAGTCTCATATTGATGGATAACCTTTAGCCGCTTTTAATTATCTTGTACCTTCACTTTAATCAAATCAAACAGTAGATCCTATGAAATTCTTATTCAGCTTCGCTTGCTTCTTAAGTGCTACATTGCTTTTTGCTCAAGATAATACGCCTTACCAAAAACCACCACAAGAGATCTTGGAGCTGGTGGATGTGCCGCGTGCTCCCTCGGTCTTATTAGACGATGACAAAGCAAATATGATACTGCTGTATCGCGATGCTTACAAATCGATCGAAGACTTATCGAAAGAAGAATTACGTTTGGGCGGCCTAAGAATTGACCCAAAAACCAACATTGGCAGCCGAGTAACTTACTTCAACAATGTGAAGCTTAAACGCTTAAATCAGTCGGATGAGATCATACAAGTAAAAGGATTGCCTGAGAACCCCAAGCTAACCAACTTTAACTGGTCGCCCGACCAAAGTAAAATTGCCCTTACCAATACCACAGCTGAAGGAGTTGAACTCTGGCTGCTCGACATTAAAACAGCATCTGTTTCAAAGATCACGGGGGCCAATCTGAACGCCAATCTTGGCGATGTGATCAATTGGTTTGAAGATGGAAAGTCTATTTTGGTAAAGATGGTGGCGGAAGACCGCAAACCACTCATCGATACAGAATCTGCAATTCCTACAGGACCGACTATTTCTGTTAATGATGGTAAAAAAGCGCAAAACCGAACCTATCAAGATTTACTGAAAAACAAGAACGACGAATACAACTTCGAGCAACTTGCCCTTTCTGAGCTTTACAAAGTTTCTTTAGATGGGTCCAAGGAAAAATGGTTAGAGACTGAGCTCTATGCCAACATTAGCTTTTCTCCTAATGGAGAATATGTTATGGTGGTAAGCATTGAAAAACCTTTCTCTTATTTAGTGCCCTACCGAAGATTTCCCTCAAAAACCACTATTTACACTCAAGCAGGCGAAAAAGTTGAAACGGTTTTGGAAGTTCCTCTGATCGAAGATCTTCCGCAAGGCTTTATGGCAGTGCGCACAGGTAAACGCAACTTTAGTTGGCGAAACGATAAGCCTGCAAGCTTGATTTACATGGTAGCGCTTGACGAAGGTGATCCTGAAAAGGAAGTCGATTACAGAGATGAGATCTTTGAAGTTGAAGCGCCTTTCAATGGAGAAGGCAAAAGTCTGATAAAAACCATTAATCGAGCTTATGGCATGGCTTGGGGAAACGATGAATTGGCTATCGCCTATGATTATTGGTGGAATACTCGAAATACCAAAACCTACCTTTTCAATCCTTCAGATTCTTCTGAAAATCCAACCATTTTGCATGACCGTAACTACCAAGACCGTTACAGCGATCCTGGAAGTTTTGTAATGAAAAGAAACGAAATGGGCAGTCGCGTTTTGAGTATGATCGACAACCGCATTTTTTCGATTGGAGCAGGTTTTACCAAAGAGGGTCAGTTTCCTTTTGTGGATCAACTGGATTTGAATAGCCTTGAAACCAAGCGCATCTATCGATCAGAATATGAGGATAAGCTAGAAGACATCCGAAACTACGATCCTGAAAAGAAAGAAATATTGGTAAGAATTGAATCGCCTACCGAATACCCCAACTATTACTTTAGAAGTGCCAATGGTAATGAACTCAAGCAGATTACCTTTTTTGAAAACCCTTTTAAAAGCCTACAAGATGTACACAAAGAAGTGATCAAATACCAAAGAGAGGATGGCCTAGAGCTTTCTGCTACCCTTTACCTGCCAATTGGTTACGATAAGGAGAAAAGAGAAAAAATGCCCCTCATTATTTGGGCCTACCCAACTGAATACAAGGATAAAGCAAGTGCAGGACAAACTACTCAAAACCCCAACGAATTTACCTATCCCTATTACGGTTCTATGGTGTATTGGGTAAGCCGCGGTTATGTGGTTTTAGATGATGCTTCTTTTCCCATTGTAGGGGAAGGCGATGAAGAACCAAATGATTCCTTCAGAAAGCAATTAGTAGCCAATGCGAAAGCAGCAATTGATGCCGTTGGTGAAATGGGTTACATTGACCAAAAGCGCGTAGCCATTGCCGGTCATAGTTATGGTGCTTTCATGGTGGCGAACCTCCTTTCGCATTCTGATCTTTTTGCGGCCGGTATTGCCCGAAGTGGCGCATACAACAGAACCCTAACTCCTTTTGGTTTTCAAAGTGAAGAACGAAATTATTGGGAAGCGCCGGAGATCTACAACAGCATGTCCCCTTTTATGCATGCCGACAAAATGAACCAACCTTTGCTTTTGGTCCATGGAGAGGCAGACAATAATTCCGGAACTTACCCCATGCAAAGTGAGCGTTACTTCAATGCGCTAAAAGGATTAGGAGCCACGGTTCGTTTAGTTATCCTACCCAAAGAAAGTCATGGCTACCGCTCCAAAGAAAGTATTCTTCATTTGTTGTGGGAGCAAGACCAATGGCTTGAAACGCATGTCAAGAACCGAAGCGAAGCTGCCGCTGACTAATTCCTTGCTTGAGTGTCTGGCAGCTTCTAGATATGAGTCCGAAAGGTGTTAATTCGGGCGGGCATCCCGCAGGACTTCGACTGTTTTATTTGCACCTCTCAATATAACTTAAACCGCTAAATTCGCTATTCGATTTATTTTCAGGACATTGAGTGGCTTAAACCGTGCCCTTCGATACCTTCCTTAGGCAGGCAGGCTATCCCGAAGATTCGGGATCACTCAGGGTACGGTTTAAGTTGTATCGAAATGCCTGAAAATTGTAACGAGAAGCTGCAGGACAGTCGAGGCAACAATAAAGTGCCCGCCCAGATGAAATCCGTTCGGACGGGCATCCCGATAAAATCGGGACAGTCGATATGATAAGAAAATTTACTTTTGTTTCTGTATTCCTTGTCAGTTCGAGTGCTTCGACTGTAAGGAGAAGTTTATCGAGAACAAGACAAGGAATTCCTTACCTTTAATCCATGTGCCGACACCAGTATTTCGTTTATATCCTAGAATGTTCAGATAATACCTACTACACTGGTGTTACCAACAATTTAGAAAGAAGACTAAAAGAACATCAGGAAGGTATTAATCCTGAAGCATACACCAATCGAAGAAGACCTGTTGAACTAAAATGGTACGAACAATTTCAGTACATCGACAAGGCAATTGCTTTCGAGAAGAAAATAAAGAAATGGTCAAAGGCAAAAAAGCAGGCTTTGATTGAAGGTCATTTTGAGAAATTGCCTGAGTTGTCGAAGAAGAAGTTTGGAAAGTAAAGTTTGTCTGCTTCTCGATACATCCCGATAGAATCGGGACACTCAAAGTGACAAACTTTAGTGATATCATTTGTATGTTGTTCTCGGCTGTCCCGATTTAGTGGGAATATTTTCTCATTGTCAGTTCGAGTGATTTTGTCTAGCTCTCGATAAACCACGCAAAAGCTTGGCACTAGATGTGAAAAGAAAATATATCTTAAGTGACTGAATTCCTTGTCAGTTCGAGTGCTTCGACTGTAAGGAGACGGGTATCGAGAACAAGACAAGGAATTCCTACTTTTAAAATATGAAAGTCATTCTCTCCCGAAAAGGTTTTGATTCAGCAGCAGGTGGCATCCCCTCACCTATTTTGGGCAAGCAACTGATCTCTTTGCCCATTCCAAGAGCATACAGCGGTGATGATTATCGAAACCTAAACTTCACGCACCAAGGAGAACACTTTAATTATGCCAAATTGCTCAAGGATTTAAATGTGAATTTTTACAGTGAATGCCATTTGGACCCTGATCTCATTCGGGGAGTAAAGTCGAGAGCGGCAGCATGGCAACCGGCCTTGGGTCAAGCAGGCAATGCAGCTGCAGAACTGCTTGAAGTTGAAGTGGGAGACCTTTTCCTCTTCTTTGGCAACTTCAGGCAGGCGACTTATAGCGAGGGACGGTTTCAATTCGTAAAAGGCAGTCCTGAAATGCATGTAATTTGGGGCTACTTAAAAGTAGAAGCCATTTACGACCAAAAGCAGATCGAAAAGGGGCAAATCCACGAGACTTTGCAGTACCATCCGCATGTTCGAGAAGTTGACTTTCATCAAAAAAGTCACAATTTGGTTTTTGCTTCCTCAGAAGCTGAAAGCGGTATTTTTCAATTCAGTAAGCAGCATATTCTGAGTAACCTCGATCAAAAGCCATACAAAAAGTCATTTTGGAGAGCCCTCCCTTTCCTGCAACCGCAAAGCAAGCGCATCAAAAAAGTTAAAAACGGATTATGGAACTCCGGCGGCCGCGGACAAGAGTTTATTTGTAAGATCAAAAAGCAGAAACAATTTGATGCTTGGCTCAATCAACTGCACAAAAAATCTAATCTCTAAAATCTAACTTCTCAGCTCTAAGCTCTAAACCCCAA
>CAJXMH010000004.1 GCA_913056345.1 uncultured Flavobacteriales bacterium | reverse complement strand
AATTCTTTGTTGGCAATAGCCAATTCTATTAACTGATATTTGCTGCTTTTATTTTTGCGGCTTGCAATCATGTTTTTGAAAGTTGAAAGATAAAGGAACTTTAAGCTTTAGGCTTTTATCCTTTATCTTTTAGCTTTGATCTCTTCCTCTCTTCTACTTTTAAGCTTTTCGCTTTAGACTTTGAGCTTTTTAATATTTCAGTAAGGATTCAATCGTCTCCTTCAACCTCGCTTTGGGCAGAAAATTATCTTCCAAACTTTTGGTAAAAGGAACGGCCGTATCTAAAGAAGCCAAGCGTTTCACCGGAGCATCCAAGTATTCAAAGCAATGTTCGTTAATGCCGGCCGCGATCTCCCCTCCTATGCCACCAAATAATGTGTCTTCATGTAAGACTAAAACACGACTGCATTTTTTAACGGATGCATAAATGCTTTCCCAATCTAAAGGCACTAAAGTGCGTAAATCAAGAATATCTGCTTTGATCTGCATCTCTTCACAAATTTCTTTGGCCCAGTGCACCCCCATGCCGTAAGTAATAATTGACAGTTCTTCTCCTTCACTCACCAAATTGGCTTCACCAAAAGGCAAATTATAATAGCCTTCAGCTACTTCCTCATTAATACTCCGATACAAGGCTTTGTGCTCAAAGAACATCACCGGATTTGGGTCTTCAAAGGCGGTTAGCAGTAAACCTTTCGCGTCAGTAGGATTAGAAGGATAAACCACTTTTAAACCGGGAATATGGGTAAACCATGCTTCATTACTTTGCGAATGATAAGGCCCAGCAGCTACTCCTGCTCCGGTGGGCATGCGCACTACCACATCGGCATTTTGTCCCCAACGCCAATGGATTTTAGCCAAATTGTTCACGATCTGATTAAAGCCTTCGGTCACAAAATCGGCAAACTGCATTTCCATCATGGCTTTTTGTCCGTTAATGGATAAACCTAAGGAAGTACCTACAATGGCTGCTTCACAGAGCGGGGTATTGCGAACTCTTTCTTTGCCGTACTTTTCTATTAAGCCTTCAGTAGCCTTAAAAACCCCACCGTAGTCGGCAATGTCTTGTCCCATTAGGACCAAGCCTTTATGCTTTTCCATGGCTAGATCTAAAGCATCAGCCACGGCATCGATCAAACGCATTTCTTTACTATCCCCTTGAACATCTTCCTTAGTGAACTGAAAGGGTGCATACACGTCTTGTAGCTCCATTTCGGTGCTAGGTTTCACAATTTCTTCCCCATAAGCCTCTTCCAAGCCTTTTTCGATTTCCAATTTATAATCCGCGCGAATTTCCTTTTCTAGTTCTTCATTCAGCACTCCTTGGGTGTAAAGAAAGTTTTGGTAATTCACCACCGGGTCTTTCTGCTCCCATTGGTCGAAGAGCTCTTGGGGTACATATTTCGTTCCTGAAGCCTCCTCATGCCCCCGCATTCGGAAAGTGATACATTCGAGCAAAATAGGCCGCGGATATTCTCTTACTGATTGGCTTAGCTCCAACATCTTTTGATGCACTTCCAACAAATTGTTTCCTTCCACTTGATGGGCCTCCATACCGTAGCCAATACCTTTATCGATAAACTGCTTACAGCGAAACTGCTCAGAAGAAGGAGTTGACAAACCATAACCGTTATTCTCTACAATGAAGATTACCGGTAAATCCCAGACGGCTGCTACATTCAGCGACTCGTGAAAATCCCCTTGAGAGGTGGCACCATCTCCCGTAAAGGCTAAAGTGGCTTTTCCTTCTTGCTTTATCTTCTTTCCTAATGCAATTCCATCGGCAATGCCTAATTGAGAACCCAAATGGGAGATCATGCCAACAATATGGTGTTCCCGGCTGCCAAAATGAAAAGAACGATCGCGGCCTTTAGTAAATCCTCCCGCCTTACCTTGAAACTGCTTAAAGAGCTTAGCCAAAGACATCTCTCTTCCGGTAAAGACTCCCAGATTTCGATGCATGGGCAAAATAAATTCATCCTGTTGCATGGCAGCTGTAGCTCCTACGGAGATTGCCTCCTGCCCGATGCCGGAAAACCATTTAGAAATCTTTCCTTGTCGTAACAAGACCAGCATTTTCTCCTCAATCATGCGTGGCAAAAGGATTTTTTTATAGAGTTCTATTAGTTTTTGATCAGAAAATTGACTGCGATCGTAAGTAAAAGACATAGTGAGCTAGAAGCTTGATTTGATCCCAAATTTATGTTTTAAAGCCTAAGTTTGTAGTTGAATCAATTGGATTTATTAACAGCATGAACGTACAAGAGATAATCGTAGGAGTTTTAGCAGTAGCAGCGATCATCTATTTGATCTCCTTCTTGCGAAAGCAAACTCAATCGCACAATTGCGACGAATGCGGTTTGATGGAAATGCAGAAAGAGAAAATGCGAAAAAAGTCTGCTAAAGACAGTTAAAGCCAAGTTCCGAACCATTCTACTTCACTACTTTTGAAGGCCATGAGGCCTTTACTCTCCAATTTCAACTACTTGATCGCCAAAATGGGGCTTGCCCTTCTGGTGCTCAGTCTATGCCGCCTTTTATTCTTTGCCTTTAATCACTCCTATTTCAATACTTTAACCTTTACCCAACTTTGGGGCGGCTTGCGTTTTGACTGGATGACGGTCACTCTCCTCTATGCTCCATTTCTGTTGAGTATATTGGTTGATTTTAGAACTAAAAGTAAGCTGCGAAAAGGCTTATTTCACTTTTCCAACAGTTTAGCCATCGTTTTTAATACCATAGACTTTGAGTATTTTAAGTTTACCCAGAAACGCACCACTGCAGATCTCTTTACCAGCAGCGGACTGGAAAATGACTTATTAAATCTGCTTCCTACCTTCTTTTTTGACTATTGGTACTTGATCTTGCTTGCTATGCTGTTAATCGCATTTTCAGAATGGCTCTACCGAAAAACTGAACCCACAAGCTATCAAGCTCCAAAATTCCCCCTTTACCTCGCCTTTTTGCTCCCTGTGCTAGGCTTTTACATTATTGGCTTCCGCGGTGGACTACAGTTGCGTCCGCTGAATGTAATCCAAGCAGGACAATACGCCCAAGCCAAGAATATGGCGGTGGTTTTAAACACCCCTTTCACTATCATTAAATCAGCTTACAAAGAGGATATTGAGCGAAAGAGCTATTTTACTGAGGCAAAGGCAGAGCAGCTCTATTCTCCAATAATGCAGCTGAAAGCGGACAGTAGCTTTAATCCCATGAACGTGGTTTTAATTATAGCGGAGAGCTTTTCTAAAGAATACATTGGGGCTTTTCACGAAGGTGATGGTTATACTCCTTTTTTGGATAGTTTGATGCTACATAGCTTGGTTTTCGATCAAGCTTACGCCAATGGGAAAAAATCGATCGAAGCTTTGCCTTCCATCTTAGCCGGCGTTCCCACTTTAATGAATACCGCTTATGTGAGTTCCAAATATGGCAGTAATCGACTAGAAGGTTTAGGAACGCAACTGGGAAAAGAGAATTACCGCACCGTGTTTTATCATGGAGGAGAAAATGGTACCATGGGTTTTAACGCCTTTGCTCGCTTAGCCGGAATTGAGGAATATGTAGGAAAAGATGAATATCCTAAGGAGGGAGATTACGATGGTAATTGGGGAATCTTTGATGAGCCTTTTTTACAATTCTGCGTCGAAGACCTGAGTAAAGGTAAACAGCCTTTCTTCGCTACCCTTTTTACCCTATCCTCTCATCATCCTTATACCGTTCCCGAACCTTACAACGAAAAGTTTGAGGAAGGGCCCTTGCCCATTTTAAAGTCTGTCCGCTATGCGGATCATTCTCTAAAGCAATTTTTCGCAACAGCCAAACGAACCGATTGGTTTCACAATACCCTCTTTGTGATTACGGCTGATCATACTTCTCAGACCTTAAGAAGAGAATACAATAATCGCTTGGGTATTTATGCCATTCCGATGGTTTTTTACCACTCTGAAATGAGTGAGGGCAAGCGAATCTCAACCCTCACCCAACAAAATGACCTCTATCCTACTATCTTAGATTTTATTGGTTGGGAGGGAAAATTAGTGGCTTTTGGAGGATCAGCACTTAAGCCTAAACAGGAAGGATTTGTGGTGAATTACCTGAATGGCCTGTATCAGTTCGTAAAGGGAGATTACGTTTTACATTTTGATGGGGAAATAACCGTAGCCTTCTATGATCGAACCAAAGATCCTGAACTTAAACGCAATTTAATAAGTGAAGAAATTCCTGACCAAGCTAAACTAGAAAATGAGCTTAAAGCTCTCCTTCAGCAATATCATACTGCTTTAGCAGAAAACAAGTTGATGCCGTGATTAAGCTTCATAAAATACAATTTGTCATTAATCCCAAGTCGGGAGTAAAACGAAAACTCCAATTAGTAGATCAATTGAAAAGGGAACTGAAGCCGGAAATCCAATTTGCAATTCACTTTACAGAAGGCCCCGGTCATGCAACTGACTTAGCTAAAGAAGCGGTAAAACAAGGTGCTGATGCTGTGGTGGCGGTTGGAGGTGACGGTTCCGTTAATGAAGTTGGGAAAGCTTTGATCAACACCAAAGTAGCCTTAGGTATTATCCCAATGGGCTCAGGAAATGGCTTTGCACGACATTTAAAAATCCCCCTAAAGCTCGATGAAGCGATTGAGCGCATCATGGCCTTCAAAACAAAAACGATAGATACTGCCAGTATTGACGGTCAAGCCTTTTTAGCTACCGCTGGATTGGGATTTGATGCTCAGGTCGGTTGGAAGTTCGCCAATTTTGGGCGACGTGGCTTTCTTTCTTACATGCAAGTCACCACTCAAGAGTTTTTTAACTTTAAACCTAAGACCTACCATTTGGAAATAGATGGAGAAAGGATAGAAACAGAAGCTTTCTTGGTCAACTTTGCCAATGCAGGACAATATGGCAACAACGCTTGGATTGCTCCTTCCGCTTCCCTCTCGGATGGAAAACTGAATGTTTGCATTTTAGAACAATTTCCTTCCCATTTGGCCCCTGATATAATTTTTAAGCTGTTTAACAAGCAAATCGAGAAATCGAAGTACTACAAAGTAATTCAAGCGAAAGAGATCAAAGTAAAGCAAGCAGAACAATACCACATGGATGGCGAACCAAGAAGGAGTTTAAAAGAAATGACCATTAAAGTGGTACCAAGATCATTAAAAGTGGTTGTTTGACATCTTGAGAATCTGTTTTTCCTTAAACCAAATGGTCGCTTTGCAGTTAAGTTTTAAATGGCAACAAAGGGAAGAATCAATTTAGTCTGGCTTAAGAGAGACTTACGCTTGCAAAATCATGCGGCATTTCAAAAAGCAGAAAATAGGGGCCTACCCTATTTTGCTCTTTACCTTTTTGAGCCAAGCCTCATGGCACACCCAGATCAAGCCTTGAGACATTTGCAGTTTGTTTATGCCTCTTTACAAGAAATGAAGGCGAAGTTAGCCGTTAAGGGGATTAAACTTTTAATCTGCGAAGGTGAAGCTGAAGAGATCTTTCAAAGTTTATCTAGTCATTTTGAGATCCAAGAGGTTTTCAGCTATCAAGAAAGCGGAATCGCCATAACATGGCAAAGAGATAAAGCCATTGCTAAACTTTTCAAGAAAAAAGGAATAGCATGGGCTGAATTTCAACGTGATGGAATAATTCGTGGAATTAATAACCGAAAGGGATGGGATCAAGCTTGGTACAAGCAAATGGCATCACCGCTGATCGAAAATAAATTTATAAAACAAGCTGATTTTGGGATTGAAAATCCTTTTCCGCTAAGTGATGCTTTACGAGTAACTTTAGAGCAATACCCCGATCATTATCAGCCGGCTGGTGAAGATAAAGCGTGGCGTTATTTGAAAAGCTTTGTCAAAGAACGTGGAAAAAATTACCATCGACACATTTCCAAGCCTTTGCAAAGTAGAACTTCCTGTAGCCGTCTGTCGCCATATTTAGCGTGGGGCAATCTGAGCATAGCTCAAGCCTATCAGTTTGTTGCCAAACATCCTAATCGCAAAACCAATAAACGAGCTTTTCATGCTTTCTTAACTCGCCTTAAGTGGCACTGCCATTTTATCCAAAAATTTGAGCAGGAATGTGAATACGAAACCCATTGTTTAAACAGAGGTTATGAACTATTGGAAAGAGAGAATAACAGCGCAAAGATCAAAGCCTGGAAAGAAGGAAAAACAGGCTTTCCTTTAGTAGATGCTTGTATGCGTGCGGTAACCAAAACAGGATGGATCAATTTTAGAATGCGTGCCATGTTAGTCTCTTTTCTTTGTCACCATTTAGATGTAGACTGGCGGAAGGGAGCTTATCACCTAGCGCAGCAATTCTTGGATTATGAGCCCGGCATTCATTATCCTCAATTTCAGATGCAGGCTGGAACAACCGGCATCAATACGGTAAGAATGTATAATCCGGTTAAGCAGTCGCAAGATCATGACCCTGAAGGTATTTTTATAAAACAATGGGTTCCCAAACTGAAAGAAGTCCCGGCTGAGTTGATCCACGAACCATGGAAATTGTCTAAAATAGAACAGTCGCTTTATGGAATAAAGATCGGAGAAGATTATCCCGAGCCCATCGTAGATCTATCAGAAAGCGGTAAGCAAGCTCGTAAGAAAATTTGGGGTCATCGTTCTCACCCCATGGTAAAACAAGAGAAAGAACGTATTCTTAAGAAGCACACCCGCAACACCAAAATAAGAAGAAAAGAGGCTGAATAAAGGAAAAATTGCACACTTAAATTTTATTACTACATTTGTAGTCGTTAAACTACTTTTGTAATATGAAAAATTTAAGCGAAAAGGAACTGGAACTCATGAATCATCTATGGGAACTTGACTCTGCTTACATGAAAGACCTTGTTGCCAAATACCAAGAACCCAAACCGGCCTATACCACAATTTCTACCATGGTTAACCGATTAATTGAAAAGGGTCACATCGGTTTCGAGCAACAAGGAAGAGACAAACGCTACTTCCCGAAATTGAAAAAACCCTCCTACTTTTCAAGAGAGATCAACAAAATGGTAGACAAGTACTTTAACAAGTCAGTGGCACAATTTGCTTCCTTTTTTACCAATGAGAGTAACTTAAGTCTAGAACAGTTAGAGGAATTGCAAGAACTAGTCGATCGACAGATCGAAGAAAAAAAGAAAAAGTCATGATGCTTTACCTCCTCAAAAGTTACTTACTCTCTGCCATCTTAATTGGGCTTTACTTCTTGTTTTTGCGAAATTCAGGACAATGGAAATTTAACCGTTTTTATTTACTGACTTCTCTTCTACTTTTATTGCTATGGCCTAGCGTTAACTTTCAGTTTGAAACCGAAACAATGCCAATGCTGCTGCAAGAAGGCACTCAACTAGTAAGCAGCGGTCTGAAAAAAGCCAGCTTTATTAATCAGCCAACCAAGACCTCCTATCCGCAAGAAAACTCTTTAAGTAGCTACTTACTAGGAATCTACTTTATAGTTTCTGCTTTTTTCTTGCTTCGTTTCTTTACTAAACTCTTTTCTCTGCTCAATAAAAAGTTGGTCAAAAAAGCGGAAGGCGAACTAATTTATGAAGCGGAAGGCGAAATACCCTATAGCTTTTTCAATCGATTATATTTACCTAAAAGTCAAGCTATAGCTGACCAAATTATCCAACATGAGAAGGTGCACGTTCGGCAATGGCACAGTTTGGATGTTTGCTTCCTAGAACTTATTCTCTGCTTCTATTGGTTCAATCCACTTTTGTGGGTGTTTCGGAAAGTGATCAAAGAAAATCATGAATTTTTAGCCGATCAAGGTGTGCTTAAAAACCAACCAAACCCTGAATACCTCCAATTGATCCTTCAGTCTCTAAAAAAGCAAAACCAACATTATCTAAGTAATCCTTTCTCTTATTTATCCATTAAAAATCGAATTAATATGATTCAAAATCCACCCAAATCAAAGTTTAAAAAAAGCGTAAAGCTTACTCTAAGTCTGCTAATCTTAACTACTGTGCTGGCCGCCTTTAGTTTAAAAACAGATAAAATTGAGGCTGAGCTGAATCAAAAAGTAAAGTCCGGCACAGGGATGAGCATATTCAAAGTCCCAAGAGGACTTCCGATTGAAAAATCAAAAATTCACAAAGTAGCAGCCGGATATGGTAATCGAACTCACCCGCTAACTAAAAAAGAAAAACTACACCGTGGAATAGACCTTTTGGCCCCGGAAGGTACGCCCATCCTAGCCACTGCCGATGGAGTGGTAAAATGCAGTAAAACAAATACAACGGGCTATGGTAAACATGTAATTATCCAACATAATGGCACCTACTCTAGTCTGTATGCTCACCTAAGTGCCTTAAAGGTAATAGCCGGCGAGTTAGTGAATCAGGGAGACACCTTGGGAATTATTGGGACTAGTGGTACTTCACTAAGCGTCCACCTACATTATGAGATAAGAGAAGATGAAAAAGCCATAGATCCAATGAGATTTTTAAAACTAGAAGCCAAAGGACAACACTAATTTAACCCTAATTAATCTAGCTTTGCAATGCAATAAATTACCTTTGCTAGTATGAACACACACCCTTGGCACGACGTAAATGTTGGTATTGAGGCACCAGAAATTGTAAGTGGCATCATAGAGATTCCCAAGAATTGCCGGGCTAAATACGAACTCGATAAAGACTCCGGATTATTGAAATTAGACCGAGTACTTTTCTCCTCCATTAACTACCCCTATAATTATGGCTTCATCCCACAAACCTACTGCGATGATCATGACCCTTTAGACATTCTGGTACTGTCGCAAATAGATATTGTTCCTTTATGTGAAGTTGAAGCTCGGCCCATCGGAGTGATGCACATGATTGATGAAGGTGAAAAAGACGATAAGATCATTGCTGTGGCAGTAAATGACATGAGTGTTAATCATTTGCATGATGTAGATCAGTTGCCTGAACATGCCATCAGAGAATTACGGAGCTTTTTTGAAGACTACAAAAAATTGGAAAACAAAACGGTGGTAGTGGAAGAGTTTCAGGGAAAAAAAGTCGCTCAGGAAGTAATACAAAAAGCGATTGAGGATTATAAACAATTGAGAGCTAAAGATTAGAAAAACAGATCAAAAAAGAAAAGGCCCTTTGCAAATGCTAAGGGCCTTTTTAATATCCTAGATTTAAAAGCTAGCCTCCGAAATCATCAAAACTAATGTGCTCTTCAGGAATACCCCAATCATCACACATTTTGATCACTGCTGCATTCATCATCGGAGGACCACAGAAATAAAATTCAATTTCTTCTGGCTCTTCGTGCTTCTTCAGATAATGATCAATAAAAGCTTGATGCACGAAACCTAAGAAACCATCACCATCATCATCAAGCGAATTTTTCTCGTTCCAATTATCGTCTTCCGTAGGCTCTGACAGCACAACATGGAATTTGAAGTTTGGAAATTCTTCTTCAATTTTTCTAAATTGATCGATGTAGAACAACTCTCGTTTAGATCGACCCCCGTACCAATAAGATACCTTTCTACCAGTTTTTAGGGTGTGGAATAAGTGGAAAATATGCGCTCTTAAAGGAGCCATTCCTGCACCACCACCAATGTAAACCATTTCCTTGTCAGTATCCTTAATAAAGAATTCTCCATAAGGACCTGAAATGGTTACTTTGTCTCCGGGTTTTCTTGTAAATACATAAGAAGAACAAATTCCAGGATTTACATTCATCCACGCATTCTTATCTCTATCCCATGGTGGGGTAGCAATACGAATATTCAACATGATGATGTTTCCTTCTGCCGGGTGATTGGCCATAGAATAGGCACGGAATATCTCTTCGTTATTCTTCATGGTTAAGTCCCATAGACCAAAGTTATCCCAGTCTTCTTTAAACTTATCTGCACCTGCAGGATCATCAGGATGTGGCGCTATGTCCATATCCTTAAAGTCACATACTACTGGTGGTACATCAACCTGAATATATCCTCCCGCTTCAAAATCAAGCGTTTCTCCTTCAGGAAGCTTCACTACAAATTCTTTAATGAAGGTAGCTACATTGTAATTGGAAACAACTTCGCACTCCCATTTTTTGATTCCGAAAATCTCTTCCGGAATCTGAACTTCCATATCCTCCTTCACTTTCACTTGGCAACCAAGCCTCCAATCTTCTTGTATCTCTTTTCTTGAAAAATAGGGCTTTTCAGTTGGTAGTATTTCACCACCACCACTTTTAATCTGACACTTGCACATTGCACAAGTACCACCACCTCCGCAAGCAGAAGGAAGAAAAATCTTCTGATCACTTAAAGTACTGAGTAGGGTGCTACCTGCGTTTACTTCAACTTTCTTCTCACCATTGATGGTAAGGGTTACAGGTCCTGATGAAGTAAGTTTTGCCTTTGCCCATAACAATAATGTTACAAGAAGAAGCACTACGATTAAAACTACCGCTACTGCGGCTCCTACTGTTGCTGTATTTAATGCTAATACCATCTGTATCGTTTCTTTTATAGTTCAATTCCCATAAAACTCATGAATGCAATACCCATAAGTCCTGTTAAAATAAAGGTTATACCCAATCCTCTTAGTGGGGCAGGTACGTTTGAATATTTGATTTTTTCACGGATTGCAGCAATTGCAACAATAGCTAAAAACCAACCAACACCTGACCCTAAGCCAAACACAGTTGCCTCAGCAATGTTCGCATATTGACGCTCCTGCATGAATAGACTACCTCCAAGAATAGAGCAGTTTACTGCAATAAGCGGTAGAAAGATTCCTAAAGCTCCATATAAAGCAGGGGCAAACTTCTCTACCGCCATTTCAACCAATTGTACCATAGAGGCAATTACTGCAATAAACATGATAAAGCTCAAGAAGCTTAAATCAACTGTAGCAAACTCTTCACCCAACCAAACTAATGCTCCTTCTTTAAGCACGTAGTTTTCGAGTAAGTAGTTAATCGGGACTGTAATTCCCAAAACGAAGATTACTGCTGCTCCAAGGCCAACTCCTGTCTTCACAGTTTTAGAAACGGCAAGGTATGAGCACATTCCTAAAAAGTAGGCGAAGATCATATTGTCGACAAAAATCGACTTCACGAATATATTAACGTATTCCATAGCGCTTCTTTGTTATTAGTTTTCTTCTATTAGTTTGGTATTCTTAGAACGTTGCACCCAGATAATGATTCCTACTGTGATCAAAGCCATCGGAGGCAGAATCATCAATCCATTATCTGCATAACCGAAATCATATAGGAAATCAGGAACAATTTGAAAGCCCCATAAGGTTCCTGAACCAAAAAGTTCTCTTGCAAAAGCCACTGCCAACATGATCCATGCGTAACCTGCCGCATTTCCAATTGCATCTAAAAATGAAGGCCATGCTTTATTACCTAAGGCAAAAGCCTCTAAGCGTCCCATAATGATACAGTTGGTTATGATCAATCCGACAAAAACGGACAATTGCTTACTTACGTCATATAAATATGCTTTCAACACTTGATCTACCAAAATTACAAGTGTTGCAACAATCACCAATTGTACAATAATTCTAACACGACTAGGAATCAGGTTTCTTAACCATGAAACAATCAGGTTTCCCCCAATCATTACAAATAGTACAGAAACCGACATCACGAAAGTGGGCTTTAACTGTACGGTAATTGCTAAAGCTGAACAAATTCCCAATACCTGTATGGTAATCGGATTATCATCATTCAGCGGATCTGAAAGTAACTTTTTATTCTTTTTTGAAAAAAGAGGCTCTTTGGGCTCTTTTGCTACAACTTGTGCTTCTGCAGTTTCACTCATAATGCTATAGTTTTAAAGTGCGGCTTTTTGATTTCCTTTGAAATAAGGCACGTATACCTTTAATGTTCTTTCCATCATTTCTCCAACACCTTTGGATGTGATTGTTCCTCCTGATATGCCGTCAACCATGTGAGCATTTCCTTCAACGTCAGTGCCACCTTTAGCAACTTCTATTGAAACAAATTCACCATTAGTATTAAAGATGCTTTTACCTATAAATTTATCTTGAAAAAAGTCTTGATTGATTTCTGCACCCAATCCCGGTGTTTCTGTTTTATGGTCAAAGGTTGAACCATAAACTGTTTCCATATCCTGATCCAAGGCTACATAACCCCAAATTGGACCCCACAGTCCTTTACCTGCTAGTGGGACAATAAACTTTCGCTCTCCTTTATCTTCAAAAACAAATAAAGGATAAAGCCTATCTGCAGGTGCTTCCGTTTTATATTGTTTTACTACATCAACATCAAACGGACCCATATCTTCAGGGGCTACGACTTCCCCTTGGGCATTCAACATTTTTTGCTCAACAATGTACTGCTTAAACTTTTCCTCTGCCTCTGAAGGGGTGGCCTCTACTTTGACTGATGCAAGAATATTTTGCATTTTCTCAAGCTTTACGTTCTCTTTCTGCATAGGCTTTAGAGACTCGGCTACAAAAGCTAATAGTCCCGCCACTACAATTACTAAGATTGCAGAGAAAGTAAAAGTGTATGAATTTTTATTAACGTCCATGATATTTTGCTTTATGCTACTGCTAGCGTTCTCTTTTTTCTTCTTTTAATGTTTGCTTGAATTACATAGTGGTCAATTAAAGGAGCCATAACATTCATAAATAGAATGGCCAACATAATTCCTTCAGGATAAGCCGGGTTGAAAACTCGGATCATGATTCCTAATATCCCAATTAAGAAACCATATACATATTTACCTGTCGAAGTTTGTGCTGCCGATACCGGATCAGTCGCCATAAAGACGATTCCGAAAGCAAATCCTCCCATAACCAAATGGTAATGCGCAGGTACTTCCATAAATGGATTCACTGCGAAAGCGTTAAAGATCAAGCCCATTACATAAGCTCCCAAAACACCTGACAACATGATCTTCCAACTTGCGATTCCTGTTATTAAAAGAATAGCAGCTCCAATTAAAATGGCTAGTGTAGAAGTTTCACCGATAGATCCGGGGATGAAACCCATAAAAGCATTCCAAAAGGTATCGCCATATTGCGCCCCTGCTGCGTTGACGAATCCACTCGATTTTTCAGTAGCTTGAGCCAATAATGTTGCACCTGTAGATCCATCCGCGTAAGCAACTGCTTCGTTGGTTCCTTCACCAATCCAAACTTTATCTCCTGACATCCATGTTGGATATGCGAAGAACAAGAATGCTCTAGCAGTTAGTGCCACATTCAAGATATTCATTCCAGTTCCACCGAAAACCTCCTTGCCTATGATCACTGCGAAAATAGTCGCTGCTGCTACCATCCATAAGGGAATTTCTACGGGTAAACATAAGGGGATGAGCATTCCTGATACCAGAAAACCTTCGTTTACTTGATGCTTGTTAATAATCGCGAAGATAAATTCTACTCCCAAACCTGCGGCGTAAGAAACCACAACAATTGGTAAGACTTCAATTGCTCCATAAATTACCTTGGTCATGAAGTCAGCCTGCTCACCTAGAGCAAGGTAATACTGGTGACCGGTGTTCCATATTCCGAATAATAATGCCGGAAGTAGTGCTACAACCACCATGATCATGGTTCTTTTCATGTCGATGCCGTCACGTATGTGAGAGCCAGTCTTACCGGTAGTGTGACCAGGAACGAACATGAAAGTTTCCAATGCATCATAAGCAGGATAGTACTTCTCTAACTTACCACCCTTGTCAAAGTTTGGCTTAACTTTTTCTTCTAAGAAATTGTGAATTGCGTTACTCATTGTTATAAGATTTTATTTACTTAACTCATTTCAATGCGAAGCTTTGATAAGCCTTCGCGAACAATGGTTTGGGATGGTATTTTAGAAGTACAAATGGTTTCGCAAAGTGCAAAGTCTTCCGGAGCTACTTCGTAAATTCCAAGTTCCTCCATCAACTCTACGTCTTCAACCATAATGGCTTTGATCAATTGTACTGGATAAATGTCAAAAGGGAAGACCTTTTCATATTCTTCAGTAACAACAAAAGGTCTCTCTTCCCCATTCATATTTGCATTCAAATCAAATTTCTTCCCAGGAATTAACCAAGATGGCAATGCTCTGGAAAGACTAAACTTACTTGGATCAGGCTTGATCCAACCAAACATTTCAGGCTCTCCGCCTTCAGGAATGGCTGTTAATTGGTAATCATAAAAACCGAGGTACCCATCGGCATGAATCTTTGTGCCTGTAAGCACATTCCCGCTGATAAACCTGCTGTTTCCTTTCTCCGCATTCTGCTCAAACAAATCTTTTGTAGATGTACCTAGAATAGTTCGGAAGTATTTTCGATTGCTGATTTTTGAACCGGTCAGTGCGATTACTCTTCGAGCATCCAACTTTCCTGTTAGAAAGAGCTTTCCTATAGTCCAAACATCTTGTGGCTTCAAGGTCCAAATTACATCTCCTCTACCAACTGGGTCAAAGTGATGTATTTGAACTCCTACATTTCCTGCAGGATGAGGGCCACTTACTTGATGATGAACAACATTTTTTGCGCTAGTAAAAACATCATCAGCTTTAGTCGCTGCATTTGTGGTCAAGTGAACTTTCCCTTCCGTTAGTTTAGCAATTGCATCGATTCCTGCTTGAAAAGCTTCTCCTTCTCCATGCAGAATGAAATCATTGTCTGGCGCGAGAGGAGATGAATCAAAGGCTGATATAAAGATTGATTTTGGCTTATCTTCAGGGTTTGCAATTACATCATAAGGACGCTGCTTAATAAAAGGCCAAAGCCCTGCAGAACAAATCTTATCAACAATAGCATCTCGCTCCAAAGAATTCGGATCAGCAGCTTTAAAATCTTCGTAGCGAATTTCTGAATCAGCTAAAATGATTATTTCTAAAAGCTTACGCTTGTCTCCACGTTTTACTTCAACTATTTCTCCACTAACAGGAGAAGTGAACTTTACCGCCTCATGATTTTTGTCATACATGATGGTAGTACCCGCTTTGACCTCATGGCCTTTCTTTACCACAACCTTGGGCTTTATTCCCTCAAAATCAGTTGGTTTTATGGCCACTGTTTTGGGATGAGGAGCATCAACTAACACCTTATCAGCCTCTCCTACCAATTTAATGTCTACTCCTTTTCTGAGTTTCAGCACATTCGACATAGTTTCTTTTTCAGTTCGATTTTGGGCGCAAAAATAAGACTTATCTCATTTTTTATTTCTGTTTTTGCCGCTTTTTTAAACTTTTATTTAACAATAAATTAAGGCAGTAAATTTTTTACCATTTTAACTCATTAACCACTAATGCTTGCTATCTGTTCGCATTGATTATTTTTACCCTATAATTTTATCTTATGAAGCAGATGCTATTCCTTTATTTAAGCTCTATCGTTTTGCTGTTTTCTTGCGCCAATAAGGGCTTAATGAGCAGTGAAAAGGCAGTTACGAAGCCCGCCTCCAATGCCAACAATACCCGTGACCTTCAAACAAATGAAGCTTTACAATCAGAGGTCAATAATGCCATTCAATACAATGATCACATCTACAAAAAGAACATAAAAACAGCGCAACTTTACGTAAAAGATCAACCGCTTTCTTTTCCTGTTATTTTTCTAAACGACAACAAGCAATTACAATTACATTTTGATGATCTAGATCAAGAATTTCATACCTACTCTTATGAATTTGTGCATTGCAATGCTAATTGGCAACCTTCAGACCTGAATCCGCAAGAGTATATTCAAGGATTTTTTCAAGGATTCATTGAGGATTACAATTACTCTTTTAATACCCTATTTCAATATATACACTATCGGCTTGAGTTCCCAAATCGAGAAATTAAATTTATAAAATCGGGGAATTACGTTTTAAAGGTCTATGCCAACAATGATCCTGAAGACTTGATCTTAACACGACGCTTTTTTGTGGTAGATAAAAAAATTAGTGTTACGCCAAGAATTAAAATTGCTACCCTAGCAAGATTTAGAGATTACAAACAAGAAGTAGATCTCACTGTAGACCTTAGGAACTACCAAGTGCAAGACCCCTATGCTGATCTAAGTGTTTTTATTATGCAAAATAGAAGGTGGGATAACGCCATCAGTAATTTGAAGCCCCTATTTGTAAAAGGAAACGAACTGGTCTATAATTACGAAGATAAAAACCTTTTTGATGGAGGAAATGAGTTCCGTTTTTTCGACACTAAAGATTTTCTTTACCAGGCCATGAATGTTGATGGTATTCAGATTATTAATGGTAAAAATCATGTTTGGGTAATTCCTGATGAACCAAGGTCTTTTAGGCGTTACTATTTTCAAAACGATATTAATGGCCAACGGTTGGTCAAACGCGACAACAGTCAAAATTCCAATAAGGAAGCAGATTACATGTACACCAACTTTACGCTAAAAAGGGAAACACCCCTATTGGGAGGTGACATTTATGTTTTTGGTGAGTTGAGTGAATGGGAGTTTAAGGATGAATTTAAAATGGAATATGTTGAAGTGGAAAAAGAATACCGTTTAGAAACAGTTCTAAAACAAGGCTACTACAACTACATGTATGCCTTTCTTCCTAAAGGAGAGACAGAAGGAGACCTGAGTATGATCGAAGGAACGCACTCAGAAGCGGAAAATAATTATTATATCTTGGTCTATCATCGAAATCAAGGTGAGATCTACGACAGATTGGTAGGTTTTGCTTTACAAAACTCGAATGCACCGCAAGCCAACGGACCTCAAAACTAAAAGCAAATGGCGCCTAAACTTAGTAGACAAGTCGTAGTGAAAGCAGTAACGAAATTTTTAGCTGAATACTCTCGCACGGATGAGAATCATTTTATGTTTAGTTACAACATATATATTCGAAACGAGACAGCAGATCCTGTTCAACTTCTTAGTCGACATTGGTACATATTCGACTCCAACAACAGCATTAAGGAAGTAAAAGGCGAAGGTGTGGTTGGACAACAACCTATAATCCAGCCCCAAGAAGAACATTCCTATCAATCTTTCTGTGAATTGAGTTCAGATATTGGGCTAATGTGGGGAAATTATTTGATGAAGAACTTAGCAACCGATAAGCTTTTTGAAGTAAAGATACCTGAATTCCAATTAATTACCCCTTCACGACTAAATTAACAACCAGAGGTTTGAGCATAAAATTTAAGCTGTCCTTTCTTTTACTTTGCTTGTTTTTTATCCCTAATATGCTTGAGGCAAAGCAGGATAGCCTGCTAAATTCGACAACTAGTTTAAAGGTAGGGTATAAAGATTCTCCGCCCTTTGTTTACCAAAATTCAGCAGGTAAAATAGATGGAATCAGTGTCTTTTTAATAGAAGAGCTGGCGAGAGAAATGGCGCTTACGGTTGAGTACCAAGCTTACGATCTCGAAAATTTAATTACAGCTGTTGAAAAGGGTGAAGTAGACCTGAGCATTAATCCCCTTACGGTTACTGCAGAAAGGTTGGAGCGGATGGACTTCAGCCAACCTTTCGCAATTAGCAATTTAGCTATTTTGATGAGAAATGAAAACGATAGCCAACTTTGGTTGATCTTGAGCAACTTATTTTCAATAAATTTCTTGAAAGCAGTTCTACTCTTATTGCTTGTCATTTTATTTTTTGGATTGATTATTTGGGCCTTTGAACGTAAAAAGAATCCACATTTTGAAAAAGGAGCCTCAGGTCTTTTTAGTGGGCTTTGGTTCTCTGCAGTTACCATGACTACCGTTGGTTATGGAGATAAAGCACCTGTGACTGCTGCCGGTAAAATAACCACCTTAATTTGGATGTTCACTGCTCTGATTATTATTTCCGGATTCACGGCTTCCATTGCTGCCTCTCTAACAGTAGGTCAATTGGGCAGTGAAGTAAACAGCATGGCTGAGCTAAGAAAGCTTAGAACAGGAACCATATCTAATTCATCTAGTGAGATCTTCTTGAAAAAGAAACAGATGAACCTCTCAACTTTTAAAAGCGTAGAAGATGGTCTAAAAGCAGTTAAAAAGGGGCAAGTAGATGCTTTTGTTTACGATGAGCCCTTAATGCGTTTTCGACTACAAGAGAGTATAGAATCAAATGAACTATTGATACTTCCTTTTACTTTTAAACGGCAATATTACAGCCTCGGTTTTCCCAAGCATAGTGTTTTGCTAGACCAACTCAACCCCAAATTGATTAACTTGATAGGTAGTAAAAGTTGGCAAGAAAAGGTAAAACAGTACGGACTAGTAGAATAGGTTTAATATTTAAGAAATGGCAAATAAAACACAGGCAAACCATAATTCTGTGCTTGAATTTTTAAGCTCTGTAGATCCTCAAACGAGAAAAGAAGACGCCTTCACTTTGCTCAAGATCATGGAAGAGCTAAGCGGAGAAAAAGCGATAATGTGGGGAGATAGCATCATCGGCTTTGGTACTTATCATTATAAATACGAAAGTGGTAGAGAAGGTGATTTTTTAAGAATAGGCTTTTCACCCAGAAAAACTGCCTTAAGTCTATACTTTTCATCAGGAATTAACCGCTATCCAACCTTATTGGAAAAATTGGGGAAGCATAAAACCGGAAAATCTTGTTTGTACGTAAAAAAATTAGCGGATATAGACCTAGCTGTTTTAGAGAAAATTATCAGAGCGTCTTTAGCTTACATGAAAGAAAAATATGGTGACCATTAAAAAAGCATCAGTTAACGTGTAGAGACTAATGCCATGGAAAAAGTTTACGATGTTGCCATGATCGGTACAGGACCTGCGGGAACTAGCTGCGCTTTAGCGCTAAAGGAATCAGGTCTAAAGGTTGCTTTGGTTGACAAGAGTAGCTTTCCTCGTTATAAATGCTGTGGTGATACAATTCCAACTCTAAGTCTCAGATATTTAGCACAAATAATCTAATAGGATTTAGACTACCCTTCTTAAATGATCATAATTTCGGATCAAGAGATTATTTCGCATCAAATTAAGCATTCTTAACAACCTCATTTATAATCACATAAACAAGTATCGGGCCTGAGTTGTAAGGTTATTGAACCAAAACAAAAGAATATGTCAAGTCCAGAACACAAAGAATTAATTTGGAACCTAATTAAAGATGTGAAAGTAGGAATGCTTGTAACCAAAGATGAAGAAGGAGAAAGCATGCACGCTAGGCCAATGCAATTGGTGCAGGATGCCTATGATGGCACTCTCTATTTTTACACTTCTAAAAACGCTGCCAAGATTTTTGAAATACGAGAAGACAGAGATGTTTGCCTCACTTTTTCTGAGCCAAAAGATCAAATATATGTATCACTGAGTGGAAATGCTCAGCTATCTGAAGATAAAGCGTTAATTGACCGATATTGGAATTCGTACATAGCTAGCTGGTTTGAAGATGGAAAAGAAGATGATGATTTAGCTATCTTAAAAGTTAAAATCAATAAAGGCGAACATTGGAATGCCAAGAAGAATAAAATGATTCAACTTTTTGAAATCGCGAAAGCACAATTAATGGAGTCTGAGACACCAAACTTGGGAGAAAATGAAAAATTTGGAGTAAAATAAATTCCATTGTAGTTTATAAGCGAAGGTTCTTCCTTCGCTTTTTTTATGTCAAATCGATTCAATAAATAAAATCTACAGCATCAAAAATGATTTCTTCTCTGATAGGCTAGCTTATTTCTCTTTGCATCTTTCTTACCTTTGTCAGCCAATATCGAAAATCCATGTACCCAACCCTATCAGACCTCATCCAAGACCTTTTTGGATTCTATATCCCACTTCCCTTTCCTACTTTTGGTTTTTTCGTCGCCCTAGCTTTTTTAACTGCTGCTTACTTCTTCACTGAAGAGTTAAAACGCAAAGAATCACTCGGATGGTTAAAGGCAAAAAAGGTAAAGATTAAAGTTGGTGAGAAAGCAAGCACTTTTGAAGTTTTATCTAATGCATTGATTGGTTTTATCATCTTTTTTAAACTTGGTGAAGCCCTTTTTAATTATGATGCATTAGTTGCTGACCCACAGCATTTCATATTTTCAACTCAGGGGAATCCATTATTCGGCTTGATTGGAGCCGTATTGTTTGGTTATCAGAGGTATCGTGAAAAAGAGAAGGACAGATTGGATGAACCAAAGATGGTTGAAGAACTACAGCGTCCGCATGAGCTAGTAGGGAACATGACCATGATTGCAGCTATTGCCGGAATTCTAGGTGCTAAGGTCTTTCACAATCTTGAAAATCTTTCAGAATTTGCAGCTGATCCTATCGGCGCTTTAGTTTCTTTTAGTGGATTAAGTATTTATGGCGGTTTGATCGTTGGCGGTGGCGCTGTACTTTATTATGCAGTTAAAAATGGGCTTACATGGATTCACGTAGCAGATGCTTGTGCTCCAGGTTTAATGGCCGCCTACGGAGTAGGAAGAATAGGCTGTCAAATGTCTGGAGACGGTGATTGGGGTATGCCAAATACCAACCCTAAACCAGAATGGCTCAGCTGGGCTCCCGATTGGGTTTGGGCTTTTGATTATCAAGGTAATGTTCTAAATAAAGACTTAGGCGAACCCGGTAGACCGGTTGAGCATATTGAAAATGGAATCCGCATGGTTTATGAAGGAAATGCTTGGCCCACTCCGTTTTATGAAACCATCATGGCTTTTATAATCTTTGGCATCCTTTGGAGTTTAAGAAAGAAAATAAGAATACCTGGCTTCATTTTTAGCCTTTACCTTGCCTTAAATGGGGTTGAACGTTTTTTAATCGAAAAAATTCGCATTAATCCTGACTATCATTTTCTTGGTATAGAAGCCACCCAAGCAGAGCTCATTGCGGTACTAATGTTTTTAATTGGGCTTGCAGGAATATTTTATTTCAGTAAAAATCCTAATCGTTTTAAACCAAATCAATAAAACTTGAAATCAATGAACCTTAAAGAACTCACCCTCGATGTTGTAGAACTCTGCCGACAGGTAGGCATGAACATTAAAATTGAGGAAAGGCAGGTCAAAAAGGCAGATATTGAAGAAAAGTCATTGAATTCTTTGGTGAGTTATGTTGACAAACAAGCTGAAGAACGATTGGTTAAGACGCTTAGTGAATTTTTACCTGAATCTGGTTTCATTGCCGAAGAAGGTACTGCTGATAAAAAGGGTGAAGTCTACAATTGGATAATCGACCCTTTGGATGGAACCACAAACTTTCTTCATGGACTGCCAGTCTACTCAGTCAGCGTTGCCCTGCAAATGAATAAAGAAATTGTCTTAGGTGTAGTTTATGAAGTGAACCAAGATGAATGCTTTTTTGCTTGGAAAGATGGAGGAGCATTTTTAAACCAAGACCAAATTCACCTAAGTCAAAATCAAGATTTAGCTAATTCACTCATAGCAACAGGATTTCCTTATTATGATTATGATCGAATTGATGATTACTTTAAAGTGTTGAAATCAATGGCTCAAAAAAGTAGAGGTGTTAGAAGAATGGGATCTGCAGCAGTTGATTTAGCTTATACTGCATGTGGTCGATTTGATGCTTTTTTTGAGTATAGTTTGCACCCTTGGGATGTGGCAGCAGGTGCATTGATTGTTAGGGAAGCTGGAGGATTAGTTTATGATTTTTCAGGCGGTCAAAACTGGCTAGAAGGCAAAGAAATAATAGTTTGTAATTCTTATTTGAAAGATCAATTATTGAAAGAGATACATTCCATCGCTCGACCAATTAGTCATTAGCCTTGGAATATTTTTTATTGACATCATCATACCAATCACCTTCACTCCACCTTCCTTTCGACTCTTCGCCAAACTTGAGTACTGCATAAACCATGTAAAGTACTAGAAAGTTACCAATCATAAAGAAGGTAAACATCAAGTCATAGCTTGCGCCCATATGCGGCATTATAGCATAGAAAAATAAAAATAAGGTGACTCCTATAACAATAAACTTAACTGTCTTCATGTCCTTGAAACACAAAGCAGAGGAGAAAGTTGAGCTAAGTAGCGGAAAATAAGTTACGATGAACTAGTTCAGGCGATTTGCCCTCCACTTACTGCGCTTCTTGGCAGGTGTAACTGAGGCCTTAGTTTGGACATTCTGCTCAACCAACTTTGCTGCCAAAATCGCAGCAATATTGGCTTCTTCTGCACGATACTCATGCAGGTATTCAGGTTTAAAATGGTGTTTCACAAAGTTGGTATCAAACTTCCCGCTAATAAAAGACTCATGTTGTAGAGTAAATTTGCAGAAAGAAAGGGTGGTTTTTACTCCACTAATTTGATACTCATCAATTGCGCGGAGCATTCTTTGCCTTGCTTCTTCCCTATTTTTTCCAAAAGTGACCAGCTTTGCGATCATCGGATCGTAATAAATCGGAATCTGCATACCTTCTTCAAATCCATCATCAACCCGAACCCCTAATCCTTGTGGACGTGTATACGTTTTTAACTTTCCAATATCAGGTAAAAAGTTATTCTCAGGATCTTCAGCATACACGCGCACTTCAAAGGCATGTCCGTTAATACTCAAATCCTCTTGGGCAAATGAGAGTTTCTCTCCTCTGGCGATGTTAATCTGCTCGCGCACGAGGTCAATTCCAGTAATTTGTTCGGTAACAGGATGCTCAACCTGCAAGCGGGTATTCATTTCTAAAAAGTAAAAGCGGTGATTCTCATCAAGTAGAAACTCAACTGTTCCCGCTCCTACGTAATTGCAACTTTTGGCTACACGCACTGCTGCTTCGCCCATTTCCTTTCTTAATTCAGGCGTAAGAACTGCAGAAGGAGCTTCTTCTATCACCTTTTGGTGACGTCTTTGAATCGAGCACTCGCGCTCGAATAAGTAGACCACATTGCCCTCTTGATCGGCTAAAATCTGAATTTCAATGTGCCGTGGTGAACCCACAAAACGTTCAATAAAAACCGCTCCGTCACCAAAGGCCGACTTAGCTTCAGAAACTGCACGGTCCATCTGTTCTTTAAAATCTTCTGCTTTTTCTACGATACGCATTCCTTTACCACCGCCACCGGCAGAAGCTTTTACTAAAATTGGAAAACCAATTTCGGAGGCAATTCGAGCAGCCTCCTCCACATCGGTTACCGCCTCATCAGTGCCAGGCACTAAAGGTATATCATATTTTTTCACGGCAGCCTTAGCAGCTAGCTTGCTTCCCATTAGCTCCATGGCTTCAGGAGAGGGGCCAATTAAGATAAGACCAGCTTCTGAAACTTGGCGTGCAAAGTCTGCATTCTCAGATAGGAAGCCGTATCCAGGATGTATTCCATCAACTCCAAGGTCTTGACACACTTTTAAGATCTTATCAATCCGCAAATAGGAGTCAGCAGAAGCGGGTGGTCCGATACAGACTGCCTCATCAGCAAAACGCACGAACAAAGCATCGCGATCTGCTTCAGAAAAAACTGCAACAGTTTTGATTCCCATCTCCTTGGCGGTTCGCATTACACGTAAAGCAATTTCTCCTCGATTGGCTACTAAGATCTTTTTCATCGTTGTTTTTTTAGCTTGGCTAAATTAAGGAGATGTAGGCAGATGAGAAAGCCGAATTATAGCTTGGCTTGTATCAAACTATCTAAATAGAATTCTGTATTCTCTCCATAACCTAACTTGATCATCTCAACTTCTAATTCAGGATTTAAAAGAAATAGTGTGGGATAAGCAAACACCTTTGCCTTTTGAGGCATTTTTCGCTCAATAAAATAAGAAGGGTAATTCATAGGGTGGTAGGATAAGAATTTTGGCATTCGGCCTAAGTTTTTTTCATTGTTATCGTATGGATTAAGGCCTATTACTGCCAACTTTGGATAACGGTCTGCTAGCTCATTCAATACTGGGATAGCATCTTGGCAAGGCGGGCAGTCCATGTACCAAAAATCAACTAGAGTCCATCTTCCTTTCAAGCTATCCCAATCTAAAGTCGTGGAATTTGGATAACGATACCCTTCTATTTGCGGAAAAGCTTGTCCATAATCCAACGAATCTCGCTTAGTAGGTTCGTAATCTTCAAGGCTATAACGATCAGATAAAGAATCAAATCTAGCCTTCAGATCTGCTTCACTCACTTGGTCATAGCTTACTTGGCTGATGTTCCATTCTTGGTATTGCACTTCTCCTTCACTTTCAAAATAAGTTTGCATGCGTCTGAGCGAATAATCATCAGTACGGAACCACACCTTTTTCCAAGCTCCATGGTAACTTTCTGTATCGGGAAAATCATACTCCAATAAATAACAATTTTCCTCTTCAAATTTCACCTGTGAAAAGGAGCTATTTATGCTTGTATCGGCCACCCCTTTATGAATTCGTTCAGGTTTTAAAAAATAAATATCGACCACATCTCCGATTACGTTTCCGGTGAAAATAAAATTAGCTCCTTCAGGGAACTTGATTATTTTCTCTTGATTTGGATAAATTAAATAGGATTGCTTCCCATCGTAAAAACGGATCGTGGTATCTTGTTCGATCCAAATCATTCCCTTGAAATTGGTGTCCTCTGCTAAGGGGAGTAAATGCACCTTCGCTAGTTTTCTGACCGTATCTGTGCTACTATAAAACTTCATTTGAAAGTCAGCCATGTAAGACATTGAAGAATGTGCTGAATATTGCTCTTCAATATTTTGAGCGAACTCCTCTTTTGTTGGTAAGGGTTTTTCGCAAGCGAAAAAGAGAAATATGACTATTGAAAATAACTGAAGTTGTCCTCCCATAATAATTGATTAATTCACAAGATACGTAAATTCGTTTTTTATTTATTATCCTTTTCAGCGTGTCTAAACCAGTTTTCACAGAAGAGCAACAATTTACCCAATGGTGGATTTGGCTCATTATTATCGCAGGCGCTTTAGGCTCAACTGCGGCCTTTTACGCCAATGATCAACTGCGCGCCGAAGCATGGCCCTCTCTTTTGCTTACTTATGGGGTTCTTGTTTTAGTGATCATCTTCTTAAAAAGCATGACCTTAAAAAGTCGCATTGATGAAAAAGGAGTTCATTATTCCTTCTGGCCGCTTATTTGGAAAGAAAAAAGTATCCCTTGGACGGCTATTGAAAAAGCAGAAGTTATCAAATACTCTCCCATTCAAGACTATGGAGGATGGGGATACCGCTACACTTTTGGCAGTAAAGGAAAAGCCCTAAACGTAAAAGGCAATATGGGCTTAAAGCTTTACTTCACTGATAAAAAACCGCTCTTAATTGGAACACAAAATGCCACAGAGTTAAAAGCCGTAATTGAAAAATATTCCTCTCCGAAACATGACTAGATCTCTGTTAGCCATTTGCGACAAACAAAGTAAGTTCTTGCCGTTTGTGATCAAAAACGAAGGTTGATGCATCGGTTTTATTCCAATAATTTAAGTGATACTGAAGCGGTTTTAGACCCTGATGAATCACGTCACCTAGCCAAAGTACTGCGTCTAAAAGAGGGCGATGAAGTAGAAGTTTTTGACGGTAATGGAAAGCTTTTCATAGCAAGAGTAAAAGAGGCTTCACCCAAAGCAGTAAAACTGACTGATCTTAAACTGGTCCAAAAAGAAGACAAACGTTTTGGAATCCATTTGGTCGTTGCCCCAACCAAGAACCTTAGCCGGTGGGAAACTTTTTTAGAAAAGGCAACTGAAATTGGCATAGACCGAATTAGTCCCATCCTTTGCGACAATTCAGAACGAAAAAATTTGAAGATCGAAAGGCAACTGCGGATCATTAAAAGCGCTGCCAAACAATCGAGAAAGCTACTTTTTCCGGATTTAGATGAAATGGTACCCTTTTCAGCCTTTATTGAGCAAAACAAAAGTGCTGCTAAATTTATTGCCCATTGTTATGAGGATGCAGATAAACTCCCGCTGATCAAAGCTGCTCAAAACGTTCAAGATGCCATTATTTTGATTGGTCCTGAAGGAGATTTTTCAGAGCAAGAGGTCAAACAAGCCATAGCTACAGGAATCAAGCCTGTCAGCTTAAGTACAAGCAGACTACGCACTGAAACTGCCGCTATAGTTGCTACACATACCTTACATTTGCGAGATGAGTAAAATAATGTGTTTTTTATTTCTGCTACTGCAACTCAACCTCTTTGCCCAAGATGGTTTTCAGTTAGCCGTATTAAAATATCAAGGAGGTGGAGATTGGTATGCAAACCTGGAAACATCACTACCAAATTTGATCAATTTTTGTAACCGTGAACTGAAAACTACTATTTCTCAAGAACAAGCAATCGTTGAAGCTTCAAGCCCCGAAATTTTCAATTACCCATTGGTACACATGACCGGTCATGGAAATGTTGTATTTAATGAGCAAGAGGTAACTAATTTGCGGAACTATCTTTTGGCGGGAGGTTTTCTACACATTGATGATAATTATGGGATGGATCAATTCGTCAGAAGGGAACTTAAAAAGATCTTTCCGAATGAAAAGTTGGTGGAGCTTCCTTATGACCATCCTATTTATTCGGCTGCTTTTAACTTTAGAAATGGCTTGCCTAAGGTTCACGAGCATGATAAAAAACCGCCACAAGGTTTGGGAATAATAAAGAACGGTCGTCTGCTGCTCTTCTATACCTATGAAGCAGACCTTGGAGACGGATGGGAAGACCCCGAAGTCCACAATGACTCTGAAGAAATCCGAAGAAAAGCCCTAGAGATGGGTGCCAACATTCTAACTTTTGTTTTTTTAGGAGGGAATGAACTACCCTGATGCTGTTTGGGATTTCATTGAAGAAAATCAAGCGCAGGATCCAAACCAACTTGCCTTAAAGCTTGCCAAGCAAAATAATGCTGCTAAAGAATTTATTCTTCAGCAAATAAACGGCAAGCAAAAGGCTAAAGAAAAATTCCCATTCTTATTGGATTTAGAAAAATTCCTTTACCCTAGTAAGAGGGCGATAGAGCAAGCATCCTCAGAAATAACTGCCCGACATAAAGCACAGCAAATAGCAGGAAAAAGAATGGCTGATCTCAGCGGAGGCATGGGAGTCGATAGCTTCTTTTTTGCACAAAAGTTCGAAGCTGTATATTACCTTGAACGAAAAGCTGAACTTGTTGGGCTAGCAGAACAGAATGCCAAGCTAATGGGCTTGGAAAATATGATTTGCAAGCAAGGTAATGCAGAAGACTTTTTAAAACAAACAAGTGAAAAATTTGATTGGCTTTATCTTGATCCTGATCGGCGCAAAAAAGAAAAGAGGTTTCACCGAATTGAAGACTGTGAACCTAATGTATTGGATTTGTTGCCAAACCTTCTTCAACTGTCTGAGAATATTTTAATCAAATTATCTCCTCTAATTGACCTTAAGGATGTCCTGAAGCAAATTAGCCAATGTGAAGAAATACAGGTAATTGGAGTAAAAAACGAATGCAAAGAGGTGCTGGCGTTCATCAATAAAGCGCATCAAGGTGGAGCAAGGATCAAAGCCATAGATCTAAAAGGATCAGTAAAGATTAACTACAGCTTTAAGTTTGAAGAAGAGGAAGCTTCTGCCGTTTACTTTCACGAACCACTCAACTACCTTTATGAGCCAAACGCATCTATTTTGAAAGCTGGAGCATTTAAAAAAATTGCAGCTGATTTTAAGCTATACAAATTAGCCCAACATACTCATCTGTATACTTCTGAAAGGCTTGAAAAAGAATTTCCGGGAAGAATAATTAAAATTGATTGGTGGGGAAACCCTCAAAATGGAAAGTGCCAATCGGCAAATGTTGTAAAACGTAACTTCCCGCTAAGCGTAGCACAGATCAGGAAAAAATACAAGATCAAGGAATCTCTTAAGTCTTATTGTTATGCTTGTACTTTGAATAATGATAAGCGCATCTTTATAACGGGTGAGCTAATCAATTAAGTTAATCGTAGTAAATACTTCCCCAATTCTTACCTCTATGCTTTTCAATCAAAAAGTAAGCTACTCCTATTCTTAGTTGATGCGAATTAATATCGGTGGGAATTAGAGCAGTAGGTTTACCAAATTCTGTCAAGGCCAATTGATACCTTCCTGTAACTAAAAAACGATCGATCTTGGCCCCAACTCCAATCATACTGCTAAAATAAAATTCGTTGAGCTGGTTATTAGCAGAGCGAAATTCATTTGCAGCGCCCACTTTTACCCCTCTAAACAAATGGTTCGTCACTCCTGCTCCTATCAGCATATAAAACCGATTAAGTTTTGCCATGTACATGGCTGCAACATCAACTTGATAGTTGACAAAAGTCAATTCGTTGCTTGTAGGTTTAGTGTTTCCAGAAGGCCTAGTCTGAAAATTAATATTTCCCCCTATGCGGCCAAAGTTTGCTTCAACCATCATAGCATGTTCAAGCTTCAAATAAGGCAATTTCTGATCTCTAGGCGGTCCAATCATCCACTGTGCTCCTGCAGTGTAGCCTGTTGAAATTCTCCCTTGTGAAATTATGGTAAAGTCATTGGGAAAATTCTCACCTACGGTATAACGGGAAGCCACGAGCCCGACGTTTATACCAATCTCATTAAGCTGAGCCTTTAACTGGCTAAAGCTTAATAATACAACAGCTATAATAGTCGCAATTTTCTTTTTCATAATGCTTTCGACTCTGGAAAGTCAAATGGTGAATGATACTTAAAGGTAAAGCCGCATTCAATTATTTTACTGGGAACAACCTCTTTTCCGCTAGTCTGATTATTTGCCTCAAATTTAGGAAGACTTAAATGAAGATTTTCTGCAACCGTGATATAAAAATCAGCTCTAGTTGGGTGCTTGGGGCAAACAAGATTGTAAGCTCCAAATGGAGGTTTCTTTTCTTCGATCATAGCAATGGCTTGAACTACATCCTCTCTATGAACCAAATTGACCTTTGCTTGGGGGTTACTTAAAGCGCTTCTGCCTTTCAAAAAATGGACTGGATGTCTCCTACCGCCAACTAAGCCGCCTAAACGTAAGGTGTAACAGTTATCCAATTGTTCTAACATAAAGCGCTCAATCTTAACAAGTTCATGTGCATTATTTGATTGAGGTAATAGCACACGCTCTTCATTCAATTTACCTGATTGATTTCCGTATACAGAGGTTGAAGAGGTATACAATAGCGGTAAATCAGGATGTGCTGCTCGAATTACTTGAACAAGACCAATAAAGTGCTTTGCAAAGTTCGTTTTTAAAGCAGATGGAGGAAGAGTCAGCACAAGAAAATCAAAACTTGATATATCTATTTGTTGAATGAGATCATGAGGATCAGTCGCTAAAGCAAAGGGTATCACCTTCAGCTGATCTTGACTCAGACTTTTGGCCTTCTCCTCCGAGCTTACTGTTCCTGTAATTTCATATCCTTTGGAGCTGTAAAAATGGGCTAGACTTTCACCAAGCCAACCTAAACCTATGATACAAATGCGCTTCATTCAGTAATATCAACTAATTTTATGCCCCTAAGTTTTCAGCATGCCCTACGATTTTCATAAAGACAAGCAAACCTATATTCGTTTTCAAAAAGAGAATGCACTAAATTATGTGATTCCCTTTATTGAGCGCAAGTTAAAACTTAAGCCCGGAAGTAGAGTATTAGAAATAGGTTGTGCAGAAGGTGGCGTGTTGCAAGCCTTTATTGAGAGGGGTTACCATGGCACAGGTATTGAGTTAATGCCCAGCCGCTATGAAATGGCCAAGCAGTTGCTAGCCGATGAAATAAAAGCCGGTAAAGCAAGCTTAAGCAATAAAGATATTTACGAAGTTGATTTAGACCAAGAGTACCCTGAGCGCTTTGACTTGATCGTGCTAAAAGATGTAATTGAACACATTCATGATCAAGATAAGATTCTCGGTAAGCTAAGGGACTTTCTTAAAGAAGATGGGCATATCTTTTTTGGCTTTCCACCCTGGCAAATGCCTTTTGGCGGTCACCAACAAATTGCAAAGAATAAAATTTTAAGCAGATTGCCTTACTATCATTTGCTACCAATGAGACTATACAAAGGTATTTTAAAGTCGTTTGGCGAATCAACACGTACAGTTGAAGACCTAGCCGAAATAAAGCAAACCGGTATTAGTATAGAACGCTTTGAAAAGCTATTAAAAAAGCACTTTTACTCAAAAGTTGAAAAAGAATTTTATTTGATCAATCCAATCTACAAGTACAAATTCAACTTGAAAGCAAAAGTGCAAAGTCCTGCTTTAGCAGCCATACCTTATCTTAGGAATTATCTGACCACTTGCGTTTACTATTTAGTAAAAAAGGAAAGTCCAAAATACTAGACTTTCGCCTGATCGCGCTCTCTTTTGAGTTTTTCAAATTCACGGTCTACCGCAGCATCATTCTTTACGTAAACTCCTATGTAATGGGACACAATACCAATTCCCCAGCCTAAAGTTGCCCATATTGGCCAATAGCCATCATAATAACCATCGATAGCGCGGCTGAAAAACCATAAAGCCCATATTAAAACGTTAATAACAAGGTAAAAACTTAAGTGTCTTTTAAAGCCTACTCTTGCTTCAGCTTCTTCGCGTAATTTTTCGTCTGATTGTTGCATTGTACTAATTGTTTTGATTTAAAATAATTCTGAAACCGACATTGATCAGGAAGCCGTTCGAATAAATCGGTTCCGAAGGTAATTCATCTGCAGTAGCATCAATGCCAATGCCGCCGGCTTCTATGTAATAAGTAAAGTTTTTATCAAAAAAGAATTCAAACCCAAACAGACCGTAGCCCCCAATTTCAAAATCTTGCTTGGAGAAATCGCTGTTTGGCAAAATTCCAAAAACACCACCTTCGCCGTAAAGGGCAATTTTCTCATGAATCATGGATCGTTGTCCAAGTACTCCCAAAGCAAAGTTTTGATAAGGTGACCATTCCACTTTACCTTGATTGTTGAAAGTGCTAAAAAATTGTTGGTTCGCCCTCAAGCGAAAAGCCACATATTCTTTCAATACATAAGGTGAAGTAATACTAATGCCGTAGCCAAAGTCTTGTTGGTATTCACTTAATTGAAAGCCAAATTCAAACCCTTTGTTTTCTTGTGCTTTTGCACAAATGGTAAAAAGGAATACTAAAACGAAGGTTAGTTTAATCTTTTTCATGTAGGTAAGTTTTAAGGTGATTAACATACTCCTCAAAGGCTCTTTGACCTTTTTGAGTTTTCTTGCAGGAGGTATTGGGTCTTTTACCTTTAAAGCTTTTGGTAATTTCAATGTAGCCTGCTTTTTCCAATTTATCGAGCTGCACACTTAGGTTGCCTGCGGTTGCTTGTGTTTTTTCTTTGATGAAGGTAAAATCTGCCTCTTCTACTCCCATCAGCAATGACATTATTGCCAAGCGCAATTGAGAATGTAAAAGTGGATCGAGCGCTTTAAACATTCGCCTTAGATTTTGCTAAAAGATGACCGGGTATGATGTAAGATAGTATAATAGATGCCATTAGCAATAATAGCTGATCTTGAAAAGGAACAAAATAGGCTACTGCTCCTGCCAACCATGCTCCTACTGCACCAAGCATTAAAGGTTTGAACTTTAATATTCCACCACTTACAAACGTTCCCAAGCCATATAAAAACATCACCATCGGATAAACTCCTTGGGGACCCATCGTCACCATGCCAAAAAGCGCAAAGAAGAGGGTAATCAAGAAGCCTGTCCATAAATAGTTTAAAGCACGGTCGACATAGGTTTTAGCTTGTGCCTTTCTTTCTTGTTTTCGCTTAATAATAGAAGAAGCGATTCCTCCTACAGGCATTAAGATTGGCCATGCGATCCAATGCTGTTCGTACGCTACATAAACCAATAAATAATAATTAAGAGCAGCCGCGGCTATTACCAACCATCCCCAAAGCAAATAATAAACGCTCCCTTCACTTATCTTCACTTTTGTGCTGTTGATCATCTCTTCGATTAGCTTGATTTGATCTTGATATTTGTCCATTGTTATCATTATAAATACATCACAAATATAAATAAGTTTATAATATAAACAAAACGAGAATAAAAAAATCCCGATTGCTCGGGATTTTTTAGTCTTAAGCTAAAACTTCCTTCACCTTATCGGCTGCTTCTTGCAATAGGATTGCTGAATGTACCTTAAGGCCTGAGTCATCGATGATTTTCTTTGCCTCTTCTGCATTGGTTCCTTGCAAACGCACAATAATCGGCACCGGAATATCTCCAATGTTTTGATAAGCGTCTACCACCCCTTGGGCAACACGATCACAACGCACAATACCACCAAAAATATTAACGAGGATTGCTTCTACTTTATCGTCTTTCAAGATCATACGAAAAGCCTTCTCTACTCTTTCAGCATCGGCAGTTCCTCCTACATCTAGGAAGTTAGCAGGATTACCACCACTCAATTTAATGATATCCATGGTAGCCATGGCGAGTCCGGCTCCGTTTACCATACAGCCAACATTGCCGTCTAAGTTTACATAACTTAAACCTGCTTCGCCTGCCTCAACTTCTGTTGGATCTTCTTCTCTTTTGTCACGCATCTCCGCCAAGTCTTTTTGACGGAAAAGCGCATTATCGTCTATCGTTACCTTAGAATCAACAGCTATGATCTTATCGTCTGAAGTTTTTAATACAGGATTGATCTCAAATAAGCCTGAATCTGTGCCTTCATAAGCTTTGTAAAGGGCGAAAACGAATTTCACCATTTGCTTGAAAGCTTGTCCTGATAAACCAAGGTTAAAGGCGATTTTTCTCGCTTGGAAACCTTGTAAACCAACTGCAGGATCAATCTCTTCTGTAAAGATCAGATGTGGCGTTTCTTCAGCAACGGTTTCAATGTCCATTCCGCCTTCAGTAGAATACATGATCATGTTTCTTCCATTGGCTCGATTCAAGAGCACACTCATGTAATATTCTTCGGGCTCGGAGTCACCTGGATAGTAAACATCTTGGGCTACTAAAACTTGGTGCACCTTTTTTCCCTCTTTAGAGGTTTGTGGTGTAACCAATTGCATTCCAATAATGTCGTTGGCGATGCTTTTTACCTCATCTAAGGACTTAGCGAGTTTAACGCCACCGCCTTTACCGCGACCACCAGCGTGTACTTGGGCTTTGATTACCCACCATTCAGTGCCGGTCTGCTCGTTTAATTTTTTTGCAGCTTCAACCGCCTCGTCAGGAGTTGAGGCTACTATACCTTCTTGTATCGCTACCCCATAACTTTTAAGGGTCGTTTTTGCTTGATATTCATGAATGTTCATGCAGTGATTTTTAGGTTTCTAAATTGGTTCCCAAAAGTAAGTGATTTGTTAGCATTTTGAAAGAAGATTTTAGCACTTCATCATCAAAAATATAGTTTTACCTTCGCAAGCTCATGAGCATGATCAAAGCAACAAATATTAAAAAGCGTTTTGGAGACCTAGAAGTATTGAAAGGGTTAGAGCTAGAAGTTCATAAGGGCGAAGTAGTGTCAATTGTAGGTAGTTCAGGCGCAGGAAAAACCACCTTATTGCAAGTACTGGGTACATTAGACCAAGCAGATTCTGGCAGTATTTTGTACGAAGGAAAAGAGATTGTAGGCCTTAAAAACAATGAGTTAGCAGAGTTTCGAAACCAACACATTGGCTTTGTTTTTCAGTTTCATCATTTATTAGCAGAGTTTACCGCCATAGAAAACATTGCCATGCCTGCTTTAATTAAAGGCATGGAGAAGGCAAAAGCTTTTAAAGAAGCAGAGGCTTGGCTGGGCAGACTTGGACTTTCTGAAAGGGGTCACCACAAACCTGCTGAACTTTCAGGTGGTGAACAACAAAGAGTCGCTACAGCAAGAGCACTTATCAACAAGCCAAAAGTTATTTTTGCAGATGAGCCTTCGGGGAATTTAGATAGCAAAAATGCAGAAATGTTACACGACCTTTTCTTTGAACTCAGAAAAGAGTTTAAGCAAACCTTTGTGATTGTGACCCACAACCTTGAGCTTGCAAAAGCTTGCGACCGCACTTTTAAGATGCATGACGGCTTGATTGTGTAAAACAATTTGCTCGTCTTGAAAAATCTTACCTTTGTCGAATACTATTAACACTATTTATGAGAAAATTAACCACAGTTTTAATGTGCTTCCTACTCAGTATAGGATTACAAGCACAAACCTACATTCAAGAAGACTTTTCAACTTTTAACGATTCCATTCTTCCTCCACTGGCCTCAGGTTGGAAAAATGTGGATAGTTCTGCAAGCCAAAATGGACAGATCTGGCGTTTTGATAACCCTGCCTCAGTAACCTTCAATAGCCCCATAGTGGCCAATGCAGCCATCTTAGACAGTGATTGGTATGGTGGTGGTAACAGTCAAGATGCCTATTTAGTATCACCTAACTTTGATGCCAGTTCAGCAACTACGGTCATTTTAGAGTTTGATCACTTCTTTCGTTCATTTTCAGGTTCTTACGGTTTGGTACAAGTAAATACTGGCACTTCGTGGGTAACCGTGGATTCAATCACTACTAGCCCTGACCCTGAATTCAAAAGCATTGACATTTCTGCGCAAGCAGCAGGAGTATCGAATGCCCAAGTAAGATTTTATTACAGCAATGGTGGTGCCTGGGCCTGGTACTGGATCATCGACAACGTATCGGTTTACCAACCACAACCAGATGATATTAAAATGATCTCGGTAGATTCACTACAAGCTTCTTGTGGTTTAACCAATGCAGAACCAATCATCGCAACTTTTACTAATGCGGGAAGCAGCACAGTTAATTCAATCACTTTAAATTATACCGTAAATGGAGGCGCCCAAGTTTCTGAAACGTATAGCACTCCTTTGCTAGCAGGTGATACAGCACAATATCGTTTCACCTCAACGGTAGACATGTCGGCCGTAGGATCATACAACGTAACGGTTTACTCTAATTTGAGAGCCGACAATAATTTTGCCAATGATACGGCAAGAGGTGCAGCTGTGATGAAAAACAGTATTACCACCTTCCCATACGCAGAAAATTTTGAGAGCGGCCCCGGAGGCTGGACAAGTGGAGGAGCAAATTCTTCATGGGCTCACGGAACGCCAGCAGGAACTATTATTAATACTGCCAACTCAGGAACTCAAGCTTGGGTGACCAACCTAAGTGGTGTTTACAACAACAATGAAGAATCTTTCGTGATCAGTCCATGTTTTGACTTTAGTAGCCTCTCTGCTCCTCAATTCAAAGCTAGAATATGGATCGAAAATGAATCTTCTTGGGATGGCACCGTGCTTCAATCTTCAATTGATGGTGGCTTAAGCTGGCAAAAAGTCGGCAGTTTTGGAAATCCCAACAATTGGTACAACGACAATTCAATCAATGGACTATCAAACATAGAGCCTTCTCAAGAAGGTTGGACAGGAATGAACGGTTCATGGATTTTAGCTGAAAATGACCTCACAGGGTTAGCAGGTCAACCTTCAGTGGAGCTACGAATCGTACAAGGTACAGATGGCTCTGTGACAGAAGAAGGTTTTGCCTTTGATGACATCTTGGTGCAAGATGCTCCCTCTAATGATATTGGAGTAGCTGCCCTTGTTTCGCCGCAAACAGGATGTGGCTTGACTACAGACAGTGTGCGTTTAGCTTTAGTAAACAGTGGTAGTGCGGTAATTAATAGCTTACCTCTAGGTTACATTTTAAACGGTGGCACTCCTGTAACAGGAACATTTACAGGCACTATTAACCCAGGTGATACAGTGATTTACACTTTTGCTCAAACAGTAAACTTAGCTACGGCAGGTAGTTATACTATTCAAGGCTATGCTTCACTTGCAGGAGATGGAAATCAACTTAATGACACTGTAACAGCAGTTATTCAAAACATTCCTGTAATTGGCACTTTGCCTTACACAGAAGGTTTTGAAACGAATAATGGTGGTTGGACTACCTACGGTAATAATTCTTCATGGGCACATGGCGTTCCAACAGGGCCATTCATATCAAATGCTGCTAATGGAGTAAATGCATGGGTGACTAATTTAAGCGGAGATTACAATAACTCAGAATTTGCTTATTTGGAATCGCCTTGTATGGATTTCTCCACCCTAGGTGTTGATCCAATCATGAGTTTCTCGCACATTTTCCAAACAGAATCATGCTGTGATGAAGGATGGATCGAAACCTCAACTGATGGCGGTGTTACATGGACAAAACTCCTTAACAATGGAGCTGCTACAGGCTGGTATAATGATAACTTTAACCAATGGTGGGACGGAAGTTCTCCGGGAGGTGCAGGCGTTTGGTCAACTGCAAGTAATGCCCTTACAGGAACCGCCGGATCTTCTTCGGTGAAAATCAGATTTGTTTTCAGTTCTGATGGCTCTATCACCGATGACGGCTTTGGAGTAGATGACATTTCAATTACCCCTCCTGCTTCAGACGATGCAGCAATCGTTGCCTTATCAGCACCTCTTAGTCAGTGTGGACTAGGAGCGGCAGATAGCGTTAAGATATTGTTCTCAAACAGGGGTTCAAATGTAATCACAACCTTAGACCTCAGTTATTCATTGAACAATGCAGCTTTCATTACTGAAACGTTTACAGGTTCGGTGAATCCGGGTGATACAGTTGAATACACCTTTAATGCAACTGCTAATCTCTCGGTAGCTGGAACATACAACTTTACTTTAGCTTGCGATCTAGTAAATGATCCTGACGGAAGCAATGATACGTTGAACACTACTGTTGAAAGTATACCGATAATTAGTAGCTTCCCTTATTCAGAAAACTTTGAAGCAAGCAATGGGGGTTGGACTACTAGTGGTGCAAATTCCTCTTGGGCTCACGGCTCACCTGCTGGCCCCTACATTTCAGGAGCTGCAGGAGGATTAAATGCTTGGGTAACCAATTTAATTGGGGACTACAACAATTCTGAATTCTCTTACCTAGAATCCCCTTGCATGGATTTCTCTTCTTTAAGCACTGATCCTACTTTAAGCTTTTCTCACATATTCAATACAGAATCATGTTGTGATGAAGGCTGGGTTGAAACCTCTACAGATGGGGGTTTTACTTGGACCAAACTACTTGATAATGGTTCAGCAATTGGATGGTACAACGATACAGGTAATGAATGGTGGGATGGAAACTCACCTTCAGGCTTAGGCATTTGGTCAACGGCTAGTAATGTTCTTACAGGAACAGCAGGCTTATCAACCGTTAAATTAAGATTCGTTTTCAGTTCTGATTTTTCTGTAACCAATGATGGATTTGGAGTAGATGACATTTTAATTACGCCGCCTGCGGCAGACGATGCCTCAATTATTGCCTTATCCGCACCTACAGATCAATGTGGTTTTGGAACAGCAGATAGCGTAAAAATTCTATTCTCGAATAGAGGAAGTAACATCATCAATACCATTGACCTGAGTTATTCCTTAAACAATGCAGCTTTTGTAACTGAAACTTATACAGGATCAGTATTACCGGGAGATACCGTTGAATATACTTTTAATGCAACGGTAAATCTTTCAACTCCTGGCACGTATTCTTTCACCCTAGCTTGTGATTTAATTGGTGATCCAATTGTAAACAATGATACTTTGGCTAATCAGACTGTATTGAACTCACTTCAAGCACTACCCTACTTTGAGAACTTTGATGCGCTTGCAGTGGGTCAAAGTGGTCAATTTAGTAATGGTTGGACAGGTTTAACCATTGGCAGTGGAAACTTCAATTGGTTGTCTAATTCAGGTGGAACAGGTTCAGGCGGAACAGGTCCTTCAGCAGACAATACAACAGGCTCTACGAACTACATGTACACAGAAGCAAGTTCCCCTGCAGCTAATGGAGACACTGCCATTCTCGTATCACCTTGTGTTGACATTAGCAGTGGTAATGGAACCCTTACCTTAAACTACTTCTATCACATGTATGGAAGTGATATTCAGACCCTATTTGTAGATCTTGACACCAATGGAGTTTGGGTTAACGTAGACACTTTAATTGGTCAAAAGCAGGCCGCCAATGCCGATCCTTATTTATTAAGAACGCTAAACCTAAATCAGTTTGCTAACTTGAATGAAGTAAGAGTGCGTTTTTGGACAGAAAGAGGACCTGGCTTTGAAGGAGATGTTGCAATTGATGATGTGAGCATAACGGATGCTCCAGTTGGCCTAGGCGAGCAAAACATTGAATTGAATGGTCTTTCTATTTACCCTAACCCATCAAATGGTTTAGTCAACTTAGTGTTAGATACTCAAATTGATTTAGAAAGGATTGAAATTTACAACCTTCAAGGACAGCTTGTTCAGAACATCAATACAGGCCTAGATCAAACGAGCTTGCAAATTGATCTAACGGATCTTCCGAAAGGAGTTTACAGTTTAAGAGCGATTGGAGATGAATTCAATCATACTCAAAAATTGATTCTCAACTAACATAGCTCAATAGTTCAAAAAAAAACTCCCGCAAATGCGGGAGTTTTTTTTTGATAAAAAGCAAGCAGCGTAAGCCGGGTTCTGTTCTTGTGCGAGCACAAGCTCTATCATTTATCTAAGCAGTCTACCCTCCGGAAAAGCGAGCAACTTTAGCTCCGGTTTATTTGACCTTTCAGCCCGTAAGGTTTACCTAGCCTCCTTTGTTACCTTAGGAGCGGTGAGCTCTTACCTCACCTTTTCACCCTTATCACGCCAAGGGCGTGACGGTTTATTTTCTGTTGCACTCTCTGTTCTTGCTAAGCAAGACCCTCATTTTCATAAGGTACGGTGCCCTGCGCTGCCCGGACTTTCCTCCACGCTAAAAGCGCGGCGATAGAGTCACTTGCCTTGCAAAGTTAGTGCTTTCCTGCTTTGCCTAGACCATGAATAATTATTTCGGTAGCCCCTTGACCAAACTTCTGGTAATTAGCATCGAAATATTCTATGTGAGGAAATTCTTCATCTAACAACTGCCTTAAAGCACTCTTTAAAATACCACTGCCTCTGCCGTGTACAAATACCAAACGTCTTATCCTTGCAACACTTGCTTTGCGCAATGCCTCTTGCACACAACTTAATTGAAAGGCCAATGCGTTAGCGGAACGCAATTGCTCATCCTCATCCAATAAGCTTTCCATGTGCAGGTCAATCACAGGGACTTTACCTTGTAGTTTTACTTTTTGGCTGTAATTAATTTCAGTACGTCTTTCATCTTCCTGTAAGATAGATTTTGTCAAAATGGTGTATTCAGCCTTCCCGTTTTCAATCTTGATCAATTGGTCAGGCCGATAGCGGTACTCAAAGCCATCTTCACATTCAAAGCAAATCCAATTTGCTTCCACTTTAGTAACGAGACCATCCAGTTGATCGTCTATCACCTTTACCTGATCACCTTGCTTAAACTCCATGGGATTTAATTACTTTGCAAAAATAAGCGGATATGCCCATGAAAAATCCTTGGAAAATAAAAAGAAGTGAAGACATTTATGAAAATGATTGGATCAAAACCACGCATCATGATGTTTTGAATCCTGCAGGAAAGGGTGGAGTGTATGGAACCATCCACTTTAAAAATCTAGCGATTGGAATTGTTCCTTTAAGCGATCAGCTAGAAACTTTTTTGGTTGGGCAGTGGCGTTTCCCTTTAAATCAATACAGCTGGGAAATACCTGAAGGAGGCGGTAAAATCGGCACTGACCCTTTAGACACGGCCAAGAGAGAATTGAAAGAAGAAACTGGCCTTGTGGCGAAAAAATGGGATGAGATCCAACGCATTCACACCAGTAATTCTGTTGCAGATGAATTGGGTATCCTTTACTTAGCTAGAGAGCTAGAACAGTTTGAAGCCGATCCTGACGAGGATGAACAGATCGAAATCAAAAAGCTTCCATTTGAAGATGCGTTTCAAATGGTACTCAATAATGAAATTACCGATAGTTTAAGCGTAGCGGCCATTTATAAAACACATTACCTCTTGCAAGAAAAACTTCTTGATCTCTAAAAAGCGATCCAATTCATTCTTACAAGCCCATCTTGCCTATATTCAATCGCAGGTAGAGGAGCTTTAAGAACATTGAGCAAAAAGAAAACTGTTTTAACCCACTTTTTATTGGTTGGAATTCGCTCAAAGTCAATATCAGGCCCCAAATAAAACTGTCGACGGTGACTGTTGAACGCCAGTTCGTCATTTCTCCGAGCCTGCACCATACCGTCTCCTCCAAAACCAACAGCTAGATTCAACCATTTTGGCTTAATCTTACTGCTTATCGCATTGAGGTTGAATGATGCCCAGTAAGTTTGTCCATTGTAGTCTTTTAAAACCCCTTGCAATTCATTTTCGCCTAACAGTTGTGTTCTCATTTCGCGATAGGGACTTGGAGTGTAAGAAAACTTCAGGCGCATTACTTGCTTTTCAAACAAAAGTTCTTGGCCTAAAAAGAGACCATTCCCAAGTAGATTACTCGTAAAATCTCCCCAAGAAAAACCCCATTCCGCGCTGTAACCGTCCATGATCTCAATTGCAGTTAAAAAGGCAAAAGAACCGCCTGCCCCATAAATTGCTGCTTTTTCTTTACTGTAACCTGCCCATTTAAAGGTAGCAGCGCTACTTCTACTTAAGATATAAGTTGAATAAACATGACCAAGCTTATCCACTTGAAGCCACTGTGCATTGTCATTAAAAATATGAAAAGAGCTTTGGTCGTAATCTTTGTACCATAATTGGTGTAAGCCCACTATAGCGGCTGAGTAAGCAGCCACAGTTCCAACTTCTACAGCCACCCTTCTCTGTTTTAAGCTGTCTTGACCGTATATTGAATTGATACTTAATGAAAAAAGTATACTAAGACCAAAAGCCTTTTTTCTTACCGACGAAAACACCTTGTTCATTAACTTTTAAAGGATAGTGATTTAAAGCTGACTTACCTTCTTCTTTACTAAGCACAAATTTATACTTATGTACCGGACATTCTACTACCCCTGCTTCACATTTACCACCTGCAAAAGAAAAACCTTGATGCGGACAATTGTCTTCAAATGCAAAAAATTGACCTTGATCTTTTACTAAGCAAACCGCCTGATCAGCTACAAAGAATTTGGCTATTCGACCACCGTCTAACGCCTCATGCGCCTGACTTTCGGAGTCGAATAACTTGTGCCAAACGAATCGTTCCACTTTTAGGGGTTAAGCTTTACAACTTTTTCTCTTACCAGAATATCAGGACCTCTTAATTCAACAAAATAAATCCCTTTAGCTTGTTCGCTAAAATCTAGAGCAAGACGGTTTTGGAAGCTCTGATTTACTTTTTGCGCAATAAGCTTCCCGGTCAATGAATAAACCCGGATACTGTTTACATTTTGAAGTGGGCCATTAATTTGCAGTGAATTCTTAAAAGGATTGGGTGAGAAAATAAATTCCTGATCTTGCATGGCAGTCTCTATATTCCCCACTAAGGTGCAAGTGGTGTCTACAAAAGCTGTTACAAGCTTTCTTGAAGATTCACAGCGTTTTGGACTAGTGGCAAGAAAATAAAAGAAAGGATAAGCATTTCCCCCCATGGTACTACCTGTTATTTCAAAATAGTTGCCTGCTCGGTATGGATATGAAGCTCCTGTTCTATTCACCATCAGCCGTGGCTCGCGCGAACCTATGGATAAACTGTAATTGGTATCAGGGCTAATGGTAAAGTTTAAAGTTACTTGTGTTCCTGAATTGGGAACAAAAGCGTTTTTAGAAGCTATAATCCTCCCATCCTTGTCACGCAGATCAATTCTTCTCAATCCCTCTCCATTACTACGAAGTAATACAGTCTCCAAGAGCATTGGTTCATATACATTAAAAAATATTGCCTCAGCCGTATCAGTAAAAGAAGTAGTGCCGCCTAGCGAAAAAGGCACCACAGTTTGCCTAGCAACAGCCGGCGAAGAGGCTACATAATAGGTCTGCGTGTTATTCAAACCGCTTAGACGAAGTGTATCACCGCGATGAACTGCGCGATCAGAATTAAGGTTATTAAACCACAAAAGATCTGCTGTTCCACTTGCCCAAAGTTTGGCGTCTTCGCCTCTACAGATGCTATCTCCACCAACACTTGGAAAATTGCTTCGATCAACGTAAATGTGGTTGGTTTTTACAACTGAATCTTGACCGAAAGAGTTGGTAACAGTTAGCTTAACCGTGTAATTGCCTGACAACTGATAGCGATGAAGTGGATTTTTAAGGCTACTACTGCTGCCATCACCAAAGTCCCAACTGCGACTGCTCACTCCACCAATACTTATATCTCTGAATTTCACAAAGCCGTTACAAGTGGTGTCAAGGTCTGAGAGAAAATCAGCCTGCGGTAAAGAAGAAGCTGTAACACAGTTCCAAGCCAATTGCATACCTGCTGCGTTAACTTTTGCATCGGAACTGAAAACGAGGGTAAAACTATTACCACTTGTAAAGATGCTGGAAGGTGGCTGATTACTGTTGCAAAATCTGCCCAAAGAAGGTGAATTTACAGATGGACCATCAAATATTTCAACATAGTCATGGTTACAACCATAACCTAAACCTGCCTCAAGATCAAAGCTCAGAAAATCCAATTGTATAAAGTCTCCTACTGTATTTACCTGCAAGGTATCGATGCTATTAACAGGATAATCACCATTCAGCCCCCCACGATCATAAACTGTGCCTTGACAATCATTCACGAGGTTAAAGCCTCTACTCATGCTAAAAGAACAAGCATTGGCTGTATCTATATTGATGTAATTGGTATAAGTTGTTGTGTCAGTTCCACAAGCGCCACCATCAGCAATGAGTTGTACGGTATAATTTCCCGAGCTTGTATAAACATGGTTTGGGTCAGGCAGATTACTAGTGGTGCCATCACCAAAGTTCCAAGAAAAATTAATCACATTGCTGCCGTCACTTTCAAAATTGACCGTAGCTGGCACAGTACAGAAAGAAGTATCATTTAAGGCTGCAAAACTAGAACTAACACCTGGAGAGTAAGGATCCCCCACCCCAACTGCATGCCAAGCATCAATAACGGCTTCTACTTCAGGCGAGCAAGCTCCATATAAATCAACTGCCGACCTGAAGGCAAAATATCTGGCCTCCTCATAGTCTGAAGAAGGGGTTAAATAAAAAGTATTGTTTCTAAAGGCTACTCTTGAAGCTTTGATAATCCCAATTGAATCAACTTGATAGGCGTCTCCTCGATCATTGGTACCGCTGCCGCCTTCACTAAGTAAATAAAACCAATAATTTTGAACGCCACTATTGGTGTGCACTCCACACCATCCGTTGCCTGAACTTGGATTACAATTTACCAAATTGTACCAATTACTTCCTTTGTAAGTATCAGGATCTCCGTAAGCTTTTGGGTTAGACAAACTTCTAAAAGCACTTCCTATTTCTTCCCCCATAGTCCAATTCCAATTACCATTGCGTGCATACTGCTCAACAGTTACGCCAAAAATGTCGCTAAATGATTCATTCAACGCTCCCGATTCTAGACCATAAATTAAACCAGAAGAGAAATTTGTCAGGCCATGCGTTACTTCATGACCCGTTATATCTAAAGTAGTAAGAGGATTAGTTGTTGCATCTCCATCTCCGTATGTCATGCGCTGACCGTCCCAAAATGCGTTTACATAATTTGTGCTATAATGCACATAACTCCTCAAAGTGAAGCCTAGATTATCTATGCTATTTCTTCCGTGAATGTTAAAAAAGTAATCGTAGGTCATTTCCGTTCCCCAATGAGCGTCAGTTGCATAGCGATTGATGGAAGGTGAAAAAGAATCCCACAATGTATCTGAATCAACAAAATCAACTGATTGGCTATACTGCGTTCCATTATTCAGATCGAAGGTCTCCACTCCATTACCTCTTGCAGTTTCTCTTAAGTGATAGGTGTTAGGCGCTACACTGTCTGTCAGCATTCTTTTAATTCCACTGTAAGAGGTGTGCGCAGTGGCAGGTTCATTGCCGGTATGAATAAGGTTCTCAATGTATACAATTGAACCATCAAGCACATTAATGTAATATTTCAAACGAGAAAGAGGTTCTTGTGCGTATATATTGAAAACATAAGCAGCTGTCTGATCTTCGGCCTTTTCAGAAGCATCTTGACCAAAATAAACTAACTCACCTTTTGGAAAGTAGGTAGCTTCAGGATCAGATTGCTCTTGCTTTAAAAAGGCCTCTTCAGCAGGCAACTCCCACTTGTATTTACTTGCTCCAAAATCATCAAGGGCAATTTGAAGCGCTTCTTTCTCAGATAATTGTGGCGTTTGAAGACTAAGCGATGAATAAAATTTACCACTTGAACTTAAAACTTGGTTTTCTTTAAGATGTAGAATAAATGCAGCAAAACGAATAGGTATTCCATTTGCATGTTGGCGAAACCTCAGGTGACGGAATCCCAATTTATCCGTCTCTTCTTTCTCTAAAACAAAATCAAGAGATTCATCAATTTGGTATGTTTCTTTCAGCTTTTCAAAGAAGGTAGCAACCGAATAGCTTGCATCCAGTTTTAACTTGATGTAGATAGGAGTATTTAGTGTTTGCTTGAAATATAGCTCTTCAGCTCCGTCAAATATTTCATTTGCAGCGCTACCCTTTACTATTCCTGCTTTATCGTCAGCATAGGTGAATAAGCAAAAAAGGGAGAGTATAATCGAAAGTAGGATCTTATTCATGGTTCACAGTAAAATGAATTACATCAAAATAGATGGATTACTAAATTAACCAAATCTTAACATTTTGGTTTCCATGCGCTATTATTTTGACTGCCAATATGCTTCCTGAATCACAGCATGAAAATTTTGATGTTGCTGTTTTTGTACCCACCAAATTGGGATACTACTAGCAGCTATAAGTTGAGCTTGAATCTCTTTTTCAAGCAGCCTTTCCAAAGCAATTCTCTGCTCTACTATAATATAATCAACCTCTTCTATCAATTTTTTTAAGGGTTGATCTTGCTTAAAATGAAAATAGTACAATTGCTGCTCATGCTCTATTAATAAATTACCGTCGATGTTTTTTGCTTCAAACAGCTGAAGATCAAATAAGTCTTCTACCTTATGGATGTACTTGATCTCTTGAACCCTTTCTGCATGCAAATGGTCTTGTAGAATTTGCTTTTGATAGTCAGAGATTTCTGGATGCATCAATACAAGAGCGCTCTGCCCTTTTTTGAATAGGTAGGATGGGGAATTTTTAAAGGCATAAACTCCAATGTATGAGCTTGCTCGCTTCAACTGTAAAGTAGCTGCATTAATGGTAAAAAAAATAGCGAGGCACGCTAATGCAGTAAATAGCTGAAAGAATTTTCGGTGGTTGATAAATAACATGATCGCTAGCACCATTACACCTAATAAAATAGCTTGGATGGGCGCTATCCATATGTCTGAAGTTGTAAAAAATGGTAAGTTTTCCATTGCTTGTATACCGCCATTGAGCAGCTTAAGAAAAACATCCAGAACTTTTGCTAGCAAAAAGTCTTCCTGAAAAAATAATATTAGACAACCAACAAGTATGGCACCTGCAACGATGATAAAGGCAAGCGGGATCACAAATAAGTTGGTAATCAAAAACCAATTTGGGAATTGGTGAAAATAATACAACACAAAAGGTAAAGTTGCCAATTGCGCTGTAATGGAAACTACTATAAGACTCCAAGCTTTATCTATCAAAATATAACTAGGCTGCCAGATAGCATAAATACTGGGGTGCATACTTACAATGCCAATTACCGCCGCAAACGAAAGCTGGAAACCTAGTTCAAACAAGATCATTGGGTTGATCAGCAATAAAATAAATGCAGCAGCTGCGATTGAGTTTAAAGTACTTGAGTACCGATTTAGTGCACCAGCAATGATGATAAAAGAAAACATACAGCCGGCACGTTGAACTGAAGGGGACAAGCCCGTGAGAAAGGCAAAACCCCAAATAACGAATAGTAATATCGCTGCTTTAATCCATCTCTCCCAAACTGATGAACTTAAGAAAAAAAGCAATTGAGAAAATAGCAAGTAAACTATCCCAACATGCAAGCCAGAAACAGCCAAAATGTGCATTGCTCCTGCTCCGGCATATGCATTTCTTGTTTCTTGATTTAAAAGGCTTTTATCTCCTAAAGAAATGGCATTTAATACAGCCAGCTCTTTATCCTTGATGCCTGCCTTTTCAAATCCACTAATCAAACTTGCCCTTAGTGATGAAGTATATGCCTCGAGGTTGACTTGTCGGCCATGTTGCTGCACTTTGTCTAAATAAGTACTTCTTAAATACCCCCTCTTGTACATAAAGTTAGCATAGTTGAATTGATAGGGGTTCAGCGGCTTTTCGATTGGTTTTAAAACCGACTTGGCACTGATCCAATCGCCAACTTTAAGCTTTGTAGGAGATTTTAAATAGGCGGTTAATCCAAATAGTTTTTCGTTGAAGGAACCGTTGTTGTCGACCGCATGAACCTTAACCTTAAGTAATGAAGCCGTATCCCCTCTGTAATTAACCTCCTCTACCCTGCCGATCCATTCAACAGCTTCTTGATTTTTTATTTTTAACGTATTCGATTTTTGCCAAATAGTTTGATGTAAAACTCCAAGGCCTATGAACGTAAGATAAATGGTAAACCCATAGATCCAACGCTCTTTATACCTAAGCTGCTTCAAAGTAACAGTGCAACAAACCACCAAAAGAATGGCAATTAAGACTGTCAGACTGATTGGATCTTGATCTTTAATCAAAAAGTTGGAAAGCAGTATACCTATTGCAAATGGTATAACTAGACGTACAAGCGGTATGTTACTCCAACTGAACATTTTGAGAAAGCGGTTGAAGTAAAAATAGAAAAAATTTTGTTAATCAGACTTGAAAAAATCTAAAGCTGATAGGTCAATGATGTGCACTCCTTGGTAATAGTAGTGTAAAATTTGAGCATAAGTATAGCCGCGTTTGGCCATTTCCATGGCGCCAATCTGGCATAGACCAACTCCATGTCCGTAGCCTCTTCCGCAAAGTAAAACAGAATCGCCATGTTCTCTAACCTCAAAAAAAGTAGACCGTAGTTTGAAATGATTGCGAAGATCTTCAAGGCTTAATCCTGTCTTGCTTCCGAAATAATCTTTTTCTCTGATCAACGGGCTAAAAGGAAGACTAATAGAATCTAGGTGTTCGCGCTTTACTTTTTTAGCTATAAATCCATGCCACTGCTGCTTAGGAATGGTCTTTTCCCAATAAGCGTTCTTACGGTTTATGCAAAAAGTATCTTCAACTGACCTAAGGTAATAAAGTGATTTTGACCATACATCTTCTGAATTTACTGTTTGTCCGCCGCAACTAGAGTGAAAAGCTGCTGTAATCAATCCTATTTCACTGTCTACAATTACCGCTCCTCGAGTTTGTAAGGCAGCTTCTACTATTGGAGTGTGAAAGGTTTTACCATGATAAGCTTGGCAATGCACTTGATCGCATAGATTAAAGCCTTCTAAAAGGTGCTTATGGGTATTGGATAAAGCATAAGTTCTGCAAATAATCGCTTGCAACTTAAAATATTCAACAGGCGGTTTTCGTCCAACTTCAGCCTCAACCACACCTGCAACATAATTATCGAGGTCAATATTGTTGATCAATTGAAGGCCGCTATGCTGAGCCATCACCTTTAAGTTATCATCGTAGCGATGGGCTGTTAACCCACCTGAAGGTTTAACTAGAAAATGATTGTACCAACCGGTGCCTACAAAATTCAACCTTTGGAAGCTTCCTATATTCTGTCCGTCCTTTTGAAGTTTTATGCCGTTTGATGCATGGGTTACGGTAACTTTTGTACCGCCTGCTAACTCCAGTAGCTTGCCTTTTTCTGAAAACAGACTATACTGTCCTGCGCGAATAGAAAATTCGAACGACTTGATGTTCTTACCGTGGTAAACACCAATGTTAATAAACTCAGCTTTTAGGCCTAAGCTAAAAATTATAAATAAGAAAAAGAAAAACCTTTGCTTCATGAATGGTTCATATCAGCAAGGATCAGCTCCGCAGTTTTCTTAGAAGCTCCACCTCCGCCTAATTTATCTATTAACAAGTCAAAAGTATGGAGCATCTCTTTCCTCTCTTTGGTTGGTGCTAATAGTTTTCCCAACTCAGCTTTTAATAACTTGTGATTCAAGTCACTTTGAATGAGCTCTTTCACAACTTCCTTATCCATAATTAAATTGACAAGCGAGATGTACTCAATGTCTACTATTTTTCTTGCAATATGGTAGGAAATTGGGTTTCCTTTATAGCAAACCACTTCAGGAATTCGAAATAGAGCGGCCTCTAAGGTTGCCGTACCTGAAGTAACCATAGCTGCATGAGCTAACTCCAACAGGTCATAGGTTCTGTTCTCAACCAACTTAACATGCGGGAACTTGCTAATGTATTCATCAAAAAAACTACGATCAAAAGAAGGCGCTACTGCAATTACAAACTGGTAGTCTTTAAATTCATTTGACTGCTTTAGCATAATGGGTAGCATTTTAGCAATCTCTTGTTTTCTGCTACCGGGTAAAATTGCAACAATGGGCTTTTCGCTTAAACCCAAGTCTTGACGCAATTCATCTAACACCTGCTTTGAAGATGAGCGCTTTTGAATAGCATCCAATAAAGGGTGGCCTACATAATCAACCTGATAATCGTATTGCTTATAAAAATCTTTCTCAAAAGGCAAGATGACAAACATCTTATCTACCGTTCGTTTAATCTTATGAACTCGGTTCTTTTTCCAAGCCCAAACTTGTGGCGAGATATAGTAATAAACCTTAATGCCTTGTTCTTTTAAAAATTCAGCTATTCTCAAATTAAAACCTGGGTAATCGATAAGAATAACTGCATCTGGCTTATAAGCTAGAATGTCCTTTTTGCAATAAGTAATGTTTTTTAAGATGGTTCGCAGGTTCATGATCACTTCTGCAAAACCCATAAAAGCCAAGTCACGGTAATGCTTAATCACATCAGCCCCTGCTTCATGCATTAAGTCGCCTCCCCAGGCTCGAAAAGTTGCCTCAGGTGCTTGCGCTATAATGGACTTTATCAAGTTAGAGGCGTGAAGATCGCCAGAAGCCTCCCCTGCTATAATGTAAAATTTCATAGCGCTATGCTTGAAGGAGTTGGTTCACCACAACTGCAAACGCAAAAAGCAAGGTTGCTAGAATAACCCCTCTAGCTGCCCTATCATTGGCAGTTTTATAAAATAAAAAGAAGGTCAATAGGTTGACGATTGCGCAAAGACTCAAAATTTTGAAAAAGATGGTAGCAAAAACCATTTTCCTTAAAAACTCAGGGACTGTTAGGTAGGCGTAAGAACTTAAGTAGAAAATAAACATTACTACGAAAGGCACGATAATGCCTAGGGCTAGCCCAAGCCAAATGTTATCCGTTTTTCTTCTCGTTCTCATAGTCCTTCAGTTCCTTGATGAGGTGATGCGCTGTAACATCGAATTGAACAGGTACCACAGAAATATAATTGTTTTTAAGAGCCCACTCATCCGTATCCTCTTGCTCTTGTTCTTTGTTCACAAACTTACCAGTCAGCCAATAATAGCTTTTTCCTGAAGGATCCTTTCTTTCGTCAAATTCTTCCTCCCACAAAGCATTTGCTTGTCGACATACTTTAATACCTCGAATTAATTCTGCTCCAACTGCAGGAAAATTCACATTCAGGCATGTGCCCTGCGGGATGGGGTGACTTAAAGATTGCTCTAAAAGTTGCTTAACGTATGGCAAAATTGGCGAAAAATCAGCATCTATACTTGTGTTACAAAGAGAGAAACCAATGGACGGTATCCCTTCAATGGCGCCTTCTACGGCAGCAGACATAGTACCTGAATAGATAACATTGATACTTGAATTTGAGCCATGGTTGATCCCCGAAACAATTAAGTCGGGTTTTTCATCTAGCACTTTTGAAGTAGCAATTTTAACACAGTCTACAGGTGTTCCACTACAGCTGTAAGCTTCTACACCTTCAAGCGTGGTTTTCTCTAAGCGTAGCGTTGCATTCATGGTAATGGCATGACCCATACCTGATTGCGGACTGTCGGGAGCTACCACCAAGCAATTATTGCTGACTTGCTTAACAGTTTTAACCAAATTTCGAATACCAGGAGCAGTAATTCCATCATCATTGGTTATTAGGATCAAAGGCTCTTTTTTCATACAAACAAAGCTAATCAGAATTGTAACGCTCTTAAAGCGTCTTTTCTTAAATAATATCAAACAAAAAAGCCCCTGCTAATGCAGGGGCTTTAGGGTAATTTAAAAGTTTAAGATTACTTCTTATCGTCTTCTTCTACTTCTTCAAAGTCAACATCCGTAACCTCCTCGTCAGCGTCATTTGATGCTTGTTCTGCATCAGCGCCTGCTGCTTGACCTTCAGCTCCACCACCTTGTTGGTACATGTGCTGCGCTGCTTCTTGGAAAATACTGTTTAGTTTTTCCATTGCAGGATCTATCTTTTCGAGGTCTTCAGCTGCATGAGCTTCTTTCAACTCTTTTAAAGCAGTTTCGATTGGCTCTTTCTTATCAGCAGGAATCTTGTCTCCAAACTCTTTTAATTGCTTTTCAGTTTGGAAGATCAAACTATCTGCCGCATTAAGTTTTTCAATCTTTTCTTTGGCCTGCTTATCAGAGTCTGCATTTTCCTCTGCTTCACGTTTCATCTTTTCGATTTCCTCATCGCTCAAGCCTGAAGATGCTTCAATTCGAATACTTTGCTCTTTATTTGTTGCTTTATCTTTTGCAGAAACATTCATAATTCCGTTGCTGTCAATGTCAAAAGACACTTCAATCTGAGGCGTTCCTCTTGGAGCAGGTGGAATTCCATCTAGGTGAAATCTTCCAATGGTTTTATTGTCTTTTGCCATTGGTCTTTCCCCTTGTAAAACATGGATTTCAACACTTGGCTGATTATCTGCTGCAGTAGAGAAAGTTTCAGACTTCTTCGTTGGGATAGTCGTATTGGCCTCGATTAACTTTGTCATTACACCGCCCATGGTTTCAATACCAAGTGATAGTGGAGTTACGTCGAGTAATAGGACATCTTTTACTTCTCCCGTTAGTACACCACCTTGAATTGCAGCTCCAATTGCTACAACCTCGTCAGGATTAACTCCTTTTGATGGGTCTTTTCCAAAGAACTTCTTCACTGCTTCTTGAACAGCAGGAATACGCGTTGAACCTCCTACCAAGATCACTTCATCAATTTCAGAAGTTTCCATGCTAGCTGCTTTCAATGCTTTGCGACAAGGCTCAATGGTTCTTTTGATCAATTCATCAGCCAATTGTTCGAACTTTGAACGACTTAACTTTCTTACCAAGTGTTTTGGTCCGCTTGAAGTTGCGGTAACGTATGGTAAGTTAATTTCAGTTTCAGTTGAACTAGATAATTCGATCTTAGCTTTTTCGGCAGCTTCCTTTAAACGCTGCAAGGCCATTGGGTCTTTGCGTAGATCAATGTCCTCATCGTTAATGAATTCTTGGGCTAACCAATCAATGATTACTTCATCAAAGTCATCTCCTCCAAGGTGCGTATCACCGTCAGTAGACTTTACTTCAAATACTCCATCCCCTAATTCAAGAATGGATACATCGTGTGTACCACCACCGCAGTCGAAAACTACAATGTTAACATCCTGAGACTTCTTATCTAAACCATAAGCTAAAGATGCAGCGGTTGGCTCATTGATGATTCTTTTAACTTTAAGGCCTGCAATTTCACCTGCCTCCTTCGTAGCTTGACGCTGAGAATCGTTAAAATAAGCAGGAACTGTAATTACAGCTTCACTTACTTCTGATCCCAAATAATCTTCAGCAGTTTTCTTCATTTTTTGAAGCACCATTGCTGAGATTTCCTGTGGGGTATACATTCTATCATCAATCTTTACTCTCGGAGTATCGTTGTCACCTTTCACTACTTTGTAAGGAACACGACCTGCTTCTCTTTGTACCTCAGAAAATTTGTTACCCATAAATCTCTTGATAGAGAAAATGGTTTTCTCAGGATTTGTAATGGCTTGTCTTTTTGCAGGATCTCCAATTTTTCTTTCGCCTCCTTCTATAAAGGCTACTATAGAAGGGGTTGTTCTTTTTCCTTCACTATTTGGAATTACTACAGGTTCGTTTCCTTCCATTACAGAAACGCAGGAGTTCGTAGTACCCAAATCTATTCCAATTATTTTGCTCATGTTAAATTAATTTTCAAATTCATTGAGCAATAGTCAAGCATTATGCCATTGGAACAATTAGGCTAAGAATAGGAAATTCTGTCATTTTTGGCTTTAATCTTAGAATAAATAGCCGGAAAGAAGGCTTGCCAAATTGACAAGCTGTCAGTTTATTGGTCTACAAAGTTTAGGTTTCCTGTAATTCCTCCTGTTCTAAGTTGCTGTCTAGAAGGGTCAGACAACCTCGTTTTTGCAATGGTTCGAGATCTACTTGCAAACAATCCAATACCGTTTTCGACGTTGGTGTATTCTGGACGAACCTGAGCCAAGCCATCAATAGGGCCAAAAATGTCGGCATAAAAAGCAAAGGCTTCATCTGCTGCATATATCTCAATGGTAATGTTACGCTGAGGATCTAAGATCTTGGGGTTTTGGTTTGACGGATCAATGCTATTGGCTATGGTTTCATAGAACCGTCGACCGGGAAACTCTATCTCTGCATCTGTTCTTGCAACCAAGTCATCATTCACAACCTTCCCAATAGGGATAGCGATTGATTTAGGCACACGACTTCCGTCAGGAAGCTGTTCAGTGTAATCTAAGTATAAGGTAGCCTCAAATTCAGCTACTCTTGCTGAATGACTAAACTGAAAATTATAATCTAGAATTGATCCATTATTACTGGTTAATGGTAAAGGGCGAACCCTCAAGTTGTCTATTTGAGGTCTAGTAACTTGCATAGTATCAATCGCAACTGCGTCAGCATAAGTGAGTTTTCCATCTGGTTGAATAACCTCCAAACGGTAATTTCTATTTGCCCTTAAGGCACTATCCGTAAAGTAGATTATATTCTTTTCAGTTGTAAAAATGCCATCCTCTTTGGGAAGTATTATGGTATCTAGCGGTATAACACCAAGCGTAGAAAGATCTTTTAACTGAACGATAAGGTTATCGTAAAAAAGACGGTCAGGGTCTTGAGCCAAACTGAGGGCATTTGTATTCCCGTCTAAAAATGCTTGGTTAACCTTGATAAATTGAGTGTCCGCATTGGCGTTTATCAAACCATAAACCACAGTAGTGTCTTCGTAATCTGCAGAAAGCTCTACTTCATTGTCACAAGCAAACAAGGCAAAACAAACAAGGCTGACCAATAAAATATTCAAGAATCCCTTCATGAAGGCGAAATTAAGAATAAATCAACATCAGCTTCAATTTTGTAGCTTTGTTCAAGCACTTAAAATAAAGCTATGTCTACAGGTAAAAAAAGCGATGTAAAAAGAGTAACCACTCATGTTTTACAAGAAATGAAGAATAATGGTGAAAAAATCGCCATGTTGACTGCCTATGATTATTCCATGGCAGGCATTGTTGATGAAGCAGGAATAGACATTATTTTGGTAGGAGATTCTGCATCTAACGTTATGGCGGGTCACGAAACGACTCTGCCCATCACACTCGATCAAATGATCTATCATGCCTCTTCAGTTGTGAGGGCTATTAGTCGTTGTCTGGTGGTGGTTGATTTACCTTTTGGGGCTTATCAAGGTAATTCTAAAGAAGCCCTAACATCTTCAATCCGAATCATGAAAGAATCGGGTGCTCATGCTGTAAAAATGGAGGGCGGCTCCGAAATCATTGAATCTATAGAACGAATCCTCTCTGCTGGTATTCCGGTTATGGGCCATTTAGGTTTAACCCCGCAATCAATTTATAAGTTTGGGACCTACGTTGTAAGAGCCAAAGAAGAAGAAGAGGCTAAAAAATTGATTAGCGATGCCAAGGCACTTGAACGGGCAGGTTGCTTTTCAATCGTTTTAGAGAAAATTCCCTCAAAACTTGCAGCAGCTGTTGCTAAAGAGGTAAATATTCCAATAATTGGTATTGGTGCCGGAAACCAAGTAGATGGCCAAGTATTGGTGATTCATGACATGCTAGGAATCAATAAAGAGTTTAGTCCTCGATTTTTGAGACGCTACAATGATCTACACACAAGCATCAAGGAATCTGTAGAACACTACATCACGGATGTTAAAGCCCTTGATTTTCCGAATGAGAAGGAACAATATTGATGAAGCTTTTTAAATGAGAGTCTTAACAATTATTCTGTTCTTTTCTGGTTTTTTTGCTGCAGAAGCCCAATACATTGACCCATATCCAATCAACTCGGGCAATGCCGAAAAAATGTTTGAGTTCGAAAATTACCAAGAAGCTGTAAGGCAGTATACCGCTTTAGTTGAAAGTGAGCCTCAAAATTTGGACTATCAGTTTTATCTGGGTAAAGCGCTCACCCTCTCACTGATCGATCAAAGGAAAGGCTTGAGGATACTAGAAGAATTACAAGACAGCTCTTTAAGTGTAGATTTAAAATACCGTCAAACCCTAGCCTTAGCTTATTATAAAAACTACCGTTTTCAAGAAGCAAGAGCCTGGTACTCCAAACTGCTTGATCAGAGCACAGAGGGAGCTGAAAAAGAGCAATACGTGCTTGCGGTTGAGGCTTGCGATCGTGCAATAAAAATGGTGTCATCGCCCGTTCCTGTGTACTTTGAGAACTTGGGGGATGATGTAAACTCTGAAGCACCTGACTATTTCCCCTTGGTTTCACCTGATGAAGGATTGTTATTTTTTAGCACACGAAGAGAGGGAGTAGTTGGTAATTTATACGATTACAAAGGATATCACACCGCAGACATATACACTAGTCGACACAGAAGAGGCAAATACACTCGTGCACGATCTGTAGGAAGCCCTAACACCTATGGGAACGAAGAAACCGCAGGTCGTTCAGAAAACGGAAAATACTTGCTTTACCATGTGGATAGTGATGATCACTTTAGCAATTTGTTCGTCAGTGAAAAAGGGCGTAGGTCCTATATGGCACCAAAGGTATTTGGTTCTGAAAAGGTTAATGAAAAAAGCCGAGAGCCTACGGGCACCTTGAGTAACGATGGAGAGACTTTATATTTTAGTAGCGATAGAGAGGGAGGCTTAGGAGGCTTCGATCTCTACATGGTTAAGCGATTGCCAAATGGTATTTGGGGAGAACCCAAAAACTTAGGCAGCCCGATTAATACTGCTCAAGATGAGCTTAGCCCGCACCTTGTAGACAATGGGAAAAGCCTTTATTTTAGCTCTGATCGAGAAGAAGGTTTAGGTGACCTTGACCTTTATGTAAGTCATCAAATTGAAATAAGCCAATGGAGTAAACCACAAAACCTTGGTTATCCGATCAACACCGTAAATGACGACCGAAGCATTTGCTTTGCTGAAAACAGACGCTACGCCTATGTTGCTCAGAAAAGGGAAGATAGCTTTGGAGATCTAGACATTTACAGACTTACCTTTAAAGAGAAAAGTAAAGAATATACCTTGCTGAAAGGATCGGTAATGTCAATTGATTCTGCTTTAGTAAAAGAAGATATTTTAATCGAGGTTTTTACCCAAGAAGATTCTGAACTAGTCGGTTCATTTTTAATGAATAAGAAAAACTCAAAGTATGTGGCAATTCTGCCACCGGGTAAATATCAAATTGAAATCTTGAACACCTTTGGCTTCAAGGACTTTGTCAAAACCATTAATTTGTCAAATAAAAATGATTTCAGGAAAGAGGTTGAATTAGACCTACTTTTAGAACCTAAGCCCTAATCCAAGCATTGAAAGCAAAAAAGATAGAAGTTTTATATGAAGACAATCACTTAATTGCGGTTAACAAACCTGCTGGTGTATTGGTACAAGGTGACAAAACTGGCGATGTACCCATAAGTGAACAAGTAAAGGTTTTCTTAAAAGAAAAATACAATAAACCGGGAGAAGCTTTCATTGGTGTTCCTCACAGAATAGATAGACCAACCTCAGGTTTGCTCTTACTAGCTAAAACCTCAAAGGCATTAAGTAGGCTAAATAAAATGTTTCAAGAAAAATCCATCCAGAAAACCTACTGGGCAATGGTAAAGCAAGCCCCACCTAACACAAGTGGAAAACTAGAAGATTTGCTTGAACGAAACCAGCAGAAGAATAAATCATTCGTTGTAAAAAAGGCTTCCGATAAAAGTAAATTAGCTACCTTAAGCTACCAGACTCTAGTTGAGTTGGAACATTACTGTCTTTTAGAAATAAGGCCATTTACAGGCAGGCACCACCAAATTAGAGTGCAGCTATCCAATATTAATTGTCCCATCAGAGGCGATATAAAGTATGGTTATTCAAGAACCAATGATGATGCCTCCATTCACCTTCATGCCCGCAAGCTTAACTTAATTCATCCTGTTAAGAAAGAACCAATAGAGATTGTTGCGCCTTGTCCAAGAAAAGATGGTTTGTGGAAAGCTGCTGAAAGTGCAGCGAATAAATTATAACAACTTATCCTTTCTTCTCAATTCTTTTACTTCAGAGCGTAGCTTTTTTGTTTTTAGCCTTTTCTTTTTTGCTGCTTTTGTCGGTTTAGTAGGTTTTCGCTTTTTCTTGGCCCTCAATGCCTCTTCAATCAAATTACTAAAACGCTTAAAGGCAATGGTTTTGTTTTGATGCTGACTGCGGCTTTCTTCTACATCTATTTGTAAAATAGATTCTTGATTCAATCTACTTTTCAATGCATCGTACAAAACCTTTTTCTGTTCATCAGTTAAAATCGCTGAAGCATTGATATCAAAAAACAAACTTACCCTGCTTTCAACTTTATTTGCATGCTGTCCTCCCTTTCCGCTGCTTCTGCTTGTAGTGTAGCTTAGCTCGTCTTTTAACTGTTCAATAATTGAATGCATTATTTCTTAACTTTATTAAGGTATTAATATAAGTAAAGCGTCTTATCTTTGTTCCCAAACCAAAAAAGGATTGAATAATTATGTCAGCAGAGATTGATAAACTGAGCCCAGAGGATAGAGAAATTCTTTTAAGAACTCCAGCTATTGTGGCCATATTAGCCGCTATTTCAGATGATGGAGAAGTAAGTAAACACGAAAAAACTGAATCCATTAAGCTTGCCCACTTCAGGACTTATACAGCAGAGCCAATGTTGCAAAACTTTTACAAGGAAGTTGATCCTGTATTTGAGCAACACTTTGAGGAAGAGATGTCGCAACTTCCTGCAGAGTGGAAAGATAAAGAAGAACACCTTCAAGCGAAAATAGAGCAATTAAATCAAGTTCTACCGAAGATGAACGATGTTTACGCCATGCGTTTAGTGGAAAGTCTTAAGTCTTTTGCACGTCACATCTTTAAATCAAATTCAAACTTTCTGAATTACTTTGTTTTACCAGTCTTTATGAATAAGGTTGAGAAAGAAAGCTTTAATATGCACCTCGGAGAAGAAGAGGAATAATCAAGCAATTTGAAAAAGCTTTTCCTGCTACGACATGCTAAATCTTCTTGGAAAGAAAGAGGACTGAGAGACTTTGATAGACCTTTAAATTCAAGAGGGAGAAAAGATGCACCCATAATGGGAGAACGCCTAAATAATCGGGGTGTTCAGCTAGATCTTATAATTAGTAGTCCTGCAAAGAGAGCCATCACTACCGCTAGAATTATTGCCGACAAAATTAACTATTCAAGCGAAAAAATCAGAGAAGTGCAGTCTATCTATGGAGCAAGCGTAGAGGAAATGATCCAGTTGCTTGCAAAAGTTGAGAATAAGGTAGATTGTTTAATGCTAGTTGGCCATAATCCAACCTTTACTATGCTTGCTGAAGCGTTAAGCAAGCAGCATTTTGGTAACATTCCTACTTGTGGAATAGTTGAAATGACATTTAATTATGAAAGTTGGGACTACTCTAGTGCAGGCCTATTTGACTTACAACTATTTGACTATCCGAAAAAGGCTTGACCTTCCTTAGATGTTGAGGGTATTTACAACTTAACCGTCCAACCGAAGTCGTCAGCCTGTGTTCCTCTTTTAAGCCCTTCTAGGTAATTTTTTACTTTATTGGCGAACTCCCAAGAATTGTAGTCGCTCAATTCGTAATCTTCTCCTTGATAAGCAATCTTGCTAATTGGAGCTATAGTAGCTGCAGTACCCATGCCAAAAGCTTCAGTAAGTTGGTTGGACTTCAAGGCATCGATTAATTCGGCAACTTTTATTCTCCTTTCTTCTAACTTATAGCCCCATTCCTTAGCTAAAAAGAGAATGGACTTTCTAGTGATGCCTGGAAGTATCGTATTGGTTTCTAGACTAGGAGTAATTAGTGTATCTCCAATACGAAGCATGATGTTCATGGTACCTGACTCTTCAATGTATTCATGGTCTTTAGCGTCAGTCCAGATAAGTTGATCGTAACCTGCTTTTTTAGCTTCTTGAGCAGGTAGTAGTGAAGCGGCATAATTTGCGGCTGCCTTCGCTGCTCCTATTCCACCTTGACAAGCTCTAGCGTAATCAGTTTCAATTCTCACACTTACCGCACCAGAATAATAGTTAGAAGTAGGTGAAGTAATCACCATAAACTTATATGAATCACTTGCTTTAACTCCTAAAAAGCCATCATCAGCTACCATAAAAGGTCTGATGTATAGGGACTTTCCATCTCCAGTCGGAATCCAATCTCTGTCTAAGTCAACCAATGCTTTGATTCCTTCCATGTAGATCTGTTCCGGAATTTGAGGCATACACATTCTTTTAGCGGAACGATTAAAACGCTCAAAGTTTTGATCGGGCCTAAACAATAATACCTCTCCGTTTTCTGAACGGTGGGCTTTCTGCCCTTCAAAAATTGCCTGACCATAATGAAATACAGAAGCAGCAGGCGAAAAAGGTAGATTCTGGAATGGAATGATCTTAGGATTACCCCAAGCACCATTTTCATAGGAACTTATTAGCATATGATCAGAAAAATCGCGACCGAACTTCAACTCATCAAAATTAATTTGACCTAATCTTGATTCTTTTATTTTTTCTACCTCGATTGCGATTTGATCTACTCCCATGATTACTATTTTTTGGATTGCAAAAGTACGAATTCAACTTGTTTGTGAGAAAATTTAAAGTGTTTGCTCTTACTTTTTGTTCGTTGAAATGTTAAATTTGTTATGAATAGTACCATAGGTATGAGTAAGAAAAATGAAACTTTCGCTAGCAATGAAGAGAGCAGTAGGGTTTACAAAAATCCACTATTACATTATCTGAGTAAAACCCATATTTCCGTACCCTTGATCATTTTCTATGGGGCGGGAATTTTTATTTCTTCTTATGCCTACCTGCATTTTCAATTGGGTATTCTTTCCATTTTACTGCTTTTCTTCACCGGTTTATTGTCCTTCACCTTAATAGAATATTTAGTGCACCGGTACATTTATCATTTACCAAGTGTTTATGATGAAAAGGGTGCCATTTTTGCTTTACACGGAATACATCATAAATACCCCAAAGACAAAAAAAGACTTGTCATGCCACCTGTTTTAAGTGTCATTCTGGCAAGTATGATTTTAGGAATGAACTATTGGCTATTGGGAGAAACGGGATTTCCTTTCACAGCAGGATTCCTCTTTGGCTATGCGGCCTACCTCAGTGTACATTTTATAGTACACCGCTTTAGCCCACCAAAAAATATTTTTAAAAAGCTTTGGATACACCACAGTATTCACCATTATCAAAATGATGAAGTGGCTTTTGGCGTTTCTTCGCCTCTTTGGGATTACGTTTTCGGCACTATGCCCAAAACCAATGACAGTAGTTCTTAATACAATAGGTCAAAAAGCTTTTCCCCACTCCCCTTCAAAGACAAAATCTTCCAAAGGTTTTCTGGGACTTTCCGGACTTTCCTGCTCCTTTAAATCATCGTTTAATTGATTGGAATCTCCTAAATGCCCCAAAGCAATAGCTGCAACCGCTTCTGCTTGATCAGCCATCTTGAATTTTTCCTTTGCCAAGTCAGCATCAAATCCTGCCATTTGATGTAAGTAAATATTTTCCTCCATGGCCCTCAAACTTAAAAAGCCAACTGATTGGCCCAAGTCATAACGATGGTGTGGATTGGGTTTAGCATTTTTACTAAACTCATTAACTGATACTGCTAACATTAATACGGGTGCTGTCTTAGCCCAATCCTGGTTAAAAGAAACTAATGTATCGTATATTTTTTGATAGGTTTCTGTGCCTTTTACTCCTACTATAAAATGCCATGGCTGTTCATTAAAACAACTGGCTGCACTACCAGCTTCTTGAAGTAAATTCTTTAGGGTTTGCTTTTCGATCATTTGATTTGAAAATGCTCTTGGACTCCAACGTTTCTCTATTGCTTCTTTTACCTTCATTATCCTCTTAGTTTATCTAATAATTCATTTAATTGTCTTGCTTCAGCTTCAGAAATATTGCTAAACTCTGCTTTTATCTGCTTTTGTATGTAATCTAATTCTTTCAGCAGTTTTAAGCCCTCTTCCGTTATTTTAATATCCATCTGCCTTCGATCTTGATGATTCACCGTCCTAGTAGCCAAGCCTTTGAGGCAAAGTTTATCGATCAAGCGAGAGACATTCGACATTTTATCAATCATCCTTTCGGAAATGGAGTTGACGGAGACAAAACCATTACCCTGACCCCTCAAAATTCTTAGCACATTATATTGTTGATTGGTTAACCCATATGGCTTGAGGTGCTTCGCAATTAGATCGCTCACCCACTTTCCTGTAAACATTTGGTTGATCATGAGTTTTTGGATCTCATCTTCAAACTGCTTTTGCTTTATTTCATCTTCTATGCGCATAGCTTATTTAAAGTGCAAATATATTTGTAGCTACATATACTTCCTAATTAATCTGTCTAAAAGACTTATATTATCCATATGAAGAAAGGCTTGCTTTACATCTCCTTGCAATTTGGTCTAATTGCATTCATCTTGTGGAGGGATGGATGGCTTAACAAGGGCGGTTTCGACGTTTTATTACATGCTTTGGGCTTTGCTTTAGGCATTTGGGCCATAGCTGTAATGCGCAATTCCAAATTGAACATTTTCCCCGAAATAAGAAAAGGAGCGAAGGTGGTTTCCAAAGGTCCATACCAAAAAATAAGGCATCCAATGTACACTGCAGTTTTACTTTATTTCTTGCCTTTTGTAACTAATTCAGTTGCCAGTGCCTTAGCTTACTTTGGATTGCTGATTACCTTGATTTTCAAATTGAATTACGAGGAGAAGTTGCTTAAAAAGGCTTTTCCAAACTATGCTGCATACTGTCAAAAAACTCACCGACTTCTTCCACTTATATATTAAGATAATGGTCAACTTTGAGCTGTAAATATTCAACGTGCTCAAACTATTCAAATTTTACTTCAATTCAATCGGTTTACTTTTCCCAAGGCATTCCGCTAAATTGTTAATTCGAATCTTTTCCACACCAAGATCAAGGGTTATCCGTGAAAAGGAAATCCAAGTCTTAAAACAAGCCAATACCTCAAGCTTTAATTTTCAAGGTAAGCAGCTTAAACTATACCAATGGGGATCTGGAGAGCGCTTAGCCTATTTATTTCATGGATGGGAAAGCAATGCAGGTAGTCTTGGAGCCTTTGTAGAACCCTTGCTTAAGCAAGGCTATACAGTGATTGCTTGTGATGGTCCTGCACACGGAAGTAGCGAAGGTAAAGAGGCTAGCTTGATCAGCTTTACTCAATTAGCCAAAGAGTTGATCAAAGAGAAAGGGAAGCCTGAGATTGCAATTGGTCATTCGTTGGGAGCCAATGTGATTATGCTGCTATGCTATGAAGCTCAACTTAGCATTACTAAATGTATTTTGATCAGTCCTGTTAACCGCATCATTTCTGTTTTTGAAGGATTTAAAGAGTTGATTGGTATTCAAGATTCTGTTTACAGTAGGATGATCGAGATCGTTTCCAAAAGAGCGAATTATCAGCTAGAGGGACTTCACTTTGAAAAGCTCGCCCAAAAAACTCCTTTTAAGCAAGTGCTTTTAATGCACGATGCAGGGGATCAAATCACCAAGGTGAACCATTCAGAGGATATTGCAAAAGCAAACAAAGATTTTAAATATGTGCCCATTAATGGAAGTGGTCACTACAAAATATTGTGGCACCAAGACACCTTAAATCAATTCAAAACCTTTATCACGAATTAGATTGGCATTACTTTTGGTCTACAATTAACCAACACAAAAAAATCCTATGAAAAAATTAATTCCCATTATCGCTGGCTTAGGTCTCATGCTTTCAAGCATGGCTTCATTTGCCCAAACTGAATCAGAGAATGCTTTTCCAAAATTAAAACAGATGCAGGAGGAGCTGAAACTAAGCGAGCAGCAGTTAACTTCTTTTAAAAACTTGATGAAAGAAAGAAAAATTCAGCTTGAGTCTATTAGGATGAAAGAAGAAAGCACATCGCTAAAGAGCAAAGAACAGCTGAAGCAGGAAAAATTGAATGAGCGAATAAAAGAAAGAGAAGTAAACCAAAATTTTAGAACACAAATCAGAGAGCTGTTAAATCCTGATCAAGTTGAGAAATTCAACGAAATGCTATCAGAAAGTAGAACAAAGATGATTCGTCATAAGCATGAGCATGGCAAAGATGGCACGCACATCCACAAGAAAGGCCGTGGTCACGAAAAAGACCATAAACACGAAAATCAGATCGAACATAAGGTCATTAAAGACAGTCACAATTAAGAAAACCTCAACTTGATCATTCAATCAATCTGACCTATGGTAAAAAGATTTACCATGGGTTTGTTTAATCAGGAAACTACTCAGTTTTTTACTTTTGCTTAATAGCTTAATAGCCTGTTCAGTCCAATGAAGTTTATAGAAAAGTCTCTGGAGTATTTTACCCATTTTCAGGCGTTTATTAAATGATCTCTTCCACTCTTTTCGATAGGCAGTCTCAAGTTCCTTTCTGCTTATTTCCTTCCTAAAGTAGGCTTTAGCAAGCCTTGACCAAAAGTAAGCGGCATGAAATGCCATGCTCATGCCGTTACCACAAAGTGGAACAATCAGGCCTGCTGTATCCCCTAGCATGAAAGCATGCTCTTCTACTTTCGATTTTGAACTGAAATTAACTTGAGAAATCACCTCAGCTTTTTCATACAAGCGCGGTAGTTTCAGGTATTGCTTCAAGTAAGGATTCTTACTAAGCACCTTCTCCTCTAATTCCGCTATGCCTCCTGCAGTTTTAATACTTGATGCCAAAGTAAGGTAACACATACAATAGGTCTTCTCGCCTTCTACTTTTGATATACCACAGTAACCGCCTTCAAATAAATGTAAACCAATCAAATCCTCAGGAAGGTCTGCTTCAATGTGATATTTAACTGCAGTAAAATTCTGTGAGGCCTTAAGTGGCTTCTGAATGAATGCTCTTTCCCAAGCTTTATCCATATTTGATCGCTTGCCTTGCGCTCCAACAAGCAAGTCTACTTGGAAATCTCCTTCATCAGTTTTAACTAGGTGAGAATCGTTTTGAAAAGTAACCTCTCTAACCGTGCAGTTCTCTAAAAGTCTAACTCCTTTTTTCTTTGCAATTTTTGCAAGTTCATGGTCTATGGTATAACGGCTAATACCAAAACCTCCCAATGACAAGTGTTGATTGAATTCATTAGCAGAAGGTACACTTAATTTTAGCTGATCAATGATGGGTAGGTTCATCTCATCAAGAGGGACACCAAGGTGCTTTAGATAAGACCAAGACTCCATTGAAATATATTCGCCACAAACCCTATGAAAAGGATAGCTCCTCTTTTCCCAGAGGATTACCTCATATTCAGGCGTAGCCATTTCTATTGCAGTAGCTAAACCTGCTAAGCCCCCACCAATTATACCAACCGATGCTTTTTTCATGGTTTCCTCCAATAAATAAGGTGGCGAAAAGCCCATACCCATTCAAGATGATACTGCTCAAAACCTAGTCGATCTAAGGTTTGCTGCCACTCACTTTTAGAAAAGCCTTTTAGAACCGAAAGAGGCGCATCATGCTTTACATAAAGTGACTTTGAGAAGAATCGGGTGAGAACTTGAATGCTTTGATATGCCATAGGATGACGGTGCAAATCATTGATTACAATCCCCACTTCAGCAAGCTCTTTCATTTTCAATAAAAAACTATCCAGAGTATGGCCATAAAAATGATGACACACCAAAGCATTACATGCTATATCAACTTGATGACTAGGACTGTAGTTATTGAAATCCGCAACCTTATAGCTGATATCGTATCCTTTGGAATTAGACTTTGCATATTCAATGGCTTCGGGTAAAATATCAAAGCCGTATAATTTTAAACGATAGCCTGATTTTTTAGACCAAAGTGCCAGGTGCCTTAAGGTATCGCCTCCACCGCAGGCAAAATCAACAAGGTGATAAACTTTAGAGCGATCTTCAAGCAATCTTTCAACTCCTTTAACAGTAGCTGTGTGTCCTCCTAATAATTGATTAATGCGATCAAGCTCAGCCAAGTTCAAAAATAGTTCCTTCTTGTTGACAGTTGGTTGATCGAGGTATTCTGCTTTGGTTGAGCGGCTAGTAAAATCAGGCATTTACCTTCCATTTTAGTAAGGCTCCTTCTAGGGTTAAACCTGGACCAAAACCACAAGCCAAGACTTTTTTCCCATCAATAGCTTGCTTGCTAAGGGCATTTAGCACAAAAAGAATGGTTGGAGCCGAAAGATTACCGTAATTTTTTAAAACTTCGTAAGAGGCAGCTAGGTCCTTTTCTGTGAGATCAAGTTCTTTTGCACAAACCTCAAGAATCTTTCTACCCCCCGGATGAATGGCCCATTGATCAATGAGCTCAGCTTTTACATCTTCCTCAAACAATTGGTTTATTAATCGCTTAATTCCGCTATTCACTAATTCAGGAACATAAGAAGTAAGGCGCATCAAAAAGCCATCAGAATGAATGTTCCATGCCATGTCACTTCTTCCTTTGGGAATGCTCAGCTGGGTTTGAGCCTTTAGTTCTAAAGAGCCCTCTCCGGCAATGGTTCCGTCTGGTTCATTTTGCACTATACAAGCTGCTGCTCCATCTGCAAAAAGTGAATTTGAAAGCAAATGGTCCTCTTCAATTTTATTTTGAAAGTGCAAGGTGCAAAGCTCTGCACTCACAATTAAAACTTTGCTATTTGCTTGTTCACTGCAAAAAGCCTTTGCCATTTTTAAAGCTGGAAAGAAAGCGTAACAACCAACAAAGTTTACAGCATGCATTTGCACCTGATCGTTCAAGCCGATTGACTGCTTTAGTTCTAACTCTATACCTGGAGCATACATTCCTGTGCAGCTGACCGTTATGAGGTGCGTAATTTCTTTGTAGTTGAAGTCATCTCCCAAAGCATTATAAATTGCCTTTCTACAAAGCGGTATAATTTCTTGGCCGTAAATCTGCATTCGATCCTCAATGCTTGGCTCTTTTTCTTGATCTTCAATAAAAAGAGCTGCCTGCTGCTTATTAAGCTCAAAGTCGCTTAAAACTGAATAGCGTTTTTCTATTCTTGTTTTCTTGTAAAGTACTTTTAGCTTTCTGGCTAGGTTTTCATCAGCAGCATCATAACGTTCTGCCATCCATTTTGCTAAAGCAGTTTGCTTATATTCATGCCGTGGCACTGCGATTCCTAAATGCGTGATGTAACTGCTCAAATTCTATGGTTTAATGCTTTGGTCTTTGGTTTTGTAATTTCGTTTCAAACATAAGTGCATGCTAGACGCTATAAAACTATTACGCATTCCTTTTTCTATTTTCTTAATGCCTGTCTTTTGGTTCTCATTAAGCAATTTAGATTTAGTGAATGTTCTCAAAGGTCTGCATATATTTTTAATTCTACACTTATTCGTTTACCCCGCAAGCAATGGCTACAACTCCTACTTTGACAAAGATGAAGGCAGCATAGGAGGCCTTAAAACACCCCCAAAGGTGAATAAGAAACTTTTTCCTCTGGTCGTACTATTTGATCTAATCTCTGTTCTTTACGCCTTTTATATAAGTCCGTATTTCGCCCTTTTGATCTTTATATATCTTTTAGTTTCAAAAGCTTATAGCTTTGATAAGATCAGACTCAAAAAATATCCAATTACAAGCACCTTCGTAGTTTGTTTTTTTCAAGGTTTCTTCACCTTTTTCATGGTTCAAATTGGAATGGGCTTAAAGCTTAATGCCTTTCTAAAATTAGAGCACCTTTTGCCTGCTATTTGCAGCAGCATTTTTTTACTTGGCTCTTATCCTTTAACTCAAATATACCAGCATCAAGAAGACAAAGCGAGAGGAGACATAACCCTGAGTTTATTATTGGGAATCAGTAAGACTTTCCGGTTTTCTAGAATATTTTTTATGCTCGGCACTTTACTGCTGTTGTTCAATTATTATTTGCATGCTTCGCTATCACACATTTTGATTTTCTTGGGTTGTGGGATTCCCACCTTGGTCTATTTCGAAAAGTGGTATATCGATTGCAAAAAAAAGCCTAAAGCAGCTAACTATGAGAAAGCTATGCGCATGAACATCATCTCATCTTTGTGTCTTTCAGCTGCCTTTATTTTGATGATTTTTTATTAAGCTTGCAATCATGAAGCAGTTTTTTAAGCTCTGTTTTATTGCCCTTTTCTCAATGCTTTCGCAAAATTTAAAAGCGAGAACCCTTGAACACCCTATACATTCAACAGCTCATTACAAGTCGATATACAAGGAGCTAAAAGGAAGCGTAAAGCCTGACTTTGATCTTTTCGAAAAGGCTTACTTAGGTTATATAGACCTGAAGCTAAGTGGTCATTTAGAACCTGCTAACCAGATCTTTAGCCTAGTCGATTTTCGACTTCCATCAAAGGAGAAACGCTTCTGGGTAATTGACCTTGAAAGCCGCACGATTCTTTTCCACACTTATGTGGCACACGGAGAAAACTCTGGTAAAGAGTATGCTTTTGATTTTTCAAATACGGTAGATTCTCATAAGAGTAGTTTGGGGTATTATCGTGCAGAAGAAACCTACATTGGAAAAAATGGATTAAGCCTTCGACTTGAAGGGCTTGAATATGGTTTTAACCACCGTGCTAGAGAAAGATATATCGTATTACATGGAGCAGACTATGCCACCGAAGATTATCTTAAAAAGAATGGAACGCTGGGCAACAGTGAAGGTTGTCCGGCTGTTCCTATGGGAGTCCATCGTTCCATTATAGAAGTCACAAAAGGCGGAAGCTGTCTCTTCATCTTTTTCCCGGACAACCAATACCTAGAAAACTCAAACTATTTTTTTAAAGGTTTTTAGCTTTAAGGATTTAAACTAACCAACTTTAAAGTCGCCTTGTAGCCAGATTGGATAGATCCATCAAAATCGGTTTGCAAGTTTTCATCGTAACGGTAGATCATTCCCCGGTTTGTTGCATAAACCTCCTCAATTTTCACCCTGCTGATCAAGTTGATATTTTCACGCTGAAGCACTGTTACAGTAGAATCATAAAACTGATCAGAAAGGTTGTAGGCTTTGTGCAGATTCCTGTAAGTATAATTAACTTCTTCCTTAGGGTTAAGCGCATTGGCATTCCAACGTTGATCTTCCCTGACTGGGAAAACCAAATGTATAACAGATTGATTATCCTCCCTCCTTTCATACCTTAGGTTGTTTTTCAATTCTTCATATGCTTTTCTTTCAACCCATGTCGAAGTATCATCTTTTCTCTCATAGATCAAACAATTGTAGGCAAGTCTCCCCTCTAAAGTCCTGAAGGCTTTACCTACTCGCTCTTGACGCTGAAAGCTAATGGTATCAATTGAGCCAGTAAAGTCATTGTAAATTATTGAATCAACTTGGTAGGTTCGATTTAACCCTGTTGCTAATGGCGCATAATGAGAGCCGTTAAAAAAACTAATTTGTTCATCATCTTCTTGCTGACAAGAAAAGAGAAGCAAGCCAACTAGGAAGAATAATAAAGTACTTAGTTTATTCATGAGCGTGTAATAAAACCACCTCCAATTAAATCTTTGCCTTCATAAAAAACAGCAGACTGCCCTGGAGCTATCCCTTTTACTTGTTCAAAGAAATTAACTTCAATTTCACCCTCAGGACTTACAGAAAGGTGACTCATAGTTCCTGCATCCTTATACCTCACCTTGGTTAAAACATCTTGGCCTTCAGGTATTTGATCGTATTTAATCAAGTTGGGATTCCTTACTTTCATCTGTTGCTTCTTCAAGTCTTCTTTTTTACCAAGCACAACCGTATTGTCTTCAGGGTTTATGCGAACCACATACATAGGTTCACCCATCGCAATACCAAGACCTTTGCGCTGACCAATGGTATAAAAGGGGTAACCGTCATGTTTCCCTAAGATATTGCCTTGCAAATCGATAAAATCGCCACCCGCTACTTTTTCTTCTAAACCATCAACTTTTCTTTTTAAAAAGCCACGGTAGTCATTATCTGGTACAAAACAGATCTCATAACTCTCGCTCTTTTTAGCGAGATCATGATGGCCTCGGTCTAAAGCCATTTTTCGGATTTCAGGTTTGGTAAACTTTCCCAAAGGGAACTTAGTCCGTGCTAAAGCCTTTTGAGACAAACCCCAAAGCACGTAAGATTGATCTTTGTTTTCGTCTTTACCTTTGGAAACTACCCATCTGCCGTTCTCTTGACGTACATTGGCATAATGTCCGGTTGCAATAAACTCACAGCCCAATTGATCTGCTCTACGCAATAATGCATCCCATTTAATGTGGGTATTGCAAAGTACGCAGGGGTTTGGAGTCCTTCCTGCAGTGTATTCATTAACAAAATTATCGATGATGTAGTCTCCGAACTCTTCACGAATATCAATAATCATATGATGAAAGCCATAGTTAACGGCTAGAATTCGTGCATCATTAATATCGTCTAAGCTACAACATCCGGTGGTTTTTTTACTTCCTCCAGAGGTAGCGTAATCCCATGTTTTCATGGTAACGCCGATTACTTCGTATCCTTCCTCGTGCAACAATAGCGCAGTAACTGAACTGTCAATACCGCCACTCATGGCTACTAAAACCTTACCCTTTTTACTCATACTTTATCGTTCCGTTTAAGTCTTCAAACTCTAATTCATCTTTTATATTCTGCTTCAAGCTATCCTCCTTTTCACTCTGAGGAAGAGCAGGTAATGCCTCAGGATTTAACAATTTACCCTTGTTGTATTGAAGCACTCGATCCACTTCTTTGTTCTTAAAATATGTCCAATCCTGATCCCTTGCCCCCTTGTAATAGGCACCTTTGATCAAGGTATCTCCTTCAGGGTCGAAAAAAACGGTTGGGCCATCCAAGAAACCATTTTTATAATGACCAAGTTGACTTAGTTTTCCATTGTCAAAATAAACCTTCAATTCTCCTATTTCTAGGTCCTTATCAAAGTATTTTTCCTCTGCAAGACGTCCATTTTGGTAAAAAGTTCTCCATCTTCCAAATTTCTCTCCCTCAAAATACTTACCCTCGCTAAGTACCACTTCATTGGCACCATAAGTTTTCCAAAGGCTATCCTTTTTCTGATCATGATACCAGCCCTCTGCCATCTTCTCCCCAGTTTGATAGTAATGAACAGCATAAGCTCTATGCTGATCCTCAGCATCGTAGGTTAAAACTGTTTTGAGATCACCATTTTTAAAATAATACTTAAAAACATCAAAAGGTTTGCCGGCTCTAAATTGTCCTGTGTAACGCAGCTTGCCTGATGGGTAGGTTACCTGCCAAGCTCCTGTTTTAAGCCCTTTTTCATCAACTTGATTGAGTTGATCTTGAGCAAGCACTTGCTCTGAACACAAGCCACTAAAAATCAAAATACAAAGCCACAATACTTTCTTCATGTCCGCAAAATTAGTTAATCTGAGCTGCTTTATATACAAATCTATTGCCAAGCTATTCAAACGGCCTGAAACGCATTTAATTTCATGAGCTTTGCTAAGTTTACCAAATGCAAAGCTTCTTATTCAAAGTAGTTGAAACAATATTGCAAAAGCATCAGGACGAGCTAAATGAAGTGATGCTGATCGTGCCAAGTAAACGTGCAGCCACCTTTTTTTACAAGGAATTAGCCGAACAACATCAGACTGCTATGCTAGCACCTGCTGTTTTGAGTCTTGCTGACTTTATAGAGGCACAGTCTGAATTGGTAGTAGTTGAGCAAATAGATTTGCTGATGGAGTTATATCAACTTCACTGTGAGGAAGCAAAAGAAGAGGCTGATTCTTTTTATGAGTTTCTTAGTTGGGGAAGTACGCTAATACAAGACTTCAATGAGATTGACCGTTACTTGGTTGATGGAGAAGAACTTTTTACTTTCTTAAATGAAGCGAAAGCGATTGAGGTATGGAACCTTGACCGGCATGATCTGAGTGATTTTCAGAAGGAATACCTTAGCTTTTGGAGATCCTTGGCTATTTACTATAAAAAGTTTAAAAAAAGGCTCAAACAAAAGGGCAAGGCATATTCAGGTATGTTAGGTAGAAGCTTAGCTGAAGGCGCTAGTCTGACTAAACTAGCAGGAGAGCCTAAAAAAATCTATGTTGTTGGCTTCAATGCACTTTCAAAGTCAGAACGTGTAATTTTAGAAAAGATTGAAACCCAATACCCGCTCGAATATTTGTGGGACACAGATGCTTACTACATGGACGATCCCATGCAAGAAGCAGGCATGTTTTTGAGAAAAGAAAAATCAAAACGCAAATCTTTCAATTGGGTATTCGATGACTTCAGTCAAAGTAACAAAGTGATCAACCTATACGGAGCTTCAGGCAATATGGGTCAGGCCAAAACCCTTTCTTGGTTGCTAGAACAAGAAATCCAAGACCCTAGTAAAACCGCTGTTGTACTTGCTGATGAAAGGCTATTGAACCCTGTGCTCGATAGCTTGCCTGCTAGCTTATCAAGCATCAATGTTACAATGGGTTCTGGGCTAAATAATTTTTATGGATTCGACTTCTTTTCACATTACCTAAATGCAGTAGACCCAAAATTTATTCAAGCTGGGCAAACCGAACAGCAAAAGGCTGCAGTATTTTATGAGCCCATAAACAAGTTCTTAGAACATCCGCTTTGTCAATCACTTTCTCAACAAAGTACAAATGCTTTAAAAGCATTAAAAGAGAAAATTACAAAAGGATCACTTTTATGGGTTCCCCATCCAATTTTGAGTGCAGTAAATAAAGAAATTGGTTTTGACTTATTTGTTTTTCCTTCTGAAGAGCTGGTACCAAACATAATTTCAAGCTTACATTATTTAGTAGACGACTTGATGAGCCAGGCTTTCAATTGTAAGAATGAAGTAGAGTTGGAATATTTAGCTCATTTCAAACAGCAATTTAATAAGCTAGATGAGATTCAAGCAGAACATGGCTTATTAAAAAATTTCAGAGACCTAGAATCATTGTATGAACAATCTATTGCTGAAGCCGAGGTTTCATTTGTAGGAGAACCGCTTTCGGGCTTGCAGCTGATGGGAGTACTTGAAAGCAGGTTGCTGGATTTTGAGCGGATCATTTTCTGCGGATTAAACGAAGGCACCCTTCCGGCAGGAAGAAAACAAAACTCTTTTATACCCTTTGATGTAAAAAGAAAGTATGGGCTACCTTCTTATCAGGAAAAAGATAGTATTTATGCTTACCACTTCTATAGAGCTTTGCAAAGAACAAAACGTGCAGACTTAATCTACAATACCCAAATCGGGCAATTAGGGAGTGGAGAAAAAAGCCGGTTTTTAAGTCAGTTAGAAGAAGAAGCGACGCAAAAGAATTCGAAAATTGAAGTGAACAAAATTGCTGTTGACACTAAACTTGGTAAAACCATTGAGCTCAAACAAGCTATTGAAAATAATGAGCAGGCTATCAAGAAAGTGATTCAATTAGTTGAGAAAGGACTTTCAGCTTCTGCCCTTAATACCTACTTGAGCTGTCCCTTAGATTTTTACCATCGGTATATACTTGGCTTAAAAGAAGAAGAAAAACTCAGCAATGAAATTGAAGCCAATGTTTTAGGTACTATTTTGCATGATAGTTTAGAAAACCTTTACCAACCCTTTTTAGGCACTCCTCTTAGCTTAAAAAAACTGAGCACGATTGCAGATGAAGCAGGACTAGAATTAAATAAACAGTTTACAAATCAGTTTGGCTTAAAAGTCTTAAAAGGAAAGCACAAACTTGCTTATGGAGCAAGCTTACGCTATTTGACCAACCTAATTCAAATAGATCAAAATATAATTAAATCTGGGAAGGAATTAATTGTTGGTGAAGTAGAAAAGCCCTTTAGGTCCTCTTATCAGATGCAAATTGTAGGAATGGAAACCCTTTACTTGAGAGGAAAAATAGACCGAGTAGATTATGTAAATGATCAAAAAAGGCTGATTGATTACAAAAGTGGCAGAACAAACTACGCTGACTTAAAAGCTAGTGACCCTCAAACGATATTGAAGGGAAGCAAAGCTAAAATGGTTCAGCTTTTATTTTACTTAGCTGCTTTGAATGAATTGGATTCAAACACCAAGGCAGGCATCATTTCTATGAAAAACTCTAGTCAGGCATTTATTGAATTGAACGAGAAAAATCAAACAGCAGTTTTTAATAAATTGATTACAAACGTAATGAGTCAATTGCTTAACAAGGAAACAGTTTTTGAACATAACGTAAAAGCTAACTATTGCAGCTTCTGCCAGTAGAAAAGCCCCTCCAGGGAGAAGGGGCTTTTGAGATTTGTAAGTTATCTACCACAAATACTTACACTTACTAGACGCATAAGAAGTCAAATAGTTGCTTTAAATTTATTCAGATATTTGAGTTAATGAAATATAGAGTATACTTCTTCCTCTTTTTATTAATTCCTTCATTGCTTGCAGCGCAAAGTAGATGTTTGTTTGATGATAAACTTCAAGCTGTAGCGCAAACCACTGAGTTTATTGAAACGCAGAGAAAAATACAGAAGTATAATCAAAAAACAAATAAGTCAGAAACTGTTTTTCTAATCCCAGTGGTGGTTCATGTGCTTTATAAAGACCAAAGTGAAAATATTAGCAACAGTCAGATCTTATCGCAAATAAACGTTTTAAATGAAGACTACAGACTAAAAAATGCAGACACCACTAATGTAGAAGCCGGCTTTTCAAAAGCTGATGTGGCGATTGAGTTTTGCTTAGCCAATCGTGATCCTAATGGCAATTCCACAAATGGTATTATAAGAACTGCTACCAGTATTGATAATATTGGTCTAGGCAACCAATATTATAGAGTTTCGCCTATTTGGGATAGAGATCACTACCTGAATATATGGGTATGCGATCTTGGAGAAAATGTTGCAGGCTTCGCATTCCCACCTGGGTCCCCTGCTGATCAAGATGGGGTGGTTATTCATTATTCTAATTTTGGAAATACAGGAAATGTTGAACCCAATTATGACAGAGGCAGAACAACTACACATGAGGTGGGACACTGGTTAAACTTGCTTCATCCGTGGGGTAATTCAGAAAGTTGCTCAACAGATGACCAAATAGCTGACACACCACTACAAGGTGTAATCTATGAAAAATGCCCTTCACCACCTGATTCGAGCTGCGGTAGCAAAGACATGTTGAGCAACTTCATGGGTTATTTATATGACCGCTGCATGGGAAACTTTACAGAAGGACAGAAACAAAGAATGCGGAATGCAGTAGTTGCCTCTAGAAGCTCACTCTTACTTTCAGATGGTTGTATGCCAGTTGGGTTAACAGAGAGAACGTTGAGTCAAAATTTTTACATTAGCCCTAACCCTTGCACTGAAAGAACCTTTGTTAAATTAGGTGGAGAAGCCATGAAAAAACCACATCGGTTAAGACTTTTCAGCTTAAGTGGGCAGCTTGTAAAAGCTGAAACAATAACTCAGCAAAATGGTTATCAAATTAACACTTCAGCTCTTGAAAAAGGCTTGTATTTTATCGAATGCCAAACTGAAGAAATTAGACTTTCTAAAAAGCTTGTGGTGTTTTAGTGGAATTTATTCCGCTTATTTTTGCAAAACAAACACATACTATGAATATTGAATTTCTAAAAGACCACACCCAAGATTCAGACCTAAAAAATATTGTAGAAAAAGTGATTCAAAATGAACGAATCACTTTTGACGAAGGGGTGGTTCTATTTAAAAAGGCAGACCTGAATTTTGTAGGCACTTTAGCCAACTATATTCGTGAGAATTTACATGGGGACAATACCTATTTCAATAAAAACTTTCATGTAGAACCAACCAACATTTGCGTTTTTGATTGCAAGTTCTGCGCCTATTCTAAACTGATTCGTCAAAAAGGAGATTATGATGCTTGGGAGATGAGTGAAGATGAAATCATTGAGAAGGTTAAATCTTACGAGGGAACTGATGTTACAGAAGTTCATATTGTGGGTGGGGTTCACCCCAAGATGGGTTTAGATTATTTTGCCAATTTGATCAAGCGAATTAAAACTGTAAGACCAAGCCTTCACGTAAAAGCCTTCACAGCAGTTGAACTTGAGTACATGTGTCGGAAAGCAAAAGTTTCTTACAAAGAAGGCTTACAAATTTTAAAAGATCATGGACAAGATTCACTGCCGGGAGGTGGTGCAGAAATTTTTGATGAAGGAGTAAGAAACGAAATTTGTAAAGACAAATGTTCTTCTGACCAATGGCTAGCTATTCACCAAGCGGCTCATGAAATTGGCATGCCTTCTAACGCAACCATGCTTTATGGCCATATAGAAGAGGCAGAACACCTGATTGATCACATGAATCGTCTGAGAAACTTACAAGATAAAACGGGCGGTTTTAATACCTTCATTCCTCTCAAGTTTAGAAATGGCAACAATCAAATGTCTCATATAGATGAAGTCTCTGTAATCAATGACTTGAAAACCTACGCCATTGCTAGAATTTTCATGGATAATTTTAAAAACTTAAAAGCCTATTGGCCTATGATCGGCCGAGATACAGCTCAATTAAGTTTAAATTATGGAGTGAATGACATTGATGGTACGATTGACGACTCAACTAAAATTTATTCAATGGCAGGGGCCGAAGAACAATCCCCAAGCATGACCACGGAACAAATAGTTGAACTGATCAAAGCTGTTGGTAGAAAACCACTAGAGAGAGATAGCGTTTACAATATCCTAAAAGATTATTCTACTCTTGAGGCTGAGGAGGCTTAGCTTAAGACTTTTTTCGGCGAAGGCGTTGATTTAGAAATTCAACAAACAAAGAAAATACCAAAGAAAAGTAGATGTAGCCTTTAGGAACGTGCACGTGAGCCGCATCTAGAATAAGCAGTGTTCCTATCATAATTAAAAAGGCTAAGGCTAGCATTTTGACTGTAGGATTTTTGTTTACAAATTCGCTCACCTTCTTAGCAAAAACAAGCATGATAAGTAAGGCAATTACTACGGCCATAACCATTATAAGCAATTGATCAGATAATCCTACAGCTGTAAGAATAGAATCGAAAGAGAAAACGAGGTCAAGCAAGACGATTTGCACGATGGCTCTAGACATGGTATAAGCTGCTTTAACTGCTTCGCTACCTCCTTCCTCCTCCCCTTCAATCTTTTGATGAATTTCGGAGGTACTCTTTGCCAAAAGGAAAAGCCCGCCAGCAAACAGAATCAGATCTCGAAAGCTAAGCTCATAATCAACAATTGTTAGAATTGGCTCAGTAAGGTGTACAATCCATGAGATGGCAAAAAGTAGAGCCACTCTCATCACAATCGCCAGAAGTAGCCCTATGGTTCGCGCTTTTGATTGAGACTCCTTTGGAAGTCGGTCAGATACAATCGAGATAAATATAATGTTATCAATGCCCAATACAATTTCCAAGAAGGTTAATGTGAGAAGGCTAATCCATGCCTCAGAGTGTAAAAATATTTCCATAAATCAATATTAAGTAGAAGAATTGGCTTTTGAAATTATTTTAATATTAAAAAATACCAACCCACTAACTATTGATTGTCAATTTATTATGACATACAATGAAGGAATATTAAAATATTTATGGTACTATGTATTGCATATTACCTTTTTTTGTACATATCTTTGCATAGCACTTAAACAAACAACTATGAAAAAATACACCTATCCCATTTTAGCCCTCTTATTTTTATTGAACGTGGCTGCCACTCCAAAAAGTACAGATGCAGATAATATCTATCAAAAACTAGAAGCGCAATATGAAAACTTTTCAATAAGCTTCTCGGGGGGCTTGGAGAAAATGCTTGATTTTGATTTGAATATAGACAATGAAGACGAGAGACTAAAGGGTAAATTTTCAGGTGGTAAACTTCTTATACTAAAAGAATCAATTGAAAGAGATGAAGTGAATAAGCTATTCCAAAAGGAAGGTTTCCAGCCCTATAAATTTGAAAAGGAAGCAGAGAATCAGGAAGAAAGTGACGCCTCCTTCTGGGTGAACAAAAGCAAAGGGGAGATTGATGAATTACATTGTGTAATAGATGGTGAAAACCAATTGATTCTGATGTCATTTTACATCAAGCTCAGTGAAGAAGAAACAGAATAAAACATCATAACGAATGAAGATAGAAAACACAAAAGCGCAGATGCGCAAAGGAGTATTGGAGTTTTGCATTCTTTCTATTTTAGAAAACAAGGAGGCCTATCCTTCTGAAATAATTGATCAACTCAAAGAAGGAAAACTAATTGTTGTAGAAGGCACCTTATATCCTTTGCTTACTCGACTTAAAAACGCCGGTTTATTAAAATATCGCTGGGAAGAATCCAAGTCAGGACCTCCAAGAAAATATTACGCTTTAACAGAAGTTGGAAGCGAATTTTTAAAAGAATTAGAAAGCACTTGGACAGACTTGGTCAATGCGGTAAACCTAACTAGAAAAAAGAAATAATAGATAAAATCAATACCAATGAATAAGACAGTTACAGCAAACATTAGCGGAGTGGTTTTTCACATAGAAACTGAGGCATACGACCACTTACACCAGTATCTGAATACAATACGAAAATATTTTCATGATGCTGAAGGTAAAGAAGAAATCATGGCAGACATAGAAGCCAGGATAGCCGAATTGTTCAGCGAAAAGCTCAAGCAAGGAAAAGAGGTAATCATCATGCAAGATGTAAGAAAGGTTATTGAAACCATGGGTGAACCTGAAGCTTACATGAGTGATGAAGAGTTTGAGGAAGAGAAGCGTAAAGAAAAATCAACAAACAGTGAATTTGCAAGCAAAAAGCTTTATCGGGATGAGGATGATAACTTAATTGGTGGAGTATGTTCAGGAATTGGATATTACTTCGGCGTTAATAAAGTTTGGTTCAGGGTAATTTTCCTAGCCGCTCTACTGGCAGGGTTTGGAACAGGCTTACTCATCTACATTATTCTTTGGATCTTGATTCCTACAGCCAAAACGACAGCTGAAAAACTCGAGATGAAAGGTGAACCCGTAAATGTTGACAACATTGGTAATGCCATAAAGGGCGAATTTTCGCACTTTAAAAAAAAAGTAGACGGCAGCAATGCTAATGAGTTTGCCGGTAAGGCAAAGCATGGAATTTATCGTTTTTTCGACTTCATCGGTAAAATCTTGTATTACGCAGTAGTACTTGTGCTAAAGATCTTGGCTTTCTTCTTAGTAATAGGAGCCTTAATTGCCCTCGCAACTTTTACCGTAATATCTATAGGTGCACCTTTTGACATACAGCTCAACAACAGTCAAATTGATGAAAATTGGCTATCAGAACATGCTGCCCTATTTTTTAGTTCAGATCTGATTTACGGACTAGGACTTGCCGGTGTTTGCTTAATTGTAATTATTCCACTTTTAGGCATTCTATATGGAGGACTTAAAATGTTATTTCGCTTTAAAGGACCACAATTTAAAGCTATTGGCCTTACAGCAGTTTCACTCTGGGCAATTGGTATCATTTTAGTATTGATCAGTGGAAGTTCTACCGCAGGACAATTTGCCTCTAAACAGACCTATATTGAAACTATAAAACTGGACGAATCCCCAAGCGATACACTTGTGCTTAGCAGTTTGGTCACCGAAAAAGGAATTCTAGATGAAAACAATGACTTTTTCATTGAATCAGACTCGCTCTTCCTCAATAATTTAGATTTGAATGTTGTAAAAAGCAGAAGCAGTGAATTTGAATTGTACTTGAAAAAACAATCAAACGGCCCTAACCGAAAAGTAGCAGGCGAATTGGCTAAAAATATCAATGTAGAATACTACCTAATTGATAATGAATTACTTTTCAGTGAGTTAATTCGAGTGCCACTATCAGACAAGTTTAGAAAGCAAGAAGTAATAGTAAGTATCGGAGTTCCTGAGGGCAAGACGGTATACTTTAAGCAAGAAGCAGCAAGGGTAATCTACGATGTTGACAATGTTTCAAATACGCATGATGATGATATGCTAGAACATCATTGGCAAATGACTAAAGATGGTTTAAGCTGCTTGGATTGTGCATGGCTAAATGCTGAAGAAGCGCAGGAAACTGACAGTCTAACTGTTAATCTTTAAATCGAAATTTATCGTGAAAAGGCTGATACCGTTACTTTGTGTTTGCACGCTGGTGTTATCTCTGTTTTTGCTGAATTTCTATAAACAATCAGATAGTGAGCAAAATAGCAGACTGAAAATGGAAAATGAAAAAAGGCCAATAAAAAAGCATGATCTAAAACTTAAGAGCCTGAATTTTTTCAAAATGCCATAAATAGCTAATCAAGCTTAAAAGCTCCGCCTGATGCGGAGTTTTTTACTGGAATCGATTCAAATTCGGACGATAGGCTTGACCTTGTGATCTTGCATAAAACCAATCATGCAGAAGCACCATTTCTGCCCCAAACGGACTCCAACCTAAATCGCTGCCAATTGGTGCACTTAATTCCTCGATCACTTTATCATTCTTGTCGAAAAAAGTAATGTAATTATAGTCGCATGAATCAAGGGAGATTAGTAAGTCAATTAAAGTTTTAAGACGATTACTTAAAGACTGTTTTGGATTAGTTCGCCATACCGTTTTTCTTAAATTAGAAAAATCGTAGTCAATTAAATCCTCTCTACCCATTTCTATAGAACAAAGAACACGCATAATCCTAATGTGGATATTCCAGCCTTCCTTGTCAAGTTCAAGTAATGGGAGGTTTCTGAGTAAAAGGCTAGCATTCTTAAACTCTCCTCTTACAAAATACAACATGGATTTGTAGTAATTCAACTTTGTTTGATACAACTCACCTTTAGCCACAGGAGACTTTTCTAGCGTTTCAATCAGCTCTTGAGATAAACCATGGTTTTCCTTGTAGAAATTTACGAACAATTTAAGCTCTAGTAATTTGTAAAGGTTCTTACTTCCAGAGTTAAGCTGAACCCCTAAAGCCTTTTCAAGGTAAGAATCTGCAAGGCTGAACTGACCACTGTAAGCTGCATTCCTGATCAAATTATTAAATATGTAAACTTCTCGCTGCTTCGAATTTACACTTGGTGAACTTCTTATTAGTTCTAGAAATTGCTCACCTATACTAATGTTCTTTTTGTAATTCTTTTTTTGAAAATAATACTCCATCCCAATCAAATAAGACAGGCTTTTGATATGTTTAGAGCCAGACTCCTCGGCATATTGCTGAAGGTTGCTGAAAGTTTTCTTCATTAATTTAAAATTCCCTTCCCTGCTGTTGGAGTAATTTACCCTCAAGTAATAGGAATTCAAAGCTCCTCTAGCCTTTTGAAATAGACTTCTGATATTTTCGAACTGCTTGATTTCTTGCTCAAGACGCTCATATTCTTTAAAGCCTTTATAACTAACGGATTTATCTTGCTGGGTATAAAGCAGTTCCAATAACTCATCATACAACTCATAACGCTTGGCTTGTTTTATCAGCTTTTCATTTTCATGCCAAGCCTCTTCTATTAATCCCCGGCCACTTAAAATTTGATTTTGTACTATTTCTTTGCGCAGGCTAAACTTTTTCTGGAATACCTTGCTGTATCTTTCCTCTCGGTGGATATTTACTTCGAGGATCAAAGACTCCTTCAACCGGTTATAAGTTCTTCTGCACAATTGAGAGAAAACACCAGTTGAGTGTTTAGAGGAAATAAGCTTCTTAGCTTTATCATACTTTATATCAGGTTCCTTTAAAATACTTTGATATAATAAGAACATTTTGGTTTGCCGAGCCAGAACATCGTTACGATAATCCGTTAAATGCCTCATCGCTACCTTTTGTTCTTTGGAACTTAAGCGACTTACCAGATCCTTTAAGTGAAAAAAATGCTTTTCGGCCATGCTTAGGTGATGAAGTTATAAATGTAAGACCAAAGCATTATTATATAGTAGATTGAAGGGAGTTTACGCAATAATTTAACACGGTTTCACTGTTAGAATAGCGATGATTTGTCCCTTGCAAGTCAAAATTATGCCTTTAGTTTTGATATGAACCTTTAAAAAAATAAAATTATGGCAGCATTGATTACATTACTAATTTCATTACTCGGATATGGAACTCCTTCTGACTATGATGGATACACAGAAGAACAATTAAATCAAGAAATAGCAGAGGCGCAAGAAACTGAAACGGAAGATGGAGGTGGATGGGAAGAATGGAACGAGCCAGGATATACACCTGAGCCGTAAAAACTATTAATTCTGTTGTTTAAGTAAAAAACACTTAAATCATTTAATATAAAGCTGTTAAAGTTTACTGATATAAATTTTAACAGCTTTCTGCTGTTTATTTTTGAGATAATTGGGACTTGTTTTGACAAACTAGCTCTTTAACTTAGTTCTCAATTATAGATAAATGCTCGAAGTATCTTACATAATAAGCAAGTTAACGGACAAACAAATTCAAGGTATAGAATCTGTTTTGGAAGAAAACTACGCTTATGCTGATGTAAGTCTTGATCTTTTTAAAGCCTATCGAGAGGAAGACCTCCACAAAGTCGATGAATTAAAAGGAAACCTGGAATACAATACTTTCAAGATTTTTGAACGCATTATTTACAGGTCTTGTCTAGAGTATTTCGAACTAAAAGATGTTCATTATCAAGAACTAATTCTAACCAGCATGTTTTATATGCTACATGGAAATGCTGAAGCTGATTACAAAAAGAGGGAAGAAAAATTAGCTGATCTTTTCAATCAACTAAAATTTTATGGTATTGAGGAAGTTTCAACTCCTTTGCTAAAAGAGTTGGTTCGTTTAAATAAGAATAGTCCCTTAAAAACAGTTTACGAGCACCTTTTTAAGAAGTACCAAAAAATTAATCACGCAAGCAGCCTATTGGTTGAATTATTAGAAGAACTAAACGGCACTTTAAATGAATCAAAGAATGAAGAACTAAAAAAGAGGCAAATTAGAATCTTCAAACAAATCAGAAAATTGGCCTGTGAAAATGCTAGCCCCGTGAACGAAAGTTTTTGTCTAATTAGCCTATTAATCCTTAGCCTAGAAGCGGGGCAAACTCAATTGCTCTATGCTAAGGAGGAGTCGCTAGCCGATCTTTTAAATAATTGTCAGACTAAGGTTAATTCGCTTCCATTTGGATTTACAAAGCACTATTTAAACAACATCCTGACTTACCTAAAAATAAAAGGCCTGATAAGAGAAGGAAAAAATAAGCTAGCCCTTCAAACTCTAAATTCAATGAGCACCTCATCCATCGAGGCTTATAGCTTTAACCTTGATAGTTCACACTTTTACGCCATAAAAGACGAATTACAGAAGCCTAAATACATAAAAAGACAGAACTACTTTAACCTTATTAAAACACCGTTTATCGACATACATTTTGAAAACCGCGGTGTAAGTGGAGACCGACTTTCTTACTCTTAAGTTATTGGTTAGTTAAGAGTGATTTGTGATGCCGGCATAGCTTAAAGCTATGTCGGTTTTTTTAATCCATTAATTCTATAATTATCTCACCTTTGCTTAATTCAGGTTCTGCAAGATGAATGAGGTGTGCTACAGTTGAAGCTATTGCCGCAATGCTATAGCTTTGATTGGTTTTACCCGGCTTAATGCCTTTTCCATAAAAAAGAAGTGGCACATGCGTATCGTAATGATAGGGACTACCATGGGTTGAGCCTTTATCTGAGTAACTAGTCCAAGAAGCCTGTTCCAGCAAGATCAAATCTCCCGACTCTTCGGGCTCATAGCCATTCTCTACCATGGAGTTGAAATGTGAGTGGGCAATTTTTGAGCTTGCACTCCAAACGGCTTTTACTCCTTTAAGTTTAGACAAGTATCGTTTTGCATATTCAAGCACATCTTGAGCTTTTATGGACTTCTCCTCTAATGCTTTGGTATTAAAATATACGTTTAAGTTAATAAAAGCATCTATCCAATCTCTTGGTCCAAACTTTTGATCTAGAGCAGAATCTAAATTATTTTTTATGTCCCTTGTAGAAAAACGACCATTAGGAAGTTTAGCGTCTTTTAAGAAGTTTCTTGGCTCCCCTGCGCCATGGTCTGAAGTTAGAAAAAGTAGGTATTCGCCCTCTCCGACCTCTTGGTCTAATTTGACTAGCAAATTGGCTATATCTTGATCAAGTTTGATGTAGGTATCTTGAACCTCGCGAGATCCAACTCCAAAAGTGTGACCAACATAATCTGTAGCAGAATAACTAATGGATAAAAAATCAGGAACTGCATCTTGGCCAAGCGCTTCTTCTTTTAACAGACTTATTGCAAAGTCAGTTGTCATAGTATTACCCTGTGGAATGGACTTTAATACCTTATAGCCTTCTTTCCTGTATGCTTCGAGTAAATTATACGGAAAAGTGATTCCTCCTTTTTTTACCAATGGTTTTTCGTAAGCGTTAGAGTCTGCAAAGGAAGTTTGATAGTGATCTTGCTCCTTTGAGAGTTGCCAAGGTTTTCTTAAATAGCGTTCCAACAGATCAATTTTATTGAAGCTTTCAAGAAAAGCTTGGTTTTGCTTTTCATAGTATTCACTGCTTATCCAAAGGCCTGCTTTACCATCAAACCAAAAAGCTGCATCTGCCATATGCCCTGCAGGTAAAATAGCGCCCCGGTCCTTTAATGAAACGCCATAGCATTTGGCTTTGGCTCCGTATCTAAGTTTTATTTGGTCTGCTAAATTTCTGCCTTTCATCCTGCTCGGTGCCATCCAATAGCTTCCATCATCCTTTCTACTCTCTGCGCAATAAACTACTTTCCCCTCTTCTCTAGAGTACCAATTATTACCAACAATACCGTGTTTTGCAGGCGGTGCTCCTGCAAAAATAGAAGCATGTCCTGGTCCAGTGTAAGTAGGCTTGTAATGGTAGTTTACGTTATTAACGGCAAAGCCCTGCTTTACTAAGCGCTTAAAACCCTCTTCTCCAAAAGAATCCCAATAACGTTGCAAATAATCATAACGCATTTGATCTACCACAACACCAACGACAAGTTTTGGAGAAGTAGTTTGGGCAAAATTGCTGCTAACTGAAAGTAAGCCTATTATTAAAGAGAGATTAAGTTTACGGAATAAAGACATTGCCTAGGTTTTTGTAGTCAAGGCAAAAATAACCCCTATCCCTAAAAGTAAGCTTAAGCCAAGGTTAAGCATTGCAAAAGTCCACATGCCTTGCTTAAACAAGCTAACCATTTCATAACTGAAAGTGGAAAAAGTAGATAAGCCACCGCAGAAGCCCATCATCAAAAACAGGCGCATAGGCAAACGAAGGTTAGAAGGAAATAAATGCTCAGAGCTGATAATCAAGCCAACAAGGATGCAACTTAATACATTGGCCATTAATGTTCCCCAGGGTAAGCTTAAGTTTAAATAGTCTAAGCTAAACCTAGCAAACAAATACCTTACTCCACTTCCCAAACCTCCGCCTAAAACTACCAGTAATAGCTGTTTCATTGGTCTAATTTATGAGCTGTTAGCTTAATTAAAATAGTATAAACCAATAGCGCTATTAAAGCGCCAAGCATGCCACCTCCAATTACATCTAGTGGATAATGAACTCCAAGGTAAATCCTGCTATAAGATACCGTAGAAGCCCAAACAATTAATAAGGGAAGCGCGTAGCGATATGACTTTCGTTTAAGTAACAAGCCAATAAAAACTGCTAAGGCAAAGGAATTGCTAGCGTGACTGGAAACAAAACCGTACTTCCCTCCACATTTATCGTTTACCGTTTGCACTAGATTCATTATTTCTAAATTATGACAGGGACGATAACGCTGAAAAACCTCTTTGAACAAGTGAACAGACAATTGGTCTGAAAGGGTTATGAGTACAGCCACAGCTAGTAGAATCCATAGTAGATTTTTGCCATACTTCTTATAAAGGAAAAAAAGTAAGATCACATACAAAGGCAGCCATTCAATCTTCCCTGAAATCCACCACATAATCTCATCTAATACAGGAGAATGCATGGAATTGAGCCATAAAAAAAGCTCCCGATCCCAATGTTCTACGGTATTCATGAAGGTTGATTAATCAATTTCCAGAGATGGTCTTTTAGCTGCATCAGGTTCAATTGGGCAATTGAAGAAATGAATATGCAAGCCACATCAGGTAAGTCCTCTTTCATTTCCTGCATCAACTCTTCGTCTAGTAAATCGGACTTTGTAATGGCAAGTAGTCTTCTCTTATCAAGCAGTTCGGGGTTATGTTGACTCAATTCATTTAGTAAGATAGCGTATTCTTTTTTGATGTCGCTAGCATCTGCAGGAACCATAAAAAGCAAAGCTGCATTCCTTTCAATATGCCTTAAAAACCTCAATCCAAGCCCTTTCCCTTCGTGCGCCCCTTCGATGATACCTGGAATATCTGCCATCACAAATGAGCGGTGATCGCGGTATTGAACCAACCCTAAATTGGGAGTTAAAGTGGTAAAAGGATAATTAGCAATCTCTGGTTTGGCTGCAGAGAGAACAGAAAGTAGAGTTGATTTACCCGCATTCGGGAAGCCAACTAAACCAACATCTGCAAGCACTTTCAATTCAAGTACCACCCACTCTTCCTTCCCGGCCTCACCTTCTTGAGCAAAGCGTGGAGTCTGTTGGGTAGAACTTTTGAAGTGAACATTTCCAAGACCTCCTCTTCCTCCGGGAACTAAAGTGAAGGTTTGACCATCTTCTAGTATTTCTACCAATTGAGTACCATCAGCATCAAGCTTTGCAACAGTCCCGATAGGTACTTCAATAACCTTATCTTCTCCTTGCTTGCCTGTGCTCATGCTTGCCCCACCATTGTTGCCGCTGCCTGCAATTACGTGTTTCTGATATTTCAAATGCAGTAAAGTCCACAGCTGTTTATTTCCACGAATAACAACATGCCCTCCTCTACCGCCGTCTCCACCGTCGGGACCACCTTTGGCAGTTAATCGGTCACGATGTAGATGAGGAGATCCTGAACCTCCTCTTCCGGAGCGACAGCAGATCTTTACGTAATCTATAAAGTTAGCGTTTGACATATCTTGCAAAGGTAAAGCATAAATTAGCAAGAGCAGGTCAATGCCTTTCTTTTGGCATTTTAATTTCCAACCCTTCTATTTAAAGCACCAATAATCTAAATCCTATTATATTTGGAACGAGCATGAAAAATGAGGTATCAACAAATGACAATGACCATTTAGAGCAGGTAAAGCTACTAATCGTAGAGAGTTCAGAAAATGATGCAATTGCTTTAGGCGAAATGTTAGCCGAAAGCAAAGAGGATGAATTCGACCTATTTCATGCGAGTAGCTTAGCAGAAGCAACTGAAATCTTAAGTAATGAAACCATACAATTGGTGCTACTTAACTTATTCTTACCCGACAGTTATGGCATTTATACTTTTAATGATCTCTTTAAAAAGTACCCACTCACTCCATTTGTGGTAATTACAGAATTCGCGGATCACCATATTGGCAGAAATGCTGTTAATAAGGGTGCACAGGACTTTCTGGTAAAGAACGAACTCAGCAGTGATCAACTACTTAAATCGATTGCTTATGCACTTGAGAGAAAACTTACTGAAGAAAGATTAAGAGCAAGTGAAGAAAGGTATAGAAAACTGTTTTTGAGGTCCACGGACGTTATATACATGTCTACCGTAGATGGCAAGTTCATTGACCTTAATCCTGCAGGGAGAAAACTTCTGGGATATGATGAAACTGAGTTAGAGGCGATTGGTGTTGGTGATCTTTATTGGGACCTTAATGACCGAATGAATTTAAAAAACGAACTTGCTAAAACGGGTGAGGTTTCTGACTATGAAGTAAGGCTTAAAAAGAAAGATGGAAAAACAGAATTAATTTGCTTGCTCAACAGTATTGTTATAAAAGATTCTGATGGTAAAGTTTCTGCATATCAAGGAATTATTAGAGATATTACAGATAAAAAACGATCAGAAAAAGCCTTGAAAGATAGTTTGGCAAATCTAGATCAGGCAAATAAAGAACTGCAAAGGCTAAATAACACATTAGAGGAAAAAGTTGAAGAGCGAACACATGATCTCCTTAAGGAAAAAGAACTCGTAGAGACCCAAAACAAAGAAATTCGAGAAAGTATTAATTACGCAAAACGCATTCAGGCATCAATTTTACCTGAACAGCCAAAGATCAAAAGTTATTTTCCGGATTCGTTTATCTATTATTCTCCCAAAGACATAGTAAGTGGGGATTTTTATTGGTTTTCAGCAAGAAAAGATAAAGCAATATTTGCCGTAGTAGATTGCACAGGACATGGTGTGCCAGGAGCTTTTATGTCGATCATTGGCTATACTCAACTCAACGAAATAGTTTCAGACCAAAAGATATTCGATCCGGGTGTTATTTTAAGAGAACTCGATAAAAGGGTACGCATTGCCTTAAATCAAAACAAAGCAACAGACCGCAATAGCAAGGATGGAATGGAGCTTGGCATTATCACGGTAAATTTTGAGCACAAAAAGGTTGAGTATGCGGGTGCAATGAGACCTCTGTTTTACACCAAAATGGGAGAGCTCTATCAAATTAAAGGCGACAAATTCTCTATTGGGGGAGTTTCAAGACACAGAAAAGAGTTTAATACCCATCGAATTCCATACGATACAGGAGATTGCTTTTATCTCTTTTCAGACGGTTATCCCGATCAATTTGGAGGACCAAGAGGAAAAAAGTTTATGAGTAAGAACGTTGCTAATATGATTGAACGAATCACTCATCTGCCTATGCTCGAGCAAGAAAATATCGTAAAAAATGCCCTAGCAGAATGGATGCAGAAGGAAGAACAAGTTGACGATATCCTGATTTCAGGAATAAGGCTCTAAATTTCGTCTATAGCAGTTTGAAGTCTCTTGAATACATCTTCAATTTCTCCAACCCCTTTAATAGATTGATATTTATTTTGTTCCGAATAGTATTTCTTCAAAGGAGCAGTCTTTTTATTGTAGGTCACAATTCGATTAAAGATTACAGATTCGTTCTTGTCGTCTTCTCTTCCTGAATCTTTACCTCTCTGAACAATTCGCGCCACCAATTCCTCGTCATCAACCTCCAAAGAAAGCATAACGTCAATCTCGGTGTTGTATTTTTGCAATAGGCTATCTAAGGCTCTCGCTTGCTCAGTTGTTCTAGGGAAACCATCAAAGATAAAACCATTTGCGTCTTTTGCTTCTTGCAAACACTTTTCGATCATGTCGATTACAAGCTCATCGGGAACTAGCTCTCCTTTGTCCATATAGCTTTTTGCTTTTTCGCCTAGCTCAGAAGCTTGTTTGATTTCATTTCTCAGTATATCGCCTGTAGATAAATGAGTAAGTTGGTAAACCTCTTTCAATTTAGTAGCTTGAGTTCCTTTACCTGCGCCTGGAGGGCCAAAAAGTACAATGTTTAACATGTTCTTGTTTTCTTTAATGCTTTGCTCTTTTGATAAAACAAATATCTCGTTTAAATTTCTTCCTAAACCATCATAGTCTAGTCCATAACCCACTACAAACTCAGGGGTTATTTCTATTGCGGGAAAATCTATTTTTAACTCCTTCTCGTAAACCTCAGGCTTGAAGAGTAGGGTTGTAACCGCGATGGTTTTTGCACCCATCCCTCTCAACTGATCCGTAACAGCCTCAATTGTGTTGCCGGTGTCTACAATATCTTCAACCACGATCACATGGCGGTCTTTCACTGATTGATCTAAACCAATTAACTGCCGAACATTTCCTGTGCTCTTGGTTCCTTGATAAGAGGCCACTTTTACAAAGGAAACTTCGCAATCGAAGTCGATGTGTTTCACCAAGTCGGCTATATAAAAAAAGCTACCATTTAACACCCCAATAAAAATGGGTTGTTTTCCAATATATTGATGGTGTAGTTTTGAGGCAACATCTTTAACAGCGCTTTGAATGCGCGCTTGAGATAAGAAGGGTTCGAAAACCTTATCGTGAATTTTGATTCGTTTCAAAGGGGACTTTTTCTGTCTTTAGAAAGCAAATTTAGGAATTCTAGAAGGCTAAGACAGGCAATTAAAGAGAGTTTATTAACAAACAAATTCAAACTACCTTTGTAGGAAGATCTATGAACATGAACCAAAACATTCACTCTGAAAATTTTAAAATTGGTATGCTAGGCGGCGGTCAGCTTGGTAGAATGACACTTCAAGAGGCCTACAACTTAAATCTACATATCGATATACTCGACCCCTCAGCCAATGCACCTTGTAAAACCTTGGCCAATGAATTTGTTTGCGGTGATTTCAAGGACTTTGAAACTGTTTACAATTTTGGAAAAGACAAACAAGTCATAACCATAGAGTTTGAAGATGTAAATGCAGATGCACTTGCAGAATTAGAAAAAGAAGGGGTTTTGGTTTATCCGCAACCGCGGGTATTAAAGCTCATTCAAGATAAAGGCTTACAAAAAGAATTCTACCAAAAAAACAACATTCCTAGCTCAGCTTTTCAATTAATAGAAAGCAAAGCTGAAATAGAAGATGCGAACTTGAAGTTCCCCATCTTTCAGAAATTGCGAAAATCAGGTTACGATGGCTACGGGGTGCAATCGTTGAAAGACCCGCATAAGCTGAGCAAAGCCTTTGATGCACCATCCGTGTTGGAAGAAGCGGTAGACCTTGATAAAGAATTATCCGTAATCGTGGCTAGAAACAAAAGTGGAGAAGTTGTACATTTTCCTTTAGTTGAGCTTGAATTCAATAAGGAAGCCAATATGGTAGAGTTTCTTTTTTCACCGGCGGCCGTAAGTTCGGAAATAGAATCAAAGGCTTATCAACTTGCCGCAGACGTGATTGAAAAACTTGATATGGTAGGATTATTGGCGGTAGAAATGTTTTTAGATCGTTCAGGTAAGCTTATGGTAAACGAGGTTGCCCCAAGAGCACATAATAGCGGACACCAGAGCATAGAGGGGAATTACACCTCTCAGTTTGCCCAACACCTAAGAGCGATCTTGGACCTGCCTTTAGGAGATACCGGCATAAAAGAACCATCAGTAATGTTAAATTTACTTGGTGAAAAAGATGCTAATGGAGAGGCCGTTTATATAGGTATGGATGAAGCGCTTAAACATCCTGGGGTTTATCCACATTTATATGGAAAGGAAATGGTTAAACCCTTCAGAAAAATGGGGCACATTACAGTAGTAAACAAAGAGCTGAAACAAGCAAAGTCTATTGCAACAAAAATTAAACAGCAAGTTAAAGTTAGCGCCAAAAAAAGATAGCTATGGAGAAAAGAATTGGAATTATCATGGGCAGCATCTCTGACCTGAAAGTGATGCAAGATGCACTCAACTTTTTAAAGGAGTTGAATGTCCCCTTCGAGGTTGAAATAGTATCTGCTCACCGTACGCCAGAAAAAATGATGCAGTATGCACAAGAAGCCCAATCAAAAGGCTTGCAAGTTATTATAGCTGCTGCAGGTGGAGCTGCACATTTGCCCGGCATGGTAGCGGCCTCTACTGCACTTCCCGTAATTGGCGTACCGATCAAATCTAGTAATTCTATTGATGGATGGGATTCTATTCTTTCTATCTTACAAATGCCTGGCGGAGTACCTGTAGCAACGGTAGCCTTAAATGGAGCCAAAAATGCAGCAATACTAGCTTGTCAAATAATTTCAACTGCTGATGAAAAGTTACAAGACAAAATGGTATCGTATAAAGAAAGCTTAAAAGACAAAGTGGCTAAAATGAATGAAGAACTGCACAAACCCTAATCCAACTCTTCTTCTTTTATTTCTTATACTTTTTTCGCAGGTAGTCTTTGCTCAAATTGAGCAAGAAACCAATGATTCGATCAAAGGGGTTGACCCTTATAAAAAAAGAGCATTTGTAGCTCTGGGTGGAGGACTCGCCCGACCTATTGGTAATTTCTCCAATCAAAACACAGAATCAACCAATTCTGCTCTAGCTAAGAACGGTACAGCTTTTAACCTAATCGAATTTGATTACCGCCTGTTTGATAAATTCCACCTCAGCTTGGGCTATTGGAGCATCCAAAATGGTGTAGATGAACAAGCAGTAGCTCGACGGCTGATTGCCCAAAATGGAAATCAATACAAAGTTAACGCTACCAATTACGAATTGAGGATGTTAGTTGCAGGCGTGGGTTTGACAAAATCAAGCAATAGCGTAGACTTTGACATAAGGTTTCAGGCAAGCTACGGCAGCGCCTTCTCACCTAGCTTTGAAATTGATGAATTTGACCCTATTACCAATACGCAAAGGACTTATAACAATAGCACGGAAAAGCAAAGTGGATTCGGAGCGGGTATTGCCATGGCCTTTAGAATTCACTTGAACCAATACCTAGACCTAAAACCCTCAGCAAATTACTTTATCTTTCAGAGTGAATTCAATAATCTCAGTTTAAACTCAGGCCTGCCAACTGAAATCAATTATGAGATCCTTTGCTTAAACATAGGCATCGCTTATCGTTTTATTCAAGATTAATGCTATGCAAAAACAACTAAAACTTCCCATTCATAAATCTAGTATTGAGGAAGCACATGCGCTCATAAAACCTTTTATTGAGCAAACTCCTGTTTTAAAATCGACTTCAATAAACGCGCTTGCAGGATGTGAGATTTACTTTAAATGTGAGAATTTTCAAAAAATTGGCGCCTTTAAAATGCGTGGTGCTACTTACGCCCTGCTGCAAATTAAGGCAAATGGTAAAGGCAAAAAAGTGGTCACCCACTCATCTGGAAACCATGCACAAGCTGTTGCAAAAGCAGCTAGAGCGTTGGATATGGAAGCCTTTATTGTAATGCCTAGGACAGCTCCTAAAATAAAGGTTGAAGGAGTTAAGGCTCTTGGTGGAAAGATTACTTTTTGTGAGCCAAATTTAAAGGCAAGGGAAGAAAATATGCAGCAGATTAAAGCAAGAGAAGGTGCAATTTTTGTTCCTCCATACGACGACCTAGATGTGATAACTGGTCAGGCAAGCGCTGCAAAAGAGTTGATAAAAGAGGTTCCAAACCTTAATACCATTCTCACACCAGTTGGTGGTGGCGGACTATTGGCTGGTTCGGCTCTAGCTGCCTATTATTACGCAAATAATTGTAAGGTATTTGGGGCTGAGCCTGAAGGAGCTGATGATGCCTATCGTTCTTTTAAAGCAGGTGAATTAATCCCACAAAATAATCCCAATACCATAGCTGATGGTCTGCTCACTTCGTTGGGCGACAATAACTTTAAATTGATTTTACAGCTAGTTGAGGCTATTTTACTGACTTCAGATCAAGAAATAGTCAAGGCAATGCGACTGATTTGGGAGCGCTTGAAGATCATCGTTGAGCCATCTTGCGCTGTTCCACTTGCTGCAGTATTAAAAAACAAGCCTCTCTTTAAAGATCAGAAAATTGGAATTATCCTAAGTGGTGGAAATGTGGATCTTGATCATTACTTTGAAAAAATGAGACCTCTTAGCTAATGGGCTGCTGCTTCTTTTTATAAAAGCGATCCATTACAAAGGCATGTGGTAAAGTAATGGAGGAAATTAAGATCAACAAAAGGTAACCGAAAGAAAGCGTCGGTAGTATATTCAATTCACTGAGTAAATAGATTATTCCCATGCCGAAAACAGAAATAGTGGTATATGGAAATAATAATTTCCCGAATGCCATTAAGGATAGTGATTTATCGTACAATTTCTCAACAAACCGGTACTCCTCTTGAAGAACTTTTAAGGAATGTAAAACAGTGAAATAAAGCGTAAAACCAATGATTAATGGAAATACATAAAAGCTAAATATAACCAAGGCAAGCACTAGTATTTCAAACAAAAACTGCTCAAGCGTGAATTTTCTTTTGTAAAGGTTGATTGACAAACAAATTAAAGTGATCAAGCTAAACAATAGGAACATGGACAGAAAAGCCTGAGAATTGAGGCTTAATCGAAAAGATTGGAAACCCTGAACAGTGGTAGTTAATTCTTTAAGCTCACCTAAATTAAAAAGCAGCATAGCAGATAAGATGCTAGCTCCCCAAGCAAAGGATAAAACTACTGTAGTGCGTTTTAACAGTTTATAATGACTAAACTGAGACTGTCCAAAATGATAAGCTGAGATCAATAAAAAGGCAACAATAGACAGCATTGGTGCGTAAAGCCACAAAAGGGCGTTTAATCCAATTGCAATCAAGTAGAAAATATAAAATGATTTTGCCGATACCTCATGCTGACGAAGAAAGATTACGTTGTCTATTGCTCCATGAGGAATACCTAAAAGTACAACTGAGATCAAAGAAAAACTTAATTGTTCTTGTAGGCTTAGTTCGATACCTCCCGAAAAGAGAGCCATCAAAAACAGCAAGCTTGCTATGAATATGAAAAACGTCTTATTCATAAAAAAAGAAAGGCCCGAAGGCCTTTCTTAATTTAAGATCAATATTAGGCTGCTGGAGCCTTTACTTTAGCTGATTCTGTAATTGCAATGTTATAAACTACAAGACCAAAACCAATTTTGTTGATTGCATCTGCGATGTTGTAGAAAAGGTCAACATTTTCTGAACCCCATCCGAATGCTGTATTTAACCAGCCTCCAGGCATACACATGTAACCGATTGGATAGATTGCCCATCCTACAAGTACGAACCATGCAAGGGTTTTAACTCCTTTTCTTACTACTTCACTTTCACTGTTTTTAGCTAGTTGCGCAACCTCGCCAAACCAAGCAGCATAGAGAATATATATATATCCTAGTGTAGAAAGTATACCGTAGGTTACAGAATGACTTGTGCTTCCACCTTCAGGGTTAAAAGCTTCACCTATGTAACCGAAAACAAGCATCCATACAGAAGCAAAAATTAGCTTCCACATTAAGCTGCGCTTAGCACCTGCTACTACAGTTAATAAATAGAATTCAACGCACATCAACGGAACCGTTAAAGTCCAGTCTATGTAACGCAAAGCTGTCGGGTTTTCACCCGTTGATAAATAATAGTCGCGCATGTAATAATAATGCACGGCTGCAATAAAGGTAATTAGGCCTGAAACTAAAAGTGAAGTTTTCCACTTTCCGTCTACTCGACCTCTTTCGAAAAAGAAAAATACTGACGCAGCCATCATGGCCATGTACCCGGTGAAAAATGTAAATCCTACATAATCATCTGTCGGGATTGTTAAAACATCTAATGTTAACATAATAAATGAATTTGGTTAGAGTGAATATTATCACAAACGAAACCAAGCAAGATTAGATTTGTTTAACTTTTTTTATTATTTGTTTAACAAAATTTGCAATAGTCTTATTTACAGCGAATTAAATCCGATATTTTTTTTTAGTTTTCCTAAAAATATCGAATAGAAAGGTGTTAGATGATCTTGAAGGCAATCTAGAAAAGATAGAATTGTGAACCTTTAAATTCTAAGCTACGGCCTCATTCTTGAACTGAAGTTCAAATAGTTTTTTATAATGGCCATTTAAAGCAAGAAGTTCCTGATGGCTGCCTTGTTCAATTATTCGACCCGCCTCAAGCACAATAATCTTATCTGCCTTTTGGATTGTGGAAAGTCTGTGTGCAATAACGATGCTTGTTCGATCCTCAGTTAGAACTTCTGTTGCTTGCTGAATTAAAGCTTCAGATTCAGTATCGATAGATGATGTTGCTTCATCGAGAATTAAAATACTAGGATTATGAACATAGGCACGGATAAAAGAGATCAATTGGCGCTGACCTACCGAGAGCATCCCTCCTCTTTCCTTTACGTCATAATGGTAATCATCAGGTAGTTTGCTAATGAAATCATGGGCCCCTACTCTTTTCGAAGCAGCCTTAACCTCTGCTTCAGTAATTAAATTACTGTTTAACGTAATGTTGTTGTATATACTGTCAGAAAAAAGGAAAACGTCTTGTAAGACAACCGACATATTGCTTCTAAGATTCTCCAGATCATATTCTCTTATCGGCACTCCATCTAATTTTATCTCACCCTTCTGAAACTCATAAAACCTACCTAATAAATTAATAGTAGACGTTTTACCCGACCCCGTTGCACCAACAAAAGCCACCGTTTCTCCAGGTTTTACGCTAAAGCTTATATCCTTAAGCACATAATCTTCTCCTTCGTAGGCAAACCAAACATTTTCAAACTCAATTTCTCCATTAAGTTTTCCTTTTTCCTCTACTCCTTCGTCTTCAATAAAAGAGTCTGTATCCAGCACCTTAAAAACACGCTCAGAACTTACCATACCCATCTGTAAGGTATTGAATCGATCGGCGAGTTGACGTATCGGTCGGTACAACATGTAAACATACATGATGAAGGCCGTGAGAATACCCGGAGTGGTAAGTCCTTCCAAGACACTTTTTGTACCCCACCAAACTAATAAAGCCAAAGAAGCTGCTGATAACATTTCTACTACCGGGAAAAAGATGGAATAAGCCCATACTGTCTTAATATGAGCATTTCGGTGCAGCTTGTTCATCTTTTCAAAACGACTCAATTCAACTTTCTCACGGTTAAAGATCTGTATGATCTTCATTCCGGTTACGCGCTCCTGCACAAAGGCATTCAATCTAGAAACTTGTGTTCGAACTTCTTGAAATGCCTTCTTGATGGTTTTCTTGAAAATATTGGTAGCTACAATTAAAATAGGAATTGGAATCAAGGTAATTAAAGTAAGCAACCAATCAGTGTAAAACATAAAACCAATCACCGCTATCAGCTTCAGTATGTCACCAATGATCACCAGTATACCTTGAGAAAATATATTTGCTATGGTCTCAATATCCGAAACTGTTCGGGTAACTAATGTTCCAATTGCTGTTCGATCAAAATACTTGAGTCGAAAAGACATTACATGCTGGTAAAGCTGCACCCGCAAATCTTTGATTATAGTCTGCCCAAGCCAATTAGCCCAATAAGTCTGGTAAAACTGCACAATGGCTTCCACAATCAGGATTCCGATCATGATCAGAGTAAGATGCAGCACTCCTTCTGCATCAAAATCTTTAACCTTCTCATCTATCGTATATTGAATTAACCAAGGCCGGATTGGTCCTAAAATGGCCAAGAGCACAACTAATACACCTGTAATGGTAAAAGTCAGTTTGTAAGGCTTAGCATACTGCATTACTCTTTTAAAAAGAGCTGTATCCCATGCTTTTCCGCTTACTTCACTCATCTTGCAAAAGTAGGTTAATTGGACTTTAGATTTTAGTTAACAAGAGACTTCCTTTTAAGTTAAGAGGCAACTTCATTTTTTATGAAAAAATAAGTAGCATTGTTAAAATTTAGTTTATGAAAATTCAGCTTTCTTTTGTGCTTATTGTCTCTGCATTATTCCTAACATCCTGCTATCCCAACTTTCATTTGAAGGAAGAGGTAAAAATTGAAAAACTAAGTTTTCATGTTGCTTATGATGAAAAAATAGAAGCCGATGTAATTCAAAAATTAGAGTTTAATTGCGACCAATTCTTAGCAGAATATAAAGAGTTCAATCAATCAAGCATTGAAATACAACGAATAAAAGTAAAAGACTCGGCTGATGTAAGAATTCATATTAAAAAAGTAATAGCTCCACCAAGAGTAGCCGTGATTGCAGGGTGGACAATAAGTTTAGGCGTAATCAATCTAATTGCCTGGAAACCGCAAATAGGTCTTTACTTCTGGCCACTTTCTATTCTAAATCAATCGACCAACACCACAGTTATTTCATATCGTCTTAGTCCAAAATTTGCTGACTTTCCAAAAAGAGATGAGACTACTCTGTTTCACACCTACCGTAAATGGGGGAAAAGAGAAGAAGAAAAGGCTCTTCACCTTCAACATTTTGACTCTTTTCTGACCGAATTTTTTAGTTATTTAAATCGAGAATATCAGAAGAACCAAGCTAAGTAATAGATGCTAATTGTTTTTGGTTTAATCCACATTCCCAACAATGAAGTTTTGACTTCACTTTACACTTGACCTATTAGAATTAAAATACTCACGAACTTTTAATCACAGAACACCCTATATCTTATCATTAGCGCATTGATTGATTTGTGGTTTGCTAGTTTGTAATTATTCTGGATACTTCACATCCGTCAAATATAATCCATGCGCCGGAACAGAAGCTCCTGCTTTAGATCTGTTTTTGGACTTGATTAGATCTTTCATACTTTCAGGGCTTCTTTTCCCTTCACCAACTTCAATCAAAGTGCCAACCATGGCTCTCACCATATTGCGTAAAAATCGGTTCGCCTTAACTTCAAACTTGACACCATAAGCTGTTTTACTCCAGTTCGCAACATATAGCTCACAGTTATTGGTAAAAGTTTGAGTACGTGCCTTACTAAAACAAGAAAAATCGTGCTCTCCAAGCATGTACTCTGCTGCTGTATTCATTGAATCTAAATCTAGATCAAAAGGAAAAAGGTATGCTCTATACTGCATAAAAGCCTGTTTACTATGGCAGATCTGATAGCGATATGTCCGAGACAAAGCATCGAATCGAGCATGAAAATCATCATTTACCGCATACAGCTTCAATGCAGCAATATCGGGTGGTAGAATGGAGTTTATACGATGTATGAACTCCCTTTCAGTCCAACTTTTCGTGCTATCAAAATGAGCAAACATCTTTTCAGCATGAACCCCTGTATCCGTTCTTCCTGCAGCCACAAGTTCAACCTTTTCTTGCAATAAGGTAGAAAGGGCAGCTTGCAATTCTGCTTGCACGGAGTGCGCATTGGGTTGAATCTGCCAGCCGTGGTAATTGGTTCCTACATATTGGAAGGCTAAAGCGTAGCGCATGGTCTAATAATCAATTAGGATTTGGACTTGCTTTTCTAGTAAGGCAAGGGTTTCTTCATCAACAATTTTACCTTCTTCAAGCAAGTCATACAGTTTTGATATAGGTAGTTTTTGAGGATGAACTTCTACTTGTAAATAGTGTAAAATATCAGTCAAATGGTCCATTCCTCTCAGATTACCTGCTCTACCTGCTGAGACACCGATCAAGACAGATTTTTTTCCGTGAAAATCTTTAGGACTAACCCCATCAATAAAGAGTTTTAAAATTCCGGGTATACTGCCATTGTACTCTGGCACAATAAATAAAATTTTCTCGCAGGCTTGGATCAACTCCTGAGACCATTTATTAAAAACTGAAGTATCGTATTGGTAAACCGACTGTAGAACGAGCTCTTCGGGTAACTGACTTAAGCTAAATAGCCGATTTTCAACCCCTTTTTCATCCAATAATGCTTTACATTGTTGGGCAAAAAGTGTGGTTAAGTTACCTTCTCTGTTGCTTGCAGAAAGAATTAAAATCATAGATCGAATTAACAAAAATTTGTGCAAAAATTAGCGGTTTCTGACACTAGAAACCACCTTTAAAACTGTACATTTATAAATTGTGCATGCAGTGTTTTGCTGCAAATAAACTCAAATAAATTAAGATCATTAAGCCGATGAAAATCACTTATTACGGACAATCTTGCTTCCTTTTGGAAACCAGCAAAAGTAAACTCTTGTTCGATCCGTTCATTTCTCCAAATGAGTTAGCGAAAGAGGTTAAAGTTGATGAGATCGATTGCGACTTTTTGTTAATAACTCACGGACATGAAGATCATGTAGCGGATGCTGAAGCTATTGCCAAGAGAACCGGTGCAACTATTGTTTCGAATTTTGAAATTGTTAATTGGTTTGCTTCTAAAGGACTTGAAAATGGTCACCCCATGAACCACGGAGGATCTTGGTCTTTCGATTTTGGAACAGTAAAATATGTGAATGCGGTGCATTCTTCAGTGCTACCTGATGGCACCTATGGAGGAAACCCTGGTGGTTTTATTTTAGAAGTAGATGAAAAAACCATTTACCATGCAGGTGATACAGCACTTCACATGGATATGAAACTCATTGGAGAACTCGACCGGCCGGATGTAGCTCTTTTGCCAATTGGAGATAACTTCACCATGGGTATTCGGGATGCAGTCAAAGCTGCGGAGTTTATTCAGTGTGATAAAATAATAGGTATGCACTACGACACTTTCCCTTACATAGAAATTGACCATGAAACAGCAAAAGCTGCCTTTGAGAAAGCAGGGAAACAATTAACCTTAATTGACATAAACAGCTCAATAGAGCTTTAAAACAGTAAAATAGATGGGTAAGATTTTAGCGGTAGCCAACCAAAAAGGTGGAGTAGGAAAAACTACTACAGCCATAAACCTTGCGGGCGCACTCGGTGTATTAGAACGTAAGGTATTATTGGTTGATGCCGACCCTCAAGCCAATGCTACTTCGGGTGTAGGCATTGATCCTCGTAATGTAAAAACCAGCATCTATGAGTGCATTGTTAACGAGATAGAGCCAAAAGACATTATTTTGGAGACCAACTCGCCCAACCTTGACCTCTTGCCCGCACACATCGACTTAGTAGGTGCAGAGATTGAGATGATCAACATGCCTTCAAGGGAAAAGATGATGCGGCATGCGCTGAATAAAGTGAAAGATGAATATGATTTTATCATCATAGATTGTTCACCCTCTTTGGGATTAATTACTTTGAATGCACTTACTGCTTCTGATTCGGTGATCATACCTGTGCAGTGCGAGTATTTTGCACTTGAAGGACTTGGGAAATTGCTAAATACCATAAAGATCGTGCAAGCAAGGCTAAACCCTGAATTAAGCATTGAAGGGCTCTTATTAACCATGTACGACATTCGCTTAAGGCTATCAAATCAGGTAGTAGAGGAGGTAAAAACCCACTTTCAACAAATGGTTTTTGATACCATCATTCAACGCAATACGCGCTTGGGAGAAGCTCCTAGTCATGGCGAAACCATTATCATGCACGATGCTAGCTGTAAAGGAGCGATCAATTACCTCAACTTGGCTCGTGAGATCTTACAAAAGAATGACTTGACAAAAATCAAGCAATCAGAGAAAATTATTGACGTAGAAGAATGAGCAAGAAACCTGCTTTAGGAAGAGGATTAAGTGCCTTACTAGAAGATCAAAAGACAGACATCACCCAAAAAAGTGAAGCCTCTGATGCTAAAACACTGGGCTCCATTGCGGAGCTTGAAATCAGTAAAATAGAGGCTAACCCTTTTCAACCCAGGACTAAGTTTGAAGAACAAGCCCTACAGGAGTTAGCACAATCTATTAAAGAACTTGGTATTATTCAGCCTATCACAGTTAGAAAAATGGGCTATGATAATTACCAATTGATTTCAGGTGAAAGAAGGTTTCGAGCTTCTCAAATGGCTGGGCTTACCAAGCTGCCAGCTTTTATAAGAATTGCCAACGACCAAAGTATGTTGGAAATGGCATTGGTCGAGAATATTCAGCGTTCAAACCTAGACGCCATAGAGGTGGCCATATCTTACCAAAGGTTGATTGAAGAATGTAAACTAACGCAAGAAGAGTTAAGTCAACGGGTTGGCAAAAAAAGAAGTACCATTTCCAACTACCTTAGGCTTCTCAAATTACCGGCAGATATTCAAAAAGGCATTGGAGAAAATAAGATATCAATGGGCCATGCAAGGGCTTTGATCAACCTTGATAGCACAGAAGACCAATTGCAACTTTTCGGGCAGATCTTAGCAGATACTTTATCGGTTAGAAAAACAGAGGAGCTAGCCAAGGAAAAGAAAAGCGAGCAACCTAAAAGACATCAATCTTCCGTTCTACCTTTATCCCTAACTGATAAAAAGTTACGAGCAAACCTTTCTGAGTTCTTTAATACCAAGGTTAAATTTCAGCGCAAAGAAGTAGATAAGGGTAGAATTGTTATCCAATTTGAATCAGAAGAAGACTTAGAAGAAATATTGAAAAAACTTGATTTATAAGCTTGAAGGTTAAGTTTCTCATATTTATACTGCTCTTTTCATACGCAACTGTGCCCGTTACAGCGCAAGAAGCTGATCAAGTTTCTGACACCATTATTATCCAAGAGCCTATACCCCATTCACCCAAAAAAGCCAGCATCATGAGTGCTGTTGTACCGGGTCTTGGGCAAGCATACAACAAGAAATACTGGAAAATACCGCTCGTGTATGCCGCAATTGGCACTCCCTTATTCCTTGCTATTGATCAATCTAATCGATTTCAAGAATTTAAAGACGCCTACTTGTTTAGAGTAGATAATGATCCAAACACGGTTGACTTAAAGTATGATGGCGTTTACAGCGACGAAAACCTGCTTTCACTGATCGATTTTCATAGGAGGAATCGGGACCTTTTTTATGTGCTCACGGGTGTAGCTTATATATTGAATATAGTTGATGCTGCAGTAGACGCACATTTATACCATTTTGACATTAGCGACGACCTTTCCGCAAGCATTCAACCTAATGTACAGTTCCTTGATCCAAGAAGTTTTAGCCCTGTGCCCTCGCTAACATTTAGCTTAAAGTTTGGTAAAAAGTCCCACCCCTACCAGTATTGAACCACAGATGTAATTGAATAGCACTATTTTTGACACATCTTTTAATTTAGGCTAATGAAAATTGCACTGATCGGTTACGGAAAGATGGGCAAGGAGATAGAACAACTTGCCTTAGATCGCAAACATGAAATTGTGCTGAAAATTGATCCTCAAAGCAAAGATTCTATCGAGCAAATTGAAGAAGCAGAGGTAGCCATTGAGTTTACAACACCAGATAGCGCTGTTTCCAACATTGAATCATGCCTTAATCATCAGGTGCCAATAGTTGTTGGTACAACAGGCTGGTACGATCAGTGGAATAGCATTGAGCAACTTTGTGAAGCAAAGGAAGGATCTTTATTAGCAGCTACCAATTTCAGCGTTGGTGTTAATTTATTTTTTGCCTTGAACCGTCAACTCGCTCAAATTATGCAAGATCAGTCAGACTATTCTAGTCGAATAGATGAAATTCACCATTTAGAAAAACTAGATCATCCAAGTGGAACGGCCATCACCTTGGCTGAAGGAATAATTGAAGAGCATCCTGATTATGATTCATGGGTGAACGAAGACACTGACCTTAAAGGAAAACTGAATATTTTATCTCACAGAGAAGCAGGTGTACCCGGCACTCATGAAATAACTTACAGCTCAAGTATCGATGAGATCAGCATAAAACACCGGGCAAAAAATAGAAAGGGTTTTGCATTAGGAGCTGTTCTAGCAGCGGAATACATTGCCAATAAAAAAGGAATATTCACCATGAAAGACGTTTTAAACTTAGCATAATGCAAACAGCAATTATTGTTCTCAGCCTTTATTTTGTGCTTTCGCACATTGGGCTCTTTTTTATATTCAGAAAAGCAGGAGAGGCGGGTTGGAAGATCTTGGTTCCTTTCCTAGGAATATATACCGCAGTTAAACTTATCCAAAAACCTTGGTACTGGATTCCCATATACTATGTGCCCTTTATTGGTTTTATTATTTGGGTTGGAATTATAGTAGAGTTGCTCAAGCACATGGGGATTTTAAGCTATTGGGAACATGCGCTAGGTGTTATCGCTACTCCTTTTTACCTAAGCTATGTAGGTGTTTCAGAGGAGTATCCTTGGAAAGGACATCAATTCGTCAAAAACTACCAAAAATCTAAACAAAGAGAATGGGCCGATGCAATCTCATTTGCCGTTATTGCAGCAACCCTGATCCGTGCCATCTACATTGAGGCCTTTACGATACCTACTTCCTCAATGGAAAAATCACTGCTTGTAGGCGACTTTCTGTTTGTAAGTAAAGTGAATTACGGAAGTAGAATCCCAAACACGCCAATCTTTTTCCCGTTTGCCCACCATACTTTACCTTTTACTGAGCAGACTAAATCATATTCTGAACTGATTCAGCTGCCCTACACGCGCTTGCCGAAGTTTCAAAATGTAAAGCGTAATGAAGCTGTGGTATTTAACTTCCCTGCAGGTGACACGGTAGTGGTGCAACATCAAGACCAAACCTACTATCAAATGGTTAGAGATGAAGGAAGGGCAAATCTTTGGCGAAAATTTGATGTGGTTGCCAGACCAGTTGATAAGAGAGAAAACTACATTAAGCGTTGTGTTGCTCTACCCGGTGATAAGATTGAAATAAGAGATGCCGACTTATTTGTAAACGATAAGAAGGCCTACCGATCTGAAGGCTTGCAATTCACTTATTTGGTGAAAACCAACGGCACAGGTTTTAGAAGAGAAACTATGCTTGATAAGGAAATTACAGAATACAACTACTTTCGAAATCGGAACATTGCTACCATGAATTTAACTGAAGAAAACCTTGAATTTATTAAAGGGCTAAGCAATGTAAAAAAGGTAGAAAAATACATTAAACCACTTGGTTTCTATCAAAGCACGCAAGGCTACAAGAATCCTATTTTTCCCAACACTGATACTACCGATTGGACAGAAGATAACTTTGGTCCCATCAGAATCCCGAAAAAAGGAGATGTGATCAAACTATCCCTTTCTAATTTACCGATGTATGACCGCCTTATTCGCATTTACGAAGGCCATGAATTGAAGGTTGAAGATGGCAAAATTTTTATTGATGGAAAGCAAACATCAAGCTACACTATAGAAATGGATTATTACTGGATGATGGGAGATAACCGCCACAACTCTGCAGATAGTCGCTATTGGGGTTTTGTTCCTGAAGACCACATTGTTGGTAAAGCTGTGTTCATCTGGATGTCACTAGATCCAAATGAAAGTTGGCTAAGCCTCAATAAAATAAGATGGAATAGACTTTTTTCGATCATTCATAATGAAGAGGGTGACCCCTATCAAAATTAAAATGACCACTAATGCGTGAACAAAGTAAAGCGCTAACTGTAAATCTCTAAAAGCAGTCAATGGCAGAAAAAGTAGTCCCCTATAAAGAAAAACAGAGCAGTAAGAAGGCGCAAGTAGCGGAGATGTTCGACAACATTTCGCATCGTTATGACTTTCTAAATCACTTTTTATCCTTAGGTATCGATAAGTTATGGAGAAAAAAAGCAGTTGCGCTCTTAAAGCCCGATCAACCAAAAGTGATCTTGGATGTAGCTACAGGAACGGCTGACTTTGCCATAGAAAGCATGAGCTTAGATCCCGAACAAATTGTAGGAGTTGACATTAGCGAAGGGATGTTGGAAAAAGGGCGCATTAAAATAAAAAAGAAAGGACTCGAGAAACAGATTCGTCTAGAAAATGGAGACTCAGAAAACCTACCTTTTGAATCAAATTACTTTGATGCTTTAACTGTGGCTTTTGGGGTTCGTAACTATGAGAATCTAGAACTTGGCTTAAAAGAAATGAAAAGAGTACTCAAGCCCAATGCGAAGGCCGTAATTTTAGAGTTTTCTAAGCCAAAGCACTTTCCGATCAAGCAACTCTATAATTTTTACTTTCATAAGCTCTTGCCCTTGATTGGAAAAAGAGTGTCCAAAGATTCATCAGCCTACAGCTACTTACCTGAATCAGTAGAGGCTTTTCCTGAAGGCAAGGACTTTGAAGCAATACTTGAAAAAGTTGGATTCAAAGCCAAGCAAACCATACCTTTGTTTTTTGGAGTTGCAAGTATTTACCTTGCTGAGAAATAATAAACCCTAAACCGCGTTTCTTGAGCTGTATGCGCACAATACTGACCATCGTTTTTCTTTACCTTACTTTATTGGCGTTTGGGCAAGCACCTAAAGTAGAAAACCTGCAGCGGTTTGATAATAAAACTACCCACTTTGGATTTTCATTAGGAATCAATTCAGGAAACTTTACGCTGCATCGAAAGCCCTTTAATCAATTTCGAGATTCACTTGCCTCTATTGATGTGGTTGGCCAAGGAGGTTTTAACTTAGGGATCGTTTCTGAGCTGCACCTGCACAAATATTTTGGGGTGCGTTTTTTACCTACACTTGTATTTGCTCAACGCAATTTGAATTATCAATTTGTGCAAGCTGATGGAGACGTAGAAACCGTTGAAAGAATCATTGAATCTACTTACTTGGATTTTCCTTTACTTTTCAAATACCGCTCTGCCCGACTCAACAACTTTGCTGCTTACATTATTGCAGGAGCAAAATACTCTATTGACCTTGCTTCAAATGAAGATGTTAGAAATGAAGATATTGCCGAATCAATAGTAAAGTTAAGGCGCAATACAACCTCAGCAGAAGTGGGAATAGGCACCGACTTTTTTCTCCCTTATTTTAAGTTTGCCATCGAACTCAAAATGTCATACGGACTACAAAACGTCTTAATTCGAGATAATACTGAACTCTCCAATCCGGTTGATCGAATTCTTCCTAAAATGTTCTTCGTAACTTTCTTGTTTGAAGGTTGATCCAATAGCAGCCTAAATAAGACTATTATGAAAGGAATTGTTTTTACCGAATTTCTAGAAATGGTAGAAGACCGTTTTGGACTTTTGGTTACAGATAAAATCATCGAAGAGGACCGATTCGACTCAAAAGGCGCATACACGGCCGTTGGGACTTATGATCATCAAGAAATGGTGATCTTAGTTGAAAACCTAAGTAAAGAGGTTGACATCCCCGTAGGTCAGCTCTTTCAATTATATGGTCAACACTTCTTTCACATTTTAGTAGAAAGCTATCCTCGTTTTTTTGAGGGTATTCCAACTGCTTTTGACTTTTTAAAGAGTATTGAAAATCACATTCACGTAGAAGTGCTTAAACTCTACCCAGATGCTGAACTCCCGCATTTCGAAATACAAGATGTTAATCTTGATCAGTTAGAAATGACCTACTACTCTAATCGAAAGTTATACAAATTTGCTCAGGGCCTAATTGAGGGTTGTTTAACCCATTACAATGAAAAAGCATCTTTAGATCTTGATCTTCTTAAAGCGGATGGATCAGTGGTAAAATTTACTTTGGTTAAACAATGAAAGAAGAGTTAGCTGCACTTCGAAAAATTTTAGAAAGAGAGCGAAAAGCGCGCAAAGAAGCGGAGAAGATTCTTGAACAAAAATCATTAGAGCTCTACCAAGCCAATGATCAATTAAAAAAGCTCTACAACGATTTAGAGAACCGTTACAAGAAAATAGTAGAGCAAGCTAATGACATTATATATCGAGGGGACGAAACGGGCCGTTGCATTTTTGTTAATTCGGTTATTGAAAAGATCCTAGGTTACAAAAAAGAAGAGCTATTAGGGAAGCATTTCACTTTCTTGGTCATAGAGGAAGACAAAGAAGAGGTTGTTAGCTTTTATCTTGATCAAAGAAAGAAAAAGCTTGAAAGCAGCTACAAAGAGTTCCGTGTAAAGAGTAAACACGGAAAGGTCATGTGGTTAGGTCAAAACGTTAGTTTGATCTTTAATGGTGATAAAGTCATTGGAACCTCGGGAGTTGCACGAGATATAACAAAACAGAAGGAAGCTGAATTAGCCTTAAAAGGAAACGAAGAAAAGTACCGTAGAGTTATTGAAAACATGCAACTTGGTTTACTAGAAGTCAACCCTGATGGATTGGTTACTAAAGCCTACAGCAAGTTTTGCGATATGGTGGGCTATACGGAACAAGAACTTATTGGTAAAGACCCCTCTCTCATTTTAACCGACCAAGAAACAAAAGCATTAATAGAGGCTAAAAATGAAAGGAGAAAAAAAGGAAAAACTGATGTCTATGAAGTGAGGTGTAGACGCAAGGATGGTAGCTTGATCTGGTTACTGATCTCAGGCGCTCCTCGCTTTGATAATTCAGCTAAGTTTATTGGTTCAATAGGCATCCATATGGACATTACTAGCCAAAAGCAGTTAATGAGTCAGTTGGAATCTGCCAAAGCCAGAGCCGAAGAGTCCTCATTGGCTAAAGAACAGTTTCTGGCGCACATGAGTCACGAAATCCGAACTCCTTTAAATGCTGTGATCGGGATGACCCATTTGCTAGAGGAAACCCAAATAAGTGAAGAGCAAGAAGACTACCTGAATACCATAAAAAATTCTTCTGCACTTTTATTGAATATGGTTAGTGATATCCTAGACCTGTCAAAGATCGAATCAGGTGAATTAGACTTTCACCTTGTTCCAGTTGATCTTCAAAAACTTATACAAAAGCAAATCAATATTTACAGACAAAGTGCAAAAAAGAAAAAGCTAAAAGTTGAACTGGAATGGAATGTAAGCCTCGAACAAAAAATAAATGCCGACCAAAAGTTTCTTAACCAAATATTCTCTAATCTACTTGGCAATGCTGAAAAGTTCACGGAAAAGGGCTTCGTCAAAGTATGCGTAAATGAGCTTAATCATTACCCGACAAGTGTTAAACTAAAGTTTACAGTAGCAGATAGTGGTATTGGAATGACTGCGGAGCAGTCTAAAACCATATTTGATAGCTTTCAACAAGCAAACTATGAAACTGCAGTAGAGTACGGTGGATCGGGTTTGGGGCTTTCAATAGCGAAACACCTTGTAAATTTAATGGGTGGCGACCTAAAGGTAGAAAGTGAAATAGGAAAAGGCAGTAGCTTTTCTTTTGAACTCGCTTTCACACTTTCTGATGAAAAAGTTGGTGAAGCCGAGCATAGTAAAGCGAATGATACAATCAATTCAGTAGAAGGCATAAAAGTATTAGTTGCAGAGGATAATCTAGTCAATCAAAAGTTTATCAAGAAACTTCTTGAAAAATTCAAGGCTGATTATACCCTTGCAGATGACGGCAAAGCTTGCTATGAGCTTTCTAAAAAACAAAAGTTCGATGTAATTATCTTGGATATGCATATGCCGAAACTAGATGGTTATAAAACAGCAGAGTTGATCCGAAACTCTAAGGGTCCCAATCAGAATAGCCCAATAATCGCCCTTACAGCTTCTGCACTGACTACGGATCGTAAGAAAGCATTGGCTTGCGGAATGAACGATTACCTGACAAAGCCATTTAGTCCTCTTCAACTAAAGAAGTTGTTGGCAAGTTTCTTTAAGCCAAACACTTCAAGACTTATAATTGATGAAGCCTACCTGCAGGATTTCTACCAAGGAGACAAGGCATTCGAAAAAGAAATGGCCGAAATTTTTCTTAAAAACATCCCTAAAGACCTCAAAAAAATTAAAACGTACATTGAAGAAGAAAACGTGCAAGCGGTATATGAGTTGGCACATAAAATAAAACCCACCTTCAAAATGGTTGGTCTTGGTCAAATAGAAGATAAAATTGGGAAACTTGAAAGCCTAGCCAACGTATACGCAAGCAATAAACTGCCAGATTATTTTAGTAAAATAGAACCATTGATAAATATTGCGATTAAATTAGTTGAAGATCGTTTAGGAAAAAAAGCTCATCCCTCATGAAATGTTTGATTGTAGATGATGAAGAAATGGCAAGAAGAAACTTAGAAAACCTCTGCAGTAAAATAGCTGATTTAGAGGTAGTAGGAGTTTGCAATAATGCCATAGTTGCTCTTAAAAGTTTAAGAGAGTTAGAGGTCGACCTTCTGCTTTTAGATATTCAAATGCCAGAACTGAGCGGCATGGAATTAGTAAAAAGCAGTACTAACCTACCCCAAGTTATTTTTACAACTAACCTCAGCAGTTTTGCCGTTGAAGCTTTTGAGTTTGATGTTACAGATTATCTTACAAAACCAATCAGGCTTGCTCGCTTTATCAAGGCAATCGAAAAAGCCCGTATGCGTCAACCAATTGAGGTAAAGAAAAATGATAAGAGCTTAGTGCTTAAAAATGGAAAGGATCACATTTACTTGCATTACAAAGACCTTTTATACATTGAATACCGGGAGAATGAAATTGTCTTTCACCTTCAAAACGGAAAAACCTACAGGGCACAAAGTGAGATCAGCAGCTTAAAGCAAAAGCTCAAACAAGCGGGCTTTGAACCCATTCACCCAACCTTGGTGGTTAATGTTTCCAAGGTAGATCGAGTGGGTGAAGATCATGTTGAGATTGGAAAAAAGAGATTACCGGTAAGCCGTACATCGGCCAATTACATCAAAGTGGTAGCGGTATGAAAGCACTTATTATTGAAGATGAAGAATTATCGGCTAAGCACTTAAAACACATGTGCGGCAAATTGCCTGAAATTGATAGTGTAGAAGTGAGCCATTCTGCTTTGGATGGCCTAAAAGTATTAGAGACGAGTCAAATTGACCTTGTTTTTCTAGACATAGAAATGCCCGACATGAGCGGAATTGAACTATTGAGAAATTTCAAACAGATTCCCCCAGTTATTTTAACTACAAGTCGCAAAGAGTTTGCTCTAGAATCTTACGAGTATAATGTGGTAGATTATTTAATAAAACCCATTGAATTTGTCCGTTTAGTTAAGGCAGTAAAAAAGCTTAGCACTAATGAGGAGAGTAAAGTGGATCAAAATAGCGCATACAACTCTTCTGATAAAATTTTTATAAAAAGTAATGGTAAGCATGTGCAGATTAATTGTTCCAACATCTTGTTCGTTGAAACAATGGATGATTACCTTACGATCTATCTTGAAAATGGTCAAAAACACATAATACATTCCACCCTTAAGAAGTTAGAAAGCAAGCTAGAAGCAGACTATTTTTTTAGGGTACATCGGTCATACCTGATCAACCTGAACAAATTAGATTCAATAGAAGACACTCACCTAGAAGTAAACAACAAGGTAATTCCCATTAGCAGAACTAAAAGACCATTGTTGATGGAAAGGATCAAAACGCTTTAGTCCAATAGGCCTTTCTTGACTATTGTAATTTAATCCACAAAAGCAGTTTAGCTTAAAACCGAAGATAAAACACTTTACCGAAGCTTTTCTACCATTCTCCGAATAATTGAGCAACAGTCGTGAGTTGAGTCGAATATTTGTCAAAAAATTCAAGACATGAAAAAGTTAGGTCTCACAACAATCCTTTATTTAAGCCTTACTGCAAGCGGTTTTTCACAATTAAGCAATGTTCCATTGGCATGTTTAACCGTTGCCAATATGCATTCCAACAGTTACACTTTATACTATCCAAATGGAGTGATAGAGGAAACAGGTAATTGGAAAAACCACCGGAACGTAGGTGACTTTAAACGGTATTACAAAAATGGTCAACTAGCACAAGACTTCCACTTTACCATTAGTGGTAAGCGAGATGGTGTACAGAAGTATTACCATGAAAATGGGAAATTAAAAATAATAGGAAAGTGGAGAAATGGTGAAGCTGTTGGCCTGGTAAAAGTTTATGATCGTTCAGGTAAGCTAGTTGAAGTAGTTGATTACAGTGATGGAAAATTAGAATCTCGCTACTTTGAACTGATTACCTTTTAATCACAGCCTCTGGTATTCAATACTTCTTGCTCCTTTTACGCCATTATCAGCGTAAAGATCGAGAAACCTTAATTTATAAGAATTAGAAGCCGCGTCCATGATCAATTAGACGCGGCTTTGATCGTTTTGATCAGTATTGGTTCCAAAATCAAAGCTTTTCAAAAAAAACTAAGCAATCAAGTTTAGTTGACTACTAAAAAACTGCTTCTCGCCATAGGCTAGATCAATCCCCTCATAATTTCGTCCTCTAACTTTCTAATTCTGTTGATGGCAATCTTCCTAGATTCTTCTTTGAATCTTTTTTATATGAAGGTTATTTAAACCATTTACTTCAAGGCTATTTGCAGCGCAATTGTAGCTTCATCATTTAGTGTAAATTAAACGATAGCCATAGGCTGAATTTGGTGGTAGCGTCAAAGCTCAAGGTTCGAGTCAATTTTACGTAAATTAGTACCATCATAAATGAAATATACAAAGCCGACAATAAGCACTTATAAACGCTTAATGCCGTTTAAAAACGCTTAACTATTTCATTGTTAAAAGCTTAATGATTGAATTCACCTTTTAAACAAACAAAGCTATAAGGTGGATCAAATCAATTAATTGGTTTTATCCGCTTGTTGTGCTTAATTACAAATCGTCAGTCGAGAAAGTAGTTTGATTAATTTTATTTATTAACTCTTTAAAAAATTTGACTTTAAGTTGATTGTTGTGGCTATTTGTTATTATCGAATCAATGTCGACAAAATTAATTAAGTGGCATCTAGCTTCACAGTGATCCCGTCTTAAAGGCTTGACACACATCGAGTCTGTAATTGGAAATGAAAATTCATCGTCATGATCACTTGAAGTCATCATAACGCAAACAAAAAAACCTTCAACTTCTTGAACGAGATTATTTGAAATGACTATTGCAGGATGATTGCCTCCTTGATCAGGAAATATAACTTCAACAATATCTCTCTGAGAAACCATTAAACATTATTCAAAATTTTCCCAATTCCTTTAGAGGACATTTTGAACATAGATTTTTTCAAATTTTTGGGTGCAGGAAGAATAGAATTTAAATTTGGAGAATAGCTTAATTTATTAAAGTCTTTGGAGTAATCGTTAAAAATTAACGTTGTGCTATAGTTAGCAATATTTCTATTCTTTTTAATTACAAATTCTTTAATAATAGGATTATGCTTTTTAAAATTGATTTCCGTATCTGTATACTCAGGGGTAGCATCTAAAAACATAATTAAATATCTTTTTGAATTAATTTATTATATTCTTCTATTTTCTTTTCTAAAAACTCTTTCAAACTCTTACATGAATTTATGTCCATATAAATCCCAAATTGAAACTCTCTAACAATACCATCTTTGGAACCTTCTATGTCTTTAATTGCTGCTCCCATTTTTCCGTCTTCATTAATCTTAAACTCGGTTCCTTTAGGGATTGCTCCTCTTTGACTAAAAAAATTAATATTTACATTACCATTTGGAGTAATGTTCCCATGAGCTCCATCTACATGCGCCTGCCGAAAATCATTATTTTTAATATTGTGTATAGTTACACTTTCGATTTTTTTAGCTTTCTTAGACATTATTCAATTGTACTAATTTTAAGGCGAAATTACAAATAAAAAACTAAGCACAACACGCTGTATAGTGCATTGTGGGTAAGGCAGTTTAGTTGGCTTCCTCCCTATTTGATAGTTCACAAAATCCGTTTGCGGATTTTGTTTTGAAGAGCAAGGTAAAAAACCGCCAAGCGGTTTTTGCTACTCGCTTTCGCGAAGCTTCAGCGGAGCAAAGAGTGCTAAACTGCCTGCCCGCCCCCTTGGCGGGAAATAGTATCTTTATCAAAACCACAACGCACCATACAGTAAACTTTGGGCAAAATTGGCCATGCAAAAATTAATAGGTATAACAGTCTTGTTCGTTACTTTCTTTACTTGTCTTGGGCAGTCAAATGACCAATTTGACTCTAAGAGAAGTTATTCATATTATCCAATTGATAGTTTAAATCCTGACACCGTAAATCTTTACGACACTGCTAGAAATATTAATTTCTGTCGATACTTAAACCAATGGTATTTTCATAACTGTGAAGTGTCAAGAGGAGATTGTAGACTTAGTAAACAAGATGTTTTTGTGCTTAATACAAATTGGAATGACACTTTAAAGAAAGCATATTATTTTCGATACTATAATCACGAAAATGAACTAGATTGGGAAGGTCTCTTTCATCCAAAGGCTTCTATGCTTGTTGGAGATATTCACTATTATAACTCAGGGGTTAGAGTTAGAACCGAGCATTATAATATGTACACTTATATTGTAAATAATAAAGAGTACTGGCTACATGATGGTCCCGGAAAAGATGGTGTATGGCTATTTTATAATAAAGACGGTAATGTGATTAAAAAAGTGGAATATGGATTTAAGTATAATGCGGATGTCGAATATGTATATCCTGTAAAACAAATTCGCTTTTATAATGATAATGGAGATTTAAAAAAAGATAGCCTTGTTATACTGCCAGAAACTCAAATAAAATAAAAAACTTTGCACAATAGAAACTATAAAATATAGCCGCAGTCAAGGTTTGGCAATGGTTTGATTACCTTTAATGCTAAATTTAATCGACACTGCTTGCGGCTACATTTCATAGTCTGAGCATTACCATTCATTCTCTAAATCGCACAAAAAAATTCATTAACTTTGTATTCACTTGGATACATATTTTAGTTGATGTACTTAATTGAAAAGACTTCAGAATTTGATAAATGGCTACGGAAGCTAAAAGACTTTAGAGCAAAGGCTAAAGTATTAGTTAGAATCCAACGAATCGAGCTGAAAGGCAATTTTGGAGATAGTAAGTCTGTTGGTGAAGGTTTAATGGAATTGAGAATCAAAGAAGGTAAAGGTTATAGAGTGTACTATAAAGAACAAGGGGAAGCTGTAATCCTGCTTTTAATAGGAGGTGATCAATCAACTCAAAGCGCTGATATTGATAAAGCCAAATCTTTATGGACTAAATATAAAAACGAGAAATTATGACAACTTCAAAATTTGACATCGCTGACTATTTAGATGACAATAAGATGATTGCTGAGTATTTAAATGCCGTATTAGAGGATGGTGACTCACGAGAGTTAGTTGCTGCTATTGGACATATTGCAAAAGCAATCGGTATGACTAAAATTGCTGAACAAACAGGATTAAGTCGACCTAGTTTATATAAGGCATTAAATCAGGATTCTAAACCTCAATTTGACACTATTTACAAGGTATTAAAAGCTGTCGGTGGACAACTCAAAATTGACTCGAATACTGCCTAAATCGATCGATAAAATTGGAAGAAAAAACGAATGGTAACAAGGCTTATAGCAAATGCTATCACAAAGAAAAACGACACCCCTACTCTATTTGCTCGCCAATTCACCCTTTGAGCCGCTGAAGCTATGCAAAAGCGCGTGCGGCGTATTGTATTGTAAAAAGTAAATTAGAAAATCGTCCTTTGCGTCGCTGAAGCTTTGCGAAAGCACGTTGGCAATTGGCTACCGACCTTGCAAATTGAAATTGAAGTAGGTTTTAACACGCACTTACCATAGTCAAACCGTTGTAGCCCATTTGGTACGCTATACAAACATCCTTTACAGCCTTATAGATACATCCTTTACACTTTTTTGCTTGTGATGGAATTACAGCTGAAAGCAGAAGCTAAGAGACAAATTTGACTAAAGGTCGAAAAATGAAGAGGATGTTGTACTTTACAACCTCTGAAACTCAAAGCTTGTTGCCCCTTTTACGCCATTGTCATCATAAAAGTCGAGAAACCTTAATTTATAATAGTTAGAAGTCGCGTCTTTGATCAAATAGACGCGGCTTTGATCTATTTGATAAGTATTGGTTCCAAAATCAAAGCTTTTCCAATCATAACCGATCAAGTCTATTTGATTGCTAAAAAACTGGTTCTCAGCATAGGCTAGATCAATCCCCTCATAATTTCGTCCCTTGACTTCCAAAGCTTCTGTTCTATAGGGATTCAACAAAACCCCATTCACCGAGTAAGGAGTTAAATTCGGTTCATAAAAAAGATGCGTGTACTGCGTAAAGCACAAGTCAAATTCATTTTTATTTGGTTCTACTTCTACTGTTTTAGCATCGGCTAAAGAGAAAGCAATTCTTGCTTTAAAAGGACTCTTGCTGAACGTAACCCTTCTCGCCTGTGTGTCCTGCAAGCTGCCAAACTCAAAGGTGTAACTATTAGTGGTATTACTCAACAACTTGACTTTCCATTTCCCGAGCCGGCTTCCGTTAGGCGAAAACCCTCGATCAACCACCCAAATTACGTTAGTATCCCATTCATCTCCAATGGCTAAGCTGTCCGCATTACCACTTGATACATCGTAAGCGTAGCTTAATCCTGCATCTGAAGTCAAAGCGGCGAAATTTGTTTCAGTGCTTCTTGCAGCCGAAGCAACATTAGCAGTATTGAGGTACACATAACTTTGGTTGGTATTAGAACTAAAAGCCAAATCCCAACTCAAACGGTCGTTCGTGGCTTGAATAGAGTTTGTGCCAAGATCAAACCACAGTTGTCTTGCATAATCGGAGCCCATATTCAAGGTGTTGATCACAGACTGTCCACGAGCAATTAAAAGATCATTACTAGAGCTGTCTGTAACCAAAACTGTCTGCTGCGAATTAGCAGGAGCGGGCAATGCCAATTCTTCCTGCTCACAGGCGGTAAATAACATGAATAGCACTAAAAGTGGGAGGATATTTTTCATGGATGAGTGAATTTAAGTCTTAAACGGATAAACACGGTTCTACCTGTTCCTACGCTAATTGAATTGCTAGCTGAAGTGTGTGCACCTCCACTTGCTAAATTGGCTTGCACATTTTGTACATCAAGCACATTTTTACAGCCAAGGGTAGCGTGGAGTTTTTTCTTCCAAAAAGCTTTATTTATACTAAGGTCAAGCATCTGAAAAGCAGCTATACTTTGCTCCACCAGCTCATCTTCAGCATTATACCCAAAGCCCGGTAATTCGCCTTGGTGTTTGAAGAAAAGTGCCAATTGGAGTTCAGGATCTTTAAAAGTGTAGGTAACATTAGCCATCCACTCAGCGGTGTAGCTGAAGTCTTGGATGGGGTTTTCCTCGGCTAAACGGTTGTACCTACCTGTGTACGAATAGCCCAAATTCAGCTTTACACGTTCACTAGCTAAACTTGCTCTTGCATTCAACCCTTTGGTCTGAAACTCTCCTATGTTTAAATAGACTAAAGTATCTCCTCCGCCAAATTGATTGATATTGGCAAAGTTGATCTGGTTTCTTATATCATTGTAAAAAGCTGAAAACTCCCCTTCTAGCAAGAATTTTTTAAATAGGTGTTTTCTGCCAATAGAGATGGTGTAGTTATTTGATTCTTCTGCCTTAAGTTCAGGATTACCAAATAAGGAATGATTAACATCATCAAAATTAAAATACAACTCCTTTAATGAAGGAGCGCGAAAACCACGAGCGTAGGAAGCCCTAATTGTGACCTGATTTAAAAGTTTATATTTTAGGTTAAAGGCCGGGGTAAGTGGCGCATCATATTTGGTATTGTAGGCATAACGTATAGCAGGTTTAAGCACTAAGTTTCCACTTGTGATCTGCAAGGAGCCGAACATAGCGTAATCTCCAAGTGCTTGTTCTTGGTTGTCTATCCTTGCTCCAGAAGCTCTTTCATAGTTAAGGTCGTATCCAATTTCGTAGTTAAGCCAAGATGAGTCCATGCTGCTGCTAATGCTAGCACGAGACATCCAAAGTGAAAAAGTAGAGGTGTCTTGAAGGTCATTTCCTGCTGTTTCTGGCACCAACTCACTTGCTAGGGTAGTTAAGTCTTTTCGTCTTGACTCTTTTATTCGTTCAAAGTCATTGTAGGCGGCAATAAAATTGAGGTTCAGTTTATCGTTAAGCTTGCCCTCAGCTGATAAGCTATTGTCTAAGCGATTGGTGTGGTAATAATCGTCAAAGGCAGAAATGGTACGCACACCCCTTCTGGGGAAACCCCTATTGGTAATGCTTTCATCTAAAAATTCTAGTTTATAGCCTAAACGGATTTGCTGTAGTTTATAGAAATACTGTAAACGTCCAAATACTTGCTCCTTCGGATTCCATTGGTCAACTCGGCTGCTATCTGCTAAGGCAGCCTCAAAGGATGGAATAAAGTCATCATCAGGACTCCAGCCATCAAAAAAGTTTCGACCTGCAGAGATGCGCAATTGATGCCTATCCCCTATTCTTTTTGCTAAAAAAGCACTCAAGTTATACGTACCAATATTTTCAGTGTAGGAGTTTACACCCACACTCCACTTCTTGGCTAAGTTCTTTTTAGTAATAATATTGATGGTTCCGGCTAGCGCATTGCTCCCAAAGTTAACGCTCATTGGGCCTTCCACTATTTCTATCCGTTCAACGTCGGTTAGGTTGAGTTGACTCAAATCAATTTGACCATCAAGTCTTCCCACGATCGGAACTCCATCAACTAATATTTTAACATTCTGACCACTTACACCTTGTAAGCTCATACCTGAACCTAAAATATTATCTTGACTAAGTCGAACGTTTAGTTCATTGGTAAGCACGTCGCGTAGATTAACAGCAGCCATTTGCTCTATCTTCTCACTGCTGATCACCCGCACCTTGTGTACCGATTTTTCAGTGCTACTCTCGCCATATTGCGCCGTTACTACCACTTCATTCATATTAAAGGTAGAAGGGCTTAGGCTAAATGTTCTATTTTCATTGGGGTTTCGCAGGGTATCCTTAAGGTTTTTGTAACCAATAAAACTCACTTTAAGTGGGACAAAACTTTGCTCAGACCATGCTTTTGAAGGTAGTTTAAAATTTCCCTGCTTATCGGCAGCGAAATATTTCCACCCCTCTGAAAACCTAAGACCGATTGTAGCCCCAGGAAGAGCCTGAGCGGTTTGAGCGTCTGTAACCGAAAGGACCTGGGCAACAGAAGTTGCCCAGTATCCCATCAGCAAAAGGATCAATATGCCTCGTTTTGCAAACAATTAACTAACCAATTATCGAATCTTGTTCAACTCTTGAGACAATTGACCTCCAATTTTCCAATTCAGGTATTCCCGGCTTCCTCTTTCCGAACAGCTGAACGATCTGCTCTCCTTTTGCATTAAAACATTCCAAAGCAGTGACCACACCATCTTCAGAAGGTTTCCGAACCACCCAACTTTCTGCTATCGCAGGCTCTTTAACGTGCAAGTTAAAATCAGGATCCATAACGTTGAACCATTCATTGTGATCTAATAGTTTCTTTACCGGACCAGTATGAATTTGGATCATGCCCGGATTACCAACAAACACCATGATTGGGGTTTCTTCCGCTGCAGCTAAGCTTATAATATCTCTCAATGCACTGTTGGCTACTTTCACGGCATAGTTTCCTTCGGGAGCTAAGCGCAATGCTTGGGTTCTGCTTAAACCGTATTTTTTTAACATGCCAAAGAAGTGGTGTGTATCTTTCAGATTGATCCAACTCTTCTGGAAAGCATCTACATCAATTTCAGCATCAGCCTTTTCCACAGCTTTATCAGCTTTAGGTTCAACCTCCTCAATAGGACTTTGGTCTTCTGCCAAAAACTTCTGTACAAGGTCATCGAACTTGGCTTCATTACTTTTAGGCGTAAGGTATATTTTATGCACAGCCTGACCATCTTTGGCGAAAAACTGCAAGCTTTTTCGAACTTTACCGCGATTTTCTTCCTCTACAGCAAATGCCGAACCCCAGCAGGATAGAAAGATCCTTAGATCAATATCTTCTCCAACAAATAAACCAACATGCGGATTATTCAATTCAGCATTTTGATAAATACCCTTTCGTTCGTGAACAACATCCTCATTGCGGCTCAGCGCCATAACTTTTCCTAAGGATTCGATCTCTGCTAAAATGGCTGTAAAGTGAGGTTTTAATCTACTCACTCCGTCGCCACACTTTGTCGCCAATAATTCAACTTCAGTTACTCCGAGCTTTTCTGCTGCATTCCTTATTCTCATTTGTGGCTGAGCAGATTTCAAATCAGCCCATTGATCAGCTAGCTTAGTGGTTAATGTTTCCATATCTTTTAATTTAAATGTTTCAATATTTCCATGGTGTTCAATTCACTTAATGAAGCACAGGCTAAATAAAAGCGGCTCATTCCATTTGAACTTACAGTTTTAAGCATGCCCAGAACCTTTCTTTTATCAGTGGGAGGAAGTTGTTCAAGCTTTGCTATTAGTTGTTTGATCTCGTCTTGCTTTTTCATGCGGTTTGGAGTTTAAGTTTGGGAAGGGGATTAATATTCTGCTTGATCTCTTGACCGAAAAAGATCATGGGGCAGTCGTGGTATGGGTGCTTGTCGATTCTAACAGGAAGTTGGTAAGCCTCTTCTAGCAGATCTTCTTGGAGCACCTCCTTAACCGTTCCGCTTTTTTTCAATAGCCCATGCTGCAAGAGCAACATTTGATCAGCGTATTGAGCAGCCAAGTTTAGATCGTGCATTACAATTACCACTAAATGTCCCTGTTTAGCATAGTGTACAAGTTGCTCCAATAATTGGTACTGGTACTTTACATCCAGGTTGTTAAGTGGCTCATCTAAAAGCAACAGCTTGGGCATCCGGTTATCTTCTTCTTCAAGCTGAGCAAAAACACGCGCAGTTTGAACCCGCTGCTGCTCACCTCCAGAAAGGGAATGATAACTCCGTTTAGCAAAAGATGAGACTTTCATTCTTGCCATCATTCTTTCAACCACCTCGTAATCGTAAGCAGAGGGCTGTTTATTAAAATGCGGATAGCGTCCCATCATCACAACCTCTTCAACTGTAAAGTCGAAACTCAAGATATTTTTCTGCGTTAGAACAGCCCTTTGTTTTGCCGCCTCTTGAGGATCTAGGTCGTGTAAATTACAGCCGTGCCAACTGACATTTTGCTTACCATAGTCACCACATATAGCACGCAAAAGGGTTGACTTACCAGCGCCATTTGGTCCTACAATGGCCAAAAGCTGAGCCGCCTCCAGCTTAGCTGAAAACTGATGTAAAATGCACTTATTCTTCAGAGAGACCGATATGTTTTCTATCTGCAACATTATTTCACTTGAAGCTTTTTCCGGTTTAAAATGAGGTAAAGAAATACCGGTGCCCCAAATAAGGCGGTTAAAATTCCGATAGGTAATTCGGCAGGAATTACTGCTGTTCGGGCTAAATTATCAGCCCAACAAAGCAATAAACCACCGCCTAAAGCAGAGGTAGGGAGAAGAATACGGTAATCCCCACCAAAGATCAATCGGATAATATGCGGTACAACTAAACCAACAAAGCTGATCATGCCACAAAAGGCAACCCCAGTTCCAATAGCCAAAGCTGAAAAAATAATGACTTTCAATTTGAGCTTTTCGGTGTTAACGCCCATATAAGCTGCCTCTTGCTCGCCTAAAGCAAGTGCATTAAATGATTTGAAGAGCGGCAATAAAAAGTACAAACTAAAAAAGGTAGAGATCGCTAAAACTCCAACACTCAACCAAGTTGCACCTCCTAAGCTACCTAAAGTCCAAAACGTAAGCGTTCGTAGTTCTTCATTGTCTGCCAAAAAAGTAAGCAAGCCAACTCCTGCTGCTGCTATAGCGTTAATGGCAATGCCGGCTAGTAGCATATTCATTACATTAACTTGCTTCCCCTCCTTAGCAATACGAAATATTAAAAAAGTAGTAATGAGTGCACCGAAAAATGTTGCAACCGCAAGGAACGAAATCCCTCCCATAGAGTAGTTGGCAGCTAACACCCCATCGGCAAGCACAATCACTACAGCTGCGGAAAGTGCAGCACCCATGGAGATTCCAATTATACTTGGATCAGCTAAAGGATTTCTGAAAAGCCCTTGAAGTGCTGCCCCGCTAATTGCTAAGGAAGCGCCAACCATAAGGCTTAACAAAACACGAGGTAATCTAATTTGCCAAATCACAGCAGCCAGTCGTTGATCTTGAAAATCAGTGAAGCCGCTGAGCTTACTCCAAATAATTTGGGCAGCTTCGAGGAAACTTAAATCAAAAGCACCCATAGCAAGAGAGGCAGGCAAAGAAATGAGTACCGCTAGAAACAAAAAAGTAAGCAACAGATTGCGTTTACTCATTCCCGACTGTTTTAAATTGTTGGTTTAATGCTAAAGCCGCTTCTCCCACTCTTGGTCCGAAACCAGCCATGAAAAGTCCGTCCATGCCTACAAAGCTCTCATTAGCTCCTGCTTTAGTTTGGGCAATCGCAGGAATTTGGTTTAGTGCCTTTGGCCCTCCCATACTTTGCAATGCAGATTGGAAAAACAAGATCATTTCAGGATCGGCTTTAACCATTGCTTCAGCAGTTAGTGGTTTATAAGCCTCGAAATCATTGGCCACATTTACTCCACCTGCTAGCTGGATCAATTGTGCTACCGCTGTTCCCTTTCCACCCACACTCATGTTTCCTGCTCCCCTAGCATAAATAAACAAAGCGCGCTTTGCCGATGAAAGAGCCTCTACCTTTGCTAGGTCAGCATCTATTTTAGCCTTTAATGAATCTGCCGCTGCTTTTGCCTGTAGTGTTTCAGCTATAGTGTCAATCAGCTGTTTGGTGCCGTTTATAGAGAACTCTTGATCGATCACTTTTACGGTAACACCCGCAGCTTTCAGCTGTTGAACAAGCTCTTGGCGCAAGCCTTTCTTCAACACAAATACAATGTCGGGTCTCATTGAAAGCACTCCTTCACTGTTGATGGAAGAGATATGCCCTAGCTTTGGTAAGGATGCTGTAATACTATCAGGGTAAGTGCTAGTAATATCAATTCCTACCAACTGATCTGCTTTGCCCAAGCTATATACTGTTTCAGTTAAGGCACCTGCTAAACTTACAATGCGCAGGGGCTGTACCTCAGTAGACTCAAGTTCATCAACATGCTTGTCAGCCTGAGAATTACAGGCTAACAAGATGCTGATAACGAATAGAAAACAAACTAAAAACCTATTCATGGCTCTTTATTTCAGGATTAATTTTTTGGTCAAACTTCCTTTGGGGTGCTCAATACGAACAAAATAAACCCCTGCTTTAAGTTCATTTAGTTGAAAGACTTGAGTTTGCATCCCAGAATTAGCTGAAAAGCTTTGTTCTTGCACTAATTGTCCGTTTAGCGAGATGATTCTCAACTGAACTGAAGCGGATTGATTAAAATCTGTGACTAAACTGATATTTCGCTGCTTGGCGGGATTTGGGTATAAAATAAAACTTCCAAGTTCTTCGTTCCGTTCGATCAAAGAAGTAGAGCGGTTAATCAATTCCTTGGTAAAAATGTAGTTTCCATTAGCACTCCCACCAAAGTCTGTCATGACAACTTTCCAATAATTAGTATCTGATTTTATAAAATAAACCGTACTATCCACAAGCTGCCATGAAAAAGTAGACATATCAAAACTTTTCCAGTCGTAACCAATTACATTGGCGCTATCACTATAATTGGCATTGAGGTACCCATTGTAACTTACAGGGTCTACCGGGTAAACCTGAGCTACTTCCACATTCGGATTAGTTCTAATGCCGCTTACCGAATAAGGAACAGGAATAAAGTCGATGTACTTAGAAAATAGCAGATCCCAATCAGAAACCGCAGGCTCAAGGTCAAGGATACTATCTTGTGCGATATTGTAATAAGCAAATGCTTTACCGCTAAAATTACTTTTTGCCAGCGCTACTTGCACAAGGTTACTTCCATCAATATTTGCGTGCTTAAAATGAAAGGTGCCTGAAGCTAGCCGCTCTATCCATATTTTTTTTAGGCTGCCATTTGGACTTTTCCATACATACAAACTGTCTGCCGTTACATGATGGGTGATAAAGCTGTAATTACCCCAACCCAAGTCGAAAGAATTAGAAGTATCTAATCCTCGGTTGAAAGCCCCTTCATCCCATGAGCTAGGAGCGTTATATGCAGGAGTCCAAGAGGCTAATCCACTGGTATCTATGGTTGACCAAGCAGCTGTATCTCCATTAGGATAGGTGTAAAGCTCTGCCCCGAGGCCATCATTGATTAAAATTGATGCGGAAAAACCGCTTATTTGAAAAGCAAGATCCCAGCGATCTTGAGCGGAACGTGCTTGCTCCCCATTTTCTAAACTGTACCAAACCTGATCTGCATAAGAAGCCCGAGTAGATACGGTGTCTGTTATCTGAGCATTTGTAAGAAGCGAAAATGCTAAAGCAAAAAGAAGTAAGTTTATTTTCATGCCATTGTTATTTAAAATCATTCTAAATAAATTTTTGCACAAAAATAGAGGGCGAAAGCGCCATGGTCAATCGCTAACAGCAGTTAAAATGTGTAGCTGAGAAAGGGTAATTTGCGTATACCCTATTGTGGGTAGTTAACGTTCAATCAATCCCACTTTTAGGGCATAGACGGTGAGTTCAGAAACAGATTTGATTCCTAGCTTCTTTGTAATGTTCTTACGGTGAGAGTGCACAGTATGGTGACTAAGATGAAGTTTTCCTGCAATTTCCTTATTAGTCATGCCACTTGCTATTAGAGCCGTGATCTCACTTTCTCGTTCCGTTAATACGGTTGGCTCACAACTGTCCTCTTCTTCCTCTGTAGAGAATTGTTTATTTAAGATTATGTCAAGGACTTTATTACAATAAAATTTTTCTCCTTTTCCAATCGCAAAAATGGCGTGCGTGATCTCATCGGCATCACATTGGCGTGTTAAGTAACCTTGTACACCTTTTTCTAAAATATTGAGTACTTGAGCTGGTTGATTGGTATCAGAAATAATCAAAGTCTTCAATCCCGGGTAAGTGCTTCGCAATTTAATTGCTGATTGAGCTGTAAAGTAACCGTCGGAATCAGGATCTAATATGACCAGGTCATATTGAGCTTCATCAAGCTTATTAAACATTTCATTTTCAGAATCGGCTACATCCAATACCTCTATACCGCCACCTCTTTTCAAGATTGCGTTTAATCCATTTACCATTAATGCATTTGCATTAGCATGTAGTACTTTCATCCGTTTTATTTAGAATCAATCTAAACAACAAATGTCGTAACAAAAAGTTGACTTTGAAAAAAAGGTTTTTAAAATTATATGTATCAACAAATACCTAAGTACAATGTTAGGCTATTATGCAACCTGCTGAGAAAGAAAATGTAGCTTATTACAAAGAGCAATTAAGCTCGATCAAGCAAATGTTTAGCATGACGACTAAACATTTGCAAGAGGTTCAAGATGAGCTTAAAGAGAAGAATAATAATATTTCTCAGAGTGTGGCATACGCGCAAAAAATCCAATCGCAAATGCTACCATCTTTCACCCCGAAGGTTTTTCAAGAAACTTATGGTTTTGTAAAGCAACGTGATCTGATTGGGGGAGACTTTATATATTACAGCACAAGTCAGGATAAGGTAATTTTTGGATTAATGGATTGCACAGGACACGGAGTTCCAGGTGCCTTACTATCCATGATGGGTTATAACTTCATCAATGATATCATACACAGTAAGCATATTTTAGAACCTGCAGCATTATTAAAGGAGTTAGACCGAAAGTTTCATCACTACTTTTCACATCATGCTGATGAAAAAGTAATGCGTGATGGAATGGATGGTGTGATTTGTACCTTCGATCAAAAAACCAAAATTCTTCACTACTCAATGGCAGGAAGACCATTATGGTTCAAGCAGAATGGTGTATGGGAAAAACACCGACCTGACCGGAACTCGATAGGAGGTGCCTTTAATGCATCATTTGTGGAGCATCAACTCGACTGTAACCATCCTACTGAAGTATTTGTTTTTAGCGATGGCCTTTCTGATCAGTTCGGAGGCGAAAACGATAAAAAATTCCTTACCAAAAGAATATTGCAGCATTTAAAGAAATATGATTCCTTAAACGTACAAGGTAAAGCAGAAAAATTAAATCAAACTATTGAAGAATGGATGGGCGATAATAACCAAACAGACGATATAGCCTATCTTTTAACCAAAATATAAATAGCATGGCACAACTAAATCAACAAGACAGTGACATCGAAATATTGTGGGAAGATGAATTTATCCTAATAGCGGATTGTACTGAAAAACCCATGGGTATTGCTCAGGCTAAAAAAGAATACATTCCCATCGAAAACTTTAAAACCGCTTTCCACAAAGCAAGAGAACTTACCGAACAGAAAAATTGGAATTCATTTTTGTTTGACAAAAGCAAGTTGAATGTATTTCACCAACCAAGTATGGAATGGTACTACACTGAATGGAAACAGGATTTGGTTAAACTCGGATTGTCAAATCACTATAAGATCCTTCCCGCTGAAGCTTGGTTTAAGGCAAGTGTAGAAGCAGGAATTAAAGACATCAAGAAAAAATACCCTGAAGTTGATTTTTCTGCTTTTAAAGTATCATACATCGACTCACTTTCAGAAGTATTGTAAAGATTACCGAATATCGAGTGTCAATTTGAACCGCAACACTCTTCCATTGCCTGCATCAGCAACATATAAGATATCATCTTTATAAGCTACAGCCATTGGTTCATTAAACTGCGTTGGTCCTACCCCGGTGCCACCAAAAGAAGAACGAATGTGTTTTGTTTCTTGAGAAGCAGGAGGAGGTTCTACTCCTTCCAAACCACTGGATGTAAACTGGTATAAAGAATCTTTTGCACGATCAACCACGAAAATAAATTGACGATCGTCTGCATCATATTCTATTCCTACCGGCTCTTCAAATTTAAAAGCCTCGTTAATAAAATTGCTTGCTTGAGAAGTATCATTACTCCAATTGGTTTTTGGCGTGTATATACTCCCATCAGCAGTGCTTTGGTTTTCAATATATTGAACCTTCAACACTCCATTCGGATCAAGTGATGAAAATAAGAAATCTGAACTCTGGCTTACGCTAAATTGAGGTGGTTTAGCCAAGGTGCTAATAGCAAAAGGGGCATCAAAATAATCTCTAAAGAAACCATTTTGATTTGAAATCACTATCGGGGTTAGAAAATTATCATCTTTATCAAAAAGCAATACAGCATCATCTGGTCCGCCGCTCTGGTTGGGGTTATTTCTGGGGCCACTGCGACTCACGTAATAAGTATTGTCGTGCATTACCCCTATTCGATTAAATTGCACATTAGCATCATCACTAATGGCATTGGTCTTAAAGTAAAAAGGGTGAATGATCTCATTGGTTATTTCAGCAAATTGTAAACCGTAGCCCTCAGGTCTGTTTAGCTCTATTCGGTAAATACATGAACGATCAACTCCATTGTCATTCTTAGTTCCTATGACTAAGAGATCTAGTCTGCGGTCTTGTGCAATGGCTCTAGCTCCAGGAACACTTAAGCGACTAAGTTCTCTGCCCGACTCATCTAGTGCAATTACTTGAGCTGCTCCACGATCTACCACGTAAATCAGTTCATCAAAGCCTGCTATTATATCAGAAGGATAAGCATAGCCCGTCAAGATTGGCTGCACGGGAACATAGGCAACTTCTCTAAAGGTTTGCTGCGGTATGTCGATAAAATCCAAGTCAGTCTTTTCACCAAAATAATCCTCACAAGAGGTGAAAAAAGAGGTGCTAAAAAGCAGCAACAAAAAAGCTATTTGTTTTAGTTTATTCACGCTCCATTTTGTTTAAAGTGAAAGAAAGTCCCACAGTGTGTAAAAGACCTAAAAACTCTGTTGGGTTGGCTGCATAATTCAACTGTAAAGGATGCCCTCCTACTCTATGTCTTAAACCAAAACCAAAGGTAGGAAACGGCTGACCGTTCACATTTAGTTTATAACCAGCTCTTAGAAACAAAAGTTCCAGGTATTCGTACTCCAGCCCGATTCTATAATTCTCTGAATTATCGGTAGGGTGATTCAATTGTGCGCTAATCAACAAGGATTGATTTTCCTTTTTCCACGGCACAGCAGAAGCACCTAGGCTAAATACTGTTGGAATTCCGTAATCATCGGGACTAATAGGATTTAAACGATTAAAATCAGACTTCAAACCCTCTCCGTTCAATGCACTGTTTCCTCCAAAGTTCTGCACCATTACCGCGAATTGTAAGTCCTTGTAATCCGTTTTGTAAATAAAACTAACATCAGCTGCTACAGTTCCGCTTGAATAATTGGCCAATTGTTCGTGAATGTATTTCAAGCTAACGCCGGCAGAAAACATGTCGGAGAGTTGCTGAGAATAGGTGGCGGCTAAAGCCAAATTTGTTACAAAGAACTTTTCGCCGGTTCCTTCAGGTTGGAATTCGGTTCTTACCTCCTGCGCTCCTGAGTTTAACATGTTTACCGAGAAACCAAAAGCCGCTAAGTCTCTGTTCACAGGCATAAGCACTGAGGCAAAAGACTGTTGAATGCCTGCTCCTAAAGAATAATTACTGATTGCAGCATTGAATGAATTGATATCTGTAGCAGCAGCAGGGTTGGTTAAAGTGGCAAAGGCATCTCCATCAAGGGCAACACTAGCTCCGCTCATGGCTGAAGATCGTGGGTTGAGGTCGTTTTTTAAGAAAGACATGGCGTTTAAGCCTGCACGTTGAGCTCCAAAATTAGGTATAACTTGAGCCAAAGTCGAGCTTGAAAAACCCAAGAATAAAACGCCAAATAATATGTGATTAAAATGCCCTTTCATGCCTAAAATCTAAATGCCACTCCATATAAAATTTGCCTTGGAGACAAATATCTTGCAGGGTTGTTGGGTGGAGTTCCTCTTTCTTGCGGACCAATGTAACGCGGGTCTCTCCACTCATTCGGAACATCATCACCTGGTTCCCAAGCTCTTCCTGTTATAGGATTGATGATCATGCTGTTTTGGTAGTTCAATAAATTCCTGATCTCTATACTCAAGGTTAAACCTGTTTCTTGCTTTTTATCTAACCAAATGTTCTTGCTGATTTTCAAATCAGACTGGATCCAAGGTTCAGATATTTCTTGCAGAAATTGATCGTCAAGCCGCACAAATAGCGGACGTCCTAAATCATTGGTTCCATCTTGTCGGTAAGGTGTGTAACGGAAGCCTGAGGTATAGTTAACAGAAATAAAGAAACGGTAGCCCGGGAAGGACCTCCCTCTAATTTTAAAGGTCGAATCTGTGGTGAATACTGTCCCCAACATGATGTCCCAAGGTCGATCAAAGCGCAGGTATTGCTCTGAGGTGAGATCTACCTCCCCATTTTGCTCAACTTGTAAAGCAGATTCTCTCGCTGAGCTTGACTTACCTCTTGCTACTTGGTAGGTTACGTTAAAGAAGGATCTAAAGTATTTAGCATACCGGAATGACATGCCTCCTTCCATACCAAAGATTCGCGCATAATCTTGATTGAAAAACATACTTCTGCTTACCTGTCTGCCTGTTTGATCTTCAACAAGTACTCGATCGTTTACAATGTAGTCAAAGCGGTTATTGGTGAAAGCTGCCAAAGTAAGCCCTATATCTTTCGTTATTTGGGTTTTATAACCAATCTCGTAAGAAATGTTTACCTCAGGATTGATATCCGGATTTCCCAATAAAGAGAGGAATGAGCGGTCTAAGTAAAATGGATCCAAGCCTGCATACAAAAACCGTGGATGTGGCAAGCGCATAGAATGTCCGTAGTTGAAATACAATACATTGTTTTCTGTAACAGGAAAAGAAACATTGATCTTGGGTAAGATCCTTGCTTTAATGCGTCTTCCCATGATACCGATCGTATTGTCCATAAAATCTTTTCGGACTTGGTCTAGCACAGGAGAATTGGGGTCGTTAACTGCATCTTCTGCAAACTCACCGGGAGCCCAATAATTCATTCTTACCCCAAGCGTCGCAATAATACCTCGGTACCTGATCTCATCACTAACAAAGAAGCCTCCATTAAAGGGTTTTGCGTTCCAAATTTCGTTGGAAGAACCGATGGATGTGGTTGGAGAGGTGGTTGAATCATTGATCTGAATTGGCGCCCCAATCCAAGGTCTTGTTACATCTACCCATTGATACTCATTAGCCTTGTGTTCAAAGCCAAAACTCAGTTTATTATTCTGATTTTTTGAATATCGTGTGAACTTGACGTTAACCGTATTCTCCACCACATAATGATCGTGCCATTCCGAAGCTATACCTCCATTGTTAACCAAACCTGGACCGGGTAACACCTGTATTACATCATCATTGGGATTCAATGGGTCGGTAAAAATTCGAATTGGATCGGTTACAATCGAAGCTTCATTATAGATTTGGTCAACCGTTTCTTCTCTAAATGGTCTTCCGTTTGCATCCTGTCTTAAATTAGTAGTCAACCTACCTAAAGATGCACTCACCCACCACTGATCATTCAAGATCTTCTTAAAATTAAGAGCTGTAAGATTAGAATGGTGCGTGTAAGTATTCGCATTATCTAGGTTTAAGCTTCTACTAAACTGATAACCCGGTTGTAACAAGGCATCAAAACCAACAATTTGCAGGGCGCGATCATTTTGGTTTATGGTTAAACTATGCTGATTGGTTAGGGTAATTTTTCCTCCTTTAGGAAGCGTGTAGGATAGTTTAATGGTATTGGTGAAATTATTATCCTGCCGAGGAGCCCACATTTCAGGGTTATTGCCCATCAAAGAACTATTCAATTGATTTGCCTCTTCCCCAAAATAGGTATCGGTGAGGCGTGCCGTTACGTTGGTAAAAAAGGTCAATTTTTTCTTTGTTTTTGGGATTGGTCCTCCTGCTGATAATTCGACAATATCCGTATTCCAAGAAGCGCCTTGATTTTTGTTAAACCCTAAATTATCTCTTTGCCAGCTGCCTGAAAACTCCAATTTGTCACCACCTTCACGAATGGTAGTGGACACTACACCGGCTGATCCATCTCCAAACTCTGCTCCTACGCCCCCAGTGATGATGTTAAGCGAGCCAATTGAACTAGCCGCTACGTCTACCCCAAAACCCGTTCCTGCTAATGGATCTTGGGCGCTGATTCCATCAACTAAATACTGGGTTTCATAAACTCGAGCACCTCGAATTTGAATCCCATCAGGGCTAACATTAATTCCAGATTGCATGGCAGCTATTTCCTGAACGTCTCGCACATTCATCTCCGAAATTTCTTTGCTGCTAATGGTTACTTCTGATTTGGCAGACTCAAGGTTGACAAGATTTTTCTCTCCCACAATTTCTACCGTTTCCAAGGCTTGCGAACTCAAAGTCATAGTTACATTAAGCTCTTTGGTTTTGCCCGCCTCGATCCTAACTCCGTTAACTTGCTTTTCAGCATAACCAATGTAAGTGAACTTTATTGAATAGTCGCCAGGCTTTATATTGGTGATCTCATAGTCTCCTTCAAAACCTGTGCTAACTCCTTTATAGGTCCCCACAATAAGTACCGTAGCTCCTATTAATGTTTCGCCGGTTGTTTTGTCGGTAACAACTCCTTTTAAGGTACCACGTTCTTGCGCCCTAAGATTAAAGGCGAAGAAATTCAGTAAAAGCACTATGACGAACAACTTTCTCATCAATCAAATTCTTCATTAAACACCTGATGAAACAAAGCACTTAATTGTTGGTTGCTTGGCCTTAGATCATATAACTCACAAGCAAAAAACACTTGATTCAACTTTCCATTAACTCTTCTACCTGATGCAATAATTCGAGTATCTGTCCAAGGTGTACCAGGAGGAGGGAAAGCAATCCCCTCGGTTATTTCAGCCGTATATAAAACCTCAGTATCTGCTGAATCTATATTGAAGACCCCTATAGAGGGAACAGCAAACTGGGTGTTTACTATATCCGGGAAGTTGGGTAATTGAGCTACCAAGGAGGAATCACGCATTAAAAAGGCATTGGTGGTATTGACAGAGGCTTTTGAGCTAATCGGCAACAAACCAACAAAGCCATCAATCACAACTTGTGATCCAAAAGCAGTACTGATAAAATATTTCCCACCCTGATTAGCAAAAGCTTGCAAAGAAGGAGCAGCAAATTCTAGTAAAAGGTTACTGATATTGGTATAACTATTCAGGTAGGTATCTTCATTTGAGTAAAAGAAAAGCTTATCATATGAAGTCAAGGCTAACTTAAAAGTTACATTCCACAATTTCGGTCTGTAAATACCATTGCTTGCCAAAAGGCTTAAATAATCATATTGTATAGGTATTTGAGCGGAATCTAGCGCCCTTGCATAAGCTCTATTAAGCGCACCAGATACACCTGAAACCACTAACACATCGTTTACCTTTCCTTTGAGATAGAAGGTGGTTGAGGTATCAAGTTCACTCACGGTTCCTGCCTGATCGATCGCTCTAATGTAGATCTTATTGGTATCGTTAACAACCAAGCCTTCAACAAGGCCGGAGGCAGGATTTTCGTCTGTATCGTAGTAAATTCTAGCACTAACCGTATCGCTCACAGTAGGATCAACGGGTACAAGGGTAAATATTTTTTTGGTTTGACTGATGGAGAACCAAGCTTTACCGTTTACACTAATCTGTACTTCAGTAATGGTTTCATTTCCATCTAGATCACTAGCATCCCATTCTGTTGTTGCTGCAATAAAGGCTGTATCGGCAACAGTCAATTCATCATCAAAGGCAATTTTTGGGGGTGTGTTTTTAATCGGAATGCTTACAAAATCAGGACTCGCGTCAGCCAAACCCAAATTATCTATTGCCCTTACGTAAAGCTGAATATCGGCAGTATCTGTACCGCCATCAAGGGGGAATTGAAAAGTAGAGTCTTGTTGATTGGTGCGTTCCCAATTTACACCATCTTTAGAGAGTTCAAAGGCGACTACATAACCGTCAGGGTCTTTGCCGTACCAGCTTAGCCTAACAATGCTATTTAGTCGATCGTCTCCACTGAGGTTAAATTCCTCAATTGAAAAGGTCGTTTCTGGAGCTTCGTTCGTTTTTAGTTCCCCTTCCTCTTCTCTACACGAAGAAACAAGCAAAAAGACAATGAAAATAAGAGAAAATCTTTTCAAGACTAAAGATAAAAAAGGCATGAGTGCATTTTGCACTCATGCCATATTTGATAATTATTTCAAAATTAATTTAGATGTATTCAAGTTCTCATCAGCGTCCATGATGCGAATCAAGTATACTCCTTTGTCTAATCCATTTAAATTGATGCTATTTAGGTGCAAAGTTGTAGCAGTTTCTACTACTTTTCTGCCTGTCATATCTAACACTTCAATTCTTAATTGATCAAACTGGTAGTTCTCATCAATTTGAACATTCACTCTATTTTGAGTTGGGTTAGGGAAAATTGCAGTTTCCACTTCTTTTGAAGCTTGAATAGGCTCAATACCTACCACTAAACCAATGAAATCATTGTTATTTCTTGGAGTAATTTTCCAATTACCAAAGGCATACCATACCATTCCCTCCAATGCATCCATGTTGAAGGTTGTATCAACTTGTACTGCTGCTACATTTAAACCTGCTGCATAACGAGCAGTATCTGAAATGTAAGATACATCAAGAGAAGACTGTGCTCTTGTGCCGTCTTGGCGACCTGCAAGCACTCTAGCTCCAACGGTAGCTCCCTGTCCTGAACCTACTTCGTATTCTCCAAAACCAAGGTTTGCATCAGTTACAAAAACTCTACCCATAGGCATTGGGTTTTCGTAGCGTACCAACATTCCTTCATAGCGCTCCATTTCGTCAGAGCCTGATCCGAAAAGTGTAGCATTTGATGGGTCTAACACTACAGGTACAACTGTTCCTGTGCTGCCAGTAGAAGTAACATTCAAGGCTTGAATGATCGTAAATCCGAATTGAGACTCAACGATACCATTTACAGTCACCTCATCTCCTCTATTCAATCCGAAAGTAGAAGTAGGACCACCAACGATCATTACCCCTGCGTATTCAGTTGCAGAAGGATCTTGAAGGTATAAATAGCCCAAATCACCTGTTTGGTAAGAAGCAGTTACAATACCCGTAACGGTCACGGTATCGCTAACCAACACAGATTCTCCATTTGAAACGTCTAATACTTTTTGCACATCCATAATGGTTGTTCCATTAGCTCTTACGGTGTAGAACTCAGCATTTAAACCTGCTGAACCCGGAGCCATATTCGGTATGGTTACCACATTAGCACTATCATCAGTAGCTTCTACGTAGTAGCGAACTACTGAATCTAATGGAAATGCAGGAATAGTGGCTGAATACTGGGCTCCACCTGCGCTTGTCATAGCAACAGACTGAAACAAATTAGCCGGTGCAGTAAGGTCAGCCGTATAAAATAAGTTTGCAGAGGTAACACTACCATCAAGATCCGTGATGTCTGCTGTAACAGTAACCGTTTGTGTAGCATTAGGCACTAAAGGATTACGGCTAAGGTTTGCAATAGTTGGAGGTGTATTTGGCGCCTTATTCAAGTCAGTAGTATCCCAGGGATTTATTTCATAACCACCTGCGAAACCACCGCCACCTGCGCAACCATTCTCATCTTGAAAAATGATTCCTCTAATACTCGAATATACTGTTCCAATGGTTGGAGGAACGAAGCTACCTGTAGTGGCAGTAGAAGAAGGATTAACCGTTTGAACACCATTTACCACCATGGGTAAGAAGCGATCAGCAACTAATACTTGGTTTCCGTTAGCATCAGATACGGTAAACTCACATCTTGACCCTCCTGAAAATACACTAACATTGGTTACAGTAACATTTTGTAACTCAACATAAGATCCATCCCATTGCTCTCCTGTTGGCAAAAGGTTATTTCGACTTGCATCTTGAATGTCACCTGCATTGATAGTACTGTAAGTAGGTGCAGCACCCGCGCCAACAATCGAAATCGCATTATTGTCAACTGGCTGAAGTTGAATCAGGCCCGAGAATTCGTCAACTATAGCGTCGATCGAGATCAACATTCCTGGTCTAAGCGACTGAATGGTTTGGTTTGGTACTAGATTACTTCCATTATCAAAAGCTCCCATGATCACAGCACCTTTAAAAGGCCCTGGTGCACCACCGTTTAAGGTATCTACTAGCGCTACAAATGGTCTATAATTACCTTGCACTGAACCAGAACCAACTTCTGTCCAACGGCCATCTGTTACCACAAAAGCAGTTACATTAACGGTATCACCATCATAAGCCGAAGTATCAACACAATTTTGCAAAGCTGCTTGAGTTGAAGCATTAATTTGACTTAAGGTTACTTGCGGATAACTTTGAGCATAGGATAATCCCGCGATTAATATCCCACTAAAAAAGAGTATTAGTTTTCTCATTTTTTCTGTTTTTAAAATTTAATTATTAAGGTTTGAGCAAATTTTAGTTTTTATGATTACTTGAATGTTAATGCTATTTTAATATCGTGAATTTACCTTTTCGTACTTCTCCTGTTTCCAAATCCTCTACTGCGAAAATATAGACTCCCCTGCTGATGATCTGCGTGAAGTTTGACAATAGATCCCAAGCATGCTCTCCTCCTGAAAATTGATTTTCACTTGAGTTCTCATCACCAAAAGTGTCAAACCACCTGATATCTCCTCCATCATAATTCTCATCATGATATATTTCATCAATTAGGTCACCTGCAGGAGTAAATACACGAATCATACACCGTCTTGGCAGGTTGGCAAAGATCAATTTACGGCTTTGTTCTTGGAAGTTACTTCTTCCCTCCCAAGATGCGCCAAAATAATAGGGATTTGGATAAGCGTAGGGCTCGTTATCATCCATATCATCATTGGCTTCTTTTCCTGTAAAAACTCTAAAATTATTAGCCAATAAAGAGGACTCTAAAGGCAATAAATTCTGGTCTTCATTTCCAGTATCAAAAGCTGACAAGGCAACGGCATACTGCCAACCGTTCAGCAACTCATTGATGCTATACTGATAATGATAAACCGTTTTGTCAGTTAAGCTATTTGCCATACTATCAAGATAGTAGTCATAGCGCTGAACTACCAAGGTGTCAATAACAATTGAATCATTACCCAATTGGTCTTGCAATACCCTATTTTGAATAGTAGTATCCATCACCAAAACTGAATCAGCTGTTATTATTTCTCCCTCCTCATTGAAACCAATCGGACGACTTAAGCGAACCGCATCAAGACCAATTTCATTCGCAAATCCATTTCCCTTAATATCATATTCTGCTAGAGGAACTAAAGCTTCTTGCAGGTTAGGTACTCCGCTTACATCAAATCCCAATTTACTCAGGTACAAGCGGTAACCCTCAAAGTCTTGCGTTTGAGAAATTGGATCGACTGAGAATTCTGCATTATCGGACCAGAAAATATCTACTTTTCGATCAGCTACAAGCACTTTAGTTTTGGGAATATTGGGAGGAGAAGGCAGAATGAAACGTGTGATCTCTCCATTTCCATCATTATCTTCTCCTGCATCTAACACCCCATTTTGATTGACGTCCTCACCGTAAAAGGCAGTTTGCGCTCTTCTTGCATGCGCAAACAACTGTTGCATTTGTCCGGCTGTGTTATCCGTGTATGCATTCCCATCTTCTAGCTTCGGCGCTAGCACAAAAGCATAAGAAACTTTTATGGTATCGCCTACTTCAAAGTTTCTAAAGGGCCCAACAGAAACAAGATCAGATCGATTTCCCTCTCTATTCAATTGCTGAATGAAAGAGCCTCCCGGACAGGCTGTGCTATCCCAACAAGGATCGTCCTCTGCTCCTTTGGTCAATCTCAAGTATTGCTGCGCCGTACTTAAAGGTTGCTGAAAAATACCAGTTCCTGGATTATTAAACTGCCACGCATTGTAATTTGACTCAAAACTTGAATCTAAGCTAGGATGATGGAAGCCAAATTTGTCTGAGGCACCTAAGAATTTCTGTGCAATGTAACTATTGGTAAAGCCCACATCGCCGGAGTAGTCATAACAAAATGCCATGTGCAAACTGTCAACAAAACCATTTCCACCTTTATTGTAAAAGGCTGCACCTCCTGAACCTGGCGGGGTAATGTTTATGTTTCGAACTACAGTATTGCCCCACAAGCCAAAATAAACGCTATCTAAGGTATTGTTAGCGTTGTTATTACCACGATTAATAATATCAAGATCAACAAAAACCACAAAATCGCTGAATGCAAAGTTGAAGTTGTACGTTCTCAGTTCAACATCAACAAAAAGAGGCTGTAAGTGATTAACGATCGGAATCTGGGTGCCAGGTATAATTAAGTTGGCATCAGTGAAATTAGCCACGTAATCTTGATGCGAAACGGCTTCTGGTGTAAAGTTGGGATTATCTCTAAGAGATGATCGCTCAACTAATCTTCCACCAAGAGGAGCTGTAAATTCAAAACCTGAATTACCAGTAGAATAACCTTGCGGAGCATCTACGGCAGCAGTTGAAACTAGAAAAGTTCCATTACGGTCAGCCCCAATCCAAATACCCGATTCAAATAAGTGTTCAGTTCCTGAACCTGCAGGATATTCACATGAAGTTCTTGAAGTCCCGTCTCGGTAACCCCGAAAAGCATTTCCGAAGGTACCTACATTCGTTACAGACAAACGAACGTTAGAGGCTGAGGTAACTTTTTCCTCAAAAGACTGAGCAAACAACTTACCACTCGTTAAGACAATCAGCGTAATTAAAAACCTCTTCATTTAGGGCTAAAAAAATGCGTATTTCAACTGTCCGCCGTTTATCAATTCCTACATTTTCGAATCAGAATAGGTGCCTTGACTTTAGACCGCAAAATTGAGAAACAGCTTATCAAATTGGCTATCAGAAATGTTAAATCTTTATTAACTTTTTAACAATTTGATTGCCATTGTTGAAAAGAAAGTTGACAAAGTAAACTCCGTTTGGAAGATCGTGGATGTCCATCTTAAATTTAGCTTCTCCCCTATGTTGAACAAGGCCAACTGTTTGACCCGACATATTCTGTATTTGAACTTCCTCAACCAAGTTGTTCGCGCTTCCCAATTGGATATTCAAGTCACCTGAATTGGGATTAACGAATTTGATTTCATTTGCTAGTTCCTCAGAATACAAATTGGTAGTTTGAGGACCAAGCACCTCAACATCGAGCAAAACCGGCAAATGGTCACTCATATTATACAGGGCATTAATCACAGCCGTAGGAGCGGAATTGTTTGTTGGAAAGATCAGACTGTTGTTATAGCGCCTACCATCTTGACCAAGGGTTCTGTAGGTATTGGATAAATATCCCACCCTGTTCTGCTGGTTGATTACCCCGTCTGAAGCCAGAATAAAGTCAAAACGGTCATCCATACCACCTCCTGCAAAACAACCGCCAGATGTTCTAGTGCTCTGAGTATGAAGAGAGGCATAAGCGGTACTGCCCCAATTACCCGGAGCATTAACAGGATCTCTAAAGCGGTAATTCGCATTGGTGTAATTGATCAAGTCTTGGTAGGCCGGCTCAGAAGAGTTGTATAGATTAAGATCCCCCATAAAAAACACATTGCTATCGATGTTATTATTGTCTAAATAAGTCATCACGGCGGAGGTAGCTTGCGCTCGTTCACGCTCGTCGGCATTGGAGCTTCCTGCTTTTAAATGGGCAGCAAGAATGTGGAGGTAGGTCGTATCTTGATGTTGCGCTAAACTTGGTTCCTTATGATAGAGGATGTAATGATCGATCAGGCGCACAAGTGGCAATCCGTTGGCTCCATTGGTAATGGTACTTTGGGAATGTAGGCCAAGCTTATTGTTATTAAAATAGATCATATTGGCCAAGTTCCCACTACTTGCCGCATTAGCAAAATTGTAAAAAGTTCTGCCATTTTGATTCAAGGCATTGCTTAACAACCTAAATGAATTCAAAGCTGCATTTCCTCCACCAAGCTCATTGACTACTAGAATATCAGGCAAAGCATGCCCAATAATGGTAGACATGTAGCCGTCCTTACTTGATGCATTATTATTTGAATTGGTGCAAAAAGAGGTCGTTTCACGGTAGTACATCAAATTGTAGGTCATTAGCGTAAGCGTATCTTTGCTTTGCGCTTGCGTGCTTAAGGATTGAAAAATGAGACCTAGGACAAAGAGAAAACTTAACCTTTTCATGCTTTTTTTGTTAAATAAAATGTTAAACAAAAGTACCGATTCGAAAATCACTGTCAGCTTTCGCACTATTAATAAACGATGAACAAAATCCTTTCACACAAGAAGATAAAACTGCCTCATTTATTACTGTTCTTATTAATAGGATGCATGAGCATGCTAAGCTGCGAAACCGAGGAAGAAACTTTTGAGATTGCCGATAATTCAGATCCGGGAAATGCCACAGGTGAAGCTTACGCAACCTACGACAGAGACGATATAATCTATTTCACTACCTATAAAAATGTGAGCGACTACTCTGATACAAGGCTTCAGCTTGAACTTCATTCTGGCAATAGAGTGCTAGAACTAAGGTTCCCGAAAGGAGATACCGGAACACAACTAAACTTTTTCGGCGTATTTCGTAACCTTTATGGCTCTTACACCATATCTACAACAGGCAGACAACAAGACTTCCATGTGCAAATAAACGATACAGCCAATAGGGTGCTGAAAGCCCGTTTTTCCTTTCAGGGACAAATCTTTGGTACAGGTAGCCAGAGTGGTATAAGCCGCCTAGAAAATGGCTTTATTGACCTGAGATATTAAGATTTAGTTTAGCTTCGCATTATGCAAAAGACCTTTGACTTTAAAGCACCCTTTGAAGCTGAACCCAGAGAGGATGAATGGAGGGAGCTTGCTGTTAAAAATCTAGGCGTAAAAGAAGAAGAGATCAGCAAGGTAAAGTTGTTGAAGCGCTCGCTTGACGCACGTAAAAAGAAAATTCAGGTTCAATTACGCTTCAAGGTCTACCTTAATGAGCCCTATCAATCACCTGCCCCAACTCATAATTTGAAAGCAATAAATCAGGCTGAAGAAATTCACTTAGTCGGTTTTGGTCCTGCAGCTATGTTTGCTGCCCTTAGTTTAATCCATCATGGATACAAACCCGTGATCTATGAAAGAGGAAAAGACGTAAGGGCGCGTCGGAGGGATTTAGCTAAATTGAATAAAGAGCAAGTAGTTAACCCTGAATCAAATTATTGCTTTGGTGAGGGAGGAGCAGGCACCTACTCCGATGGGAAGCTGTATACCAGATCAAAAAAACGAGGAGATGTACAAGCCATACTCCGCACGCTAATTGACTTTGGTGCAGAGCCGCAGATCGAAGTGGAAGCCCACCCTCACATTGGCACCAACAAATTACCGAAGATCATAGTAGCCATGCGGGAAGCAATTATTCAGGCAGGTGGCGAAATCCATTTTGACCATAAACTAACCGATCTTGAGATTGAGCAGGATCAAGTTCAAGCAATAGAGCTTAATCACAAAAAGAAGGTTTCAGTAAAGCATCTCATCTTAGCAACTGGGCACTCAGCGCGCGATATTTTTGAGCTGCTGCACCAAAAAGGTATCGCTTTAAAAGCAAAGCCTTTTGCTTTAGGTGTAAGAGTGGAACATCCGCAAGATCTGATCAACCAGATCCAATACCATGGCCCTGACTACAATGAATTACTTCCACCTGCAGCCTACAAGCTAGTTGAGCAAGTAGAAGATAAAGGCGTATACAGCTTCTGTATGTGCCCCGGCGGCATTATTGCTCCCTGTGCTACTAATAAAGCAGAGATCGTCACCAATGGCTGGTCGCCCTCTAGGAGAAACAACCCCTATGCGAATTCAGGTATGGTCGTTAGCGTTGAAGAAAAAGATTGGCAAAAGTATGTCGAAGCAGGGCCACTTGCCGCTTTGAGATTGCAAGAGGAAATAGAGCAAAAAGCCTTTCAAGCGGTAAACTCAGCTCAGGAAGGACAAATTGCTCCTGCACAACGCTTAAATGACTTTATAAAAGGAAAGTTATCAGAGAGCTTACCAAAATGCTCCTACCAACCGGGCATCAGCTCAGCGCGAGTAGACCTTATACTACCTAAGTTCGTTAGCCACCGCTTAAAGGCAGCATTTCGTCAATTTGGTAAGAAAATGAAGGGTTATCTGAGCCCTGAAGCAGTGGTGGTTGGTGTAGAAAGCAGAACCTCTTCGCCAGTTCAAATTCCGCGAGAAAGAGATCAAATGCACCATATTGAGATAACAAACCTCTACCCCGCAGGCGAAGGTGCGGGTTATGCCGGTGGGATCGTCTCTGCGGGAATTGATGGAGTAAAAGCTGCTGAAGCTATCGTCAAAAGCCTTAATCCTGAAAAGCTGAAAGCGCAATAGCAGTCGCCACTGAGACATTGAGCGACTCTACCCTACCCTGCATCGGAATGGTCAAACATTGATTTACGTGAGCCAGTAAATCTTCTGAAACCCCATGTGACTCACTTCCCATTACCAATAAGGCAGGCTTCTGAAGTGTTTTTTGGTTGATCGAAGTTCCACTTAAGTGAATAGCATAGCGGTTCAAGGTGGACTTGCTTTGAAGAAAGTCCTTAAGTGATTGATAACGCATAGGTACTCTAAAGATCGAACCCATGCTAGCCTGCACAACCTTTGAGTTATATTGGTCAACTGTTTGCTCTGAACAAATGATAGCCGATACGCCAAAGGCTTCAGCTGATCGAATTATGGTTCCCAAGTTCCCGGGATCCTTCACTTCATCCAGAAGCAGAAATAGATCAGCATGCTCTGAAATGGTAAGCTCTTTCATTTTTGCCAGAGCCAAAATACCGGGAGAGGTTTTCAGTTGCGAGAGCTTTTGCAGACTACGCTCATCCGCTATGGTGAAATCCTCCAATCCTAAAGTTGCTGCTTTTTCTTCAGTTGCAAGAAGCATTTCTAGCTCAAAATCAGAATCCAAGGCTTCTTTCAACAACTTTTCTCCCTCTAAAATGAATAAGCCTTCTTGCTTTCGATACTTCTTGTTAGCCAAGGAGCGCACTAACTTTTCTTGAGACCGACTAATGATTTGCATATTGCCTAAATTCGTGCTTTCTTTTAGTTTAAATGAAATGCCAATTCCGCACTTTGTCCAAAAGTAGGGTTTTATCCCTTTTTACTCTCTGCATTATGCTTTTTGCTTGTGGACCTACTCGACATTTGAAAGAAGACCAAAAGCTGCTTTCTAAGGTCAAACTGAAAAGTGAAAACAGTAAATTCCAAGAGGACCTCTTAAGCTTGAGCAAGCAAAAGCCAAACCGCAAGTTTTTAGGTCTTTTTAAAATCTATTTAGGGGTTTACAACCTTTATTACAATAAGGAAGAGAGTAAGATCAAAGAAAAAATTGGTGAACCGCCTGTAATTTATGATTCTAGTTTGAGTGATGCTTCAGTGAAAGCCATGCATCAATACCTAAACAATAGAGGTTATTACAACAATGAAGTAAGTTATGAAGCTAAAACGTTTAAGAAACAAAAAGTAAAATTGCGCTACCAGGTCAACAAGGGTGAGCGCTATGAAATTGCAAAATTGAATTATGCAATTGAAGACAGCCTGATCGACCAAATTGTGAGGTCAGATAGCACAAATAGAAAGCTTGAGCCCGGCACCCCTTTTGACCTTGACTATTTAAAAGATGAGCGGGAAAGGCTTGAAGAATTGATCAAGAATCATGGCTATTATAAATTCTCTCGGGAATTTATCCTGTTTGAAGTAGATACTTTTCAGCGAAAAAAGACCGCTAACGTAAACATTGCCATTAAAAAGGTTCAAGATAAATACCAAGGAACAGACTCCTTGGTAAAAAGAAATCACCGACCCTTTCAGATTCGAAAAGTAATGGTAAGAACCAACTACAACCTCAGCGATAAGATACTGAATGCCGATCGAGATCAGGTAGATTCCATTTATTTTGAAAATTATGGCAACTATGAAATAAAACCAATCACCTTGGCGCGCCTTATCACCATTAGACCGGGTCAACTTTACAGCTTAGAAAGGCAAGAAGCCACCTACAGTAACCTAAGTGGACTTGGCATTTACTCTTTGGTCAGCATTCAATACGAGGATGATTACTCAACTGAAAATAGTGGACTCGTAGTATACATTGACCTAACGCCCTACAAACAAAAATCTTTGAGTGTTCAAACAGAAGGAACAAACAATGGGGGAAATTTAGGTCTTAATGGAAATCTTACTTTTCAAAATAAGAATACATTTAAAGGAGCAGAAAGACTGAATGTAAAATTCAGGGGAGGTTTAGAAGTGCAACAATTGCTTACTGAAGACAGCGACAGAGACCTTGACCTTGGCGGTGGAATCTTACCCTTTAACACCTTTGAGTTTGGACCTGAGGTAAGCCTTGAAATTCCGCGATTCCTAATCCCGTTTGCGAGTCAAAAACGCTTTTCTGTAAAAGGTAATCCGCGTACTACTTTTAATGCTTCTTACAATTATCAAGAGCGACCCGATTACGTTCGCAACGTTTCCTCTGCCTTTGTCGCCTATTCGTGGAATGAAACTTCAACCAAGAAACACATACTGCAACCGTTTGACTTGAGTTACATTAAATTGGATCCGAGTCCTGAATTTCAGCAGCTGTTAGAAGGAATCAATAACCCTTTTCTGAGAAACTCTTACACCGACAATTTGATCTTAGCCCTTAAATACTCCTTCATCTTTAATAATCAGGCAAAGAGAAAAGGCAGAAATTACCTCTATTTTAGGGTAAACGCAGAATCAGCAGGAAACTCCATAGATGCTTTTAGCGAAGGCCTGAACCTGAGGCGAAATGAAGATGGTAGCAAACAGCTCGCTGGTATTCGCTATGCACAATATGTTAGAAGTGATTTTGACCTCCGCTATTATCAAAAATTGAATGCCAAAACAAAAATGGTTTACCGATTGGCGAGTGGCCTCGGTGTTCCGTACGGAAATAGCGAAGCGATGCCTTTTGAGAAAAGCTTTTTTGCAGGTGGTGCAAATAACATTCGGGCTTGGCGAGCAAGAGAACTGGGGCCGGGTGCTTTACCCGACTCTTCTGAAAGCGATGTAGATCAAATTGGTAATATGCAGATCACTACAAATTTGGAATACCGCTTTCCAATCTCAAAGCTATTTGAAGGCGCTGTATTTGTTGATGCCGGCAACATTTGGAATGTAGAACAAGAAGACAGCAGAGAAAGTACGGAGTTTGAATTTTCATCTTTATGGAGAAGCACCGCGATGGGAGTAGGAGCAGGTTTGCGCTTAAACTTTACCTTCTTTATTCTCCGATTCGATATTGCCACGCCTGTGAAAGACCCTTCTAACAAGAACCCCTATCTGATTCAAACGCGATGGCAAGAGACCAACCTTAACTTTGGTATTGGTTATCCGTTTTAATAGCCTGCACTACTTTTTAGAAAGTCTCCTTTGTTCTAGAGCGGCAAATTTTATTAGCTTTGCCCACGTTTTAATTAACCATAATTAGCATGTCATTATCAAAAATAGAGTCGCTATTGGGCGACCAAAAAGAGTCACTTTTAGAGCACAAGAGTCAAACCATCAGTAAGGAGCTATTGCACTTACCTGGTTCTGATTTTGTTGATCGTGCTTTTGGAGCTTCCAACAGAAGCCCTCAAGTTCTTAGAAGCTTGCAAGCCATTTACGATCATGGTAGATTGGGTGGAAGTGGCTACGTTTCGATCTTACCGGTTGACCAAGGAATCGAGCATTCAGCGGGAGCTTCTTTCGCACCGAATCCCATTTATTTTGACCCAGAGAACATTGTAAAACTCGCAATTGAAGGTGGTTGTAATGCAGTGGCTTCAACCTTTGGTGTGTTGGCTTCAGTTTCTAGAAAATATGCCCATAAGATTCCATTTGTGGTTAAGTTGAACCACAATGAGCTGCTCACTTACCCCAATACTTTTTCTCAAATTTCTTTTGGTTCGGTAGATGAAGCGTGGAACCTTGGCGCAACTGCTGTAGGTGCGACCATCTATTTTGGTTCTGACGATAGTAACCGCCAAATTGTAGAAATAGCAGAAGCTTTTGAAAGAGCGCATGAATTAGGAATGGCTACCATTTTATGGTGCTACTTGCGAAACAGCGATTTCAAAAAAGACGGTAAAGACTACCATACCGCTACAGATATTACAGCGCAAGCAAATCACTTAGGTGTTACCATCCAAGCTGATATCATCAAACAAAAATTACCAACCCTCAATGGCGGGTACACCGCAATAGATTTCGGTAAAACCCACGATAAAGTTTATTCAGAGCTAAGCAGTGATCATCCAATTGATCTTTGCCGCTACCAAGTAGCCAATTGTTACATGGGTCGGGCAGGTTTGATCAACTCCGGTGGAGCTTCAACCGGCTCTGGTGCCTCAGACTTAAGTGCTGCGGTTACAACTGCTGTAATTAACAAAAGAGCAGGTGGACACGGTTTGATTTCAGGAAGAAAAGCCTTCCAAAAACCAATGAAAGAAGGGGTGGAACTTTTGAACGCCATTCAAGATGTTTACCTTGCAGAAGAAATTAGCATTAGCTAAATTTTATGAGCGAAAACGGGAATAGAAAAATGGGTTGGTTTAAGCGAATAAAAGAGGGAATCTTAACCCCTACTCAGGATAAAAAAGAGACCCCTGAAGGATTATGGTATAAATGCCCAAGTTGCAATACCGTAATTCCACAAGAAGATCACAGAAATAATTTGAGTGTTTGCCACGAATGTGGTCATCATGAACGCATAAGCTCAGAGGGCTATTTTCAGATCTTGTTCGACGAAGGAAAATATTCAGAGATCAATAAGAACCTCTCCTCTGCCGATCCGCTAAAGTTTTCAGACACCAAAAAGTATAAGGACAGAATTAAGGCTACTCAAAAGAAAACCCATTTAAAAGATGCAGTCAGAACTGCTCATGGTGCAGTGAATGGTGAAAAGCTAATGGTTGCAGCTATGGACTTTAGTTTCATTGGCGGATCTATGGGCTCAGTAGTAGGCGAAAAAATTGCACGATCCATCGATTACTGCATCAAGCATGATATGCCCTTTATGATGATCAGCAAATCAGGTGGAGCAAGGATGATGGAAGCTGCATTCTCCTTGATGCAGATGGCTAAAACCTCCGCTAAATTGACTCAATTAGCAGATGCGAAATTGCCCTACTTCTCCTTTTTAACAGACCCTACAACCGGAGGTGTTACCGCCTCTTTCGCTATGCTGGGTGATTTGAACTTTGCTGAACCAAAAGCATTGATCGGATTTGCGGGCCCTAGGGTGGTAAAAGAAACCATTGGTAAAGACCTTCCTGAAGGATTCCAACGATCTGAGTTTTTGCTTGATCACGGTTTCCTTGATTTTATTGTGGAACGGAAGAACTTAAAAGAAAAAATGAGTCAACTAATAAGATTGTTTAAAAATGAGGGACATACTAAATAATTTTATCTAAATTTGCACCCTCAAAAATTAAGGAAGACAAATAACATGGCAGTTACTAGCGAGAAAAAGCAGAGCATTTTTGAAAAGTTTGGTTCTAGTAAAACCAATACAGGATCAACTGAAGGTCAAATTGCACTATTCACAGAAAAGATCAACCACTTAACCCAACATTTGAAATCAAACCAAAAAGATTTCGCTACAGAAAAAGCGTTGGTAACGATGGTTGGTAAAAGAAGAAAACTTCTAGATTACTTAAAAAATAAAGATATCGTAAAATACAGAGAGCTAATCAAAGCGTTGGGCATTAGAAAATAATGCAAGCTCAAACAGCATTAGCTTATTAATAATTTTCAGGAGAGGGGGACAGTTGAAAGGCGTCCCCCTTTTCTATTTTTTAAAATGACAAAGACAAAAAACAACATATGTCAACACAAGCAATAACACAATCAATTAACCTTCCCGATGGTCGGGAAATTAGTATCGAAACCGGCAGACTTGCCAAGCAAGCAGATGGAGCAGTAGTTTTAAAAATGGGTGACACCATGCTTTTAGCCACTGTGGTAGCCGAAAAAGAGGCAGGAGAAGATGTAGACTTTTTACCTTTAATGGTAGATTACAGAGAGAAATTTTCAGCAATTGGCCGTTTTCCGGGTGGTTTTCTCAAAAGAGAAAGCAGACCTTCTGACGGAGAAGTACTTGTATCTAGATTAGTAGACCGTGCTTTACGACCGCTTTTCCCTGGTGACTTTCACGCAAGCACCATTTTAGCGATCTCACTGATCTCAGCAGAAGAAAATGTAGCAACTGACTCACTAGCCTGTTTGGCTGCTTCAGCTGCTATTATGGTTTCAGACATTCCATTTGAAGAAGCAACCTCAGAAGTGAGGGTAGCAAGAATCAAAGGTGAATGGAGAATCAATCCAAACTTGGATGAGCTAAACGAGGCAGACATTGACCTGATGGTTGCCGGTACTATGGACAGTGTAGTTATGGTAGAAGGCGAAATGTCTGAAGTTTCTGAAGCAGAAATGCTTGAAGGAATCAAAGAAGCGCATAAAACCATTCAGGCACAGTGCAAGATGCAAAATGACCTAGCGGCACAAGTTGAACAAGCAAAAACTAAAAGAGCTTACGATCATGAAAAGTCAGACGAAGCGCTGAAACAAAAGATTCATGATTTTGCCTACGATAAGTATTATGCTATAGCCAAAAAAGGCATGGCCGATAAACACCAAAGAGGGGCAGACTTTAAGGCAGTTAAAGATGCTTTTATTGAAACCCTTGAGGATGATTTTGTGAGTTCCAATGGCTTTTTATTGAAAAAGTATTTTGGCGACGTACAAAAAGAGGCAGTAAGAGATGTAGTACTGAAGGAGAAAGTAAGATTAGATGGTAGACAAACTACTGAGATCAGACCAATTTGGAGTGAGGTAGATTACTTACCCGGCTCACACGGTTCTGCTATTTTTACCAGAGGTGAAACACAATCTTTGGTTTCTGTAACCTTAGGAAGTAAAATGGATGAGCAGCGAGTTGATCGTACCTTGATCACCGATTCTGAAAAATTCATCCTGCACTACAATTTCCCCTCTTTCTCAACTGGTGAAGCAAGACCAAACAGAGGTCCGGGAAGAAGAGAAATTGGACACGGTAACTTGGCTATGAGAGCCTTGAAGCCTATGATTCCAACGGGCACTGAAAACCCTTACACCATCCGCGTGGTTTCAGACATTCTAGAATCTAACGGTTCTTCGTCTATGGCATCTGTATGTGGAGGCGCTTTAGCCTTAATGGATGCAGGAGTTAAATTGAAAAAGTCTGTTTCAGGTATTGCCATGGGTCTTATCTCAAAAGGTGATGACTATGCAGTACTTTCTGATATTTTAGGTGATGAAGATCACTTAGGTGATATGGACTTTAAAGTGACCGGAACTAAAGACGGAATCACAGCTTGTCAGATGGACATCAAGATCAAAGGCCTTTCTTTTGAAGTTTTAGAAGAAGCCTTGAATCAAGCCAAGGATGGCAGAATGCACATCTTAGGTGAGATGAATAAAACCATGGATGCACCAAGAGCAGATTACAAAGCAAATGCGCCAAGAATTGTACAATTAACCATTCCAAAAGAAATGATTGGAGCGGTGATTGGACCAGGCGGAAAGATCATTCAAACTATTCAAGAGGAAACAGGTGCAGAAATTGTGCTTGAAGAAATTGATGGTAAAGGAGTGATCGATATTGTTTCCAATAACCAAGAAAGCTCTGATGCTGCTATTTCTAGAATCAAAGCCATTACAGCAGTACCTGAAGAAGGTGAAACCTATGAAGGTAAAGTGAAGTCAATTGTTCCTTTTGGTGCTTTTGTTGAAGTTTTACCAGGTCAAGATGGCTTGTTGCACGTTTCTGAAATTGCGCATCACCGTGTAGAAAACGTGGGTGATGAATTGCAAGAAGGACAAATGGTGAAAGTGAAATTGGTTTCGATTGATCCTAAAACCAGAAAGTTCAAGCTTTCCAGAAAGGCATTACTACCAAAGCCTGAGCGCAACAATTAAGCAAAAAACAATCCCGAAAAAAGCTCGCCCAAAGGCGGGCTTTTTTTATTTGTAAGCAGCCCAATTCAAAAACGTTTCCCTGAAAATCAATCTGAGCGTGATTTTTGGCTATATTTATAGGTGCCTAGTTTCCAAAACTAGACTATCTACTACTTACTACACTAACCAAAAACAGGGAAATGAGACAACTCAAGATCACCAAAAGCATTACCAACAGACAAACGGTATCGCTTGACCGCTATTTACATGAAATTGGCAAAGTTGACCTAATTACTGCTGAAGAAGAAGTTGAACTTGCCATCAAGATCAAGCAGGGAGACCAAGCAGCTTTAGAGCGCTTAACCAAAGCTAATTTGAGGTTTGTGGTCTCTGTCTCGAAGCAATACCAAAACCAAGGATTAAGCTTACCTGACCTGATCAATGAAGGCAATTTGGGTTTGATCAAAGCTGCCCAGCGTTTTGATGAAACAAGGGGTTTTAAATTCATTTCCTATGCCGTTTGGTGGATTCGCCAGTCTATCCTGCAGGCTTTGGCCGAACAATCGCGCATTGTGCGCTTACCGCTGAATAAAATTGGGGCAATCAATAAAGTAAGGAAAACCTTTAATGAGCTAGAACAAGAATACGAAAGAGAGCCGCTTGAGCATGAAATTGCGGCTTGTCTTGACCTACCTGAAGCCGACATTAAGGTTTCCATGAAAAACAGCCGCAGGCATGTTTCCATGGATGCTCCGGTTTCTAATGATGAGGACAGCAGCAACATGTACGAGCTGATGTCGAATGAAGACACCCCTGATCCGGATAAAAAGCTGATCAATGAGTCGCTGAGCGATGAAATAGAGCATTTACTAGAATCTATTCCTGCCCGAGAAGCTGAGATCGTACGTCTCTTTTTTGGTTTAAATGGCAGAAGAGCCCATAGCTTAGAAGAAATTGGTGAGCTTTTTCAACTCACGCGTGAAAGAGTAAGGCAGATCAAGGAAAAGGCAGTACGCAGATTGAAAGTAAATGGCAAGTGCAAAATATTAAAAGCCTATTTAGGTTAAGCTATTGCTTTTTGATTAGCTAATTTTGCTCAAAAATTTCCATGCCTAGCCTTATTGCCCCCTCTATTTTAGCTGCTGACTTCTCTAACTTACTGTCAGCTTGTGAAATCATCAATAATAGCGATGCCGATTACTACCACATTGACGTAATGGATGGCATGTTTGTGCCCAACATCTCTTTTGGAATGCCGATCATGAAATCCATAAAACCGCATGCCAAAAAACCCTTTGATGTGCATTTAATGATCGAGCAACCGGACCGTTACATTCAAGACTTTAAGGCTGCCGGAGCAGATATTTTAACCGTGCACTACGAAGCTTGCCCGCATTTACACCGCAGCATACAAGCGATCAAAGCAGCAGGCATGCAAGCAGGGGTGGCTTTAAATCCACATACCTCAGTAGAGCTGCTAGAAAATGTAATTGAAGAGATTGACCTGGTTTGCATGATGTCGGTAAACCCCGGTTTTGGCGGACAAAGCTTTATAGAAAAGACTTACGACAAAGTGCGCCGCTTAAAAGAAATGATCTTGGCCGCTAATTCCACTTGTAAAATTGAAATTGACGGCGGCGTAGGTACTGACAATGCCGCTCAGCTAGTAGCGGCGGGAGCTGACATTCTAGTAGCCGGAAGCGCTGTATTTAAAGCCGCTGATCCACTAGGAACTATTGCGGAGCTCAAAAAAGCCTAGCCCTTCCCTAGCCGATTCGTTTTACTTTTCGCGCTTTTTTAAAGCCTTGTGAAAGAAGGGTTTAATTATGATTTTTTTGTATTTTGCATGGCAATGAAAAAGCCGCAAGATAGCCGACAATAAACGTTTACAAATGCTTATAAACGCTTATAATCAGTTATTTTATTTGAGAAAGGCAACAACTCAAAAAACAATATAAAATACTAATTAACAGCACATTAAACACTAAAAAAACTACAGCTATAAGGTAAATATGTTGCATTAATGCGACATATTTACTTGTTGTGCTTAATTATCAAGAATGAAAAAACTTATAATAATATTTTTAGTTTTTTTAAATGTTTTGGAAATACATGCCCAAGATTTTGACATGACTCATGAACAAAATGTTGATTCTCTTAATTTGTGGGAATTTAGCTTTTCCAAAGACACGGTTAATGACAAAAAAATTGGAACACTGATTTTAAGAAGAAAAGAATATGTCCACTCTAAAGATGGAACAATGAAGATAACTCCTAAAATATCTTTTGACATTTACCCTGTTTCCATGACAGATTCAATATCAAAATTTGAATCTGAGAGAGTCATGCTTCTTTCCTGCTGTTATCCAAAATGTGGAGCTACTATAAAAAGTACTAAGAATTTTGTTTTTTGGTCAAACCCTTGGTCTATTACGTGCGCATTAGATTGTAATGGTATTGATTATACTAGAAGAAATGCTGAATTGATTTTGAATAAAGTAATGAATCAAAGCTATCATTCAATTGAGGAACTAATAAATGATTTAGCAATTGAACAAATAAAAAACTAAGCACAACACGGTATATAGCAAATAGGGCATTCAGTGGTTTACGAAAGTTCCGTGTCATTTACCAACACCGCCAAATCATTGATTTGGCTTTTAAGAATGAATAAATTAAAAACAAAATACAACGTTTTGGCTCATTACAAACCTGAAAGTTTTTTGCTTTCTACTGCTCTACTTGCTATATACTAAACGTTGTGGCACATATAAAAATGAAGCACTTACTTCTAATACTACCCATCATTTTGACTCTTGCTTCTTGTACGACCAATTTAGAAGAAGCCGAACAAAAATGGAATCCTTACGAAAAAGGCGAAGTATTAGTATTCACTTCGAAAACGGGCGACACTGACACAATTTTTATCCTCGATGTAATAAATGAACTTCATCCTACACGACACGGAACTGAATTACCCGTTTTTACCAAAAATCAAAACATCGAAATAAGTGTGAGACATACAGACCCCAATTACGACCGATACCTGACTAACAACTTTTTCGAACTAGAAGCACGGACAAAAGATTTTCCAACGACAATACGTTTCTTACTTGCGGCAAAAAACTCATGGTTTTATGGAGAGCCATATGAACTTGAAAAACTTCAAGAAAAGGAACAAATAAAACTGACTGTTCCTTTTGGGACTTTTAATGATGTTCTAGTATTAGAAGATACTAACGGAGAATATTCCGAGAGAGAGAATTATGTTCAAAGAGTTTATTGGAGCTACTCAGAAGGATATTTGAAATGGGAGAAACTAGATGGTACAACATGGGAATTAAAAAAGAAATACGTGCCACAACATCGGCTATAGCAAATGCGGGCTGACTGCTTAAAAATGAAGATATTACAACTAAATAACATTCGGTCTGGCGGACAAAGATTCGGTTTCAAAATCCCGCACTTGCCATAGCCAGGGCCGTTGTGAGCCATGAAAAAATGC